>JBATSB010000001.1:0-21870 GCA_049293015.1 Ignavibacteria bacterium
GTATTAAATGGATCGTAAAAATCGTTCATCACTTTTTTATAAGAACTCTCCCCGCTGGCTATTGTATCAAGCTCTGTTTCCATCTTAGCAGTAAAGTTTGCATTTATTACATCTTTAAAATGCTCTGACAAAATTTTGTTAACTGCCTTACCGAGATTTGTTGCAAATAATTTTTTCTCTTTCAGCTCCACATACATTCTGTTTATAACAGTAGACACAATAGCAGCAAATGTACTTGGTCTGCCGATACCTAATTTATCTAACTGTTTTATAAGACTACTTTCAGTATATCTAGGAGGTGGATTTGTAAAATGCTGTTCCTGATTAAGATTAATTACTTTTAGGAAATCATCTATAGTAAGATCAGATGGGATCAAAGTTATATCATCTTCAGCTATGGCATTATCAGGTTTATCATTTAGGTCTTCAGAATTATCCTCATATACTTTTAGGAACCCGCTGAATTTCATGACACTGCCGGTAGCTTTAAAACAATATTTATTTTTGCAGCCTCTTGGTGAGAGCGCTGTAATAATTACCGTTTTCTGATCAAGTACTGCCTGAGACATTTGAGATGCTACAAATCTTTTCCAGATAAGATCATATAATGCAAACAGATCTTTGCCGAGCTTTTTCATATCTTCAGGTTTTCTGTTTACATCAGTAGGTCTTATCGCTTCGTGTGCATCTTGAGTATTCTTCTTTTTTGTTTTAAATTCTTTTGGCTTTTCAGGTAAGTAATCTTTACCATAATTTTCGTCAATGAATCCTCTTGCTGAGTCTACAGCTTCACCGCTTACCCTTGTTGAATCTGTCCTCATGTAAGTAATAAGTCCCACAAGCCCGTCTTCTTTATTTCCCTCTATGCCTTCATATAATTTCTGCGCAAGCATCATGGTTTTCTTTGGTGAGAATCCAAGTCTGGAAGATGCAGTCTGCTGAAGGACCGAAGTAGTAAATGGTGCAGGTGCATTTCTTTTTACCTCTTTTACCTGAATGTCAGTGATCTTATATTTATTATCACGAAGCTCCTGCATTATTATATATGCATGATCGATGTCTTTAATACAAGGTTTCTCACCGTCAAATTTCAGAGTGTCTTCATTGATCTTAAATAATTTTGCTCTGAATGATTTTGAATTTCCGGATGGCTTTGAGAAAAGTCCTTCTATAGACCAGTATTCCTTTGGCTTAAATTTTTCAATCTCTTCCTCTCTCTCACATATCACCCTTAAAGCTACAGACTGAACTCTTCCAGCTGATAATCCAAAGTAAAAAGTTTTCCATAAAAAAGGACTTACTTTATATCCAAGTATCCTGTCCATCACTCTTCTTGCAACCTGAGCTGAAACCAGATTTTCATCAATCTTTCTGCCGCTGGACATCGCTTTTTCAATTCCGGATTTTGTAATTTCATTAAACAGAACTCTCTGAATTTTATCCTTCTTATTTACAATTTCATCTGCAATATCCGACGCAATAGCTTCACCTTCACGGTCAGGGTCAGTCGCTATATATACTTTATCAGAAGATGATGCAATTCTTTTTAAATTATTTATAATATTTTCTTTACCTGGGATCACACCGAAGGTTGCAGTAAAATCATCATTCTCAAGATTCACATTCATCTTACTTTTTGGAAGATCTTTTATATGTCCGACTGTTGCTTCAACTATGAAGTCTTTACCAAGGTATTTATTGATTGTCTTTGCTTTGGAAGGTGACTCTACTATTACTAAAGATTTTTTCATTAAATATTTTTAATCGTTAAAATTAATGTGTTTATAATATCAGTTGATTGTATCATTGTTTTGAAGAATTAATCTGTTCAGCCTGTTGTCAGGATCGGTCGAAAGAAAGATCATAGTTGATGCTATCATCTTTATTTCATCAATTCCAATATCCTTATACCCCGCAGAAATAAGTTTATCTATAATAGACTCTTCATCTGTTTCAGTTATTATCCCAAGTTCTTTAAGTTGTATCATATATCCAAGTGCTTCTTTTGTAAATAAATTTTTTTCAAATTTATGATAAACTCTGTGAGACCTTGAATGTTTTCTGTCAGCATTAAAGATCAACTCACTGCTTTCGATCTTTGAAAATATCCAGGCAAACGCTGTATTGATCTCTGCTTTAGTGTATCCTTCGCTTGTGTATTTATTTATATCGATCTCATTGAATTCTTTTTTCTCCTGCATTTCATTGAGAATATTTACTATTAGTTCAAATATTTTTTCCTGCATTATTCAAATTATTTAAATTTTTTAAATAATAATCTTCTTTTTTTCTGATTGCTTTTCTTTCTGATAGTTTATTGTCTTTATAACCGCTTAAGTGCAGCATTCCATGAATGACAACTCTTTGAAGCTCAATTGAAAATTCTGTTTTAAAATACTCTGAATTGCTTCTAACTGTATCAATAGAAATGAGTAACTCGCCCTCTTTAATTCCATTATCATCTTCATCAAAAAATGTAAGTATGTCAGTTTCGTAGTCATGTCCGAGATATTTTCTGTTGTATTCTCTGATCATCTTGTCATCACAGAAAATAAAATTTAAAATTTCGGGATTTATATTTTCTTCCTTTACTATTAATGATGAAATTTCTTTTACTGATTTTTTAATTTCTTTCTTTTTTAAATTCTTTCCAAGACCTTCAGAATAAATTATGTTTATCTCCAAATTTCAAATCTTATTTAAAAATTTTAAATTCAGATCATTGTTTCTGAAACCGATAATGCTATGGCAGCCAGCAGCTTTTCAGAATTCAACTCAGAAAAATCGGTTTTCAAAACTTTCTTGCTGACATTTGAATACATTGAACAGTCGCCGGATTTTGAAACTATCAACCCTGAGATATGTTCCTCTGTTTCTGAAACAAATATTATCTCTTCAAGCATGTCACTTATGATCATATTTGTACAGGACTGAAGTTGTAAATGAGTATTGTTTGTATATACCGAGATCAATGATTTGTCATCCTCTTCAGGATATATATCAATACAAATGTTGGAATTTATGTTTTTATGCGGAATGTTTATTGTATAAGAATTTTCTGATCTAATGAATTTCTCTGAAAATAACCCTTCAATTTTACCGATATTTTCTTCTTTCAGTTGATGCATTTTAAATTATTCGTTTTTTTATTTAAAGAATTTTAATCCTGTTTATATATAATCAGGGTTTTCTTTATTTTTATACTCATTAAAAAATTAGCCTATAAAAATATAGATATAATATAACTTTGTCAATTGATAATATCTCTTTATTATTTTGTATATAAAAATTCAATTAAATTTTAGTTTTGTTAAAAAATTTATCGAGAGTTTATATACTTTAGCGCATTTTCTGTATAGTGCAATGCGCTTTGAGTTATGTTATATATCTCTGACTCTGTTACTTTCCTGATTATTTTTGCCGGAACGCCAGCAACCATTACTCCTTCAGGGATAACACTTCTCTCAGTAACTACAGCTCCGGCTGCAATAATAGAGTTTGAATTTACAACACCATCAACAAAAATAATCGACCCCATTCCAATCAATACATTATCAGATATTTTACAGCCATGTACAATTGCATTATGACCAACTGTAACATCTTTCCCTATATAAACTTCTGACCTGCCGCCTGAAGTATGCAGAATACAACCATCCTGAATATTTGTTCTCTCATCAATAAAGATCCTTTTCACATCTCCTCTCAAAACACAATTGAACCAGATACTGACATCTTTACAAATAATAACATCTCCAATTACTGTAGCATTATCTGCAATAAAAACGCTGTTATGAATATCAGGTAATATATTATTGAATGGTATGATCAATTTTTTGAAATAGGATAATATAAAAAACTTTGTTCTTCTTTAAAATTATTAATTTATATCAATCTGATCTTTCTCTTCATTAAAATGTATCTCGACCTCACCTTGTCTGAGGTTTACATTGTCAATTGGGAAAACTTCTGAATTCTCTTTTGCCCATTTAGCTGCAATTCCATTTAAAGGACTTGTTACATTATATGTCTTATATGTGATCATCTCACCTACCTGATAAATTATGTCAACCAGCGTTTCGCCAGAAGCCCAGTAATCTCCGATACAAATATCATTAGGAGAAGCCATCCTGAAATTGGGATGGAATATTTTTGTCATAATATAACTCTGCGGCTTTAACCTTGGATAATCAATATGTAAATATATTTCAATCTGATGTTCAGTAATAATTTCAAGTTCTTTTCTCTCCGCAGATGCTTCAGCAAGTTTTAACCCCTTCACATTTCTAAATGTAACAACATATCTGTCAGGAGGCAGCATTTCAGAATCATATTCAAAACTAATGTAAGGATGATTTGAGAATTCTTCTTTCATCTTTCTGAAATCTGAGATCAATCTTCTTTGTCTGGGACTCATTTATAAATTTTTAATAAATATATTTTACTCTAGTTTTTCAGGAATTTCAAGTACTTGTCCGATCTTAATATCAGCTCTGTTTTTTATATTGTTAACTTTCATTATCACTTCAATCCCTGCCCGGCTTTTGTACTGATTCATAGCAATTTTCTCAAGAGTATCACCATTTTTCACAGTGTATTTTTTAGTACTAACCTTTTCCGGGGTTTCAGTAATTTTTTCTTCCTTCACTTTATTTTCTGTATTCTCAACTGTTACTGATTTTTTTGTTGAAGTATCAGCAGAAATCTTTTCCTGTACAGGTTCTGTCTTTGGTTTCTCCGTTTTTATCGTACCTTTGGTTCTTAATTCTGTTTCTAAAATATAATTATTCAGTCTTTCGTTAAGATTTTTTGTATCCTCTTTTATATAAGACAGTTCCTGCAAATGTTCATCTCTTAATTCTGATAATTTATTTATTTCATAAAAATTATATATCATTAGAAGCAGTATAATAAATATCAGTAAATTTAATACAACCAGTGCTTTATTATTCAATTCAATTTTATATTTTCTTTTTTCCTGTTCAGCTTTATCTTCTTTAATTGTAAACAGGTCATCGGATGGTTTTAATTTTATAAGCTCATTAAACTCTTCTTCATCATAATCATATACAAAAAAACCTTCAGATTTTTCAATTTTTCCATTTTCCCAAACAAAAAATCCTCTTTCCTTAATAGTAGGATCGAAGACATAAGCAACCATATACTCAAGGTTGAAGAAATTTTCATGAATGAAAAGATCATAATTCGAAAGAAATACTGTATGCCCCGGATGTGAATGATACCATCCGAGAATCTTCCTTCCCGGAAAATCCTTATCCATAATATCATTTATATAATCCCAGGTCTCATGCGTAAAAGTAAGTCTTGACAGGGAAGAGCTGCTGTGCATAGCTATTATTAAATCATTGATAAGAATAAACTTCTTATCATTATCATTAATGCAAATCTCACCGACCATTACGCCGCCAAGCTCATTATTTACATCGCTTAATAAATGATCTTCAATCTTCTTAAGAGTCTCCTGCTTAATAAAGATTCTGTATTCAATATCAGGTTCACCACTCCCAAGGAAATAATGGTTATCAGGAAATTCAAGTTTTTTAAAAACATGATTACCCGGAGATTCCTGTAAATCAATATTCATACATTACTTTTGGTATTGTGCAATATAAGTAATGTATGAAGTATTTTAAATATTAATTTAGATTATTTTTTTAGAGCAATTCTTCTTGGACTTATGCCTCCAGATATGTTAAAATCGCTGATAAGTGTGCCATTATAACCATAGACTCTGAATTTTCCGTTGGAAGTAAAATCAGATGCCGCAACACAAACATAGATATGATTTTCTTCGCTATCATAATTCAGACCGTAATTCAAACCGGAAACAGGTTTTGGGATAATGGATACAGCAGTTCTGGTGCTAAGATTATATTTTACTATGCTTTCTTCTGCATATATATCTCCTCCTATATATAAAATTTCATTCGATCCTGAACTAACAATATCTTTTGACAGACCATGAATATGGTCACTGTAAGAATTTACTATTATTAATGCTGTTGGATCGATCTTATAAATAACTGCCCCAGAAGAATTTCCAGGACATCCAACCAGTAAACTTCCGTCCGGAGCTTCTGCTAGAGATGACGGGGTTTTCGAAACAGGTATAGTCGCTATTAAATTATCTGTAAGTGCATCTATAACAGACACGGTCGAATCCGTATTTCCATTAAACACACTTGTATTACAAACAAAGACACGGTTACCGATTGCAAGAATTTCCTGTGGATATATACCAACACCTATTGATGCAATATTGCTGAATGTATTCTTATCAAGTACGGTCACACTGTTTGAAGGTCCGTTCGTTAAATATATTTTGTTATTTGCAATTGCCAGAGAATAAGGATTAATACCTGCAGATCCTGTCATTTGAACTGTACCGTTTGTATCTGTTTTGTAAACTTTTCCGGCAGCTCCAAAATTTCCCTGCTCACTGATATATAGATTTCCGTTTTCATATAAAATACCATCCGGCAAAAGACCTAAATTCCCCGGATTGAAATTACTCGGACTAAAATCTGAATAAGTCTTATTATAAAAAGATAACTTGCTTGTGCCCGGATTGAAGCCTCCTTCAGAAATAACATATGCGCCTTTTGAATTTAACACAACCACCGTCGGCGGTGTATTGATCTCATCTCTTGAACAGGAATTAATCGTTACTGCTAAAAGCATTAGGAATAAAATTCTTTTGAACATTTTCATTAACTGTTGATGATAATTAATTTATAAAATAATTTCAAATTCTGTTTTTCCTGTCTGAATCATTTTCTTTATATATGGAACACAAATTTTACAATTACCGGCTAACTCTTTAATTTCCTTCAACTCTTCAATAGTATTAATACCATTTTCCTTCATGATATTTTTCATTTCAAGAAAAGTAACATCAAAACAAACACATTTCTTAACAGGATATTTATCTTTTAAAATACTCACTTCTTAAAAATCTATTCCTTTTCTGATTGGAATACCTTTATCAAAATAATGTTTTACTTTTCTCATCTCAGTAATTAGGTCAGCTTTATCCTCAAGTCCATCCCATAACTTATGACCGGTCATGACAAGTTCAAATCTCTTATTCTCATTCCATAACTTAATAATTTCTTCAATCTCATTTTTATCGATCAAATGATAAACGACAGCAGCTATTGCTTCGTCCAGAATCAGCAGATCCTGATCCCCTTTTGTAATTAATTCTCTTGAAATTTTCAGTGCTCTCTGAGCTTCCTTAAAGTCATTATCTGAATTTTTAAATCTGAAAGTACCGTCATCATTCATCCTTTCACAACCTGTAGAAAAAAATTCGACATCGTATCCTGTCTCTTTTAATTTCCTTAGAGTATTAAGTTCGGAATAATGTTCATTCATTCCTTCATATCCTTTGTCAAACTGAACCAGTCTGACTTTCAGCCCTGCACCAAGAGCTCTTATGATAAGTCCCATCACACACGTCGTCTTTCCTTTTCCATATCCGTAATAAATATGAAAACATTTTTTATCTTCTTCAGAAAGATTTTTATATCCTTCTATAGTCTCAAGAATTTTCTCTTTATACTTTTTACCGCCGGCATTTTTTGCTTCATCAATTTTCATTATTACTTTTTATTAAGATTAATATTCAAGGTTAACAGAAAATTTCAGATTCCTTAACGGCATTGGATAACCTGAAACGACCTGATAGTTTTCATTAAAAATGTTATTTACTTCCATACGAATGGTAGAATTTACTCCATATATATCAAGTATATAAAAAACGTTGCCATCAACAGTAATAAATGCAGGTAAATATTTATCATTATAAGGATCTGTATATCTCTTATCAGTAAAATTATAAAAGACATTTACACCGGAATTTTTATAATTCAATGTAATACTTGCATTAAAAAGATTCAAAGGTACATAAATTAACTGTTTATTATTGAAGTCAGGATTTATAGTATTAATGTTTTCTGCATTTGTAAATGAATAATTCAAATTCATATCAGCTGTAATAAAATTCCCAATATCCTTATGTAAATTCATATCAGCTAAAAAAATATTTGAAACAGATTCAGACCTGTTCTCAGGAACCCAGTTACCATTTGATTGAGGTGTCCATACAATTTTGTCATTAAAATTAATGTAGTTATATGTAAGTTCAATTTTATTTTCAGAATACAAATCGAATTTATATATAACTCCCCCGCCTGCATTAAATGACCGCTCAGGATTCAGATCTCTGTTTCCAAGATCCTTCCAGTACAATTCGTTGAATGTCGGTGCTGAATAATTATTTCCTGCATTTGCTTTAAAATATAAATCCTCTCCGAAAAAAGGTTTTACATTTAATCCAAACTGTCCTGTAAAAACTGTAGTCCCGGGATCTGAGTAATTATCTGCTCTAACAGAAGGATATATTCTAAACATTTCATTCACCTCAATCTCAGATAATAGATATACACTGTTAATATCTCTGTCTGCATCTGCATCTACTTCATTACTAATTAAAGTATAATAACTGTATTCATATCCACCGGTAAGTTTATAATTTTTCCTCTTAAGATCTGCCTGTATTGAACCTGTGTAAACTAAATTTTTATAATAGCTGTCTGTTAAAATGTTATCATTATAATTGGAAAGATTATTCTGAAAATTAAAAATAGTTTTAAGATTGAGATCAGATGATAATTTAGTATTAAAGGAAAAAATGCTGTTCCAGTTTTTATCGGACTGTTCAGCATCAGACGGATCAGAGCCGGTCTCAATTCCCGGAATGTCTCTATTGTTATTAGAATAATTTGAATAAAATCTTAATTCAGAATTTTCAATATTCATGAAATTAAGATTCAGATCATAATTAGAAAATTCATATGCAGAATGTTGTCTAAACTTTAATTCATTATTTACACCGTTAAAGTAAAAATAGTCAAAATCATTTTCAGAAGATTCATTTGAATAATTAAATCCTGTCTCTACCCCTGAGAAATTCTTTGTAACCCCAGCAAAAAATTTCAAAAGTCCGTAAGATCCCGACTGACCATTTAATGTTATTCCGATCTTATCTGAGAAATTTTGTTTGGTAATTATATTTACTACACCAGCCATAGCTTCCGAGCCGTAAACAGTGCCTGAGCCTGAGTTCAGAACTTCAATGCTCTTTATATTATCTTTTGTGATAGTACTCAGATCGACCAGATTGTTTTGAGAGGAATTTAATTTAACTCCATTGAGCAGGATCAAAGTATGTTCAGAACCGGAACCGCTGATGGAAATTGTACTTAAAGAAGAATTACCGCCGTATGATTTTATGAAAACGCCATTGGAAGAACTAAGAACATCAGAGAGTCTGTCCCCGTTTGAATTCTTTATCTGTGCTTCATTTATAAATTGTATTTTAGAATAAGCATGAAGTTCATTACTGATAAGTTTATTACTTATTACTTTTATCTCTTCGGTTTTGTATATAGATGAATCTGCTGTATCCGAAGACTTCTGAGCGAACAGCTCAGCATCAGCAGAAAAGATCGTTAAAACGATCACCAAATTAACAAAAATTTTAACCAAAAAAAAACTCCTTAATTCTAATATCCATTTAAATTAAAGGGGATTTAAATAAATGAATCTCAAAAGAATAAAGGAGTCTCTTGCATATTCATTAATCTTTTCCCACGAAGATCATTGAAAATTATTATTACGGCAGGTCTCCTGACTTAAAAGCAATTTCCTTATATCCTTCCCACACAAATTATGAGCAGTGGATTCTTGATAAGGTCTTCTTTATTACAGTTGCGGGGACAGTAACGGAATTTCACCGTATTCCCTATTATTCCTTCCCTTACGGGAAAAAACCATAATAATTATTTATAAGAACTATACAAAAATAATCAAATAAATTTACTGAAACAATTTATTTTAAGAACATATCCTCAGGTGTAAGCTGAGTCTCAGTTTTTTCAAACTTAATTTCATTATTCTGCGGATCAAAATACTTCTTCAATATAAAATTTTTACCGGCTCCGCTTTCCTGATATGATAGTAAATACAACGATGATGAAATTTTATCAATTGAAACTTTCCCTGCTGTAGAAAGCATCGGATAAATTTCCTCTTCTAAATATACCTGCAGATCAATGTCTTCTTCTACACCAATAATATCCTGAATCAATGAAGTACTGAAAATTTCATCCGGTGTCATAGTTGTATCTTCTGCAGTTTCAACTTGGTTCATAGAATTATCTGATGTTGGTTTATCAGTTTTATCACCACATGAATACAAAGCTATTGCAAATAAAAATAAAATAATTTTCATCACATCAGTTTATTATACCCATTTCTTTTCCAATCTCTCCGAATACTTCTAAAATCTTATTCAGTTGCTCATCTTTATGAGTAGCCATATATGACGTCCTGAGCATTGCCATATTAGGTGGTACTCCTGGAGAAATGAATGCATTCACAAAAATTCCTGCATCAAACAATTTTCTCCAAAACTGGAACACAAGCATATCGTCACCTAATACAACTGGAACTATACCCGTCCTGCTGTCAATTACATTGAATCCCATTTCATGAAATCCTTTTCTCATTTTATCTGCATTCGCAATGAGATTAATAATTCTTTCAGGCTCGGCAATTAATATATCAAGCGCTGCATCTGCTGCTGCTACCGAAGCAGGTGTTGGTGATGCTGAAAAAATTAGTGCAGGTGAATGATGTTTAAGATAATTTATTACAGCTTTGTCTCCTCCTACAAATCCGCCAAGAGAAGCGAATGTTTTTGAAAATGTACCCATGACCATATCGACTTCATTGACAAGTCCAAATTCAGAAGCAGTTCCTCTGCCGCCTTTTCCTAACACACCAGTTGAATGTGCATCGTCTATAAGTAATCTCGCATTATATTGTTTACATAATCTTACAAGTTCAGGTAAGTTGACAATTTCACCTGTAGTAGAAAATACACCATCAGATGAAACAAGTTTTGGAGTTTCTACTGGAATCAGTTTCAATACTTTTTCAAGATCTTCCATGTCATTGTGCTTATATCTCTTGAATTCTGCAAACGCACCTTTTGCCATCATATTTGCTGCGACTATACATGCATGATTATCTTTATCTGCTATGGTGTATTCACCTTTAGTGACGAGTGTCGGGATAATTCCCTGTGCAGTCTGATATCCTGTTGAAAATAATAAGACAGATTCTTTTCCAAGAAAGTCTGCCAATTTTTCTTCCATTTTAATATGCAGATCAAGTGTGCCCGTAAGATATCTTGAACCTGAGCATCCTGTCCCGTAATCTTCAATTGCTTTTAGTGCAGCCTCTTTTACTTTCGGATGAGCTGTCAGCCCGAGATAATTATTTGAACCTGCCATAATTATGTCTCGTCCTTCAATTTTTACAACCGGTCCTTCATTTGCTTCAATAGCTCTGAAATAAGGATAAAACCCTGCAGCTTTGACTTCATCTGCCCTTGTGAATTTGTTACATTTATCAAAAAGATCCATTTATAATTTTTTATTTTTGATATTTATTAAATACGAATTTTTGAACATAGAAAATACGAATTATAATTTATAACTTCTATTGATAAACTTTAATCATTACTGAAAAATTGAAAGCTTGAAAGCATTTATAACAGGAGCTACAGGTTTTGTCGGAAGTCATTTAGCCGATAAACTGCTCGAAAAAAACTACGATGTTTACTGCCTCAAACGAAGCACTTCATCTACCAAATGGCTCGAAGGTAAAAATATAACTTACATAGACGGTGATCTTTTTTCCAATGAATCATTAGAAAATGTCATTAAGGATATGGACTATGTCTTTCATGTTGCAGGCGTAGTAAAATCCAGAACTGCAGAAGGTTTTTATAAAAGTAATTATGAAGCAACTAAAAATCTGCTCGAGATCACTTACAAAGTAAATCCGAATCTTAAAAAATTTGTACTGGTATCTTCTTTGGCGGCTACAGGACCTGCTGTTGAACAAGATTCTGTTGATGAAAATTCTCCTCCGTCCCCTATTACAACTTATGGAAAATCTAAACTCAAAGGTGAAGAAGTAACTTTAGATTATAAGGATAAACTAAATGTAACAATCATAGCTCCGCCTGCTGTATTCGGTCCGAGAGATACTGAGATATTTATTTATTTTCAGACTTTTCAAAAAGGACTGAACAGCGTGATAGGATTCAAAGAAAAATACCTAAGTCTTGTATATGTAGAAGATCTTGCTGACGGGATTATACTTGCGGCTGAAAATCCTGAATCGAATGGTGAAAAATATTTCCTCTGTTTTGATAAAGCTTATAACTGGGTAGATATTGGAAATGTTACATCAAAGCTACTCGGGAAAAAAGCATTCAAATTAAAACTACCTCATTCAGTCTTATATACAGTTGGATATTTGTCAGAGCTCTATTCCTACTTTTCAAAAAAAGCCGTTACGTTAAATGTTGAGAAATGTAAAGATATTACTCAGATCCGATGGGTATGCACAAATGAAAAAGCAAAAACAGAATTAGGATTTAATCCTAAATATACACTCGAGGAAAGTTTTAAAAAAACAATTGACTGGTATAAAGAAATGAAATGGATAAAATAATTTAATATGTCTAAGATCAAAGATCAGGTATCAGAAATTTTACAGACTGCAATTAAAGAGTGCGGTTTTCCAGAGAGGGAAATAATATTAGATATTCCGAAAGATGAAAAGTTTGGTGATGCTTCGTCCAATGTCGCAATGACACTTTCAAAAGAATTAAAAACTCCCCCGCGTAAGATCGCTGAAGAAATCATTTCTAAGATCAATATCGATAATAAATTAATCACCAAAACAGAAATCGCCGGTGCAGGATTTATTAATTTTTTTCTGTCAGATGATATTTATAAAAATGAATTAAAGAGTATTCTTAGAGAAGGAAATGATTATGGGAAATCTGTTATTCATAAAGGTCAGTCAGCAAATCTCGAATGGGTAAGTGCAAATCCTACGGGTCCGCTTCATACCGGTCACGGAAGACAGCTTTGTCTTGGAAAAGCTGTTGCTAATTTACTTGAATGGACAGGATATAAAGTCACACGTGAATATTATTATAATGACGCGGGTAATCAGATGAACATTCTTGCAAAGTCAGTCAGAGCTAGGTATATGCAGATCTTTGATGATGAATATCTATTTCCTGAAGACGGATATGTTGGTGATTATGTAAAAGAAATTGCAGAAAAAATTTATTCCGAGAAAGGCGAATCTTTAAAAGACAGTGATGACCTGAATTATTTTAAAAAAGAGGGTGAGGTATTTACATTTGCTATTATAAAGAAAACACTTGAGAATCTTGATATTCATCATGATATATTTTTTAATGAGACTTCACTTTATGAAAAAAAGGAAATAGAAAAAACTCTCGAAGCATTTAAAGAGAAAGATCTTTCTTATGAACTCGACGGCGCGACATGGCTGAAGATGGATGAAAATGAAGGCATTCAGAAAGATAAAGTAATTGTAAAAACTACAGGTGAGCCTACTTATAGACTTCCTGACATTGCTTATCATATTGATAAAATAAAAAGAGGTTACGATCTTATCATTGATATTTTCGGGTCGGATCACGGCGATACTTATAAAGAAGTTATGTATGGCGTGAAATCCCTTGGTTATGATTCTGATAAAATAAAAGTCATCATTCATCAGATGGTAACTTTTAAAATGGGAAATGAATCTGTGAAGATGAGCAAGCGAAGTGATAATGTTTATTACCTTGATGAACTAATCAATGACATTGGTGCAGATGCAATGCAGTTCTTTTATGTAATGAGAGGTGCAAATACTCATCTTGATTTCGATCTTTCACTTGCCAAAGATCATTCAGAAAAAAATCCTGTTTATTATCTGCAGTATGCACATGCAAGGATCTGCGGAATTTTAAGAAATGCTGATGAAGTTTTTCCTGACTATATGAAAGATCTTGTTAATAGTCTTAATCTCGATTTGATAAATTCATCTGAAGAAATGAAGCTGATCAAAATATTGACAGAATTTCCCGATGAAGTATTAAGCGCAGCAAAAACTTTCGAGCCTCATAAAATAATTACCTATCTAAATTCCGTCGCAGAAAATTATCACAGATTCTATCATAATAACAGAGTCATTGATCCTGAGAATAAAGAACTTTCCCTTTCGAGAATTAGAATATGTCTTGCAGCTAAACAGGTATTAAAAAACGGTTTTGATATAATTGGAATATCTGCACCAGAGAGGATGTAGGTTTTGATTTTAATTTCGTAAAGTCATTTGATTTTACTTTGATGTGTTCCTGCAGAGTCACGTGCTCTTCGGACTCTGCGGATGCTGAATTTAAAAAAATCTGTTTTAGTAATAATCACCCCATTCAAATTTGTGTTCCCGCAGAGTCACGTGATCTTCGGACTCTGCGGATGCTGAATTTAAAAAAATCTGTTTTAGTAATAATCAACCCATTCAAATTCATCAGTTCAGAAATCATGTTAATCAAGTTAATCAGCGGTTCAAACAAACTACATTTCGCTTGTCTGAACCACTGATGACGCTGATTAAAATGATATCGCTGATTCGTTAACACTTTAATTTTTCTGCACAGAAATCATGTTAATCAGGCAAATCAGCGGAATCAGCGGTTCAAAATTGTCTGAACCATGATTTACAGGATTAAAGGAATTTGTTTTATTTAAAATAAAAAAGTGTGTTTGTTATTAATCCTGGAAAATTTTTGATCTTAAAAAATCCCGATTCAGACAATTCAGATAAGTTTCGTTGAGATCCCCGACAAAAACTTCGGGGATGACGAGATTTGGAATATCAGGTAAATCAGCGTCATCAGTAGTTCAGACAATTAAGTTAAGTTCTGATTGGATCCCAGATAGGAGCATTCTGGGATGACAAAATTTGGAACAAATTAATATAACACATTATTGGAGATTCAGAATGACGGGATTTGATGTTCAGACAAAAAAATCACCGGCTGCAAAATGCAACCGGTGATTCGAGGAGAGACGAATATATGGATCAAAATTTTATTTCAGCAATAGCATCCTCTTACCGTCTATCAGATTTTCATTCACAAACATCTTATAAAAATACATCCCGCTCGAAAGTCCTGACCCGTCAAATCTGATCTGATAATTTCCGGGCTGCTTCATTTCATTTACAAGTGCAGCGACTTCCTGCCCGAGAAGGTTATAGACTTTAATATTTACAAAGCCGTTTTGCGAAACGCTGTAAAATATTTCTGTTGATGGATTGAATGGGTTTGGTTTGTTTTGAAGTAATTGGGTTTTGGAAATATCATTATCAGAATTTGATCTATTTAAAATTGATCCTGAATTATTTCCTGAAGCCTGATCAGAATTATCTTCTTCACCTGTTGTTGCAATTACATTTCCATCAACATCATATTTAATTGCCTTCCAGTCGGCATGATCTCCATTCCACTCCATAGCTATAAGAATTGGCTGCCCTTCTGAATCAACTTCAATTGTAGCCCATCTTTGTGCTGGTGATTCGGCAGTTGTATATGGAGTTTCAAAAATCGGATTATAAACTTTTGTCCATCTTTTTGTCGGAGGATTTCCTGAGTTATCATTTTTATATTGTATGATAGAAAATCCTGATGGTGACGCATCACTCATTCCCGCTACATATACAATAGTATCACCCGATACTTTGATGGTTGATGCTCTGTCATTATAGGAGGAGGAAGGAATTGAATCATTTCTAAAATTATAAAACTCAGCTCTTCTGCCTGGCCAGCCATAAGAACCGTCTTCAAATTTATATTTTATTGTAACAAAGTCTAATTCATTTTCAGAAATACTGCTTGTTGAATATCCCGTAACAAAGATATTTTCAAAGTCATCTTTAGCAATTGAAGTTGCAATATTTGTTCCTCCAACTCCTTTGTTTCTAAATTCTTTACTCCATTTAATTCTAACTTTATTGTTGGAATCCAAATTATAAAAAGTAGTTCTGAATACATTAGGAGTATTATTCCAAGAACCAATATTATCTGAAATAGAAGTAACAACACTTCTGGACTTTGAGAGTGGACTTTGAGATCTGTTCACAACTGTAAGAGCTGTTGGTCTGTCATTGCTGCCGGGGATATTATGAATTATCACATCTCCTGCACCAATACTTCCATTTGCTTTATCCAAAGTTACATAAATTGCATCGTCACCATTCTGATGTCCCTGAAAAGAATATCCACACACATATACATTATTATAATCAGCAAAGATATCAGTAGCTATATCCCATTTACCTGAGAAGGAGGTGTCGGTTTGCCAGGAGAGGCCGCCAATTTGATCTAATTTACTAGCAAAAATTTGTTTTTGTCCATTTCCATTTGAGGAATAACCTGTAACAAAAATTTCATTTATTATCCCTATATCTGACTTTAAAATATCTATTCCATATGCTTTGTCATCTCCTGGATTTAAATATATTTTATTCCACACAATATTTAATTGAGGATCTAGTTTTAGAACAATAATATCATTACTTAGAGTTTGTTGGTTAAATATATACCCGGAAACATAGGAATAGCCTTGATAATCAACAACTATATCCATACCTCTGTCATTGCCGAATTGATTATCATAAAATTTAATTATAGGACCAAACAGATTAGAATTAAATTTTTGAATGAATATGTTGTTTTTATTTGTTGCTGGATTTATTGCAAAACCGGTAACATGTAATCTATTTGCTGAGTCCAAAAAGGTTTTAAATGGATAATCTGATGTTAACTGTGAAATTACATTTGAGCTAAATGAAAGTGTTAAAACTACTGTAAAAATTAATTTCGTTTTCATATTTTTTATTATTTAATTAAGATTAATTTATTTGTTTTTATAATTTTATTATTTAAAAAAAGAGAATAGAAATATATTCCTGAATTTAAATGAATTTCATTTCCATTCGGCGAAAATAAAACACTGTATTCTCCCTGTGTTTGATTTTCATTTACTAACTTGATGATCTCTTTACCTGCTATATCAAAAAGTTTTAATTCAACAAACCCGTTTTCTTTTATTCTATATTTAATGACCGTTGATGAATTAAATGGATTTGGATAATTTTGAAATAGATTATGTTCTTCAGGAATTGAAGTCGATAAATTATTAGAAATATATACCAGTCCTCCATTTGTCGTCTTTAAAATAGTACCAAACTTACCGGCTATATATCCGTTATCCGCATCAGTAAAAAACACGGACTTTAGATCATTCTCAGTTATTTTTTGTTGTGCTGTCCATAGTAATCCACCATTAGTTGTTTTTGTTATTGCACCTTCATCTCCAACTGCATATCCATTATTATCATTGAGAAATATTATTGAATTTAAATTAGTTGGAACATTACCCGATTGCACAAAATAATTTATTCCTCCGTTAGTTGATTTTGCTATTATACCAGATCCTACTGTTTGATAACCTGTCAAACTGCTAGAGAAAAAAACATCTATACCTCCCCCCTGTGTATTTATAACCCAGTTTATTCCTCCATTAGTAGTTCTCAAATTAAAATCTCCAACTATAAAGCCTACATCTACATTCACAAACATTAATGGTCCCAAAACTGCAGCTGCTCCTACACCGGTAACCTGATCCACCCAGTTAACACCTCCGTTTGTTGTTTTAAGTATTCTTGCACTGTTACCCCCACTTAGATATCCTGTCTGCTCATCAATAAAATCTAATCCAAAAAAGTTATTCATTCCTCCCGGGCTAATATTACTCCAACTCTCACCTCCATCAGAGGATTTAAGTACAGTACCAGTATCTCCACATGTGTAACCGATATTAACACTTGGAAAATCAACTTCATGCAATCTCTGAACTGTATTACTTTGCTTTTCTAACCAGTTCAAACCGGCATTTGTTGTCTTCAAGATCTTTCCATAATTACCGACTGTAAATCCAATGTTGGAATTCACAAAAAAGTTGGAATTATAATTTTCACTGCCACCTGTTGTTGTGAACCAATTATCTCCTCCATTTGTGGATTTTATTACCTTACCTCCTGATCCGGTTATGTATGCTATATTTGCATTTAAAAAAATACAATCAGATAATATACCTATTTCACGATACCTTGGTAAATATGAATTGTTTACATTCCAGGAAATTCCACCGTCTGTGGTTTTTCTAATTAGACCTTCATTTGTAGTCATTATTCCGGTGTCAGCATTGAGAAAAGATATCTTCCGGTCTATTCCAGCTATAGATGGAATAATTATATTTTCAGTCCAGTTTTGACCACCATTAGTTGTTTTATAAAATCTAAAATCAGCTCCTGTTAATGCATATAATACATCATTATCTACAAAATTTACACTTACTATCTGTGAAAAAATATTCTGGTAAGTTATATTCTGTACAACCCAGTTTACTCCTCCGTTAGAAGTCTTACTTAAATAATTTCCACCTCCGACTATTCCATTTAAAGAATCATACATATCAATACAGAATAAAGGATTTAAAGTCTGAGAACTGATCTGATTCCAGAGATCACCACCATTTGTGGTCTTAAATATTTTTCCGTTTAAACCAACTGCAAATCCGAGAGTATTCGTTGCAAAATCAATATCCCATAAAGTAGAATTTGCTGTTAATACCAAATTCCAGTTTTCACCTCCATCTAAAGTCTTATACATTTTTCCGTTATCATCTCCAACTACAAATCCAGTAAAAGCATTTATAAAATGCATTCCCAATAAATGAATATTAGGATTAATATTTTTTACACTCCAGTTAAGTCCACCGTTAGTTGTTTTGATGATAGTTCCGATATCACCGGCAGCATATCCGGTATTTTCATCAACAAAATCTGTTGACCACATCAAATTCCCCGTCGGTTGAGGCTGCTGCCATTGCCAGATGGACTGGGCATTTATGTTTATTGAGAGTGATGTGATGATTATTAGAAATGTTGTAAAGAGTTTATTCATGATTTATTTTTATAAAAGTATTTAATCAAATACTATATTTATTTTAAAAGTTTAAAATTTCTGTGAATTTAATTGAGCTACTTATTTAGCCAGATAATATCCACTGATTTAATTTTCAATTCTCCGCTGCTGTTTCATATTAAAAAAAACAGCAGCAGAGTTTGAATTATTTCTTCCTTTAATGACCTCTTGTTTTACCATTCACAAATTAGTAATAATAAGCAAACGAGTCAAATGGTAAAAAAGGCAGTTTGTGAAAAAATGAAATTGGCATCGATTTTAGTCAGGCTGGTAAAGGGTTTTGAAAAACAGGGGTAAAATTTTGAGGTGAAAATAGTTTTTATTTTGTGTTTTGGAGTAAAAAAATTGATATTGGATTGTTTGAACCATGATTTACAGGATTCACATGATGACATGATTTTGTAATTATTAAATTTAAAGATATATCTATCATTAATCCTGGGAATCTTTTAATCTTAATAAAATCCCGGTTCAGACAAGCACAAATCTAATTTTGGATTGTCTAAACCGCTGATTATACTGATTCGGATTTATTATTATCATTATTAATATATAAAATTAAATCTTGTTAACCCCGAAGGGGTGATACTATTATAGAACTAAAATAGCAAACGCACTAACCCCGAAGGGGTGATATCATTTAAATAATTTATTGTAATCGAATTCTGCGGATCATTGTGAATAATAATGCCACCCCTACGGGGTTTGAAAATATTGTAAATCGCATTTCTATAATAATGTCACCCCTACGGGGTTTGAATATTTTGAAAAACGCATTTCTATAATAATGCCACCCCTGCGTGGTTTAATAGTTATAAATCTCATTTTGGAATATCCTGATTTCACTGATTTGACATCTTTCAAATTCCACTATACAGAAATCATGTTAATCATTTGAATCAGCGTAATCAGTGGTTCAGACAAGCCGGTAATTTTTTGGGGAGCGAGCAAAAAAAGGCATTATCAGCCACAATGTGTTTTCATTTATTTACCCATAGCACTGTCAATCTTACTCTTTAATCCTTCTAATCTTTCTTTACTAAAAGTCTGAGATCTCAGATCAATTGATTTGAAGTCATTAGTTGAGGGGATGTAATAGAATTTACCAAAATCGGCAATAGATTTTTTTGGATCAAACAACTTTAACTCCCTTTCTTTTTCTTTGATAAGTAAGGAAAGCTTTTCACCGGTAATCTTGGTAACATCTTTGCCTTTTATAATGATTTTATTTAATTCTTCAGCAGGATTTATAGGAGGAAGTGATAATGATGAATCTCTATTATCTGCAATGAAAGGATTTTTAATTTCGGGGATATTAGTTAGATCGGGTATAATTTTTTCGTTCAAATCTTTTAAGTCAGCCAACTGCTCTTTATTATTCTGATAATAAAAATAAATTAAAAATATTAGAAGTATAACAGTAGCAAATGCCGGAATAAAATATTTCTTCCCGAATATACCTGATAAAAAATCATTGCCCTTAAAATAATCTCTGATCCTATCAATGTATCCGGGAGTATTTTCTTTTGAAGGAATTTGGGAGAGTTTTTCCTCTTCGATAACTTTATCAAGTTTTAAATGAAGATCATTAAGAAAATGATCCGAAGTTTTGACCTTAGGAAATTTCTTTACTTCATTCAGGATATCATATTTATTTTTTTTACTCAAAATATATTAAAGTATATGATCATTAAGATTACTCTCTATATAGTTTTACAAAATTTTTCTTCAGTCGTTCCCTTCCGCGGTTTACACGGGATTTTACAGTGCCTGCAGGAATGTTAAGTATGATTGCAATTTCTTCATACTCCTTCTCTTCAGTAAATCTCAATATAATCACTTCTTTATGCATTGGATCCAGAAGGTCAAATGATCTTTTCAGACAATCCAGTCTGACATTATTAATATCTTCGAATTCATATTCATCAAGATCTAAGATCATATCGGGAGTCTGAAGATCTTCTTCATCGACATCATAAATGGATACCGGAAAATAATCTTTACTCTTTTTGTAACTATTACGTGCAGTGTTCATAGCAATAGCAAAAAACCATGTAGAGAATTTTGAAAATTTTTTATACTGATCTTTGTATTTGTAAAGCTTAAGAAATGCATCCTGTGTAAGATCTTCAGCTTCGTTACGGTCATTAATGAAGTTAAACATAATATTCATGATCCTGTCTTTATATCTGAATACAAGTTCATCAAAAGCTTTAATATCATCATTCTTCTGAAGCAGAAGTATCAGTTCCTCATCTGTATGTTCCTTATATAGGGATGTATTCAACTAAAGAAAAATTAATTTAGAAATACAAAAGTAATTTTAATAATATTGGAATTTATTGCAATGATTTTTCTTTGCTCTTTTTTGAATTCACCAATCCCACCCAAACCCTCCCGCAAGCGGTGAGGGTTTTATCGTAGCACAGATTATTAATCTGTGAATAATAAACTTGAAATTTTAAATTGAATACAAAAAACAACCCCACCCAAACCCTCCACGCAAGCGGTGAGGGCTTTATTAGTCGCAGGATCAAATTACATTCATAAATTAAAGAGAATCGAACCTGCTTTAAAAAAATATCTTTCAACTTTAAAAACTCCAAGAACCCTCCTCGCAAGTGGTGAGGGCTTTTTCGTAGCACAGATTATTAATCTGTGACTAATAAACTTGAATTTTTAAATTGAAAACAAAAAACAACCCCACCCAAACCCTCCCCGCAAGCGGTGAGGGATTTATCAGTCGCTGGAGCAAAATACATTTATATATAATAAGAACTGGACCTGTTTGAAATAATGTCCTTCCAAATTTAAAACCGACAAGAACCCTCCCTTTTGGGGAGGGCAGG
>JBATSB010000002.1:0-2885 GCA_049293015.1 Ignavibacteria bacterium
ACCGTAATTTCCTTTCGGCAGTTTTAATTTATGAACTTTACCGGTCTTCATGTTTTTTAGCTTTGGAGTATTGTTCCCGTTAATGTTGACATTCCATGCAAGTAGATTCTGATCACTCGAAAATTTATATCCGGTAATATCATAATTTTCTTTGATGACCCACTTGCTTTTTTTCTTTTTAATGTCATAATATTTTATACCTTTGAATTCCCTTCCTTCATCAGAGATATAATAAAACCCGTTGTTCTTTTTATCAAACTCCGTACCCGCATTGAATATCTTTTCTTCAATATCGTGCTCTGAAATATTTATGATAGTGTCATTCTTTGTATCATGAAGAAGGATGTCGGTGTTGATATTTCCATAAAATTTTACATAAGTAATATATCTTTCATTACTGCTCCAGCTTTCAGCATGCGCAGGGTAAGGATCGTCAAAAGATTTTATGAGAAAATTTTCACCTGAATTATAATTCTGAATATAGACATCAAAATTATATTTCAGTCTCTTATTTGTTGAGAAAAGAAATTTAGTTCCCTTTTTATTGAATGAATGAAAAAAGCACTGCCCGTCTGCAAAATCCTTGGTTAGGTGAGACACGTCATAATTTTCCTCCTCCATTTTATAAAGCTGCAGATTCTCATTTCCTTTAATGTCGCTTGTGAAGATTAGTTCATGAGACTTTGGATTCTGATAAACGCCTTTTACAGCGTATGTCCATGTAGTGATCTGATCCGCCCATCCGCCTTCGAGAGGCACCGACCATATCTGCGGGCTGCCGGAAGTATTTGTGATATAAAAAATACTCTTATCATCTTCTGAAACTGTAAAACCGCCAATTGTCCTTATAGAAAAAAATTTTTCTATGGAGTACTTATGTACTTTACTTAATTTATTCAATTTATTTAATGTCAGTTAATTTTATTTTAGGTTGTGAAAGATAACTTTTTTAGAAAACAATTTTTAGTCTAAACTTGAGTTAGGATTGTCATTAACGGAAACTTAGCCGGTCAGGATTCATTATATATTATATATCCCTAAAGTTCTATAATATCTCAAATAATCATTAAATACCAATTGATAATAATTTTTTACTAACATTTCTTAATTACTATTTTTAGTTTAGCTGAAAATAAAAAATTCAGATTGAAAAAAAATATATACATTTGTATTCACGGACATTTTTATCAGCCGCCAAGAGAGAATGCATGGACAAACGAAATCGAGCCGCAGCCTTCTGCAGCGCCGTTTCATGACTGGAATGAAAGGATCTATCAGGAATGCTATAAGCCGAATACCGAAGCCATCATAGTGGATTCTCATGACAATGTCGTAAAGCGTGTAAATAATTTTGAATATTTTAGTTTTAATTTCGGACCGACACTCCTTGCATGGATCAGACATAAACATCCAAGGACATATAAGAAAATAATTGAAGCAGACAGGATCAGCGCTGATAAATATGACGGTCATGGAAATGCAATTGCAATGGTGTACAGTCATCTGATCATGCCGCTTGCAAACAAGCGGGATAAGATCACTCAGATAAAATGGGGTGTAGCGGATTTCAGATATAATTTCGGAAGAGAACCCGAAGGAATGTGGCTTGCAGAGACTGCATGTAATGAAGAGACTCTCGAAGTGCTTTGTGATGAGGGAATTAAATTTGTAATACTCGATCCGTCACAGGCTGAAAAAGTAAGAAGCATTAATAATAAAAAATGGGAAGACGTTTCATCAGGAAATATCGATCCACGGAATCCATATGTTTATTATCCGGGTAAAAGCAAAAAGAAATTTATAAATATATTTTTTTATGACGGTCCGCTTTCCAAAAACATTGCATTCGATGATCACATATTCAGTTCAGAAAAACTTCTGAACAGACTCAGACAGGTTCCTGTAGATCACAATGACGGAGATAAACTGATCAGCGTCGGAGTGGATGGAGAGACATTCGGTCATCACAAGCATTATGCCGAAAGAAGTTTATCGTATTTATTTTCAGACCTTATCCCTGATTCGGAATTTGAGATGACAAACTATGGAAAATATCTTGCAGATCATGAACCTGAAAATGAAGTAAAAATTAAAAAAGGTTATCACGGAGAAGGGACTTCATGGAGCTGTCTTCACGGAGTCGGCAGATGGAAAGAAAACTGCGGCTGCGGCAGGACGGATGATTTTCCATCACAGGAATGGAGGAAGGTTTTGAGGGAAAGTCTGGACTGGCTCAGAGATGAGATGTCTGATCTATATGAAAAAGCCGGCAGCGATATTTTTAAAGATGTATGGACTGCCCGAAATGAATACATAGAAATTTTACTTGACCCGTCGAAAGCAAAGTTAGAAAAATTTTATTTTAATAATGCAAAGAAAGTTTTGTCGGATACTGAAGTTTCGAAAAGTCTTGAACTTTTAGAGATGCAGAAATTTGCAATGCTGATGTACACAAGCTGCGGATGGTTCTTTACAGATATATCCGGTATTGAAACTCTTCAGATTCTTGAATATGCAAAACGCGCAATGGAGCTTGCACACAGTATTACAGGCATTGATCCAGAGCCGGAATTTCTAAAAAGGCTTTCGAAAGCAAAAAGTAATTTGAGTAAATATTCTGACGGAATGGATCTTTATGAAAAAGAGATTATTCAGAAAAGATTCGCTTTGCATACAGAAATTTTTAATGTACAGTAAATAAATTGAAATAATACAAACATTATAAATAATTTGGATACTGACCTGTTCAAAAATTACAGAGCCGTCGGTAAATTAACAAAAGGGCTCACTTTCAATTTGAGTTAGTACGAATTATTTTCGTAGTAATACGAAATCTTTCGTAGCATATGAACTTCTTAACCGAAAGGAACCCTTATGAAACAAAT
>JBATSB010000003.1:0-4130 GCA_049293015.1 Ignavibacteria bacterium
ATGCGGATATATCCTGCTGTGCATTATACTATGGGAGGTTTGTGGGTTGATTATAATCTTATGACTAACGTTCCGGGATTATATGCGCTTGGAGAAGCTAATTTTTCTGATCACGGTGCTAACCGGCTTGGCGCGTCCGCATTGATGCAGGGACTTGCAGACGGATATTTTGTGATACCATATACAATTGGAGTTTATCTTTCAGATGAAATTCGTACAAAACCAATATCTACTGATGATAATGCGTTTGTAGAAGCTGAGAAAAAAGTAGAAGAGCAAATCAATAAACTCATGAGCATCAAAGGAACAAAGTCAGTTGATCATTTTCATAAAACGCTTGGTCTGATCCTCTGGAATAAATGCGGAATGAGCAGAAATGAAGCAGGTTTGAAAGAAGCTATAGAAGAGATAAAAACTTTGCGTGAAAATTTCTGGACAGATGTGCGAATTCCCGGAGAAGCAAATGAATTGAATACAGAACTGGAAAAAGCCGGAAGGGTTGCAGATTTTTTAGAGCTTGGTGAATTAATGTGTGTAGATGCATTGCACCGGAATGAAAGTTGCGGCGGACATTTTCGTGAAGAGTTTCAAACAGAAGAAGGGGAAGCAAAACGCGATGATGAAAATTTTGTTTATGTTGCTGCCTGGGAAAAAAAGGCAAATGATTCCTGGGATCTTCATAAAGAAAACCTGGAATTTAATGAGATACATATTTCAAAAAGAAGTTATAAATAATTAAAAAAATCAGAGCCTAGAATTTAAGATCATATTCAATAAGGATTATGATCAGGAATCTGCAAATATTTAATAAAAAACAGAATTTAAAATCTATAATTTATTATAATTTATTATAAAGATGAATTTTACTCTTAAAGTATGGCGTCAGAAAAATAAAAATTCGGAAGGTAAGTTAGTGGCTTATCCTGTGAAAGATATATCTCCGGATATGTCTTTTCTCGAAATGTTTGATTATCTAAATGAGGATCTTATAAACAAAGGTGAAGAGCCAATCGCATTTGACAGTGATTGCCGAGAAGGAATTTGTGGTGCGTGCAGTATGTGGATTAACGGCAGAGCGCATGGACCTGTTCCGGGAGTGACTACCTGCCAGTTACACGTTCGGTCTTTCAAAGATGGTGAAACGATTGTAGTCGAGCCATGGAGAGCACGAGCTTTTCCTGTTATTAAAGACTTAATTGTCGACCGTTCATCATTTGATAATGTCATTGCTGCCGGAGGTTTTGTTTCAATAAATACCGGAGGCGCGCAGGATGGAAATGATATCCTAATCTCCAAAGAAGATGCAGCTGAAGCTTTCAGCGCATCCATTTGTATAGGCTGCGGCGCTTGTGTGGCTGCATGTAAAAATTCTTCGGCAATGTTATTTGTCGCGTCTAAAATTTCGCATTTTGCTATCTTACCGCAGGGAAAAATAGAAGCACAAAACCGTGTACAGAATATGGTAGCTAAAATGGATGAAGAAGGATTCGGAGATTGCTCTAATACTTATGCATGTGAAGCTCAGTGTCCGAAAAATATTTCCGTTGAAAAGATCGCAAAGATGAACAGAGAATATTTAACTGCTAAATTAATATAATCTAAATCTATAACATGAATTTAATTATGAAGTATCCACAGGATTTTACAATGAAGGTATTGATGAGTCTGGTTTTCTGGAGAGATCCTATTTCCATCTAACATTCTATTGAGTTCAGGTTGTTGGTGGCCAAAAAAGTTTGCAGTGGTATCATATTCATAATGAACATTTAAATTCGCAAACTTTTTGGAACTCCAACAACAGCGAAAAATTAAATTGATTGGTATGACTTGGAATATCAAATTAGCTTCCGTGATGATTGGATTCCAGCTAGGAGCACGCTGGAATGACAAAAATGGGAGCACGCTGGAAAGACAAAAATGGGAACACGCTGGAATGACAAATGGGGAACACGCTGGAATGACATTTTGAGGAGCATGCTGGAATGACATTTTGAGGAGCATGCTGGAATGACAAATTTAGAGCACGCAGGAATTACTTTTTTTTATTTTCACATATTTGTACTTGTTAAAAGAATTATTTTTTACAATTTATACAAAGACATTATTTAGTTAATTTACTTTTAAGAGTAACAGCGGAAATTAAAAATTTTAATTAATACTAATATGGAATACATTACTGACAGAATAACAATTGACGATAAACTATTTAATGGCAAACCGGCAATTCGCGGAAAGAGGATTACAGTACAGACTATATTGGAATTTCTAAGTGCAGGCGAGACAAATGAAGAAATCTTACGTCAGTATCCTTCATTGGAAATTGAAGATATAAATGCCTGCCTGAAATTTGCATCAGAAATTTTAAACCGAGGGTATATAATAAAAACCGTTGCTTAGATGCCAAAATTTTTAATTGATGTAAACCTACCTTTCTATTTTTCCATTTGGAATTCACCTGACTATATTCATCAGAAAGAAATTAACGATGAGTGGACTGATGAGAAAATCTGGAGCTACGCAAAAGAAAACAACTTAACAATTGTAACCAAAGACAGTGATTTTTCAAACAAGATTCTTTTAAAGGATCCGCCTCCTAAAGTTATTCATATAAGATTTGGAAATTTTAATATGAAAGAGTTTTTTGCGAAAATGAATTCAGTTTGGATTGATGTTCTTGAATTGAACAAAACACATAAACTCATAAATGTATTTAAGGATAGAATAGAAGGAATAAAATAAATTAGTTTTAGCCATGCCAAAATTAATCTTCCCGTCCTAAACGGAAAGATCTTTTTTACAAGATTGGCGGTGCAGATGAAATGCTTGAGAATGATTATCAATTAAATTGATTGGTATGATTTGGAATATCAATTTAGCTTCCGTGATATTGGATTCCAGCCAAGAGCACGCTGTAATGACAAAAATGGGAGCACGCTGTAATGACAAAAATGGGAGTACGCTGTAATGACAACAGGTCGGAAAGTCAATTTAGAATATTATATTAAACAAAGAAACCCCACTTTTAAATTCAGCTATTACGATTTATTTAATCAACACCAATTTCTTCGATATACTAAAACTACTGCTGCTCAGACGATACAGATACACTCCCGCCGGCAGATCTGCAGCATTAAAAGTAACAGAGTAATTACCGGGTCGGATCTCTCCATTTATTAATTCCGAAATTTGTCTTCCGGTAATGTCAAAGATTGTTAAATTATAAAATTTTGTTCCGTTCTTATTTTCAGGAATGCTGAATCTGATGACTGTAGATGGATTGAACGGATTTGGATATGCATCAAATAACTCAAAACTTATTTGATGAATATTTATGCTACTTTGATTTATTTCTGTAATAATTCTTATCGGCATAAAATCAACATACCCTAAAACTGTGCTGTCAGGATTATGAAAGATGTGTGCTTCTACTGTATCAATATTATCTGTTCCCCAGTAATTATTTTCAGCCTTTATTGTGTCAGGTGTATTATTAAAAAGATCAAATGTCTTTCCTGAATTTCCGTTCCAGTATATTTCATTCATTCCAATATCAGCCGTATCAGGACTTGTCAGATCTCCCATATTCGGCTTTGCAGTATTTTGAATTGTAATTCCCCAGAGATTTCCTCTAATTTTATTTTCAGAGACAATTGTAACCTGTGTAGAAGTTCCGTTAAAATTTATCCCGCTGCCACCAAGAGCCGGATTTCCCTGAATGTTATTGCTGTCAATAATATTATTCTTTATGTAAACATTTGAAGGTCCGTTTAGTATTGCAATTCCGTAACGGTTTTTTGTAATTATATTATTTTCAATTACAAGATTGGGAATTGAACCTATTGGTGAAAAAGCTATTCCTCCGCAGTTTGTAAAAAGTCCTGTGATTTTATTTCCTCTGATTACCATTTGTTCTGGAGCTGTAGCTCCAAAATTAATCTGAGGGACGTTTGCGTTATCAGTATTATTTTCATAAATAAAATTATTTAATATCTGAGGGGAGGAAGCAATGTTTGCTCCTGAAGTAATAGCAGCACGTCTGTTTCTGAATATTTTACAGTTTGAGATAATAGAATTTGATCTGAAAAGTGAGATCGCTCCGCTGCCGAAAGTACTATTCAGAGTATTATACC
>JBATSB010000004.1:0-5290 GCA_049293015.1 Ignavibacteria bacterium
TGAGATGTGGAGCACGGTAGCATCGTTTAATCTTTTTAGGACTCAGACGAATTCATCAACCATTGCTTGCAACAACCCCCTCCGCTCCCCCTTTTTTAAGGGGGAAATACTTATGAATTATTCTGAACTGTGCTGATAAAAATTATAAGTTTTTTATTCGTCATTTGTAATTGCTCTTTCCGCATCCGCAGAGTCCGAAGAGCACGTGACTCTGCGGGAACAAAGAGGTTTTTTATTCGTCATTTGTAATTTGTAATTGTTCTTATTTATCAAAACTTTGCCGTTAGAAAAATTCTTAATTCCTAATTTTTAATTCTCAATTTATTTTAAGAGAATCATCCTTCTCGTCTCACTAAACTCATCCGACTCCAACTTATAAAAATAAACACCGCTCGAGAAATTACTGCCGTCAAATACTGCATTGTATGTGCCGGACTGAAGTTTCTCATTTATCAGTTCGGAAATTCTTCTGCCGAGTGCGTCAAAGATATTCAGTCTTACATCAGATGATTGCTTAATATCGAATTTGATATTTGTGACAGGATTAAAAGGGTTTGGATAATTCTGATGAAGTTCAAATTTGTCGGGGACGATATTATTGATCGGGAGAATGCCGACAGGTTCGTCGGGCGGGATGAATTTATATTGATTGGATTTATATCTGTCATGTCCATTTTGAGGCCAGGGGAAATTTTCATGTGAATATGGAATTCCAGGGATAGTCCAGATATGCAGATATGTTTCACTTATTGTTTTACTGGATGTAGCTATTATTTCAACCGAACCGTCATTATTTAAATCAGCTAATGCAATTGAGTTAACCAACCCAATTGGTCGAAGCGGTGACCAGGGAAGAGGCGATCCGTCATTATTGTATGCAAAAATATTTCCAAATCCTATCGGGTTAAATGCATCCCAGTTATTATCAGCTACTATCAGGTCATTTGAAAAAGAAAGTTTACCAATTGTAGGTGTAGCCCAATGTTCACCAACTCCTTCATTTGGCCAGTTAGAATTATTTATTAACTTATTTGAATACAAAAATAAATAAGGATTTCCCTGTGCTCCATTTGAAAATTCGGGTTTTCCGTCTCTGTCTGTATCTCCAATTACTAAAGTACCCAATCCATTAAGAGCATTTGCATATCCTCTGTTAATAATCTGACCATGGATATTAAATTTTGTAAACCGGTTATTACTGATACCACCTTCATTTGTTCTTTTAGTTGACATTATAATATATGTTGAATCCGGAAAATTTTTATTAATTATCAGTGTCGGGGAAGCTCCCCAATTTTCATAAAGTGAATCTGAATATATGGGCCATTCATTAGAAAAATTTTCTCCGTTTTCCTTGAAAATCCTTAAAGCTGATGAATCTGTTCCACCGGTAGAAATTAATCTTACTGTAGCAATTATAATTTCCGCAAATCCGTCATTATCAATATCGCCAATTGCTGCATTTGTTATACTATACCCTATATAGGATTGAGGCCATCCTGGTCTGATACTGCCATCTGAATTAAACACAATAGATTCACGATTTTTACAAACTATAATTTCCAATAACCCGTCATTATCAAGATCATATAAATTAATTGGTTTGGAAGGATTGATATCTCCGTCTGAATATGAAACAGGAAATCCGGGGAGATGAATTCCAAATCTGTCTATTGCGTCAACTGAGTTTGTCAATCTTAGTGCCAAATCTAAGTATCCGTCCCCGTCAATATCACCGGATACTTTATCTAATATGAGTTCATTATATGCTTTTGGAAAATTTTGATATTCAGTGCCATCGCTTTTTACAATATGCAGCATCCCCGGAGGATTTGAAACGCCGTTATAATCTACACAAAAAAATACAATTTCTTTTTGACCGTCATTGTCAAGATCTGTTATAAGCGGACCACCGGCTTTTCGAAAATGTCTTCTTGTGCTGTCTATTATTTGAGGGAAATCCGGATAATATATCGGGGTCTGTGAAAATACGTCGTTTATTAAAAAAAATAAAAGAACTGCTGTTATATATTTTTTCATAATATAAAATGGAACCGGATATATAAATCCGGTTCCTGAATTTAATTAATTAATAATTTGGACCTAATACAATAGTTTTATAATCATCACCGCTATGATAATAATTTAACAAATTGCCCGATTGTCCATCAAGTGGTCTTGCAGGATAATAAACATAAATACTATATGTATCTACCGGTAAGTTTCTATATACCCATCCATCAGTATCTGTACTTCCTGTTGTAATCACTGTACTACCAACCATGTAAACTACTTCTGCATTAACTTGTGCAGTAGTCCCGCCTGTCTGCATTACCCTGACATTAAAATATGGAAGTAGATTTGTATCTGCATTTGCATCTGATGAAATTATCTGAGTTGCAAAGAATCCTGCGACTGCAAATAACACTATTGCTGCTATTACTTTAAATTTTTTCATATAGATTTTTTTCCTTTCTGAATTTAATTTTTTAATTGATAAATAAACACATTCCATCGTAACTCGTAACTCGCAACTAACAAAATTTACTTCAGCAATATCATCCGCCTCGTCTCAACAAACCCATCCGTCTCAAGCTTATAAAAATAAACCCCACTCGAAAAATCACTTCCGTCAAATACTGCATTGTATGTTCCCGGTTGTAGCTTTTCATTTATAATCTCGGAGATCTTTCTACCGAGTGCGTCAAAGATATTCAGCCTTACATCAGAAGATCGATTTATGTCGAATTTGATATTTGTGACAGGATTAAATGGGTTTGGATAATTTTGATGCAGCTCGAACTTATCGGGAACGATATTACTGGTCGGGAGAATACCGACAGGTTCGTCGGGCGGGATGAATTTATATTGATTGGATTTATATCTGTCATGACCATTTTGAGGCCAGGGGAAATTCTCATGTGAATATGGAATTCCAGATACAGTCCAGATATGAAGATATGTTTCACTACCTGTTTTACTGGATGTAGCAATTATTTCCACTGAGCCGTCATTATTTAAATCAGCTAATGCTATTGAATTAACTAATCCAATTGGTCGAAGCGGTGACCAGGGGAGCGGCGATCCATCCTTATTGTATGCAAAAATATTTCCAAAACCTATCGGGTCATAAGCTGACCAGTTATTATCAGCTATTATTAAACCATTGGAAAATGATAGTTTACCAATAACAGGAGTTGCATAAAATTGTCCAACACCTTCATTTGGCCAGCCTGGATTTTTAATTAGTTCATTTGAATATGAGTAAAGAAATGGATTTCCTTGCGCACCATTTGTAAAATCAGGATTTCCGTCATTATTCATATCTCCAATAATAATAGTTCCGAGAGCATTTAAAACAGTATTATAGCCTCTGTTTACTATCTGACCCATTATATTATATTTAGTCAGCCGGTTTCTTGAATATCCTGCGGTAGCTGTCGTATTGGAATTTATAAATATAAATGTAGAGTCGGAATTATTCTTGTTTAAAATAATAGAAGGTGAAGATCCAGAATTAAAATAAGCAGAATCATAGCTGACTGGCCAATTATTTGAAAAATTATTACCATTGGGTCTGTATATTCTCAAAGATGGAACATTTGATTGATTTGTAACAATTGGAATAATAATTTCTGCAAATCCGTCATTATCAATATCTCCTATAGCTGCATTTGTTTCGCATGATCCGGCATATGTTTGTGGCCATCCTTGTCTGATACTGCCATCTGAATTAAAAACTATGGACTCACCGATTTTACAAACTATAATTTCCAAAGATCCGTCATTATCAAGATCATATAAATTTATTGGTTTAAAAGGATTTATATCTCCGTCTGAATATGAAACAGGAAATCCCGGGAGATGATTTCCAAATCTGTCTATAACGTCAACAGAGTTTGTCAACCTTAAAGCTATATCAAGAAAACCGTCTCCATCAATATCCCCGGAAGTTTTATCCAATATAAGTTCACTATAACCTTTTGGAAAATTTTGATATTCAGTGCCATCGCTTTTTATAACATGCAACATTCCCGGAGGATTTGATACACCGTTATAATCAACACAAAAAAATACAATTTCTTTCTGACCGTCATTGTCTAGATCAGTTATAAGCGGACCACCTGCTTTTTGAAATTGTTTTCTTGAGCTGTCTATAATTTGAGGGAAATCCGGATAATATACTGGAGTTTGTGAAAATACGTTATTCATTAAAAATATTATCATTGCTGTTGTTATGTATTTTTTCATAATATAAAAAGGAACCGGATTTAAATATCCGGTTCCTAAATTTAATTAATTAATAATTTGGACCTAATACAATAGTTTTATAATCATCTCCACTATGATAATAATTTAACAAATTGCCCGATTGTCCATCAAGTGGTCTTGCAGGATAATAGACATATACATCATAAGTGCCGGTTGGTAAAGTAGTATAATACCAACCATTATCGAAAGTAGTCCCGGTATGAACTGTAGTTGAACCTTGCATATATACAACCTCTGCACCATTTTGATAATTAGTCCCGCCTACCTGCATTACTCTGATATTAAAACCCGGAAGTGGATTAGGATCTGCATTTGCGTCTGATGAAATTATCTGAGTTGCAAAGAATCCTGCGACTGCAAAAAACACTATTGCTGCTATTACTTTGAATTTTTTCATATAGATTTTTTTCCTTTCTGAATTTATGATTTAAATTGATAAATAAATACTTAATTGTTTACTTGCTTTTCAATTTCTATACATCGGTCTTATTATAGCGTCCTCCTTTCGTTGGATTTAAAATTTCATTTTATAAAATTTATTCCTGATAGATTTCTACAAGTACTAAATCGTCATACACATAAATCCACCAGATACCATCTTTGAAAACTCTTTCATAAGTAAGATCTGCAGTATCATACTTTATTGAATTTTCAGATGAAGCTTTCAGGATGAATTGAGATTCAACTGATCCGGTTTTTAAATTTATACCCGGCAATAAAAATAAAATTACTACCGCATAAATTTTCAGATAAAACAATTTGTTCTTCATTTTATATTTTTTTAAGTTTATAAATTCTATTAGAGCCGTTGTTGGTGTTTAAAAAAGTTTGCGAATAAATAAATAAATTTTGAATATAATAACTTTGCAAACTTTTTTATCACCAACAACTTGAGATGTGGAGCACGGTAGCATCGTTTAATCTTTTTAGGACTCAGACGAATTCATCAACCATTGCTTGCAACAACCCCCTCCGCTCCCCCTTTTTTAAGGGGGAAATACTTATGAATTATTCTGAA
>JBATSB010000005.1:0-22330 GCA_049293015.1 Ignavibacteria bacterium
CATTCACACCTATTCCGGCAATTGCAGAGTCAACCTGTGAATTTCTTAAAGTCAGTGAAGAATCAAATCCACTGTTATTAGCAGCGATCCTTAATTTTACATTTGCCTGATTGCTGAAATTAGGTGAAGCATAAAGCCATCTGTAATTTACAGCCTGACCGGATTTTGTCCAGTTGATATTTACAGGAGTTGTATTTGTGACTAATGTTAATAAAGTTGTATTGTTTGGAGGTGAAATTAAATTGAATGCAGTCAGAGAAGGTCTTGCTCTTTTCAGAGTAATAGTTCTCGGACCGTTTGTTGCTTTCATGGAATCATTAGTTGCATTATTTCTGAATGCCCAAACATCCCATGATCCTACCAGTGAGTCACCCTGATTAAGTCCAAGTCCAATAAGAATATTATCTAATTGTCCACCGGAGATGGTTAGTGAATTTCCGCTTGGCGGTAAAGTGATCTGTCTTGATGCTGCACTTGGACTTCCGAATATCCACTTATATGAAGCAGTAGATGCAGAAGTATCCCATCCAAAATTGTATTGAGTTGTACTGTTTGGTAATGTTGATATTGTAGTTCCTGCCGTTGGGGGAGTTAAGTTAAATGAATTCAGCGGGAAAGTAGATATCTGAACGTTAGTAGTCCAGATGTTGAACTGTGTTCCCGGACCTGCTTTATCATCCATCCATACCGGCCAGACTTTTCCGTTACCTGAAGTTACTCCGATGTAATCTCCCATTGTATTGATACCTGGTAGATTTTTTGGTTTAAAGTGATGATCAGCAACTTCTAAGTCAGTCCATGTATTTCCGCCGTCGATCGATCTTGACATATAAACTGAACAGGAATCTCCAACTGAAGGAAAATTTCTGTTATCATAATAAACAACGTTTACACCACCTGCGTCATCTACATTAACAACAGGAAAGAACTGAACTTTTCCGTTATTCAAGGCATCCTGATTTACTCTGATACCGTTTGACCAGGTTGCGCCGTTGTCGGATGATCTGCGAAGAATAACGTCAGCGTCACTTCCAGCAGGAGCAAGATTGATCTGACCATCTACGATGTAGATCCAGCCGTTTCTTGCGCCGCCGCTTTTGTCGATATCAATTCTCGGAAAACCATTTGTCCTGATTCCCCAGCCATTGAAAGATGTAGATCTGCTTCCATTAACGTCATAAGCATTTTCAGTAGCTGTATAAGTAACACCTCCGTCAGTTGACTTTGCAATTCCTACAAAATCTTCAGTGAATGGAGAAGTAGAACTTCCTGCAGTCCAGCATACAAATACGTTACCATTTGGTGCAACAGCAACATCATGTCCCTGTGCAAAATGATTAGCAGGAGTTGAGTTTATAGTAATGACAGGATCCCAGGAGACTCCGCCATTTGTAGTTCTGGAAACTCTTCCGTCACCGGCAGTTCCTGCAAATACAGTCCATGCCATGTAACTGTTTCCAAAGAACGGACTGGAAGGTGAACCGTCAGTACCGGTCATATTTTTATCGACATTTGCATTAGCCATAATTTGAAAAGTCGATGACCATGTAGCTCCGTTATTTGTAGAATAGTTTGCACCCATTCCTGTTAGACCACCGAAATTTGTAGTACTTGTTAGGTGACCATATAAAAATGTACCGTTCTTATCTATAATAGGAGCCGGGTCGCCACGCTGATCATTAAGATTCGGAGCATTCATTGTATCTCTTCCGTTCCAGGTAAGTCCACCGTCTGTAGTTACATACACACCGGCGTTCATAAAATTATTTGAGTTTATGATCGGCTGTGCTGATGCAAACATAATGTTTGGATTAGTAGGGTGTCTGACAATGTCAGTCTCGCACTGCTGATTTCCAGCACTTGGATGAACTCTCACGTTTGGTGAAGCAACCATTACACCAATTGGAGTTATGATTGTGCGTGGAGCAAATGTGAATTGCTTTATTCCAATATCTGTAGATGGGAGATTGTTATAATCTCCATTAGAATAAATTACTGAAGACCGAGGATCAATACTCCATCTCGGATTATCTTCAGTCGAATTTTGACCTGTCATTAATATAAAACATAATAATGCAACAGGTAAAATGAGTAATAACTTCTTCATTTAGTTCCTTTCGAGTGTTAAATTATTTGATTTGTGTATAAAAAAAATTATTTAAAAATAATGGTTATTAGCATAAATAAAATGGTATAAATTATCTGATTATTTCAAAAAGACCATTCTCTTTGTTTCTGAAAATCCACCTGTTTCAAGTTTGTAAAAATAGACACCACTTGAATTTTTACCGGCATCAAATTTTACTGAATATGTTCCCTGATCCTGTTTCTCATTTACAAGCGATGCTATTTCATTTCCAAGTACGTCATACACTTTAAGTTTTGTAATACCTGAAACAAGTATTTCATAACGGATAATTGTTGAAGGATTAAATGGATTTGGATAATTTTGATCAAGTCTGTATTCATTATTAATATTATTATGATTTGCAGAAATAATACTGCTTTGTGGATTATAATATTCAGCTATCAATCCATTACCTCCTGAGACCCAGCCTTCAGAATTATTTTTAAAATAAATACCGAAGATCCTGTCCATAAAATTATTGTCATTCTCTTCAAACCAAAAATTGCCACCGTCAGTAGATCTGTAAATGAAACCAAAATCTCCGACAGCCCAGTAATTATTCTGTCCTGAAATGTAAACATTGTTTAGATAATTTCCCGAAGGAATTAATTTCTCAACCCAGTTTATACCTCCGTCATTTGTAATAAAAATTTTATTGTTATACGTAAATGCAATCCCTGTATTAACATCATAAAAATCCAAACCTCCGACAGTGCTTCCAAAGTCACCTGTATGAGGCGTGAACCAGTTCCCACCAGCGTCTGTAGTTTTAAATATCTTTCTCTCCTGTGAAGAATAATATCCAACCGATGCATTTACAAATTCTATATCAGTGATATCAAAATTCTGATCAGCGTTAACAGATACAGAAGTATTGAATCCGTCATCAGATCTTATAAGCATTCCGGAGTCACCGCAAATCCATCCGGTGTTTTCATTAAAAAAGTAAATCGCATTAATTGATCTTTCAGTATTCAGAATTATATTTGACCAGTTTATGCCGCCGTCAGTAGTCTTGAGAAAAATCCCTGAGTAGCCTGCGCTATAACCTGTGAGTTCATTTGTCATATCTATATTAAAAAGATAATCATTTGAATTTCCTGCCTGAGACCTTATCCAGATATCTCCACCATTAGTGGTTTTTATAAAGCTGCCCTGACCGCCACATCCATAGCCGGTATTGTCATTTATGAAGTCCAGTGAATAAATAATGTTCCTGAATCCTGAAGTAATGTTTGACCAGTTAAGTCCTGAATTTGAAGTTGTAATAATGCTTCCTTTATTTCCAAAACTTATGGTTTTGTCAGTGTTAAATGCTTTCAGTGAATATTGAGCTTCAGAAGTAGTTGTAGCCAGACCTGTCCAGTTGAGACCGCCGTTTGTAGTTTTAAAAACATTCCCATAATCACTCGCTGCAAAACCTGTCAATGGATCACCATATGAAATTGAATAAAACCAGTAGCCGGTCAGAGTGGACATACGTGTCCAGCTTAGTCCTGCATCCGTGCTGCGTAAAATTGTACCGTAAGCTCCGCTTATAAATGAAGTGACAGAGTCTTTAAACATTATATCGAAAAAGTAATTATTATTTCCCGTGCTGATTTGCTGCCAGGTATTACCGAAGTCAGCAGACCTTGCAAATGATCCATTCAATCCCGCAGCCAGAAAAACATTTCCCATCAGTGCACAGCTTGTGAGAGAAAGTGAAATACCTGTAGGTTTTCTTTCAAATGTAATTCCGCCGTTTGTAGTTTTCATAACAAGTCCAGTATCGCCGACAATGATGCCTGTATTGGAATTTAAAAATCTTACACAGAATAAATTTCCTGTAGTACCTGAAATAATTTTATCCCAGAAAACACCGCCATTAGTTGTCTTTAATATAGTTCCTGTCAGACCGCAAGCCCATCCGGTGTTTTCATCCGTGAAGGAAAGTGATCGAATGCTTTCTTTTAGTTTGGTTTTATTAATAGACCAGGTAGTACCGCCATCAGTGGTTTTGATTATCGTACCACCGTCTCCGCATGCATATCCGGTATTGTCATTTATAAAATTTGATCCGAAAAGAATATTACCCTGAGGAATGGGATTCTGCCACTGCCATTGAGAACGGATGAGGGAAGGTGTCAAAATTAATGAAATACAAAAAAGTAACTTAGGGAAAAAAGATCTCATACTTTGTAAAATAGAATTGGAAAAAAGTGTTACATTTAATGAAACATTTAAATTGTTTAATTTGCTAAAACATTCCAATTGAATTCTTTAAAATTCTTTTAAAATTATTTGAATAAAAAAATATCCAAACGAAGTCCGATAGGTGTATTTGATTCAGGTATCGGAGGACTTACAGTTGCAAGGTCTCTGTTCGACATACTTCCAAATGAAAATATAATTTATCTCGGAGATACTGCAAGATTACCTTACGGTTCTAAGTCAAAGGAAACTGTAATAAATTACTCTGTGGAAATTACAAAATTTCTTTTGAATAAAAATGTTAAAATGGTTGTCGTAGCATGTAACACCGCATCTTCATTTGCACTTCCTTCTTTGAAAAAACTTACTGACATTCCTGTGCTCGGTGTGATCAAACCCGGATGCAAAGCTGCATTATCTAAAACGAAAAATTTCAGAGTTGGTGTAATTGGTACTTTGGGAACAGTAATGAGTAATTCCTATAAAACTCAGATACACAGATTTGAAAGTAATACAGAAGTTTTTTCAAAAGCGTGCAGCCTGTTCGTACAGCTTACTGAAGACGGATGGACTGATAACAGGATCGCAAAACTTGTTGCTCAAGAATACCTAGATGATTTCAAAGAAATGAATATTGATACACTTATACTTGGATGCACTCATTATCCAATATTAAAAAAAGTTATAACAGAAGTATTGGGAAAAAAGATAATACTCATAGACTCAGGAGAAGAGACTGCAAAAGAAGTAAAGATTTTACTTAGTCAAAAACATTTACTAAATGATCAAAAGAAAAAAGGCGTACATAAATTTTATGTGACTGACTTTCAGAATAAATTCAAAGAGGTTAGTGAAAGATTTTTAGGGCAGACTATTAGTGATGTGAAAAAAGTTAAGATCAGTTAAATAGTTAATAGTTAATAGTTAATAGTTAATAGTTAATAGTTAGTAGTTAGATAGGAATTATTAGTTGAAATTTTATAGATATATAAAAATTAAATAAAAAATTATGACAGAAAAAGAAGTGATTGATATTTTTAAGAAGACAGGTGCGATGCTTGAAGGACATTTTGTATTGACATCCGGATTTCACAGCCCGCACTATTTCCAGTGTGCTAAAGTGCTGCAGTATCCTGAATACAATAGCTTGTTCTCGACTATGATAGCTGAATATTTTAAAGACCATGAAATAGATACTGTTATAAGTCCTGCTGTTGGAGGAATTGTTTTCGGAACGGAGATCGGTAGACAAATGAATAAGCGGACAATATTTGCTGAGAGAGAAAACGGAAAGATGACATTCAGAAGAGGATTTGAAATTGATGAAGGGGAGAATGTGCTAATCTGTGAAGATGTAGTGACAACCGGAGGAAGTGTATTTGAAGTGATAGAACTTGTGAAAAATTCTGGAGCAAATATAAAAGGTGTTGGATTTATAATAGACCGCAGCAACGGGACAGTTGATTTTGGAACTGACCAGTATTCACTTGCAAAAATGGAGGTTATTAAATTTGCTGAGAATGAATTACCTGATTGGTTAGAAAAGATCCCTGTCACCAAACCAGGCAGCAGGGATCTGAAAAAATAAATTTATTTAATTATCTGCCAGGCGGAATTTTGCAAGAATAACTCTGCCGTTCTTTAGTATCAGTGTATTATTATCTTCAATAGCATATTCACCAGCCAGTATCAGTGCGTCTTTAATGAGTAATTCAGTTTCAAGTTCAGGACATGCCAACATAGTAGAGATTTCGATATTAATTTTCAGAGCATTGTCATTATTTGTTTTATAAGTACCGTTCATAGAGTTACAGACTTTTGCCTGAACTTTATTATCTTCAAGGAAAGTCAGTGTGAAAGTTTCATTCATACTTCCTTTATCAACAGGCTTACCTACAAGTTCAAATAATTCCCATTTATTATTAATCGAAACTTCAAGAGGCACACCTTCAAATTTTGCAAGCAACATCTTTCCGCTCTGCAGCATCAGTGTATTTCCCGAGATTATATAATTATTAGTTTTCTCAAGTGCTTGCAGAAGTGCATCTTCTATTTTCATATCCGGACACATCTTTCTGGTAGTGGCAGCAGTGATCTTCATTTTGTGTTTTCCGTCAGATTCATAACTCCCAATGAGATTGTTGCAGCTTGCATTTCCGTTGATCTTATTTTCATCTCCAAAGATAATAAATGGAGCTGTAAGACCTTCAGTAATATTCACAGGAACACCTTTAGCTAATTCTGTAACCACCCATTTTTTACCGGTCAGATCACTTTCCTGCGCATTGATTTTACGGATATTTAACGAAGTGATAATTGTTAAAATAATTGTAAGTGCAAAAAATTTAGTCATAATAATAATTTTGTTTTGACAATATAAAAGTAAGAGGTGAAATTAAAAATGAAAAACTGAATTGATGAGTACCTGTATAAATGGAAATAATTGATCACAATAAAATCTAATCATTTTTAGAATATATTATTCATCTGCCCAGTTTACCTGAATAGAATTCTTTTCCGCATACACTTTACCTGTTTTTATAAGTTGAGAATAAAGATCAGTAAATCCCTGGTAATATTTATTATGAATATTCAAGGTAAGCTCTTCGATCTCTGATGGAGAGGCATTATTATCATAAAGCATTGCAAGCATTTTATATTCATTTTTGCAAACCGGTAAGACAAAATTGTATAAATTCAATGAAGCATCGATCATTTCTTTTGTATCATCTGTTTTTGTAAGTGAATTTACATTATTATAATATTCCTCGATCTGACCGATCTTATCATTCATTACCTCACTACTCTTCATTGGCTCAGTTTCAGTTCCGTTATCCATTAATTTTTCTGAAGGTGAAGATAATTGCTGAGAAAATCCATTGTCTGCAAATCCGCTTAGGATATTTGTATTTAAGACTGATGCATTAAAACATGACTGCGGAGTTTCTTTACTGCAGGAAATGAAAAGAATTGTAAAACTGAATATTAACAAAGCTGCTGCAAATTTCTTTTTTGCATTCAATTTCATATTTATTTTTTTGATGCAAATATAATGATTACTGTTTTCAAAAAACAATTAATATTTTTTGTAGAGACAGAAAATTCAAATATACTTTTTAATAACATTTCAGTAAAAAATTAATATCACTATATTAACAACTCTATTTTTAAATAATCAGAAAATATTTTATATATGGATTTTAATTTATCTGAACAGGAACTTGCTGTACAGAAACTTGCCAGAGATTTTGCGCAAAATGAGATTGCTCCTCATGTAATGAAATATGATGAGTCACAGGAATTTCCGATGGAGATTGCCAAAAAGCTCGGCGACATTGGATTTCTCGGAATCATATTTCCCGAAGAATACGGCGGCTCAGGATTTTCCACAGTGGAGTATGCTATTATAGTGGAAGAGATCTCAAAAGTAGATCCGTCAATGGGTCTGACAATTGCAGCACATAACGGACTCTGCACAAATCATATTTATAGTTATGCAAATGATGAACTTAAGAAAAAATATCTGCCCGATCTTACTACCGGTAAAAAACTTGGTGCATGGGGTCTGACAGAAAATGTATCAGGAAGTGATGCAGCCGGTATGGCTACTACAGCCGAAAGAAAGAATGGACATTACATCATCAACGGCAGTAAGCTTTTTATTACTCAGGGAAGTGTGGGGGAAACATTTGTTGTTACTGCAGTCACAGATAAAGAAAAAAATAAGAACGGCATTTCGGCTTTCATTATGGAAAAAGGAATGAAAGGATTTACTACCGGCAAAAAGGAAAATAAACTCGGAATGAGATCATCTGATACTGCTGAACTTATTTTTGAAAATGTCGAAGTACCTGCGGAAAATCTGATCGGTGAAGAAGGTCAGGGATTTAAACAATGCATGAAAATTCTCGACGGCGGAAGGATTGCTATTGCTGCACTTTCTTTGGGAATAGCTCAAGGTGCACTTGATGCTTCTTTAAAATATTCAAAAGAGAGAAAGCAGTTTGGTAAATCTCTTTCACATTTCCAGGGAATACAATTTAAGCTGTCAGATATGGCTACTCAGGCAGATGCAGCAAGATTGCTTGTTTACAAAGCTGCATGGATGAAAGATAATGGAATGGAAATTAATCTCAGCGCTGCGATGGCAAAATTCTATGCGAGTGAAATTGCAACTACAGCAACCAATGAAGCCATACAGATTCACGGCGGATACGGATTCATGAAAGAATTTCCTGTAGAGAAATTATACAGAGACGTAAAATTGATGACAATTGGTGAAGGTACATCTGAAGTTCAGAAGATGGTGATTGCAAGAAATCTGCTTAATATGTATTAAGAAATATTATAATTATTCAAAAGCCAATCTCTGTTTTGAGCTTGGCTTTTTTTGTTACACATTAATTTCAGCAAATAAATAAAATTTTATAAATTGGCATTTTTAGATAAATTAGGTTTTGGAAAATTAAAAGAAGGTCTTAATAAAACCAAAGACAATCTTATTGGAAAAGTTAACCGTCTGGTGAATGCAAGGGGAGTGATCGATGATGAATTCCTTGCTGAGCTTGAGGAGATTTTTATTTCATCTGACCTCGGAATGGATACGGCTGAACAGCTTATAGAAAGAATTAAAGAAAGAGCTCTCACAGATAAATATATTGATCAGAAGGAACTCAACGAACTTATTAACAGCGAGATCAGGAAAGTGTTCGCAGATACAACATCAGAATTTAAGTCATTTGACTTTGACCTGAAGAAAAAGCCTTATGTGATCATAGTGGTTGGAGTTAATGGAGTCGGAAAGACAACATCGATTGGCAAGCTTGCAAATAATTTTAAGAAAGCGGGAAAGAGTGTACTGATAGGTTCGGCAGATACATTCCGAGCTGCTGCAAATGATCAGCTTGATATCTGGGCGAAAAGAGCTGACGTAGAGATCATTCAGAGCAAGAGTACTTCAGATCCGGCTTCGGTTGCATTTGATACTGTGAACTCGGCTAAGTCAAAAAATACTGATGTAGTAATTATAGATACTGCAGGGAGACTTCATAATAAATCTCATCTGATGGAAGAGCTAAAGAAAATAAAGAGAGTCATTCAAAAAGTAATTCCAGATGCACCGCATGAGACATTCATTGTCATCGATGCGACTACAGGACAGAACGGACTTAATCAGGCAATGGAGTTTTCAAAAGCTTTAGAAGGTCTGACAGGAATTATTCTGACAAAGCTCGACGGTACTGCTAAGGGTGGAATAGTTTTGAAGATAAATAAAGAGATGAAACTGCCTGTCAGATTTATTGGAGTCGGCGAACAGATAGACGACTTGCAGGTATTTGACAGTAAGAGTTTTACGGAAGCTTTGTTTGAAAATTAAATTATAGTTATTTTGCATAAGTGCTGAAACAGATTTAAGCTGAAATTATTCAGTTTCAACCTTTAATTTATCGCAGAAGGGTTAGAAAATTTTCAGTGAATCTTTTTGAGATAAATTTCTAAATTTTTGTTAGAACGATTCAAAATAATTTGTAAGTGAGTCCCCCTTAAAAAAGGGGGAGCGAAGGGGGTTGTTGCAGAAAGAAATTGCAAACAACAAATTGAAATAAATTCAACAAAGTAAACAGTATGGTCATATTGAACTAAATTTTACAAACCCCTCCCAGCCTCCCCTTTGGACAAAGGGGAGGAGCAATAACTATTTTTTAGTTCTTTTATTATGGCTACAAAAGTTTCTATAAAGTCAGTTCTAAATAATCTTCATTAAAATCAATTGTCAGAAAATAAGATCAAAATATTATCGCAGTCACTTTCGAATAAGATCGCAGCGGGTGAAGTCGTGAACAGACCTGAATCTGTCGTCAAAGAGCTTATTGAAAATTCACTCGACAGCGGCGCAAAAAATATAACTCTTATTATAAAAGATGCAGGCAAAAGTCTGATACAGGTAACAGATGACGGATCGGGAATGAGTGAAGAAGATGCGCTGATCTGCTTTCAAAGACATTCCACCAGTAAGATTACGAGCATTGAAGATCTTGAAAATATTCTGACACTTGGATTCAGAGGTGAAGCACTTGCTTCGATTGCATCGATCTCACATGTCGAACTTATCACAAGAACTGCTGATGCAGAAGTTGGTACATTGCTGAGAATCGAAGGAGGAGAAGTCAAAGAAAATTCTAAATCAGGAAATGAGACAGGTACTTCCATTTCCATAAGAAATCTTTTTTACAACACACCGGGTAGACGAAATTTTCTTAAATCCGATCAGACTGAATTCAGACATATCTATGAATCCTTTGTCAGACTGGCTTTATCACATCCCGAAACAGCATTCACATTTTTCAATAATGATAATGAAGTGTTCAGATTAAAAGAGACTGACCTGAAGACACGGATCAGTGAACTCTTTGGTGACAAGATACCCGGATTTTTACTTGATGTGGAAAACGGAAACGAAATTATAAAAGTAAGAGGATTTATTTCCAAACCAAATTTTACAAAGAAGTCAAAACAGGATCAGTATTTTTATTTAAATGGCAGATTCTTTGTCAGCAGATCTCTGAACTATGCGGTCTATTCGGGATTTGATCATCTGATAGAGAAAGGTGACTATCCGTCTTTCTTTTTATTCATTGACCTTCATCCGGGCAAGGTGGATGTGAACGTTCATCCGTCGAAGATGGAAGTAAAGTTCGAAGATGAAGGAGCAGTATTTGGATTCATCAGAAATTCTGTAAAGGAAGCATTGCGAAAAGCCGATATAGTATTTGATGTTGGTTTTGATAATACAATTTCATTTCCGGATAAGGCTGAAAGTTTTCATTACAGAAATGACAGACGCGATGATATAAAAGGTGACAGAGGCTATACAGGAAGCGGGTCAGGCAGTCATGGCAGTGGTACACAGAATTTTTTTACAGGCGGTGATGACAAAAATAAAACTGCTAACATTCATTCAATCTTTGAAGCTTCAAGGGAAAGGACGGACGATAACATTTCACAAATACCGGATTCACCTGATGCAAACAATGATTTTCAAAGACGAATTTTTGAGCACAGTAAAAAATCTGACTCTGCCAATTTCAATGTCTGGCAGTATCAGTATAAATATATAATGTGTCAGACTGAAACCGGTCTGATGATAATAGATCAGCATGCTGCACATGAAAGGATACTCTATGAAAGAGCATCGATGTGGCTGGATTCACAATCGACATTTTCACAGCAGCTTCTCATTCCTATAAAATTCAAACTCACAAAAATAGATTATCACATTGCTGAATCTTTGAAAGATGAATTCAGAAATCTGGGATTCAATCTTAATCTGATTAAAGATGAAACAGTAGAGATAACAGGATTGCCATCAGATGTAAAGATTGGTGATGAGGCAAAAATTTTTCAGGATCTGATAGATCAGTTCAAGGAGTATGAGTTGAAACTGAATCTCGAAAAGCGTGACAATCTTGCAAAATCTTTTGCATGCCGCAGCGCAATAAAATCAGGAGACAAACTTACGTTTCAGGAAATGACTTCACTCATAGACGATCTCTTTGCTGCAAAAATGCCGTATGTATGCCCGCACGGAAGACCTACGCTAATCCGCATTACGACCGACGAACTTGACAAAAGATTCAGCAGGTCTTAAAAAATCAGTTTAAGTTTTAAATATTTATTTTATATTGGTATCTAAAGTTTTCATAGATTGAAGTGTAGTCATGAAACGGAGTTTCATATTCAATTGCGTTACAAAACAGGAGTTTTGTAACGAGCAGCAAAAAATTTTTAATTCGTAATTTTTAATTTTTAATTATTCTTTCATGGATATTGCTTTTGGAATATTACTCGGCATAGGATTATCAGCAGCGGCAGGATTCAGAGTTTTCCTTCCTTTGCTTATAACCAATATTGCATCAATGCTCGGCTACGTAAATCTGACAGGAGGATTTGAATGGATGGGTGGATGGATCGCATTTACTGCATTTACTGTGGCTGCAATAATTGAGATATCAGCATATTATATTCCATGGCTCGATAATTTACTTGATACTATCTCAGGTCCTTTGGCAATGATAGCAGGAACAGTCCTGACTGCGTCATTTCTAACGGAAGCAAATCCTTTACTACAATGGGTGCTTGGAATTATTGTCGGCGGAGGAACTGCAGGAATAGTAAAAGTCGGAGCGAGTGCTGCAAGACTTACTTCCACTGCAACTACAGGCGGAGCTGGTAATGCGGTTGTAGCTACAGGTGAAAATGTAATGTCAGTCGTTACGGCAATTCTGTCTTTCATAATTCCTTTTATAACGGCTTTTCTTGTATTTCTGATTGTGATATATCTGATCAGAAAATTTGTTGCAATAAAGAAATCAGGATTTTTCAGCAGGAAAGAAATTGATGAAGATATATTGGAAAGTAAATAGATTTAAAAGTGTCAACCTACGGTGATTCGTCTGTGATAATTGATCTGACCGAGATGATAAGATAGATGTGAGATCAGTCTTGCCATTACAAATGCATAAGTCGAATTCTCTCCAAAAAAATCTTCAGGGTATATTTTCAGCAGATCTTCATCAGACAAATTTTCAAACATATTATTCAAAATATTTTTAGTCTCTTCTATTCCTTTTATAAGTTCTTCACGGCTTACATTTTTATCAGAAAATTCCTTATCTCTATCTCTGACATAGCCCGTGCCTCCAATAATATTTCCAAAAAAGTGATTTAAATTCCCGCAGATGTGAAGACACAGATTTCCGGGAGAATTACTGATCGTTCCATTAAGTAGCCAAAGATTTTTTTCATCATCGTACAGAGAAATTTCTTTAATCAGTCCATCTAGTTCTGAAATGTAAAGCTTCCGAATATTTTTCATATCTTAAATTATCTTCACTTATAAAAATAGAGGATATGACGAAGGATCTGATTCATGCATAATTTCGTAAACAGTTTCAAAGATCTGTTCGGAATTTGGTTTTGAGAAATAATCTCCGTCAGTGCCATAAGCAGGTCTGTGCTCTTTTGCTGTCAGACACTTTGGAGGTGAGTCAAGATATTTGTATCCGCCGTCTCTATCAATTACATTCTGCATCATGAATGCTGATGCGCCGCCCGGAACGTCTTCATCTAGAAATAATATCCGGTTAGTTTTTTTTAATGACTCAAGTATTTTCCCATGAATATCAAAAGGCAGTAAGGTCTGTACATCAATAAGTTCACATGAAATATTCAGATCCTCAAGTTTTGAAATGGCATTTCTCGCAATATCTATACATGCACCGTAAGTAACAATTGTAACATCACTTCCTTCTTTCAAAACTTCAGGTACACCGAGCGGAACACAAACCTCACTAAGATTTTCCGGTAACTGCTCTTTTAATCTGTAAGCATTTAATCTTTCAATGATCAATGCAGGTTCATCGGATCTGAGAATTGTATTATAAAATCCGGCAGCTCTTGTCATATCTCTGGGGACGCAGACATGCACTCCGCGGAAACTGTTAATGATCGTTCCCATCGGCGAACCTGAGTGCCAAATGCCTTCCAATCTGTGACCTCTGGTTCTTATTATAAGAGGTGCTTTCTGTCCTCCGGCAGTTCTGTACTGAAGACATGCAAGATCATCACTTATTATCTGCAGTCCATAAAAAAGATAATCCAGATACTGAATTTCTATAATAGGTTTTAATCCTCTTAAGGCGCAGCCGATTCCCTGACCGACTATTGTAGCTTCACGGATACCGGTATCTGTAAGTCTCAGCTCTCCAAATTTTTCCTGAAGATTTGCCATTCCCTGATTTACATCTCCGAGCATTCCAAGATCTTCACCTATTGCAAATATTCTCGGGTCTCTTTCGAATGCGATATCAAAAAAAGCATTCAGAACTTCTCTGCCGTCTAAGGTCTTTGATTCGGGTCCATAGACAGGCTTGACTTCTTTAACATTCATAGCAGAATCAGATGATTCACTGTATAAATGCGATCCGTATCTTTTGTTGTTTTCCTTTCTGAAAATATTTTTCCATTCTATAAGTTTATTACGGGCATCTGAATTTTCTCCTGCTGAAATTAAAAGCACTTCATAAACAGCTTCAGAAATTACTTTCCTGTTATTATCGAGAGATCTTTTTAATGAATCACTAACGGAATTTATTTTGTCAGCATGTTTTCCGGACTTTGCAACCTCTGCAAATAAATTTCTTACTTCTTCAATTTCCTTCTTTATCGGATCAATATAATCCTTCCATGCTTCCTGCTGCATTTTTTTTACAAAATCCTTTGCATTAATTTCTATCTCATCAAGTTCTTCTTCTGTTGCCATCGCTTCAGAGAGAATCCATTTTCTCATTTGAAGAATGCAGCAATATTCTTTTTCCCATTCAAGTCTTTCTTTGGTTTTATATCTTTCATGTGATCCTGAAGTAGAATGTCCGAGAGGTTGTGTAACTTCCTGAACATCAAAAATTGCGGGAATATGTTCTTCCCTTACTGAAGATATTCCTTCTTCATACATTGCAATCAGCCCAGGATAGTCCCAGCCTTTTGCAGTATGTATCCTGAATCCCTGTTTGAATTTTTCATCATATTCAAATCCTGAAAGTACATTAGAAATACTTTCCTTTGCAATCTGATATTTACTTGGTACGGATATTCCGAATCCATTATCCCAGATCGAAACAGCCATAGGTATTCTGAGCACAGCAGCTGCATTCAGTGCTTCAAAGAACATTCCTTCTGCGCAGCTTGCATTTCCGATCGTTCCAAATGCAACTTCATTACCTTTATCTGTAAAAGATGTCATTCCATGGAGCTGTTCATTTTCTCTGTAAAGCTTCGATGCATATGCAAGACCGACAAGTCTCAGCATCTGACTTGCAGTAGGAGAAATATCAGCGGATGTATTTTTCATTTCCATCAGATTTTTCCATTCGCCTTTGTCATCTAATAATCTGTTTGCAAAGTGCCCGTTCATAGATCTTCCGCCGGATGCGGGTTCAAGTTCTACATTTGTATCAGCATAAAGCTGTGCAAAAAATTCTTTTATTGTTGAAATGCCTGTCGCAAATGCAAATGTCTGATCCCTGTAGTATCCTGACCTGAAATCTCCTTTACGGAAAACTTTAGACATAGCGATCTGTGCAACTTCCTTGCCGTCACCGAAAATTCCAAATTTTGCTTTTCCTGTTAATACTTCTTTCCTGCCTAGTATGCTTGCCTGCCTGCTTTCATTTGCTAATTTAAAGTCTGCAAGAACTTCCTGTTTATACTCTTCAAAATTTGCATTCCCGTTTAAGGAAAGTTTAGTTTGCTTTTTCATATAATTGAAATATTAAAAATAGATAAAATTCATAGTGAGTGTGGAATTTAATTATTATAGCTTTAAGGAAAAATATAAAAAGTATTAACTATATTAAATTTTTTCGCATCATTCAAAAATATGATATATGTCATAATTTACTATGACTCAGATTATTGAAGAAAAAGTAATATTTTATGATATTCAAAAAGGAATTAAACCATTAAATACAAGAAATGGAAACAGTCAAAACTAAAAGAGAGAGAAAGCTTAAGGGTAAAGTAGTCTTTGATATTCAAAAATGTAAAGGATGCGAACTTTGCATCACAGCATGTAAAGAGGATGCCCTTGAACTTTCTGAAAAATTAAACAACAAAGGTTACAGATACATTATTGCAAATAATGATCTCTGTACAGGATGCATTAACTGTGCGCTGGTTTGTCCTGATGCGGTTATTACTGTTTACAGGACGGGAAGTAAAAAGAAAAAACTTGAATTTACTCCAGGTGAACTGAAAAAAGAAAAGGACATTGTAAATTCTTTTATAGATAAATTGGATAAAATTGATTAAATAGAATAACACAGTTTAACTAAAACAAATTTTTAATATTACGGATTTTAATATCATAATCTAAAACAATTATTATTATGGAAACGAAATTAATGAAAGGTAATGAAGCTTTAGCCGAAGCTGCGATACAGGCAGGATGCGATGCATATTTTGGATACCCTATTACACCTCAATCGGAAGTTCTTGAATATCTCGCAAGAGAAATTCCAAAATATAATACGAAAGATAATATCAGAGTAGTCCTTCAGGCAGAGAGCGAAATTGCTTCGATAAATATGGTCTACGGTGCAGCAGGTGCCGGATTTCGCGCAATGACAAGTTCATCTTCACCGGGTATAAGTCTGATGGAGGAAGGAATTTCTTATATTGCAGGAGCAGAGCTGCCGTGTCTGATAGTGAATGTAAACCGAGCCGGACCTGGTCTTGGGACAATACAGCCCGGGCAAGGAGATTATTTTCAGTCTACAAAAGGCGGTGGTCACGGAGATTACAGACTGATTGTTCTCGCGCCGTCATCTGTTCAGGAAATGGCAGATTTTGTTTTTCTTGGATTTGATCTTGCTGACAAATACAGAAACCCCGTTATGATATTGTCGGACGGAGCTATCGGACAGATGATGGAGAAAGTTACTTTCGGAAATTATAAAGTCACCAAAACAGAAAAACCTTGGGCTACTACAGGGAAGCCCGCTTCAAGATCTAGAAATTATATAACATCACTTCATATACAGCCTGAAAAACTTGAGATACATAATTATAAACTTGTTGAAAAGTATAAAGAAATAGAAAGGAATGAAGTACGGTTCGAGGAAATTATGACGGAAGATGCTGAATATATTTTTGTCGCATATGGACTAAGCGCTAGGATCTGTCACAAAGCAACTATCATTGCAAGAGAAAAAGGTATCAAGGCAGGTATGCTAAGACCAAAAACTCTTTTCCCATATCCATCTAAAAGACTGAATGAACTTGCAGATAAAGCAAAATTATTTTTGACAGTAGAGCTGAATTCAGGACAAATGGTAGAAGATGTGAGACTTGCTGTTAACGGAAAAATTCCTGTTGAGTTTTATGGAAGGATGGGCGGCATGGTACCAAATCCTGAAGAAATTGTAACCAAATTAGAAAATTTAATTTTAAACTAAGATGTCAAACGAAGAATTAACAATAGCTGAAAAGACTTTAGAAAAAAACAGTTCAGATACTGAGAATGAAGATTCAGTTTTACCGACATGCGGTGATGATGAATATTCTGTAGTTTATAAAAGACCTCAGACTCTGCTTGATGTAAATATGCATTACTGTCCGGGCTGTGCTCATTCACTTGTGCATAAGCTGATAATGGAAGTAGTCGAAGAGCTGGGCATACAGGAAAATACTATTGGTATTGCACCTGTAGGATGTGCAGTTTTTGCATATGACTATATGGATATTGACATGCAGGAAGCAGCTCACGGCAGAGCAACCGCAGTAGCGACAGGTGTAAAAAGATTAATGCCTGATAAATATGTTTTCACATATCAGGGAGACGGAGATCTCGCGGCAATAGGAATTGCTGAGACAATACATACAATTAACCGTGGTGAAAATATTCTGATAGTATTTATAAATAATGCTGTTTACGGAATGACAAGCGGACAAATGGCTCCGACTACTTTAGCGGGTATGAAAACAACTACAAGTCCGTTTGGAAGAGACACTTCTGTCTATGGTCATCCGATAAGAGTATCAGAATTAATATCACAACTGCCGGGTGCATTTTATGTGACCAGGCAGACAGTAAATAAAAATACTGCAGTCAGGAAAACCAAAAAGGCACTTACCAATGCATTCAATTATCAGAAGTTGAACAAGGGAACATGCTTTGTAGAGATTGTAGGTAATTGTCCGTCCAACTGGAAAATGACACCAATAGAATCAAATATTTTTATAGATGAGCAGATGGTACAAACATTTCCGCTTGGTGATGTAAAAGTTCCAAGTGCTGAAGATCTAAAATCATTAAATCAGAACGGAGAAAATTAATCATGTTAGAAGAAATCATAATAGCGGGATTCGGAGGTCAGGGTGTGTTGTCTATGGGAATGACACTGGCTTATGCAGGAATGGTAGAAGACAAGGAAATTTCATGGATGCCATCCTATGGTCCTGAAATGCGCGGCGGTACGGCAAACTGTATAACAATATTATCTGATTCCAAGATCAGTTCGCCGATTATTTCAAATTTTGATTCTGCAATAATTCTGAACCAGCCTTCCATGGATAAATTTGAATCTAAAATAAAAGAAGGCGGACTGCTTATCTATGAATCCACTAATATAAGAGAAGTAAGTAAAAGGGATGACATAGAAATAATCGGCATACCGGCAGCTCAGGAAGCTATAAATATGAAAAACAGCAGGATACTAAATATGATCATGCTTGGTGCGTTTCTTGAAAAAAGACCTGTAGTAAAAATTGATTCGATAATTGAAGCTTTGAAAAAAGTACTTCCTGAAAGATACCATAACACACTTCCTCTGAACAGGGAAGCTCTTGAAAAAGGAGCAGCACTTATAGAAACTGAATCAAAAGTTTTAAGCTAAAGGTAATTTAAATTAATTATTAGATTGTAAAAAAATCCAGCTCGTTCCCAAACTCCTGTTTTGGTAACGCACTTGAAATTGAAACTCAGTTTCAAACTAACCACCGGCAATTTATTACATGAGAATGATTTTTTCGTGATCTTGTTGTGTCCCTTAAAGTTTGACATATCCTTTGTGCAGAATACTTTATATTGGACTCAAACTTTCAGGTCACCAACAAGTTGAGAACAATGGCACGATCGACATGTGGCTTTGTTGTTGGAGACCAAAAAAGTTTGACATACTTCCAAATTTATTCTTCACTTTAAATTCTCCAAACTTTTTTAGAACTCTAACAACGGCGGTAAAAATTTAATTTTACAAAAAAAAAGATCTGTCAGAATTTATTCCGACAGATCTTTAATTTTCAAGAAAGAAATTTATTAAGGAATGATAAGTTCCTGACCGGGCTGAATTGCATCCGGATTAGAAAGTTTATCAGTATTGGCATTAAAGATATCCATATACTTATTTCCGTCTCCGTACATTTCTTTAGCGATCTTGCTGAGGCTGTCACCTGACTGGACTACGTAAGTCCTCTGTCCGACGCCTTCTCCACTGCCGCCTACAGGTCCTGCAGCTACTTCTGAATTTATCATTCTGATATCAGCCATTAAGTCGGTTGGATTTTCACCGCCTACTTCTTTTATTTTATTCCAAACTTTTACTTTTTCATTTGGTGAAGGAACTGTAGCTGTAATATTTAAAACTCCATTGTCTTCATTTACTCTGACATCTACACCGCCTGCTTGATTAATTGTATCTAATACTGATTGATACTTTTCCTGTAAAGCCATTTTTATCTCCTGTATTTTATTTTATAAAAAAAATTATTTCGTGTAATTAATCTTTGACTGCCTTTGCAGCGGACTTGCCTCTTATCATTCTATAAATTAAAAGAAGGACGACTGCTCCTAAGAATCCCGCTATAAATCCACCGGATTCACCTTCGGAATACCAACCGATCATTCTTCCAAGAAATGTAAAAAGTAATGAACCGGCTACTCCGATAAGCATCGTTACAAAAAATCCTCCGGGATCTTTACCCGGCAGTACTAGTTTTGCTAAAGCACCGGTAATTAAACCGATTATTGCAGACCATATTAGTGATAACATGTGGACTCCTTTGATTGATTTAAAAAAGTTTATTGTCAATATAAGTATTATCATTATTAAATTGTATTAAGTATTTATTGGACAAAACGCAGCTCATATCTTTGGAAATGCCTCAAAGCCTTTAAGCCTCTAAGACTCAAAGGCTCTAAGACTTAAAATTCAAAATCATTAAAACTGAAAATCTTTGAACCTAAGAGACTTTTAGGCAAACTTATTATTTATAAATTTGGAATTGCCTGAAAGACTCTAAGAATTCAAGACACCAATTTTAAAAAAATTAAAATTTTTCCTTTGAGTCTTCGAGTCTTGGAGGCAAACTAAATTTTTGTTAAAATCCCAGATTATAATTCATGAACATTCACACAAACGGCGTTTTCGTTCCGAAGAAAAAATGCAATTTCAATCAAAAAACAAAGTATTATGGTAGAAAATCATACAGTTTTTGAAAAAATCTTCCGCACAAACTCAAATAAATTTCTTTGGTATTCTTTAAAAAAATTATTATAATTGTATAACTAAAAAAATGTTTTAATATAAAGGAGATCTATTTTGAAAAAGAAAATATTTAACTTTGGAATTTTAGCTGCAGTTATAATAATTGCAGTTTCAGGATTTGATAAATTCAATCCTTCAAATAATGTTACTGTTCTTGATTTTAAAAAAATTGACGCTAATCAGATCAGTACATACATAACAAACCGAGGCGGTTTTGACAGAGAGCCTAACACAGGTAATGCCGGATTTAACTGGCCAAAGGGTTCGGGAACTTATGCTGTCTATGCAAGCGGACTGTGGCTTAGCTGCAGGATAAATGATTCTATCCGGATTGCTATTGCAGAATACGATTCATATTTCAAACCCGGATATTTTGATTACAATACACAAATGCCGATGGGTGCTGAAGATCCTGATTACAGATTATATAAAGTATCGCCTGCATTTCCAAACGGCAACAGTGATTTCGATGCCTGGAGTCTCTGGCCTGTGCAGCAGGGAGCACCTTGGGAAGATAATAACGGAAACGGAATCTACGAACCGCCCGCAGACAATCCTGTAATGAAAGGAGATCAGAATCTATTCTGCTCATTCACTGACGGCTACAGAGATTCAGTTCAGATTATCAGAATTACTCCTCCGCTGAGAGCAGAAATTCATTTATATGCCTGGGCAAAGTCTAATCCAATCTGCGCAGATGTAATAAATTACGAATGGAAAATAATCAATAAGAATGTTTCTGACTGGACGGATTTCAGTACAGCAATATGGTCAGATATAGATATAGGATCTGCGACCAATGACAAGGGAGGAGTGGACTCTACTAAAAATCTTGCATACGGATACAACGGCACTAATAACGATCCGCAATACGGACTTGCACCGCCGGCAGTTGGTGTGATCATAAAAGAAGCTACCGGTCATTTGAACAGTCAGTATAAATCTGATTATGCTTATGTATTCAGATGTGGATTCGGAGATTGTCCGGGAGATTCGCTGGAAACTTACAATATAATGCACGGACTAAGAACTAATGGAAGTAATATTATTAATCCCATTTCAAACAATGTAACAAGATACAAATATTCGGGAGATCCTGTAGGCGGAGGCGGATGGAATGATTCAACATCAGGTGACAAACAAATCTTTATCGGTTCAATGATCGGGGATGTAGAGTCACTTGATACGGTAGATTTTAAAACAATTTCAATTATTAAAAAAGGTTCAAGTAATTTAGCAAGCGTAACCGATCTTAAGCATTGCGTAGATCTTGTTATTTCTGTAAATAATATCAGTTCGGAAATTCCATCAGATTTTAAATTGTATCAGAATTATCCAAATCCATTTAATCCTGAGACAAAGATCAGATTCTCTTTATCGAATAAAAATTTTGTGACGATGAAAATATTTGATGTGCTCGGCAGGGAAGTGGAAACGCTTGTTAATTTAAATTATGATGCCGGAACTTATGAAGTGAATTTCAATGCGGCAGGTCTGCCGTCGGGGATTTATTATTATACTTTAAAGGCAGGTGATTTTATTGATACAAAGAAGATGATGGTGGTGAAGTAATTTTAAATGATAAATATTTATTGATTTTGATAAAATGATTTCTGTGAAAATGTTTTTCAATCCCGTAGGGATGGCATTATTATAATTCAAATACTAAATAAAATACTAACCCCGAAGGGGTGACATTATTATGAACTATTTATAATTAAACTGATTCGTCCAAAGCAACTAAAAATTACATAATATATAACTTACCATTAAATTACAAAATAATATCACCCCTTGTATGTTAAAAGTGTAAAAAAAAATTCTTTGACATTTTAAATCAAAATTATTTTTTTACGGAAGAGAAGGAGCTTCCCCTGGGTCAAGAACCCGTCCCGAAGTTTTTTCC
>JBATSB010000006.1:0-43322 GCA_049293015.1 Ignavibacteria bacterium
CTTCAGTATGGACTAAAGCCGGAAATATCACAGGCAACGGAACTACCAATGATACAAAAAGCTATGCCTTCACAGAAAGAGTAGAAACAGGAAGTTACAGCTACAGACTTAAGCAGGTAGATTTCAATGGTAACTTTGAATATTTTAATCTATCAAGCGAGATCACAGTTGGTGTTCCGGATGCATATAAACTTTCACAAAATTATCCAAATCCTTTTAACCCATCTACAAAAATAGATTACGATCTTCCTTATGACGGAAAGGTCAGTATTTTGCTTTATGACATTTCGGGAAGGGAAGTTGCAAACTTAGTAAACGAAATAAAGACAGCCGGTTATTATACAGCTACTTTTAACGGTGCTAACTTAGCAAGCGGAATGTACTTTTATAGAATCAATGCAACCGGTAGCGGAAACAATAGTTTTGTTGCTACAAAGAAAATGGTTCTTATCAAGTAAGTTAATAGTTAGTAGTTAATAGTTAATATTTATTTTAATTTTTTTAACATTTAACATTTAACATTTAAGATATAAAAAAAAAGGAGTAGGCTAAGTCTGCTCCTTTTTTTATTTATGATAGTATTGCAGTTAATCTTCTCTCATTACTTCCGAATAATGAATGACATCATATAAATCGTATCCGCAGAGTCACGTGCTCTTCGGACTCTGCGGTGTAAGTTGCAGTTAATCTTCTCTCATTACTTCCGAATAATGAATGACATCATAAATTCCTTTTTTGCCAAGTTCATAATATGCAGCACTTGAATGTACATAGTCAGTATATTCCTCTACAAGTTTCCATTTTCCTGATACCGGGTTTTTATGAATGTAATTCAATTTCTGTCTGATAAACTTTTCAGTAAGAATTTCTTTAATGTCAGCAGAAGTCATAAATACTTCATGTAACTTGCCTTTCTTTTTTTCATTTGGGCTTACAGCATTATTCAGTAATTCCAGAAGATCATTTCTCGCTGATTTTCTTAATTTACGTACTATTTCATATGCTAAAAATCTTTTCATACTTCCAATAATTTTGTTTATAGTATTTTTAGAATTTTTAGAATAGACTAATAAATGTAAATGATTCGGCATTAATACATATCCTGTAGTATAAACATTTTTTGCTTTTAATTTGTCAAAGCATTCATAAATATAATCGTAAATATTTGTGATCTCAAAAAGATCGATCCATTTATAACAGGTAAACGTTGTAAAATAAAATGTATTTGTATTGGTATGTTTTTTTCTAACACTCATATATCATTATATTGAAATCGAAAAAGATTTGAAATACTAAATGTAAAGGTTTGGAATTCCGCATCCCGCAGAGTCCGAAGAACACGTGACTCTGCGGAGACGGTAAATCGAAAAAGATTTGAAATATTAAATGTAAAGGTTTGGAATTCCGCATCCCGCAGAGTCCGAAGAACACGTGACTCTGCAGAGACGGTAAATTGCTTCGTCGCTTCGCTCCTCGCAAAGTCATGATTATAAAGTACTTCATTAGATTCGGAGATTTCTTCGCTACGCTAGCAAAGTCATATCGGCGAATGTATACAATCAATATTTATCTATAATAAAGAGTTTGTAATTTATTTTCATATTTGATGTAAAATCTTCTCGCATTTTTATAAAAAAAATTTAATGATGCACTGTTTTTTTTATACATAAGTTGTATATTAAACCTGCATAAAATAAAAAAATAATTATTGCTTTTGATTATTTTTTTCTATTTTAATTTTAATTTTTCTGACAAAAAAAGAATTGACATTATAAATAGAAAGTTTTATTTTGTATCTAAATTAAAAGACCTAAAAACATTAATTCAGCTTTTAAAAAGTTTTGAAAAAAATTATTTATTAACCAAACAAAAAAAAACACAATGAAAAAAACACTTAAACTTTTTGTTACATTGTTTGCAATTGTTTTATTTGCAACTGCTTCTTTTGCACAGGTTCCACAGTACACATTAGAAGCTAAAAATGGTGTGATGGTAAGTCCTACCGTTTACACTTTTGATCTTGTTTTCACACACACAGATGCTACAGTTATGGAATTAGCTGGATGGCAGTTCTTCTTTAAATTAGATCAGGCTTTCGGTGTTGTTGGAACAGGAACTGGTTTAAATTCATCTTTCTATTATGATTCAACAGGTGGTGATGCAGTATCAGATCTACCGGTTGGATTCAGACCAAGAAATCCACAATCAGTAATACCAGCAAACGCTCCTGGAAACTATGAATTAAGATTAGCAGCTAACTCATTACCAGGTTGTGGTAATGGATTAATTATTCCACAAGGTGTACCGACTCTTATTGGAAGATATAAAGTTGTTACAACAGGTCCTTCAAACCCTGCAGGTGGAAACTTTATTTTCAGAGACAGTTGCGAATCACCATTATCAGTAACAAGAACAAAGATCAACTGGTATGATGCTAATGACTGTTTAAACAAAGAGATGACAAGATGTGCAAGTCACTCAGTAGATGGAAACACAGTTCTTCCTGTTGAGCTTGCAAGCTTTACATCAAGCATTAACAGAAACAATGTTACACTTAACTGGTCAACAGCAAAAGAAATCAACAACAGTGGTTTTGATATCGAAAGAGCATTAGTTGGAACTTCTGACTGGAAAAAAGCCGGTAACGTAGTTGGTAACGGAACAACAAACGAAACAAGAAGCTATTCATTCACAGAAAGAGTAGAAACAGGAAACTACAGCTACAGATTAAAGCAAGTTGATTTCAACGGTAATTTTGAATATTTCAATCTTTCAAGCGAAATCTTAGTAGGTGTACCTGAAGCTTACAAACTTTCACAAAACTATCCAAATCCTTTCAATCCATCAACAAAGATTGATTACGATCTTCCTTACGACGGAAAAGTCAGTATCTTACTTTATGACATCTCCGGTAGAGAAGTTGCAAGTTTAGTAAACGAAATAAAGACTGCTGGTTATTACACAGCTACTTTCAACGGAGCTAACTTAGCAAGTGGAATGTACTTCTACAGAATTAATGCAACAGGAACAGGATCAAACAACTTTGTATCAACAAAGAAAATGGTTCTTATCAAATAAGATAGTTTTATGTAACACACAAAAAGGGTTGGCTAAGCCAACCCTTTTTTTTTATACTTTTTTTAAAGGGAAGAAATAAAATGGAAAAATGAATCAAATTACCAATTCAGATCACATAAAATCGTTTTAAATTTTTCATAAAGGAAGAAAGCTTTAGTAAGTTAGGTTTACCTGAAAGAATGTTTGCAGCACGACATTTTTAAACTAATTTAACGAAAGGTGTTGAAATGAAAAAAAAATTCAACTTTCTATTACTATCAATATTTCTACTTAGCTTTATCTTCGCATTAACAAAAGAATCAAATGCAAATCTCTACTGGAATCAGGCAGCTTCTTTTGCCGGTTCAAATGACAGTTATTTATCAGTAAGAGATGATGCAGATCTTGATATCACAGGCAGTTTTACAATTGAAGCCTGGGTACATCCAACCAATTCAACAAGCCCGGCATTTCAAATCATTTTACAAAAAAGGCAGGCTACAGCTTCCGGATATACACTTTATTTAAACAATGGAAGAGTGACTATCCGAACTTTAGGTACTACTCGTTTGATCGGAAAATCAATTTTACCAAACAATACCTGGACGCATATAGCAGGTACTTACAACAGCGTTAACGGATTATTTACAGTATTTCTAAATGGGTCGACTGATACATCTGTAGTAATAGCAGGTGCAGCTCCGACTGCAAATATTGATTCACTGTTAATAGGAAAAGGTGCAAACGATCCTTTTGAAGGTATGATGGATGAGGTCAGGATCAGGAACAGAAATCTTTCAGGAACAGAAGTTAGAAATCAATACAGATCAACATTATCTGTAAACAGTGGAATTTATGAAAATCTTGTATATTCACTTACATTTCAGAATGATGATAACAGTGGGAATCCATTTCATTTAATAGATCATGCATTTAAAAATGGAACAGCCAGAAATAACAATGTATCTCAAGTAGATCTCAGCAACAGACCTTCAAATACAATTCAAACCAATGATTGTATAGAATTTGTAAGCGGAGGAAGTGGTTATCTCGCGACTCCTGATGATGCTGAATTCAGTCCGACACAGCAGCTTACATTAAGTGCCTGGATATTTCCCAGGTCCACAACAAATGGGATTATTATTCATAAAGGTCCTGCCACAGGCGGAGTTGGTACAAATTACAGACTGGCAATATTTAATGGTAATTTAAATGGTGCAATTAACGGAACGTTTATTAATCCCGGTGTATCAACAGCAATATCTGAAAACAAATGGTCGCATGTAACATTTACATATCACGGTGTCAGCGGTCAGTATTCTTTTTATATAAATGGAAAGCTTGTCAATTCCGGAATTAGCAATCAGGGAAGTATAACAGACGGAACTGACTCACTTTATATCGGTGGAGCATCCTCATTATTAAAATTTGACGGGTTTGTTGATGAGGTCTCGATTATAGGTGATGTGAAATATGAAGAATTTATAAATGACAACATGTTCAGAGCAAGAAATCTTTCAAATGTTGTAACTTCAACTGATGTAATTTATAATTTTGACGGATACGCCACGGGAAATTCAGGGTTTGGCGGTACATCCGGGAACTTGTTTTATTTTAGAAATGATTCACGTTTTGCACATAATGGATCAATTTTAGGAACGGTACAATCACCATTGATCGGGTTAGATGATCCGGTATTTCAGAAAGGATTTTATATTAAGTCTTCTGACCGCAGGATTCCAGAGACCGGGACCAGCGGCAATATGATAAGTGATACTCTGGAAATGTTACAGAATGGGACTGTGAATAATATTAAATTATTTGTTGGGCTTAATCATACATATGAAGCTGATCTTCAGATCACTTTAACAAACCCGGCGGGAAACAGTGTAATTGTATTTAATAATATAAATTATCTTAGCGGTAATCAAAATATTATCACAATCTTTAATGATCTTGCAGACAGTTCATTGATTAGCGGCAGGTATACCGGTCTTTCACCGCAGGTAAAGCCATTAAATAATATGATCTCTGTCTTTGGATTATCAGGAATAAAGGGAAAATGGATATTGAAAATACAAGATCAACTTGCAGCAGATACAGGAAGTTTGATCGGCTGGGGAATTCAGTTTAATAATCAGACTGAAAAACCAAAGAAACTAAATCTGACAGCATTTATTCAGGGATTTTATAATGAAGGTACAAATCAAATGATAAGAGATACAATGAAGTTTTATTTAAAAAATACTGCATCGCCATATTTGATTGTTGATTCTGCAAAAACTTATATGTCAGCAACAGGTTTTGCAGATGTGAATTTTTCAAATGCATTTGCAGGAGCTCCATATTTCCTAACGGTAAAGCATAGAAATCTGGTTGAGACATGGAGTTCATCGTCAGTTAGTTTTGATCCGTTTACTTATCAGTTGGAATATGATTTCACAAAAAATCTATCAAGTGCTTATGGTTCAAATCTGATACCGGTTGATCTTGCACCGGTTACTTATGCTTGTTATAATGGGGATGTAAATCAGGATCAGACAATTGACATAGCAGATCTTTCTCATATTGATAATGACGCATTTAATTTTAATTCAGGATATCTAAGGACGGATGTAAATGGAGATGGATTTATTGATATTGCTGATTATGCACATACTGATAATAATGCATCAAACTTTGTAGGTGTAATTATGCCGCCTGCACCACCGCCGATCGAAGATTCGAATGAATTTTCAGAGACAGCACCTTCAAATATCGGAGATCCGAATGTTGGAACTAACAATGTGAGAATAATCAGAAATAATGAAACAGAAAATGATACAAAAGAAGAAGAAATTAAATTAGATGAAAACTATAAGACCGGAAGGAAGATATCTCAGGAAGAGATAGACAGAGCTGACGGGAAATAATAAAAAGTTATTTTATTGTATAAAATTTAGAACGGTAAATTTATTTACCGTTCTTTTTTTTATATAAATGGAATGAAATTAGAATCCTAAAGATAGCCTTTTTTTCCATTTGTATTGTAAACAATGGAATACTATTTTTGAGAAATTATATTCAACAATAACACCTAAATTAAATTAATAACTAACTTAAAATCCGGGAGGTTTAAATGCAAAACCCATTCATTTTTTTTAAAACAGTTTTAATAATGTTCATTCTTTTGTCAGTATGCAATATATCAAATGCAACTTTATATGATATTAACGTACCGATCAATTCTTCACAGGAAGTTCCGCCAAATGCATCTTTAGGAACGGGTACTTTAACTGGTACATATAATGATGTGACAAATACCCTGAAATTTAAAGTGACTTTTTCAGGTCTTACAGGAAATACAAGTGCCGCACATTTTCATGGTCCTGCGGCTTCAGGAGTAAACGCAGGTGTAAGAATTGGACTTACTGGCTTTCCTACAGGAGTTATGTCAGGAAACTACTCTAATACATTTGTACTTTCTGCTTCGGACGAAACAGAAATGCTCTCAGGTCTTTGGTATCTGAATATTCATTCAAGTTCATTTGGTGGCGGAGAAATCAGAGGACAGGTAAATGCAGTAGCTGTTGCTGCACTTGATTTGATTTCTTTAATAGAAGGAATGTATGACATTGGAACTAATTTGTCAGTAAGAGATACATTGACAGTCAATGTAAGACAGTTTTCTTCTCCTTATAGTCTGGTCGAATCAAAGAAAGTATTTATGAGAACTAATGGAAATGATACTGTCATTTTCCCATTGGCAGTTATGGGAATCGAATATTATTATATTCAGACAGACCACAGGAATGCTTTAGAAACATGGAGTGGAGGTCCTATAATGTTTGTTGGTGTTAGTGGTTATGACTTTTCTACCAATGACGGACAGGCATTTGGTAATAATCAGGTATTAAAGGGAGTCAGGTACTGTTTTTATAGCGGAGATGTCAATAAAGACGGATTAGTTGATATAGGAGATCTGTCGCAGATTGATAATGATGCAAATAATTTTGTTGGAGGCTATGTTACTTCTGATCTGAATGGTGATGATTTTGTAGATCTAAGTGATTTGAGTATATGTGACAACAATGCTTCAAATTTTGTATCAGTGATAGCACCTTAAATTTATTTAATTACTGTATCGGCAGAGTCCGATGAGAACGTGACTCTGCGGGAACAAAAAAAAGCCGGAAGACAATAGTTTTCCGGCTTTTCTTATTAAATAATCCTAAACAGAAGTGTTTTGAAACATTGTATATTTTCAATAATATTATGAACAGTATTGACTAATAAATTTAGAACTGTAAATTTATTTACTGTTCAATTTTTTATTTGCAAAATTGTTTCGAAAATAGAATTATATGAGTGTCTGTAATTTCCATTTGTATTCAAAAAAAAAGAACACTATTTTTGAGAAATTAAATTTTAAGTCCATACGCACAAAACTTTATCCCAGTAAGTGAAAAAAATATTATTTCTGTTTGTATTTATTGCAAGTGTTGTAAATGCTCAACAAATCCCATTTGTCAATATGGATAAGCATTCGGTATCGGGAGATGGCACACCGCCTGCTACACCTATAGTCACCTGGACTTCAAGACCTGTGAATATGCAACTTTATGCAAGGGAATCAAACGACTCAGCAGTGGTAGAGATTTCAGGGACTATAAATACCGCAGGGTATGACAGCGTATTTGTTCGGGTTTACCGAGAATACGTTTTAGAGTATACGATTTATGAGCCACTTATTTATGCAGGCAATAATGCGGAATTTGAAGTTAATGTAAAGATAAAATCTGAATTAGCAAATTATCAGTTATGTGTTTATTTCAGAAGCACAGGTTTTTTTGATACACTTTCATATTCGGTTGACAGTGTTGTGGCAGGAGACGTTTACATAATTGCAGGGCAGTCAAACGGGCAGAAACCTGACTTGAGTGTAACAACTTACGACGAATACTGCAGGACTTTTGGTGTTCAAACTGATTCGTTAAACACTTCTAATTATGTTGCAGGAGATACAATATGGAGAAGATCTTCCGCAAACTATGATGGTTATGCAATATTCCCGAGAGGTAATTATCCGCAAAACGTAAGTGTGTTAGGAATGACTCTGCAGAAATATTTGTGTGATAGTTGTGCCACTCCTACAGCACTAATAAACGGTACGAGGTGGGGAACGTCTATTTCTTCCTGGACTCCTAACATTACAAATCGAACTGATTTCAGTTATTATTATGGAAAACTTTTATACCGAATGCAGAAAGCTAAATTAGCGAATAAAGTGAAGGCTATTATTTGGTATCAAGGTGAAATTGATGTCAATGCTTCCGCAGGTTCAGACCCAAGCAACCCAAGAGGTATAGCAGGGTACAGTGGATATGCTTCGAAATTTGATTCTCTATACAATGCATTCAAATCAGATTATATTGCACTGACAAAAATATATGTATTGCAAGTTAGACCTTTGAGTTGTGCAGGTTCTTCTACTTATGCTCAGGAATTAAGAGAAACTCAAAGACAACTTCAAACGACTTATGCGGATGTGGAAGTGGTATCGACTATGGGTATAGACAGTTATAATTTGTGTCATTACTTTTATCAAGGGTATCAGCAACTCGGTGACATACTTTTCAAGACTATAGGCAAAACTTTTTACCCGACTGATAATGTGGGTTTGTATGACACTACTAAAAGCAGACCACCGAGTGTAGATAGAGCGTTTTACACAAGCACGGCAAAAACTAAAATTGGGATTACATTTTCAAACTCAACACCAAATTTGATTCCTGCAGACACGACTATAGGCGGATTTACTATAAATGTAAAAAATTATTTTTATCTGAATAAAATTCGCACGTCTTCAAACGTGGATTCATTGACTTTAAGTTCAGCAAAAGACACTTTGTATATTTGGCTGAATGCTGCTACAACCGCTTCACGACTTGCTTATATTCCAAATCGTAATGATGCAAATGGAAATATCTATAACGGACCATTTATTCGTAACGCAAGAGGGCTTGCTATGCTCTCCTTTGACAATTTAGTTATATATGAGAGTGAGCTACCGTTTGCTGTATTGGAGCTTACTTCATTATTGGAAGGATTTTATGATAGTGGAAGCAATCTTTCCATCAGAGATACATTAACTGTTAACTTAAGACAGAGAAGTTCGCCATACAATCTTGTAGAATCTAGAAAAGTATATATGAAAAAAAACGGTACTGATACAGTAAAATATCTGACAGCAATTAATTCTACAAATTACTACATTCAGTTAAAACACAGGAATGCATTAGAGACCTGGAGTGCAGGTCCGATCATGTTTACTGAATATTCAGGCAGTTATGACTTTTCAACTTCAGGTAGTCAGGCATTTGGCAGTAATCAGGTACAAAAAGGTTCCAGATTTTGTCTATACAGCGGTGATGCAAACAGTGACGGAATAATAGATTTAAATGATCTGTCTGATATTGATAATGATGCCTTTGATTTTGTAGTCGGATATGAAGCTACAGATATTAATGGAAATGATTTTATTGATCTGAATGATCTGAGCATCTGTGACAACAACGCATTAAATATTGTATATGTAAAAGTTCCATAATTTTATTTAATTTCAGTATCCGCAGAGTCAGAAGTGCAAGTGACTCTGTAGGCACAAAAAAATGATAAAGCCGGAAGATATTGATTTTCCGGCTTTTTCTATTAAATGATTTATATAGAAAATTTATTGATACATATTAAACTAAACATAGATACATGATTCAGCGAATTTAAAATTTGAGGTAATTGACTGATATTTATTAAAGTATAATATCTTAAAGGCATTATCTAACATAAAGCATTATAAAAAATATCTAAGTTTATTATATTATTTATATTTAAAAAAATTTGTATATTGTCACATCCCCAATAACTTTTGGAATGCAATTTTTTCAATAAAGAAGCAGTTCAGTTTGAAAAAATTGTAAATATAAAATTAATTTATAAATAAAAAATTATTATGAAGTTAAAGTTATTGTTTTTATTGTTCTCAATCTCTCTCACCCAATCAGCTTTTTCCACAGATTATTATTATTACAAAGGAAACAAAATTCAGCTTACTCAAAGACATGATAAGATTGCAGTTGTTTTTAACAACAGTATATCTGATGCTATGGCTCAAAATTTTATTTTACCGGTATTAAGCCAGGGCGATTCGGTCAAAAGATCATTTTCAGATCTTTATCTGATCAAATTCAATGAAAGAAAAACTGATATAGAGTTGAAATTATTTACCGACAGATTATCAGAGAATTCATCTGTAAAGTTTGTTACAAATACTTATTACGGCACATCAAATTCCGTCACACAGATACCATATGACAGGATCATTGTAAAGCTTAACAGTTCACTGAATAAGGAAAAGCTTGATATATTGAATATTCAAAACGGATGCGTAATATCTGGTGAGTTTAAAAAAGGTGTTGGATTTATTTTAAAAACAGTTTCAGGGAATTCAAAAAATGCATTAGAAATGTCAGAGATATATTTTAAATCGGGAATCTTTGAATACTGTGAACCAGATTTTATATATCCTGAATATTGTCTTTTGCAATCGGTACCAAATGATCCATTTTATCCTCAGCAATGGAATTTAAATAATACCGGACAGACAATTCAGACAGGCAGTTCATTCTTTTTTTACGGCGACAGACCAACGGTAAACGGAATACCCGGTTCCAGCATGCATGTAGAGGAAGCATGGGATTTCACGACCGGATCGCCTTCTGTGAAAATGTGCGTGATTGATTCAGGAATAGATTCTGCACATGTGGATTTTCAGGCACCCGGACATTTACTTTCAGGGTATGATGCGTTTGATGATACTGAAGGTTCATCTGTAGATGTATTCAATCACGGTACTTCCACAGCAGGTATTATGGGAGCTGTGAGGAATAATGGAATTGGTATCGCAGGAATTGCACCCGACTGTAAACTGATGTCAATTAAGATCTATGATATAAATGGAAATACAACTTCAAGTATTATTGCAAGAGCATTTGATACAGCCAGAGTAAGAGGAATAGATGTGATCAATAACAGTTGGGGAGGCGGTACTCCAAAGTCTATTGTTACCGATGCAATAAATGACGCAGCAATAAATGGCAGAGGCGGTAAGGGATGCATAATAATATTTGCTTCGGGAAATGACGGTCATGATCCGCCGCTTTATCCATCGGTTCTTCCTAATGTTCTGAGCGTTGGCGGTTCCACTACACATGATCAGATGAAAGCACCCGGTAATGGAAATCAATTTTACTGGGGTGGAAATTACGGAGAAAACGAAATGGGTGATCTTGATATGATAGCACCGACAAATGTTTATGCCTTGATGATGGGAAATGCATATGAACAGAATTTCTGGGGAACATCTGCTACAGCTCCAAACGCAGCAGGTGTAGCTGCACTGGTTTTATCTGTAAATACAGGACAGACAAGACTGCAGGTCTATGAAAATCTTTTAAGAGGATGCGATAAACCTGATAACGTTTCTTATGATACAACTAAAGTTTATGGAAAATGGAATGAGTATTATGGATACGGCAGAGTAAATGCTTTGAACTCTGTAAGACTTGCAGCGGGTATAGATGTAACTCCTCCGACCATTGTTCATAAAAATGTTCCTTCAAAAGATAATACTTATCCAACTTTAATTACATCTGAGATTTTAGATCAGGACGGAGCGTCTGTTCCAGTGACAGGTTCAAACAGACCTGTACTTTTTTTCAAAACTAAGAAAAACGGCGGAGCATGGTCGTCTTATGATTCTGTAAATCACATTTCAAATTCAGGAAACAATTTTTCATTTCAAATACCATCACAGGGCTGGGAGACAGAAATTAAATATTACATAAGGGCACGCGATAATTCAGGGAATGAATCTGCATTTCCTCTTCACGCACCGAATGAATTCTGGCTTTGCTATTTCAGCATTTGCGATATTTTATCAGAGACGAAAAAAATCAATGGATTTTCCGGAGTGGACTACGGGGCGACTGTTTCGCCTTCAGTAGCATTTGGTACATTCAATGTATTGGAAGCAAGAGTCAGAGTACATTTACGACATACTTTTTTGAATGAAGAAGCATTCTCATTATTCTCTCCATTGCTTGATGAAAATAACAGCAGGAAATGTCTGTTCTCATCAAACGGCGGGGACATGGACGATATAACAGGAGCAACGGTTTTTGATAATGCACCAGATAAATGGGTAAACAATAATCCTCCTTATCTTGACGGTTCATACAAACCTGATTATACAATGATCGGACTGAACGGAGTGAATGCAGCCGGAAACTGGAAAATACTTCACTTTGACAGAGCCATAAGTGACTATGCTTTTTTTGACAGCGTGTTTATTACTTTGTATAAAAACTCAGGAGTGAAAAGTCCTTCAGTCAGATTAGATAAATCTTCAGATTCGATAATTTCATTTGGTACAGTTAATTTTCCTCAAATATATGATAAGGATATTTATATAAAAAATTCAGGTACAAGTAATCTGACATTAAGCAGCCCTGTATTTACCGGATCTTTTTCAACATTGTTTACACTTATAAATTCTTTACCGACTCCTATTACTCCGGGTGACAGTGGACTTGTAACTGTCAGATTGAATACTGCAGGATTAAGCTCTGTCTTTGAAACTGATGCCTATGAAAATGCTCTGTTGAATATTCAGACAAATGATCCTTCCAAAGGAGATTTTAAAATATCTTTACAGTCTGATAATGAATTAATGACCGGTTTGAAAAATTTAAGTCTTACTTTATTTATAGAAGGTTTTTATAATGGCTTTAGCAATACGATGGTTTCAGATTCTGCATTAGTTCAATTGAGGAATACCAATTCACCTTACAATATAATAGATTCAGAGAAAGCTGTATTGAACGACTCGGGAAAAGGTAACTTTAATTTTTCATCAGCCTCAAATAGTACCCCTTATTTCATTGCAGTAAAACACAGGAACAGCATTGAAACATGGAGTGCAGGCGGAGTAAGTTTCAGTTCATCTCTGGCAGCATATAATTTTACAGATGCATCTTCAAAAGCTTACGGAAATAATTTAACATTAATAAACACCAGATATACAATTTACAGCGGAGATGTAACGCAGGATGGAATAGTAGATCTTGCGGATCTTTCTCCGATTGATAATGATGCATTTAATTTTGTTATCGGATATGTTCCTTCGGACACAAACGGTGACACACTTGTAGATCTTAATGACTTATCAGTTACAGACAACAATGCTTTTAATATTATCACAATCATGAGACCTTAATTAAAATTATGATTTGAGTATCAGAAATTGGAATTTCAAAACAAATATAATTTAAAATTTAAAATTTAAAATTTAAAATTTAAAATTAAGAGTGGGGCTAAATCAGGCAGTCTGATCAGGGAAATTTTTAAAACTGCCAATATATACGGGATAGGATTTTTCTTATCCCGTATTTTATTTTTCATTAATACAATTGATATAAAAATTGCATTAGTATATCTTTGTAAACACAAAATTTATCGCCGGCTAAGTCATCAGTTCTGATCCGGTTAATTTTCATGAAAATATTTTTGAAACGAATTTTCATTCCGATATTTCTTCTTTCATATGTAATTCTTTTTACACCGAAAGTTTATTCTCAGGCGGGCACTTATTATAATTCTATTTCTACATCTTCAGTTTCCTTTGTCACTGACCTTGAATCAAGAATAAGATCACCTTACACACGGATCGCTTACGATAATTATATATCTACAAATATTAATAACTTTGCAGCTATAGATAACGGAAACGGGACGAAGTCTGTATTTTGTGTTTATACAGGTTATGAACATATTTACAGCGGAAGTTTTACTTTCGGGACAATGAGCAGAGAACATGTATTTGCTTATAGCTGGATGCCTATCAATCCTCCTTCTACATCAAGCGATCCGTATTCTGATCAGCATCATTTATTCCCGACTCATCAGAACAATGCAAATGGCAGAAGAAGTAATCATCCGCTTGGAATAGTAGTAAATGTAACTTATCAGTTCCTGGAAGGAAAAGTTGGTACGAATAATCTAGGTCAGATAGTTTATGAACCGATGAACAGTTTTAAAGGTGACGTTGCAAGAGCAATGCTTTATATGTCTGTCAGATATGACGGACTTTCCGGATACAACTGGGATTTCAACTGGCTGAACGGAACCAGATTACCGTCGCTCAGCGAAGCACCTCAGAATGTGAATTTGTTGCTGGAGTGGTGCAGACAGGATCCTCCCGATAAATGGGAAGTGGACAGAAATAATTATATTCAATCCATTCAGCAAAACAGAAATCCTTTTACTGATCATCCTGAATACACTGCTTATATTAATTTCGACAGTCTTACAAAATTAAATCCTGTTTATGCTTCAGAAGCAACTAATTACTTCGGTTCATTTTCATCTGTTCCAACAAGTAATTCAATTGGTCTGAACTGGACCGATGCATCAGGTGCTCAGCTTCCTGAGGGTTATCTTATATTGGCATATGACAGGGATAATTATTTTGTTCCAATTGACGGATCGGAATATGTTGCAGACACTATACTTTCAGACGGAGCTGCAATTGTAAATATTCCGCATACTGATCCGGATTCATATACATTTAATAATCTTATCTCTACTAAAACTTATTACTTCACATCATATTCATATACCGGCAGCGGAGCAAGCAGAAATTATAAAATAAACGGCACTGTACCGCAGACAAATGCTACAGTTTCAAATCCTCTGGCTGCTGAACCGACGAATCATATTACAAATTTTGCTGCAGGGGCTGTGACACAATCTTCTGCAGAGCTTACATGGACAGATGCAATACCCGGAACTCAGACTCCTTCAGGATACTTATTGATTGCAAATAATTCCAATTCATTTACTAATCCTTCAGACGGTGTTACTTACACTGATGATATAATTTTATCTGACGGAAGTGCTTTAATGAATATTACTTATGAAGATGCAAACAATTTTACTTTTAACAGCTTGAATTCAAATACAGGTTATTATTTCAGAATGTATTCATACAACGGAACGGGAACTCAGAGAAATTATAAAACTAACGGATCGATCCCTCAGGTAAATTCTGCAACACAGCCCGGATCTCAAAATTATTCTTCAGTACTTTTAGATAATTTCAGCAAAGCAAATAATAATTCACTTGGAAATTCTCTTTCACCTTTTTCGGCTGTCTGGCAGGAAACTGAAACTAATAGTCCAACTTCGATCTCATTGAGTAACGGTTATAATAAATCAGCAAGCACTACGGCAGGCAGAGATTTTGCATTTGTCGACCTATCTTCAGTTTCAGGATATCCATCGAAATTTAATAATGCAGGTAACTTGCTTGAGTGGGCGATAAATATGCGTCATACTAGAACTGATCCATCAGGTTTTGATAATAATAATTATGGAACTGCATTTATACTTGGGAAAACTACTTCAGATGTAACTACTGGTGAAGGATATGCTGTAGTTCTTGGACAAAGCGGAAGTACAGATGCAATAAGACTTGCAAAATTTACCAGCGGCATAAACGGAAATTCCAGATTTACAAATGTTATTTCTTCAGGGGATTATGCAAACCAATATCTGAGTATCAGAGTAACCTTTGATCCGTCTAATAAAGTATGGACACTATATACAGATAATGCCTCAGGAAATTTTCCACAGACAGATCCGAGGAATGCGACTACTTTAATGGGCTCTTCTGCTGACAGTAGTTATACAAATCAGAATCTTTTTTTTACAGGTACTTTATGGAATCATGTATCCGGTGCAAATGATTCATGCATATATGATGAAATTTATATTCCGTATAATTCCAATACTACGCTTGATCTGACAATGATAACTGAAGGACTTTATAACACAGTGAACAACAGATTAAATAAAAGGGATACCGTAACTGTGCATTTAAGAAATTCATCTGCACCTTATGAAATTGTTGATTCATCAAAAGCAGTCATAGATTCAGTTGACTTTACAGGTGCATTTCAATTTTTAAATATAACATCGGGAAATTATTATATTGCAGTTACCCATAGAAATTCAATAGAGACATGGAGTAATCAGCCGTTAACCATTACACAGGGTAATCCGGCAATGTATGATTTTACAAATTCTGCATTAAAAGCATTCGGAAATAATCTGATACAAAAAGGATCAAAGTTTTGCGTTTACAGCGGTGATGTCAATCAGGACGGTACGGTTGATATTTCAGATCTAAGCCAGATAGATAATGATGCCTATAATTTTACATCCGGATATGTAAGTACTGATATTAACGGCGATTATATTGTAGATCTGACGGATGCGGCTGCAACGGATAATAATGCGAATAATTTTATCAGCAAAATCACACCTTAATCAAACCCCAAAATTAGTAAGTCAACCCAAAGTTTTAGATCAGCAACAATTAAAGAAAAATTATTTATTTAATTTATTATAAGATTAATTATTATTTATTCATTTAAAAAAATAACATCATGAAAAAAACTTTATGCATAATTGTATTATGCTTCATCACATTTTTTTACACAAATTCCCATTCGCAATATAGTTTGAAAATTGCTTTTCCAAATTTACCGGCATTTGACAGTCCCATTGAGCTGGTACATGCTTATGATGGAACTAATAGACTCTTCGTTGCCCAGCAAAGAGGGCTGATATATGTATTCAATAATGATCCTGCTGTAACCTCATCAAAACTTTTTATAAACCTGACAGGTAAAGTTTCTCAGTCCGGTAGTGAAAAAGGACTACTCGGACTCGCATTTCATCCGCAGTATGAGACTAACAGATTTTTTTATGTGAACTATACATTTGACAGTGCATCACAGACCTGGACGCGGATCTCAAGATTTACTGCAAGTTTATCCAATCCTGATACTGCAATGACCTCTACTGAATATATTTTGCTGACATTGTTTCAGCCGTTTACAAATCATAACGCAGGAAAAGTTGCATTTGGACCGGACGGATATTTTTATTTCGGACTGGGTGACGGAGGCAGCGGCGGTGATCCAAATGGAAATGGACAGAACAGAGCTACTCTGTTGGGTTCTATGATCAGGATAAATGTCGATTCTGCAGGAGGCGGTAAAGCATATTCAATACCTTCGACAAATCCTTTTTATGGAAACAGTTCAGGATATAAAGAAGAAATTTATGCCTATGGAATTCGGAATCCATGGAAGTTTTCATTTGATGAACTCAATGGACAGCTCTGGCTTGGTGATGTGGGTCAGAGTGCCAGAGAAGAAGTTGATATAGTTGAGAGTGGAAAGAATTACGGCTGGAATAAGATGGAAGGATTTTTATGCTATGGTACATGTGATACTACCGGTAAAGGATTTACAAGACCGGTATGGGATTATCCACGAACAGTCGGCACAACAGTTACAGGAGGATATGTTTACAGAGGCACCAAACTTCCTGGACTATATGGTAAATATATTTGCGCTGATTATGGAAATGGTAAACTTTTTTCACTTACTTTAAATGTTGATACAGCCACAAGCGAAATTATACATGATGCAAGCTTTACAATACCTTCATTAGGTGTAGATCAGGACAATGAAATGTATGTAACCAGACTTTCTACATCGAGCGGTATTATTTATAAACTTTATAATACACAGGCAATTAATCTGAATTTAACTGCTGCCATAGAAGCATTTTATGATGATAATTCAAATTCAATGAATATCAGCGATACGGTAAAAGTTTATCTACATCAGATTATTTCTCCATATGCAGTTGTAGATTCAAGTGTGACAGTTTTGAATTCTTCGAGCTTAAGCGGCTGGTGCATTTTCAGTAATACTCCAAACGGGACTTATTATGCAAGGATTTCTCATAGAAACGGTCTTGAAACCTGGAGTAAGTCAGGCGGAATGGCTCTGACAAACGGAAATGATTTTGAATATGATTTTACCGGTTCGGCTTCTCAGTCTTATGGAAGCAATGAAATACTTGTCGGCAGTAAATATTGTATATATTCAGGAGATGTTAATGAAGACGGATCGATTGATCTTTCAGACAACGGAATTATTGAAAATGATGCTACTTCTTTTATCACAGGATATGTAGCAACAGACCTTAATGCGGATGGACTTGTTGACATAGCTGACCTGACATTTGCAGATAACAATTCATTTAACTTTGTAACAAAGATAACTCCATAAATTTGAATGGTTATTTTAGTTCAAATCAATACTAAAATTTTATATGGATTAATAAAAATTTATAAGTTAGATTGCATAAACAATATTCTAAAACAATAACATTTAATAAAAAATGAAAAATCTTTTTAAGTTACTTTTACCGCTAATCGTATTTTTTGCATCAATGAATTTTGCGAAAGCTAGTGGAGACAGTACATTTGTTTCACCAACATATCAGTTAAGAGTTACAAACTATACTTACACTCCTAATACTTTTGAATTTGATATATACATTAAGCATACAAATCCTCAAGAAGCAAGATTTGAATTAGCAGGACATCAGTATTTTTTTGAAATAAATCCTGCCCTACTGCCAAGTGGTACTACATTTACATACAAATATGTAATCAATCAGCAGGGAGATACTTTAAGTGATATCCCGGCAGCTTTCAGACCGAGAAATCCTTCTACAGCGGGAAGTTTATTAAGACTTGCAACAAATTCTCTGCCAGGTGCCACTAACGGTTTAATAATAGATACTGCCGGACTCGGAATGAGAGTGATAAGAATGAGAGTCGGACTTTCCGATACTACTCAAAATTTTAATAATGAAAGTTTTCACTTCTTTTTAAGAGATACCATTACTCAGGGTTCTTTCTTTACAAAAATTAATGCTTATACAGGTTTAAATGGCACTACGAATACACAGATCAGTTACAGAATGTTCAACATTGTTGATTCAAGTCTTACCAATATAAATAACAGTAACGGAAATGTAGTTAACAATCTGCTTCCTGAAAGATTTGATCTATCACAGAATTATCCAAACCCATTCAACCCTGCGACAAAGATTAATTTTGCTTTACCAGTACAGGGAAATGTGCAGATAAGAGTTTATGATATTACCGGTAGAGAAATTGCTAAGTTAGTTGACGGAATTAAACCTGCCGGCAATTACTCAGCAGAATTCAACGGTGCAAATTTTGCAAGTGGAGTTTATTTCTATAGAATAGATGTAACAGGTGAGAAAGAATTCAAATCTGTAAAAAGAATGGTTCTCATAAAATAAATATTCAGTAAAAAATTTAAAGCTGTCTCTGAGATTTTAGAGACAGCTTTTTTTTTGAGATTTTTAAAAATGAAAATTTAAAATTGCTTTATCCTTATCTATTTGTATTAATTTTTTTCAATAACATTTCGAAATTCGTAAATTGCAATACCGGCTGAGACTGCAACATTTAAAGATTCACATTCTGAAAATCCTTTGATCTTCAAGCTTTTAAAATTCTTCTCGGAAATAATTTCCTTCGAAATACCGTTAGATTCATTTCCAAAAACCAATACACATTTATCTAATGTGTCGCTTCTTAAATCTGAAACATTCATTTCTGCATCTACATCCATCAGATAAACATGTCTGTCTTTTGATTCAATTTCCATAAGGCTTTTTCTAAGATCTTCTGTTTTGTATAGATCAGTATGAAATACAGCTCCCTGAGAAGCTCTTATAACTTTTGGATTGAGATGATCTACTGAGTCATTTCCAAGTAAGATCTCTTTTACACCAAACCAGTAACATGTTCTGATAATAGTTCCTAAATTTCCGGGATCATTAATATTATCCAGTGCGATAATCAGATCTGAATTAAATGAATTTTTTAATTCAGGGGTATCTATATTCCTGACACAAGCTATTATTCCCTGCTGGCTGACAGTTTCAGAAAGCTTATTGAATACACTTTCAGTCAGATCCTCAACCCTGACATCCGGTATCTCTGCATATATTTTTTTAAGCAGTTCTGCATTCTCATAATCCCTTCTTACAAATACAGCTTCAATAGAATCTTTGTATCTGTCAGATTCAAGACATTCAAAAACTAAATTGTCTCCTTCAATAAGAAATTTATTTTCTTCGCGTCTGTACTTTTTCTGCTTAAGCTTTTCATAATATTTATAAGAAAATATACTCATTGCTCTCCGCGATATTCAACAAAATTCTTTTCAGTTTCATAAATCCGTATTGAATACAACTTTGCATTATCGGAGTCAATTTTATTTGAAAGTAAATCCCAGAATATAAATGCCATGTTTTCTGTAGTAGGTATAATATTCTTAAACATTTCAAGTTCATTAAGAAATTTGTGATCTACTTTATCTAAAATTTCTTCAGTAATAATTTTTTTTAGTTTTTTCAGATCCATGACATAACTGCTGTCTTTATCAGGAGTGCCTGCCAGTGTTACTTCTATGTAATAATTATGTCCGTGAAAATTATTGCATTTACCAAACAACTCAGTGTTCTTTTCTTTGGACAATGAAATGTTTTCGAGAATATGTGATGCAGAAAAATGTTCTCTGCGTGTAATATAGATCATATTAAAATTTAATTTTTACAAATTACCGTTATAAAATTTTTAATGAAACTTATTTATTAAAGTACCTAAGATTTTTCAAAGCAAATAATGAATAAAATAAATTTTGTAATTTTGAAACCCTGATTGCAAATTTAGAGTCATAGTATATAAAATCATATTATTTTTATATGTTAAGTGGTTCTGAAACTTATTATTTTGCGATACGTTATTTTTAAAGCACAATCCAGAATAAAAATTAATTAATGAAAAAATTTACTTTCCCTTTATTTATCTTTTTGCTATTTACCTTTGCAGGAAATATTTACTCGCAGGAAGTCCTGAATCTCAGAGATGCAATAAATAAAGCACTAAAGAATAGTCCTACAGTTTCAAATCTCGAAAGCAGTGTTGAAATTCAAAAGCTAAATACAAGTACAGCAGTAGGTAATCTCTTTCCGGATCTGAATCTTTCAGCAAACTGGAATAGAAACAATACATTTTCTGAAGGTACAGTCAGATTTGAAAATGGTGTGCCAATTATTATTCCTAAGCAGGATACATGGATAAACAGTTTTGGAGTAGGAGTTAACTCCAATGTTACTTTATTTGACGGATTTTCAAATTACAGTCAGGTCGATCTGCAGGAGGAAAATGAAAAATCCGTAAAAATTAATCTTGATAAAGAGAAATACGATATTGCATTCAGAGTGAACAGCGCTTATTTCAATGTTCTGAAAAAGGAAAAAATTATTATAATTAACGAAGAGAATCTAACTGATTCAAGATCACAACTTGAAAGTGTAAAAGAATTTATGAATGTCGGTAAAAGAACTATAGCAGATGTTTACAGACAGGATGTGCAGGTAGCTCAGAATGAACTTGCATTAGAAAGAGCATTGAATGATTTTGACAAAAGTCAGATAGATCTTCTACTGGCTATGAATGCAGATTTTACTGAATCGTACAGGATTTCAGATCCGAACATTATGGCAGATCTTACTGAAAGTGAACTTCAGTCAATTATGAGCAAATATACTGATCTGGGTACACTGACAAAGAAGTCATTGAGTAACAGATATGATTATAAAGCTACAATGCAGCAAATTCAGGTTAGTAAGACTCAATTTTCCATAGATCAGAAAAATTTATATTTTCCTACAATTGTTGGAGGCATAAGTTATAGTCTTAATGCTGCAAATATTGGTGGTCTGCTGGATACCAGATCTTTTAGTTTTGGATTGTCATTAAGCTATCCGATCTTTCAGGGAAACAGCATGAAAAACAGATCTCAGATCTCAGAAATTTCCATTAAACAAAATGAAGACAACCTGAAATTAATTGAAAAGCAGATACAGGGTGAAGTAAGAAAAGCTTACATTGATCTTGAGACACAATATAAACAAATAGAAATTCTTAAAAGGAACATTGCTTCAGCCGAACAGGATAAACTTCTTTCTGAGGAAAGTTATAGAGTCGGAACAGGTATATTACTTGATGTTCAGACTGCTACAATAAGACTGAATAATTTGAAGATCGATATAATAAATTCTTATTATGATTTCCTTCTTTCAGAAAAGAATTTGCAATATTTCTTAGGTGAGCTGAGTTACTAATAATCAATTTTGATAAATAAATTTAATACTTTAAAATATGTCTGAATCTACAACCCCTATTATCAATCCGCCATTACCGGTAAGAAAAAAGAAAAAGAAGAGCCGAAAGAAAATGTTCTGGATAATATCCATTTTACTTATTGTACTGATCGTAGTTGCTGTTATAATGTCCGGAAAAAAAGAAGATCTTATCACTGTACAGACAGAAAAAATTTCAAAAAGAAATATTACTCAGTTAGTTACAGCTACAGGTAAAATACAATCAGAGACAGAAGTTGATATCAGCGCTGAAGTCAGCGGTGAAATTGTCTCTCTTCCATTTAAAGAAGGTGAGCAGGTGAAAAAAGGTGCACTGCTTGTAAAGATAAAGCAGGACGCATTTGCACCACAGCTTCAGCAGCAGAATGCAGCTATTAATGTAGCAGAAAGTAATTTGAAAATTCAGGAAGTTGCTCTTAGAAAATTTCAGCTTGAGCTTGACAGGATAAAACAGTTGTATGACAAAGGACTGGCTACTTCAAGTGATATGGATAATGCTCAGATCAGTGTAGATCAGACCATTGCTCAGATAAATTCCAATATTTCAGTAATCAATCAGCAGCGAACAGGTCTTTCTTCTATTAAATATGATATTTCAAAGACAACTATTTATGCTCCGATTGACGGGACGGTTACTCAGCTTAATAATGAATCAGGTGAAAAAGTTTTAGGTACAATATCTAATCAGGGTTCAAATATTATGACCATTTCAGATCTGTCAAAAATGGAATGTCAGGTGGATGTCGGTGAAACAGATGTCTCTCTGATAAATATTGGTGATACTGCTTTAATAGAAATTGATGCTTTCCCTGACAGAATATTTAAAGGTTATGTTTATGAGATCGCAAACTCTGCTCAGGCTTCACAGCTTGGAACTCAGGATGAAGTTGTAAACTTTATAGTCAAGGTCAGGATAATCGACAATGATGTGGAGCTTAGACCTGGTATGAGCTGTACAGTTGATATTGAAGTTGAAAAGAAAACAGATGTCCTTTCAGTTCCGATACAGTCAGTTACTGTAAGAGAGGAAAAAGAATTTGGTATGGGTGAGGATAATGAAAATGAAAATCTTTCCAGAGAATCAGAAAACAGACAGCTTAAAAAAGAAAGACCGGATGAAATAGTTTTTTTTGTTGATAGTGATATCGCAAAAACAGAGAAAGTAAAAACCGGTATCAGTGATGATTCCTATATAGAAATTTTAGAAGGAGTAACAGAAGGACAGGAAGTCGTCAAAGGAAGTTTCAAAGCAATCAGTAAAGAGCTTGAAGACGGTAAAAAAGTAAAAGTTGATAATGAAATAAAGAAAAAGAATTTCGGAAATTCAGAAGAAGAATAAATTAGAAGAATAAATTAATTGTTGTTAAATAATGCAGAATAAGTTAATTGATCTAAAAGGTATTGAAAAAATGTACATCATGGGAACGGAAGTTTTATACGCTCTTAAAGGTGTCGATCTGGTGATAAATAAAAATGATTACATTGCGATTATGGGACCTTCAGGTTCAGGAAAATCCACACTCATGAATATTATCGGATGTCTTGACACACCATCTGCAGGTGAATATTATCTGAATGGAAAAAATGTAAGTGAATTGGATGATGATGAACTTGCTGAAATAAGAAATCTTGAGATCGGTTTTGTGTTTCAGACATTCAATCTTCTTGCAAGAAGCGATGCGCTCCATAATGTAGAACTGCCTTTGGTCTATAAAGGATTGTCGAAAGCTGACAGGATAGAAAAAGCTGAAGAAGCATTATATAATGTAGGGCTTGAAGACAGAATGACTCATAAGCCGAACGAACTTTCAGGCGGTCAAAGACAAAGAGTTGCTATAGCAAGAGCTCTTGTTAATGATCCTTCAATAATACTGGCAGATGAGCCGACAGGAAATCTTGATAGTAAGACCGGACAGGAAATCATGGAACTTCTTGAAGAACTAAATCAGAAAGGCAACACGATAATTATAGTAACACATGAAGAGGACATTGCAATGCATGCACACAGAGTAGTTAAAATTAGAGATGGAAATATTGAGAGTGATGAAATGAGTGAAAAGGGAAGGGCAGCATTGGAGAGAAAAGAAATTGAAATCTGAAATAATCATTAATATATTATGAATTTATTTCTTGAGATAAAAGAGAATCTGATAATATCCTACAAGGCGATCACTGCTAATAAGCTGAGGTCTTTTCTTGCTACGCTTGGTATTGTGATTGGAATCACTTCCGTTACTCTGATGCAGACTGTTATAGAAGGAATAAACAGGGCGTTTGAAAAAAGTATTTCTGCTGTGGGAGCTGATGTACTTTATGTACAGAAATTCGAATGGTTTGGAAAAGAAGACTGGTCTTTTTACAGGAACAGAAAAGATATCACCATGAATCAATTTGAATATCTTGAAAGAAATGCTCAGACTGCTGCTTCACTTTGCCCATCGACAGGATCGCAGAAGACATTGAAATATAAAGACCTTGTTCTCGAAAATGTTTTTGTACTTGGCACTACAGCAGATTATCAGGTAACATTCGGAGCTAATATGGAAGAAGGCAGATTTTTTACACAGAAAGAATCTAACGGTGGCTATCCTGTATGTGTAATCGGAATGGATATAAAGAATGCATTTTTTGAAAGTGTCGATCCGATAGGGAAGACAATTAAGATAGGTACCTACTCTTTTCGGGTCATAGGTGTTGTCGAAAAGCAGGGAAGTCTGCTTGGTTTGATTAGTCTTGATAACAGAGTAATAATTCCGATTGAAAGATTTTTCAGATTGTTTGGGAATAAAAGAAGTTTGTCTATAAATATCAAAGCAGGCGATATAAATGATTTAGATGAAACAAAAGAAGAAGTGATTTCAATAATGCGAAAAGCCCGGAAAGTTCCTTATGGTGAGAGAGATGATTTTGGGGTCAATCAGCAGGAAGCTTTTAAATCAACTTATGAAAGTATTACTTCATTGATAAAGATCATCGGATCATTGATTACTTCTTTATCATTAATTGTTGGTTCAGTTGGCATTGCAAATATTATGTTCGTTTCAGTAAAGGAACGGACAAAAGAAATTGGAATCAGAAAAGCTATCGGTGCAAAAAAGAGAACCATTCTTCTTCAGTTTTTAATTGAATCTGTAACTATTTGTCTGCTTGGAGGATTGATCGGTCTAATGATATCTGTCCCAATAAGTCTGATAATAGATGCATATGTTCTTCCCACAGCAATGCCCCTTTGGGTAATAATACTTGGATTAGTAGTCTCAGTTATTTTCGGGGTGCTGGCAGGATTTTTCCCGGCATACAACGCAGCAAAAATGAATGCAGTCGATTCATTAAGATATGAATAAATAAAATTATGCAGATTATAGAATTAATACGGATCGCTCTTAATACTCTTAAAAATAATAAGATAAGAGCTATGCTGACTTTGTCAGGTATAGTCATTGGAGTATTTTCTATAATTGCGATTATGACTTTACTTAATGCGCTGCAGGCGGGGATTGAAGGCGGATTGAATTCATTAGGAAGCAATACTTATCAGGTACAGAAATTTCCGGCTATGCAGTTTGGAGATGCAAGGTCAAATAAGAAATTCAGAAACAGAAAAGATATTACTTATGATGAAGGAATGAGGCTGAAGGAGAAAGCTACTTTGTATAAATATATTTCCATAGAAGATTATGTTTATCAAAAGACAATTAAAACAAATAGAGATAAAACGAATCCTAATTTTTATGTGGGTGGAGTAGTACCTGATTATCTGGAATGCAATAATAAGACAATTCAATATGGAAGATTTTTTACTCAGATCGATCTTGACAGGAATGCAAAAATTGCAGCGATAGGAAATGATGTAGTCGAAAAACTTTTTCCGAATGTAGATCCGATAGGCAAGGAAATTGTGATCGATAACAGCCAATATATAGTAGTTGGTGTTTTTCAAAAAGAAGGTGAAGGATTTGGACAAAGTAATGATAATTTTGTATTGCTGCCGATCACTTCCATGCAGCAGGTCTATGGCAAGAATAACAGATCAATGAATATTGCAATTCAGGCACCGAATAAAGAATTATTCAATGAGTCTATTGAGAATATTGTAACTGTTCTCAGATCTATAAGAGGTGATAAGCCAGGTGAGTCGGACAGTTTTGAAATTTTTTCAAATGAATCGCTTATTGGTCAGGTTAATAATTTTACAAAATATTTTAAATACGGTGCGGGATTTATTTCATTCATAGCTCTTCTTGCTGCAGGTATTGGAATTATGAATATCATGCTTGTTTCAGTTACAGAAAGAACTAAAGAGATAGGCATCCGAAAAGCTATCGGAGCTAAAAGTAACAGCATTCTGATACAGTTCTTAGTGGAAGCAGTAATACTTTGTGAGCTGGGAGGTATTATCGGAATTTTCCTTGGAGTGTTAACTGGCAATTTGCTGGGTATGTATCTGAATAGTCCTGTCGTTATTCCTTACGACTGGGTTGTAATTGGTTTAGTAGTATGCTCTGCTGTTGGAATTGGATTCGGTGTTTATCCTGCTTACAAAGCAGCAAAACTAAATCCGATAGACGCCTTAAGATATGAATAACCGAGTGCTGTTATGTCGTAATTTTATCAATGAATTTCAGCAGCAACGGTTCAGAGATATTGTTTTTCAAACCTCTGATATTTTCAATCGCCTTCGGAATTTTCTTTAACATCATTTCATCTTTTTTCTTTTCATAGGTATATCCGTAACTTCCTAATATTTGTATCAATCTCATTAAAGCAAAAAAATAAAATTCATATTTAAATTTTTCCTTATCTATATATATTTTACTGTTTAAAGAATCGATGTAGTGCCTGAGAAAAAAATTTCTTTCGTCTTCTGTAATATTTATGCTGCCTGAATAAAGAAACGAAGCTGCGTCATAATGCGGCGGACCTATTCTTCCGGACTGATAATCTATATAATACAGTTCATTTTCTTTTACCATTATATTTCTTGTCTGAAAATCTCTGTAAAGAAAATATTCTTTATCAGTATTTCTATTTATCTCTGATAAAAATTCTTTAGCATAATTAAAAAGCTCTTCGTCAATTTCAGACCGCTTAATACGTGTAATGTAATAGTCTTCAAATTTTTCAAAATCAGAATGAATTGTAACCTCTGAAAATTCTTTGGACTGATAGCAGTAACTGAAATCAATACAATCTATTCCTTTTATCTGAAAATCCTGTAAGTCGCTGAGAGCTTTTAAAAAAAGATCTGAAGTATTCTTATGTGGAGCTGTCTGAGAAAATTTGAATAATGTATTGTCACCAAGATCTTCTTCTATATAAATCTGACTGTCATTCGATACGCCATATACAACAGGTACTTTAAGTCCCGCTTTTTTAAATGACTCAGAGAATTTTATAAAGGCAGTATTCTCGTCAGTATAAATATTGTGAATCCCGATCAGAGTTCTTTGAGAAGTAAATAATCTGTATATATTTCTTTCAGATGCATCTGCATTCAGTTTTTCTATCCGGTTAATATGTTCACCTAACTCACTAAAAACTAGTCTCTGAAATTCATTTAAAATATATTCTCTCTGATAATTCACTATTCACCAAGCAGGTTTTGAAGTGCATCTTTAAGATATGGATATTCAAAAACAAATCCGGATTCAAATGCTTTTTTAGGAAAAGCTTTCTGCCCGTGAAGTATGTTTTCGGCAAACTCTCCTACCACAAGCTTTAAAACAAAGGACGGTACCGAAAGAAATGAAGGTTTTCCAAGCTGTTGTCCCAAAACCTCATTGAATTTTTTATTTGTAACCGGCTCGGGTGAACATACATTTAATGCACCTGCGACTTTATCATTATTGACAGCAAATAAGATCATTGATGTAATATCTTTAATATGTATCCAGGAGATCCATTGTTTACCTGAGCCAAGATACCCTCCCGCATAATATTTGAATGGCTTTATGAATTCTTTTAAAGCTCCTTCTTTTTTATCTAATACAATGCCAGTTCTGAGAGTAACTACTCTGACTCCCTGCTGTACCGATTTGATTGCTTCTGCTTCCCAGTCTGTGCACAGCTTTGCGAGAAAATCTTTGCTGGTGCTGTCATCTTCTGTAAGTATTTCTTCACCTCTGAATCCATAAATCCCAACACCTGAAGCATTGATAAAACATTCAGGTTTATTCTTTGATATTCTGACTGCATCTGAAATAAGAGAAGTTGTATTTATTCTGCTGTTGTATATTTTTTGTTTAAATTTTTTATCCCATCTCTTTGCAGAAAGATTTTCTCCCGAGAGATTGATAATACAGTCTGATTCATTAATTATATTTGAGAGGGAAAAAGGGTCATCATATTTTTCCCATTCAAATATCTGTACTGTGAAATGTTTTTTAAATAGCTCTTTGGCTTTATCTTTATTTGTTGTAAGAATTTTAACAAAAGAACCTTTGGAGCAAAGTTCATCAACTACATGCCTTCCTATTAATCCTGTTGCACCGGTTATCAATATGCTTTTATCCATTTCAGCTCAGTGAATATAATTTTTTAAAACTAGTAAAAAATTTCTTCAAGAAACAGTCCCGATGGAGGAGCAGTAAATGCTGCTGTCTCTTTTGAATAAGTGTTAAGATATTTCTTAATTTCTTTCGTGCCTAAATTTCCTCTGCCTGCTTCGGTAAGTGTCCCTACTATCCGCCTTACCATCTTCCATAAAAAATGAGATGCTTTTATCCTGATAAATATTTTATCTTCAGTATCCTCTATAGTCAGAGATTCTACATTCACAAGAGTTGATTTATTATTAGGATCAGGTTCTGAAAATGATCTGTAATCCCTGAATCCAACAAGTAATTCTGATAACTTTTTCATCTTATCCACATCAAGTTCATCCTTAACCCACCATACATATTTTTTTTCAAATGCAGATCTTCTTTTGGAAATTACATATACATATTGTCTGGATACTGCTGAATGACGGGCGTGAAAATTATTTGGTACTCTGTCTATTTTCAAAACATTAATATCAGATGGAAGTGCATCATTCATTTTCATTTTTTGAATGTGCGGTGCCAGCATTGTTTCACACTCGAGATGACCTGCCTGGGCTTTGGCATGGACTCCCTTGTCTGTCCTTCCCGATCCCTGAAAATCAATAAACTCACTCTTTCCTTTTGTCTCGTCTAGCATTGCCTTTGCACATCTTATCAGAACTCCCTGTACAGTCTTTGCATTTTTCTGTACCTGCCATCCTGAATAGTTAGTCCCGTCGTATTCGATTATGTATTTAAATTTCATTACTATTTATTTTTCTGAAAAATTTAATAGTGTAATATCTGGTCTAAAATTAATTCTATTATTTAATAAAAAGTTAATAACTAAGTTCACTCAATTTCTAATATTTTATACAAACCGAATTTTACTCATTTCATATTTTCAGACTGTCTGAATATTAAATTTTTTAGTTTGCCATGAAGTCTCATTAGTTCAAAGAAATTAATTTTCAATGTTTTTAAACTTTAAGTCTTAGAGTCTTAGAGGCAATCCCAACGTTTTCAGAAAATCTGTTCGTTTGAATCAAGAAAATTATTTACAGCAAGATTGAATTCTTCCGGCTTTTCCATATTACTTAAATGACCGGCGTCAATAATAAGATGGTAAGCCGAATTTTTTATACCTTCTTTTAAATAAAATGATTTTATCACCGGTGTAAGTACGTCATCTTTACCAACGATAACAAGCGACGGAATATCAATTTCTTTAATCCTGTATGACAAATTTGTTCGTGTCGCAATAGCAATCATAACTGCGCACATTCCATCAGCATCCATCCATCCCATTATTTCATCCAACTTACTTGTGAGTTCAGTGTTTTCAATACTTTTTTCACTGATAAGCTTTGGAAGCATTGCATTTGTAAATTCATCCTTCTTTCCAGAGCGGATATTCTTAATTGCTGCAGATCTTCCAAGCAGTCCTTCATAATCATCGTCATCAGCTTTTGTATCTGAAAGTATTAACGATAAAAATCTTTCAGGCATTCTGACAGCAGCTCTGAGCAAAATATATCCGCCGACAGATAAACCGCATGCATGAACTTTATTTATTTTTAAATGGTCAAGAATATTTTCAAGATCATCTACAAGATCTTCCATTGTAAATAAGTAAGATTCTATATCATTGCTATAACCAAGTCCTCGGATGTCATAAGTGATCACTCGGTATTTATCTTTAAAATAACTGACCTGATTGTCCCACATCCTGTTGCAGAGCGGATATGCATGGATAAAGATCAGCGGTTCTCCCGAACCCCCATGATCTGTAACGCTTATTCCGTTTACTTTAATTGTATCCATATAAATAATTAATGAATATTTAATATTAAAAATTTTGCTGCTATATGATTTCAAATGGAAAATAGTAAAATAAATATTTTTATTATTTCACAAATTTTGTCATTCCCGCATGTTCCTAGCGGGAATCTAATCATAACGAAAACTCAATGATATTCTCAATCTTCTCATTTAATATTGTTGGAAATTTTTTATAACTCCTTTATATATAGTTCCAATTTTACTACTCATGATAATGTGAGAACATTAAACACTTATACCTTTCTTTCTAAACTTTCTGTCTGGATTCCCGCTAGGAGCATGCGGGAATGACATGGAGAAAAGTTTATGATGTTTCTAAATAAGTTTATAATATATAAAAATAAAAATACACAATATTTCATATAGAACTAAAATTTAATATTTAAAATTTAATTTAGTAGTCTCAGTATCCGCAGAGTCCGAAGAGCACGTGACTCTGCGGGAACATAATATTAAAAGTTGAAATTATATACTTGCAGTATGTAAAAATTTTGTAAAGTCATAAGTTGTCTTGATATCGCTGATAATAGAAACGACAATGTTTTCATTAAGAATTATATCAGGTTCAGAATTTTTGAATACATAAAATTGCTTCATCTTCAAAACATTTCCAAATAATTTATCTTTAGTTTCAATTGAATTTACGATCTCCTTATCAAATTCTTTGGGAAGATTCGTAAGAGACTCTCCCTTCACTTCACCAAAATTCTTTGTAAATTTTTTATTGCCTGTGATTTTTTTATATTCATTAAAATTGTTAAAGATATATGCTCTTATTTTTTTCAGAATGACCGGGTCCATACTGTACTGACCGGCGGCAAATACAAATTCATCCGGACTAAAATGAAAATAAAACTGCGGCACTTCAGATGATTTCACTTTACCAAAAGCAAATGCTGCTGCAAAATGTGTTTTATACGGAGTCTTATTTTTGGAAAATCTTATGTCGCGGTTAATTCTGAATATTGATTTATAATTGACGATGATCTCAGGATCTATTTTATTTATCTCTACTGAAAGTACTTCTATAAGATCTTTCATAGGAGCTTTTATAAAATTTTCATAAGTACTTCTGTTCTTATCAAACCATTCCTTATTGTTGTTTTTGCTGACTTTAAGGGCTTTCAGAAATTGAAGTGCTTTTTTATCAAATCCAAAAAAGGGTTCGTTTATAATATTATCTAAAACTATTTTTGCCATAAAATTTATATAAAAAAATATTTCCGGGAACTTTCAAAGGATTATTTAATATAAGACCTGTAACTTTTCTAAAGCATCAATCTAATTATTAAATATTACTTTTAAAATTTAAAAATATTTATTTCCCCAAATTAAAACTTTACAGTCATGAAAACTCCCATTTCTATGCATTTGATCATTGGTTTAATTTTTTCTTTTTCAGTATTCTCCACACAAAGTTATGCCCAAAGAGATAATTCTAATTTTAACATCAGCACAAAAAACATTTACTCGCCGGGTGATAAGATCAATATGACTTTGAATTCCTATGGGAATTCTGAGGATAATGGTAAAAAGAATATTACTTTTGAAATTGAAGTTTTAAAAATTACAGATATAGAGCAATTCTATTCTTCACAAATCACCAGATATAATACTGATGTGCTTGGTAAGGATAATAAAAATTTACTTTACTATACAAAAAGTATTTATTCTTTCAAAAAAAAATTGATTACTAATTATGAAAACGGCTATAGTTATCTGAATGAAGTAGTCCCTATAAATATAAATGACAAAGGTGCATATCTGATAAAAGTGACTTCAGGAAAAAAAGTAGCTTACTGCGGATTCATAATTTCTGAGCTGGGACTGGTTTCAAAGGCGGGAAATAATTCAATGCTCGGATATGCAGTTCAGCGAAAAAGCGGTGCGCCTGTAAATGATGCAGAACTGAATTTTTATATTGGTACAAAAAAAATAGGGCAGGGGAAAACTGCTGACGGCATTTTTTTTCAGACAATAAATCCTGATGCAAAAACTGCTGATGATGATGATAGTCAGCCGGTAATTATCGGCAGTCAAGGAGATGATATTCTTGTATCGGATCCTTATTTGTATTTTGGATATTCGGGAAATAAATATTACACTTACATTTATACAGAGCAGCCTGTTTACAGAACGGGTCTTGATGTTAATTTTAAAGGAACCATCAGACTCAATGAATTGAACACTTTAAAACCTGTTGCAAATAAAGAGCTGACTGTAATTATCAAAGATTCAAAAAATGCTGAGCTTTATAAAGAGATTTTGAAAACAAATGATATGGGAAGTTTTAACGGGACATTAAAACTTGATGATGAAGCTGCTCTCGGAACTTACACTATTTATGCAAACATTGATGAAAATAATTCTTACTCTTCAAGCTTTGAAGTGGAGCAGTATAAAAAACCTGAATTCAAAGTGACTGTCGTTACTGATAAGAATCAGTATTTCAATAAAGATAATTTATCTGCGGAAGTCGATGCGAAATATTATTTCGGAAGTAATGTAGCCGATGCTGAGATCGAATATAATATTTATAAAATCAGATATTACAAACCCTGGTGGACATTCTCTGAGTATTCATGGTGGTATGAAGATTATTATGAAAATGCAGATGACAATCAAAAGTTTAATGGTGCTGAATTTTTACACACTGGTACTGGTAAACTTGACAGTGAAGGTAAGTTCACAATAAATTATTTCGTAGAAGAAGAATTCAAAAATGAGAATAATTATTATGACTGGTACAGACCTTATAATTATGATTCGGATTATAAATATATTATTCAGGCAAAGGTAACTGATAAATCACGAAGGGAAATTTCAGGAACGGCTACAGTATTTGTGACAAGAGGTGGATTTACTTTATCAGCAAAGACGGATAAATATATGTACAAGCCAAATGACAATGTGAAGCTGACTGTGTTTGCAGAAGACTTTTCGAGCAATCCTGTGAAGACAAATTTCGAAGCAACGATCTACAGAACTACCTGGTCAAAGGACGGAAAAGATAATAAAGAATATATTAAATCACTTTCAGGACAAACTCTTTCTGACGGTCAGGGATCGGTAATTTTTAATATTGAGAATCTGAATTCAGAAGGATATTACAATATCGAAATAAAATCTAAAGACGACAGATCAAATGAGATCACTGCCAACACAGGATTTTATGTAAGTAAAGGAGACATGTGGTGGTATTATAATCAGTCGGGTACAGTTCAGATCATTCCCGAAAAGGACAGCTACAGACAGGGTGAAATTTGTAAAGCACTTGTACTTATCAATCATCCCGATGCAAATGTACTTGTCACTTCAAATACAGATGACATACTTTTTTTCAAATCAGAAAAATTTACAGGCACTTCTAAAATTATTGAGATCCCTGTTACAGATAAATATTTTTCTAACTTTGACATTAACATCAGCTATGTAAAGGACGGAAATTTTTATAATTCCAGTAAAGCGATCATGGTAATACCTGAAGAAAAATTTCTGACGGTTACCATTGATCCATCAAAGCTTATCTATAAACCAAAAGAATCTGCCGAGGTCAAAGTCAAAGTAATTGACAGCTATGGCAATCCTGTAAGGAATGCTGAAGTCTCTATTGGTGTAGTGGATGAAAGTATTTATGCAATCAGGGAAGATAAAACAAAAGACATCAGAAAATTCTTTTACGGCAACAGATTTACTACCGTCTCTACTTCATTTAACAATGAGCTGAACAGTACTGGAAGTTCGAGGCTTATTTCTATTTATGAAAAATTTAATCTCAGAACTACTGATGATAAAGACCTTGCAACTGTGAAAGGAAGATTATTAAATAAAAAAAATGAACCTATTAGTAATGCAACAATAATAATTGATGAGGATTATTATGCAGCAGTGACAGGAGTTGACGGCAGCTTTGAATTTGAACTTCCTGAAGGAAAATATTCTATAAGTGCATATTATAAAAATATTGAAAAGAATGATCTGAAAGAAATTATACTTGTAAAAGGACAGATCAAGACTATTACTCTATATAATAACAGAGAATTGAATGAAAAATATACTGAACAGTCAGGATTAAGAGGAATTGACGATATGGCTACTCCTAATGCTGGTATAGTCACTGATGAGATAAAAGTTAAGGCAGGAAGAAATGAAATTTCTCCTGATCAGAGCGGTACAATAATGAAAAAAGAATTTGAATCTGGTGAGTTAGTTTCAGCAGATGTCAGATCAGATTTTCGTGATGCAATTTTCTGGAGTCCATATTCTATGACTGATGCTGATGGATATGCAACTGTGAATTTTAATTTTCCAGATAACCTGACAGAGTGGAGGATCACTTCAAGAGTTATCACTGAAGATACAAAGGTTGGGCAGATGGTATCTACTGTCATTACAAGAAAAGATTTATTAGTTAGAATGGAGACTCCGAGATTTTTACAGGAAAATGATGAGGTGACTATTTCAACTATTATTCACAATTATCTGAAGACAGAAAAGCAGACTAAGGTTACATTCAGAGCAGATAATGTCAGACTTTTAAATGATGAGAATGTAAAGACTGTCAGCATTCCGCCTGACTCTGAAGTTCGTCTCGACTGGAATATCAAAATTAACGAACCGGCAGGGGAGTCTGTACTTTATGCAGAAGCACTTACAGATGAAGAGTCAGATGCTGTTGAAGTGAAAGTTCCGCTGCAGCCAGAAGGACTTGAAGTAATTAAAAATGAGATCGCAGATTTTTCGGATGAATTTAAAACTGAATTGAAGACTGTAGAAATTCCGTCAGGTACAGATCTGCGAAGTTCGGGAATGAAGTTTACTGTTGATGCGTCACTTGCATCGGTGATACTTTCTTCGCTTGATGAACTTGCCGGATATCCGTACGGATGTGTCGAGCAGACGATGAGCAGATTCCTGCCGACAGTTATTGTCGCAAAAGCATTTAAAGAAATTGATGCACCGATAAGTGAAGCAACTAAAAAAGATCTGCCTCTGATGGTTGCAAAAGGTCTCGAAAGACTATACGGCTTTCAGCAGTCTGACGGCGGCTGGGGATGGTGGCATAATGATAATTCAAATCCATTCATGACAGCTTATGTAGTTTATGGTTTGGCTATTGCTGCAGAGACCGGTTATGAGATAAGGGATGGTGTTCTCAATAATGGAAAGTCTTCTTTGAAAAATCACATCAGCGGCAAACAGGAAGACATGACTACAAAAGCTTATATGCTCTATGCTCTTGCAGTTTCGGGTAAAGAAAATAATGATTTTATAAAAGACAATCTTGAAGATATTAAAACATCTGATCTCAATGATTATGGAAAAGGACTTGTAGCATTGACCTGGAAGCTTATTGGAAATGAAAGTAAGGCAAAGGATGAACTGGTCAATCTTGAGAAGGATGTAAAGTTCACAGGTGAAAGTGCTGCATACTGGGACGGAAAAGAGTTTCATTACAGATGGCAGGATGATAAAGTGCAGACAACTGCGATGGCTTTGAAAGCGATTGTGAATATTAATGAAAAGTCAGATCTGAAAGAGAAAGTCGTAAGATGGCTGATGCTGCAGAGACGCGGCAATGCATGGAGAAGTACGCAGGAGACTGCTATGATAATTTATGCAATGGTTGATTATTTAAAAACTTCTGATGAGCTTGATCCAAATTATAATGTGAAAGTTTTTGTGAATAATAATTCGGTCTATGATAAATCTATGAGCAGAGAAAATGTATTTGCAAAAAGTGAAACCGTAGAGATCGACAATAAATTTTTGAAGACAGGTCAGAATGAAATAAGAATTGAAAAGTCAGGTAAAGGTAAAGTTTATTTCTCATCGGGTACATCTTACTATGATAATACAGCGGGTAGCAAATCCAATGAAAAAGGATTCAGAGTCGAGAAGGAATATTTTAAACTTGAGAAATATGAAGCCTACTCAGAAAATAAAATTACATACAGGAAGAAATATTTTGACGGCAGTCTGAAGTCGGGTGATGAATTTCTTGTAAAGATAAGAGTCTCTTCAAAGGATGATGATCTGAATTATTTCATGCTTGAAGATTTCATTCCAGCCGGTGCTGAAGTAATAAAAGACGACTGGGCATATAAGATTGAAGATGAAAATGATTTTCAGGGTTATGAATATTACCGCTGGAGATGGTGGTATGCGGATAAGGAGATCAGGGATAACAGAGTTGTATTCTTTGCAAGCTACATGGGAAAAGGGGAGTATCAGTTCTCATACATAATGCGTGCTCAGATCCCCGGTGAATATTCAGTAAATCCTGCAAGGGGAATGCTGATGTATTATCCGGAGGTGAATGGAAATTCGGATGAGATGAGAATCAAAATTTCAGATTAACATTTTAATACATGCATAGAGATTTAAACCTGCCACAAAGACTCGAAGGCTCAAAGATGTTTGTTGTGAATGTTTTTTAAGCTTTGAGTCTTTGTGTCTTTTTGGCAAAACCGAAACAATTATTTTGTCATTCCGGAGTACTCCCATCTTGCTCACCATTTTTCATTCCAGCAAGCTCCACCATTTGCCATTCCAGCAAGCTCCACCATTTGCCATTCCAGCGTTCTCCCCATTTGTCATTCCAGCGTGCTCCACCATTTTGTCAATCCAGCATGCTCTTAGCTGGAATCCAGGAATTGGATTACAAAGATTAATTTATAATTTAAAAGTTATTTTTTCAGACAACAGCTTTGTTAATTTTAATATTATATTCTTGCATCCGCATAGTACTTGTTCCTGTGTGAACTCCAATTACGAAATCGGGTTTTTCTGAACCGCTGATTACGCTGATTTCAATGATTAACATGATTTCTGTATTGTGGAATTTGAAAGTTGTCGAATCAGCGAAATCAGGTTAATCAGCGTAATCAGTGGTTCAGACAATAACAAAATCTGGTATGTCTGAACCGGTATTTTTTTAAGATTATAAAATTCCCAGGATTAATGACAAACATATATCTATATTTAAAATAATCACATTATCCTATCATCCTTTAATCCTGAAAATCATGGTTCAGACAATCCAATATCAGTTTTTCTACTCCAAAACTCAAAACAAAATCTTTTTTCACCTCAAATTTATTTTGCCAAATTTCGTAAACCCTTTGCCAGCCTGACTAAAATCGATGCCAATTTCATTTTTTCACAAACTGCCTTTTTTACCATTTGACTCGTTTGCTTATTATCACTAATTTGTGAATGGTAAAACAAGAGGTCATTAAAGGAAGAAATAATCAATTCTCTGCTACTGGTTTATAGAGCAGCAGAGAATTGAAAATTAAATCCGTGAATTTTATCAGGCTATATAAATATTTCAAATAAATTCACAGAAATTTTAAACTTTTAAAATAAATATAGTATTTGATTAAATACTTTTATAAAAATAAAACATGAATAAACTTTTTACAACATTTCTAATAATCATCACATCAATCTCAACAAACTTAAATGCCCAGTCTATCTGGCAGTGGCAGCAGCCTCAGCCGACAGGAAATTTCATGTGGGCAGTGGATTTTGTGGATGAAAATACGGGGTATGCTGGTGGAGATGTAGGGACTGTGTTGAAAACTACAAACGGCGGGGTGAACTGGGAAATTAAAGATCCAGGAATTAGTAAAAAATTATTATGTGTAAGTTTTATAAATAGTATGACAGGATTTGTAGCGGGTTCGGAAAATGCTGTCATCTACAGAACTTCAAATGGTGGTGACAACTGGACACTGGTTTATAACTCTGCAATAATTGCAATCTGGGATATTGATTTCCCGACTGAAAATATTGGATATGCAGTCGGATTAAATGGAGTGATCTTGAAATCTACAGATATCGGGTTAAACTGGACTCAGCAAAGTAGTAGTACAGGTTCAAATTTATTTACAATAAATTTTTTGGATTCTTTGAATGGTGTTGCTGGAGGTAACAGGATATTAACAAAAACAACAAATGGTGGTTTGAACTGGATTCAGCAGAGCATTAATTTTATTAATTTTGGTGCACAGGTGACAAGTGTAGAGTTTATAGATGAAAATATTATTTATGGGTTAGCAAGTGCCGACCAAACGATGTACAAAACCACAAACGGAGGTTTAAACTGGTTCAGTCAGATTATATTAAATTTTGACAGTGATATTTATAGAACATTTTCATTTATAAACAAAGATACCGGGATCATGGCAACAGATTTTGGCAGGATCAGAAGAACTACCAATGCCGGAGTGAACTGGAGTACAGATTCAACTTATAAACCACCTTTATTGCAAATTGGAATATTAAGATTTACTGACTTCATAAATAATAATATTGCATATATATCAGGTTCAGGTGGAAGAATTTTAAAATCTACTAACGGCGGCGTAAATTGGACCACTACCACAGGTGGAAGATATAATTACAACTCAGTTTATTTTGTAAATTCAAATACAGGATTCTCAGTTGGTACTGAAGGAAAAATATTTAAGACTATCAATGCCGGTTTGAACTGGATTGAGAAGCAAAGTAATACTAGTCAGAGATTGAATGAAGTTCAGTTTGTAAATGATAATGTGGGTTACATATGTGGTGATACTGGAACAGTATTAAAGAGTACTGATGGAGGTGAGAGTTGGAAATTAATTAATATTCCAATTACAAAAAATGTTAATGGTATTTTTTTTATTGATGAAATTACAGGAACAATTAGTGGAAATAATTCAAATATATTGAGAACAACAAATGGTGGATCAACTTGGGAATCGCAGAATAGTGGTATCAGTTCAAATGCACACTTAGGACCAACATTTTTTGTAAATTCCAATACAGGATTTATTTTAGGAGATGCCTATCTGAGAACTACAAACGGAGGAGTAAACTGGATCAATGACGGAATGGGCGGAGGTTTTGATGTTTTTTTCCCAGAACAATTAATAGGATACAGAACAAGTGGATCCGGATTAATATTGAAAACAACTGACGGAGGAGTAAATTGGTTATCTCAATCTGGAAACGTAATTAATAATTTAAATTCAATATTTATGTTAAACAAAAGTAATGGATTTGCCGTCGGTGATGGAGGCGCTGTCACGATGACGACAGATGGAGGAAGTAACTGGGTATCACAATCGAGAATTACAAATAATAATTTAAAATCTGTTTTCTTTACTGATGCAAACAATGGTTACATTTCAGGAAATTTTGGTTTATTAATAAAAACAACAAATGGAGGTTTAGTTTTTATATCACAAGATTCACAAACTACTCCTGAAGATTTTATTTTATATCAGAATTTTCCAAATCCATTTAACTCAGGGACAGTAATAAGATATGATCTTAAAACTTCAGGTTTTGTTGAATTAAAACTTTATGATATTGTAGGTAAAGAGATTCAGAAACTAGTGAGTGAGGATCAAATAAAAGGTACTTATAGTGTACTTTATAATCCTTCAGGCAGTAAGAATAATATTACCTCAGGAATATATTTTTACTCTCTTTCGATTAATAACAAACTTATTAATACAAAAAAATTAATATTAATTAAATAAAAACAAAAATGAAAACTTTATTTCTGCTTACAGCAATGTTATTCACGTTCAATAGTTTAAATGCTCAATTGACAACAGATTATCCATTTAAAACTTACCTGGATTCAGCTAATAATTTAAACGTTACGGGTTTTGGTTTTAACAATACTACAAATTCTTTGGATATTACATATGAAAAATATGATAATGAAGGTAATACTTTTAGATATGAATATTATCCAAATTCATTTGGAAGTGACAGAGGAATGGATATAACTTTTGACAATAATGGGAATTCTTATATCACGGGATTTATATTCAATACTAAAACCCAAAGTAATGATATAATAATTTTGAAATATAATTCGTTAGGAATTCTTGTATGGGACAAAATACTTGAGTATAATGGTGATGATAAAAGTTATGCTATAGAAATTAATATTGACAATACAGGAGGTGCAAATGAAATTTTTATAGCGGGTTATAAGACAAGTCCAATTACACAGCGAAACATTTTTGTAAGTAAATTAAATGGTTTTGGAGATACTTTATGGCAGCACGAAATCCCCGCCTCCGGAAAATACAGCGTAGCTACCGACATCAAAGTCGATGCAGGATTCGTTTATGTCTGCGGATATGGATATATGGGACCGGAAAATGGTGACGACATTATAATGGTCACTATGGATAGGCAAACGGGGGAAGTTGTTGAGAATGGAATGCTTGTTCACAACATAGCAGGCAGTAATGAAAGACCAACAGCTTTTTCTTTGGTTAATAGATCTGACAATATCCTTTCAAAATCAAGAAGTGTTGTCACTTCAATTTCAGATAATTTCAATCAAAATAGTTATCCGTCTACAAGATTCCGAACAGTATTTTATAATGAAGATGTGAATCATAATCTAAGCATCAGATGGCAGAAAGAATTTTTCAACAGAGGATTGAATGATAAAAACGTGCCGACTGCTTTGACAGTTGATCAGAATGAGAATATATATGTGACAGGTTATACAAGAAGTACTATTCCAGCAAATGGTTTGGACTTTGTGACAATGGTCTATAAACCGGAACTTGGTGAAATGGGATGGAACGGTCAACCGATTTATTATAATAATGATTCTATTGTTTCACCAACTTACAATGACAAAGCTTCTTCAATAAAAATTTGGAGAGACGGTTCAATTTTTGTAGCAGGTGTGAGTGATGCTTCTCCATATGGATATTCAGTAAGAAGCTATAAACAGGAAACTGTTAGTGATCCGCCGATTATTAAATGGACAAAAACTTTTAAACCAAATTTTAACGATGTCACAATTTCTGCCGAAACAGAAACTCAGCGTTGGGCATCGCTCGAAGTTGACACCGAAGGTCAGCCGATTCTCATCGCAATGGAATGGAACGGCAGCAACGCTCAGTGGAAAGCAAGGAAATTTGACACAGAAGGGAATGTGATATTCACTATCGGCGAAGAAGATAATTCGGATCTGAATTCAAATGCTAAAGCAAATACAACTTCAGATTTAAAAAGATCCGATTCTGATAATGATATTTCCAAAACACAATTACTCCAAAACAAACCAAACCCATTCAATCCTTCAACAGAAATATTTTATAACGTCGCACAAAATGGTTTTGTAAATATAAAAGTCTATAACCTTCTCGGACAGGAAGTTGCAGCTCTAGTGAATGAAATGAAGCAGCCGGGAAATTATCAGATCAGATTCGACGGTTCAGCACTTTCGAGCGGGATGTATTTTTATAAGATGTTTGTGAATGAAAATCTTATAGACGGTAAGAGAATGCTTTTGTTGAAATAGAATTTAATCATATCTTACATTTTATTAAAAGGTTAACATTGTTATATTTAATAAAAAAAAATATGAAGTATAGAATTTTAATTGAGCAGGATGAAGATGGAATGTTTGTTGCTGATGTTCCATCTTTACCGGGTTGTATATCACAAGGTGCAACAAGGGATGAGGCAGTTTCAAATATAAAGGAAGCAATGGAAATTTATATTGAAAGTCTGAAAAATCATAACGAACCAATCCCTCCGCCAATAACTGAAGAATATATAGAAGTATAAGTTATGTTTAAACTTCCGGTTGTTTCGGGAAAAGAGTTAATTAAAATATTAGGAAAAATAGGATATGATTTTGATCATCAAAAGGGTAGTCATATTATTTTGCGAAAGAACATTTATCCATTCAGAAGAATTACAATTCCTAATCACAAAGAAATTGCAAAAGGAACTTTAAGAAAAATAATCAAAGAAGCAGGATTGACTGTTGATGAATTTGTGAAATTACTTTGAGAAACTAAATTTTAAAAGGTATTCAGTTTATTATTATTTTTTCTATTCTAAGTAGTATGTAAATGTAAAATAAAATTGTTGTTCATATTTTGATTTAAATAATTTGACACCTGTTGCATTTCGCAGCCGGTGTTTTTTTTATTTAAAATTTAATATGAATAAAGTATTTAAAGTTAAAATTTAAAATTGATCTCAACCCCACCCTGCCCTCCCCGGAGGGGAGGGTTCGTTTCGGTTTTAAAATTTGAAGTGATAATATTTAAAATAGGTACGGTTTCATTTATTTATAAATGTAAATTGACCCGGCGATTGATTAATCCCTCCCCTTCGGGGAGGGTTTGGGTGGGGTTGCTAATGTGCAGTCAATTGTAAAATTCAAGTTGTTTTTTAAAACTGATTAATAATGTGTGATATGATAAAGCCCTCACCGCTTGCGGGGAGGGTTTGAATGGGGTAATAAATCATATGACTCAGTGGAACTCAATTTTAAATTTACCGAATCAGCGAAATCATTTTAATCAGGTTAATAAAATTAAATTAATAATTATCAAACCCCGCAGGGGTGACATTATTATAGAAATGCGATTTACAATATCATCAAACCCCGCAGGGGTGACATTATTATAGAAATGCGATTTGTAAATTATCAAACCCCGCAGGGGTGACATTATTATTCGTAATGATCAGCAGAAGCCGCTTACAAAAAATTGTTCAAATAATATCACCCCTTGTATGTTAAAAGTGTAAAAAAAAATTCTTTGACATTTTAAATCAAAATTATTTTTTTACGGAAGAGAAGGAGCTTCCCCTGGGTCAAGAACCCGTCCCGAAGTTTTTTCC
>JBATSB010000007.1:0-5117 GCA_049293015.1 Ignavibacteria bacterium
GAAACCTGCCAAAAAGTTTCTTTGGATTAAGAATCCTTCTGATATATTTTTGTATCAATTAATTAAAACTCAAACCCAAAGGAGAAAAAAATGTCAAAAGTAATTTACACAATTCTGTTTCTGATAATACTGTGCTTAATAACTGTAACCGGTTCAAAATCACAGAGCAATAATACTGAAGCACCTGAGAATACTGTTAAAAGCTCAGAGGCCGATACAAATCAACAAAATAAACTTTTCAAGCTTTATCAGAATGAACCGACTGAAAAAAATGATGTCATAGTAATTAAATTTGATTTGATAAAGGATGCCATTGTAATTCTGAATGTAACAGAAAGCAATGGAAAGATCATTGATTATCTTGTAGACGGGGAAATGCTTCCCGGAACATACTGCGTTCATTTCAAACCAACCGACATAACAGCATTAAAAGATATGTCATATAAAATTGAAGTCAACGGCGAAACAGAAACAAGGAAAATGGTCATAAAGTAAATGCTCAATAGTTAAATCTGATGTTCTTTATAAAAATAATAACCCGGAAATATGTACGCGAACATTATTTCCTTAATGACATCACCGGTATGGCGGGTTACTATTATTACTGCTTACCTTCCCTGTGATATCCCCCAAGATGAATCCGGGAAGGTAATTGCAGTAAATTTAAAATTTAAACTTAATTTTAATTTTTAATTCAATAAATAATATTATGAAAAATCATTACCTGTTAAAATTTCTCTTTACCTTTACAATAATGTTTGGCGGACTCATACCTACATCGAAAGCTAATTGGATACAGACTACAAATTCTTTAAAAACTCCAGACACTGAAATCACATCAGACTCTAAAGCAGATTCTTTGCCTGCAGGTGTCACTCAGGACTGGCTGAATAATCTGACAGACGAAAATGGAAATCGCATTAATCAGGAGGAAGATCCGGAAGGAGACGCAATGCAAAGAAAAATATTTAACGGGCTCAGCACCGGTTCACAATTTGGAGTTTCTATAAACAGTGCGGGAGATGTAAATGGTGACGGATATGATGACATTATTGTAGGAGCTTATGGACATTCATCATTTACGGGCAGAGCATATATTTACTACGGTGGTTTGACAATGAACACTGTACCTGATGTTATAATGACAGGTCAGGCATCAAGTAATGATTTCGGATATTCAGTATCCACGGCAGGTGATGTGAATGGTGACGGATATGCTGATGTAATTGTAGGAGCATACGGATATTCATCATTTTTAGGCAAAGCTTACATATATTTCGGGGGGGCTGCAATGAATAATGCAGAAGATGTGATAATGACAGGGCAAGCGACATTTGATTATTTCGGAAATTCAGTATCCACAGCGGGTGATGTAAACGGAGACGGATATGCGGATGTCATTGTCGGAGCTTATGGATATTCTTCAGAAACCGGCAGAGCATACATTTATTTTGGCGGTGCAGCAATGAATAATGCCGCAGATGTTACAATGACAGGAGTAGCTATAAATAATGATTTCGGATATTCAGTATCCACAGCAGGTGATGTAAACGGTGACGGGTATGCGGATGCAATTGTCGGAGCTATTGGATATACTTCAGCTACAGGCAGAGCATACATATACTTTGGCGGTGCGGCAATGAATAACATAGCAGATGTTACTATGACAGGTGAAGCCACCGGAAATAGTTTCGGAAATTCAGTATCAACGGCAGGCGATGTTAACGGAGACGGATATGCAGATGTAATTGTCGGAGCTAATGCGTATTCTTCATCTACCGGCAGAGCATACATTTATTTTGGCGGTGCGGCAATGAATAATATTTCAGATGTTACAATGACAGGAGAAGCAACTTTAAATTTTTTCGGAAATTCAGTTTCTTCAGCTGGTGATGTCAATGGTGATGGATTTTCCGATGTGATAATAAGTGCTTTTGGGTACAATTCATTTACAGGAAAAGTATTTGTTTACTTTGGGGGAACATCAATGAATAATATTTCAGATGTTACAATAAATGAAGATATTGTAAACAGCTATTATGGAAATTCCGTCTCTTCAGCAGGAGATGTAAACGGTGACGGCTATGCGGATTTCATTGTCGGGGCTAAAGCACATTCTTCAAATACAGGCAGAGTTTATTTATATGATTATTTTATGAAAGGTGAAATCACTTCTGATCTTAGTATGACGGGAGAAGCTACACATAATAGTTTCGGATATTCAGTCTCATCTGCAGGCGATGTAAATGGTGACGGTTATGAGGATGTCATTGTCGGAGCAGAGGAATATTCCTCATATACCGGCAGAGCATATATATACTTTGGAGGTGCAGTATTGAATAATGTTGCTGATATAATATTGTCAGCAGAAGCAGCACAAATTGATTTCGGATATTCAGTTTCATCAGCGGGGGATGTAAACGGTGACGGCTACGCAGATGTTATTGTCGGTGCTTATGGATATTCTTCAGCAATTGGCAGAGCATATATATACTATGGCGGTGCGATAATGAATAATGTTGCAGATGTAATAATGACAGGAGAAGCGACAAGTAATGCTTTCGGAAATTCTGTATCCACGGCAGGCGATGTAAATGGTGACGGCTATGCGGATGTTATTATCGGTGCTTATGGGAATTCTTCATATACAGGCAAAGCATATTTATACTTTGGCGGTTCCGCAATGAATAATACAGCAGATGTTACAATGACAGGAGAAGCGGTAAGTAATCGTTTCGGAAAATCAGTATCCTCTGCGGGCGATGTAAACGGTGACGGGTATGCGGATGTTATTGTCGGTGCTCATGATTATTCCTCATCTACCGGCAGAGCATATATATACTTTGGCGGTTCGGCAATGAATAATGCAGTAGATGTTACAATGACAGGAGAAGCGTCAAACAATAATTTCGGAAATTCAGTATCCTCTGCCGGGGATGTAAACGGAGATGGTTTTGCAGATGTTATTGTTGGAGCTTATAAATATTCTTCAAATAATGGCAGAGCATATATATACTTTGGTGGAAATATAACAAATAATGTTGCAGATGTTATATTGAATGGAGAAGCGTCAGGTGATAATTACGCATATTCCGTTTCCTCTGCAGGTGATTTAAATGGGGATGGGTTTGCGGATGTAATTGTTGGAGAAGATGGATATTCTTTAAATTTAGGCAGAACTTATATATACTTTGGCGGTTCGTCAATGAATAATATAGCAGATGTAACTATGACAGGAGAAGCGTCAAATAATAATTTCGGGATTTCAGTATCATCTGCGGGCGATGTAAATGGAGATGGTTATTCAGATGTAATTGTCGGAGCTTATGGATATTCTACATTAACAGGCAGGTCATATATTTATTTAGGTTCTGCGATAAGTGTTAAGCCGATTCTTCTCTATGTGAAAGACATCCCTTATGATCAGGGAGGAAAAATAAATCTTAAATGGGCGAGAAGCGCGTATGATGTTGCCGGAAATAATCAGATATCATTTTATTCAGTTTACAGAAGTTACCCTGCTTCAGGAGGAAATTTTTCCTGGGAAGAAATCGCATTAATTCCACCTTCTCAACATTCAATTTATACTTTTACTACTTTTACACCATACGATTCAAATTCAAACAATAACGGAAATCTGTTCTATAAAATCAGAGCCCGTACTTTAAATCCTGATGTATACTGGGAATCTGCAATTTTATCCGGAAGGAGCGTTGATAATATCGCTCCTCTGATGGTCTCCCCTTTCACTGCGACAGCAGTTTCGAATAATGTTCAATTGAATTGGGGAGCAAATTCTGCTCCTGATCTTTTAAACTATCTAATTTTCAGAAGTACTTTACCGACAATTGATCCTGAAACTGCTGTTGTCTATGCTGCTACTTCTGATCTTACTTACCTGGATATGTCACCTCTCAGTGGTAATTTTAATTATTTTATTGTAGCTCAGGATATTCATAATAATAAAAGTCCGATAGCTATAGCAGAGCGTCCTGGTTTGACATTAAATCTGGTGATGTATATTGAAGGATTTTATAATGCAGTAAGTAATTTACAGGTAAGTGATACTATTACAGTCGAGCTTCGAAATTCAACTTCGCCATTTGCTGTTGCTGATATTTCAAAAACTGTACTTTCATCAAACGGCAGTGCAGCTTTAAAATTCAGTAATGCTTCAGACGGAAATTATTACTTTGCTGTAAAACACAGGAATAGTATTGAGACATGGAGTAAAACTACAACATTATATTCAAACTCTTCTTCGGTAAATTATAATTTATCAACTGCTTTGACACAGGCATATGGTAATAATCTAAAACAGGCAGATGCATCTCCTGTCAGATATGCTGTATTCAGTGGTGATGTAAATCAGGACGGCATTGTAGATCTTACAGACATGAGTCTGATTTTCAATGACGGATTAATTTTTGCTACCGGATATCTGCCAACTGACTTAAACGGTGACAGCATAGTAGATGTCGGTGATGCTGTAATTGCTGATAATAACAGCTTTAATTTTGTGAGTAAGATCACGCCATAAGAGCAATTAAAAATTACGAATTACGACATTTGAAATACGAATCACCCCGGCAGAGTCTCCCGTGATCTTAGGGTACTCTGCCGGATCTGAACGTCGGGGTTCTGGAAATGAACTTGAGAAATCAACGTAAGAAAATTTCCATTTTTTGTTCCCGTTGAGTCACGTTTTTTTCGGACTCTGCGGAGATGAATTAGGAGTAAACAAATCAGCGAAATCAGATTGTCTGAACCATGATTAATAAGATTTGAAAGATTTGCATGATTTCTATACATAAGAATTAAAGTGTTACCGAATCAGCGAAATCAGGATAGTCTGAAATGAGATTTACAACTATCAAACCCCGCAGGGGTGACATTATTATAGAAATGCGAGTTATTAATTTATCAAACCACGTAGGGGTGGCATTATTATTCACAATGATCAGCAGAAGTCGTTTGCAATAAATTGTTTAAATAATATCACCCCTTGTATGTTAAAAGTGTAAAAAAAAATTCTTTGACATTTTAAATCAAAATTATTTTTTTACGGAAGAGAAGGAGCTTCCCCTGGGTCAAGAACCCGTCCCGAAGTTTTTTCC
>JBATSB010000008.1:0-24855 GCA_049293015.1 Ignavibacteria bacterium
TTAAAAACAAGGAGGGGGCTTTAAGAGCTTTGTAAAGATGATATATCGTGGATGAAAAATTAAATGTGTATTGATGAATTAAATTTTTATAATTAAAAAAATTTCCCAACAAAATAGAAAAGTGAAAAGATAATTTAGCAATACGCCTGATAGTATTAATAGAAAGTAAACTGAATAGAATATAAAGATCATAAATATTATATATGAAAAATTCCCCCTCCTCTCAAAGGATGGAATTATATGGAGGTTACATAAACTCAATAGAAAAATAAATGATGAATATTAAAATGTAAAGTTCCCCCTCCTTGTTTTTAAGGAGGGGGTTAGGGGGAGGTTAAAGTAGAAAATGTACGACTCAATATTTTAATCTGAACGAATCAGTAAATATGAATTAGAAAGGTTTCCTCTTCTTCACAGAAGAGGAACATGAGGAGGATGAAGATACAACATGACAAAATTTTACAACAAATCGGAATACAAAGATTTAAGGAAAAGACTAAGAAATAATCCGACCAAAGCAGAGAAACTTCTGTGGGATGTTTTAAAAGGTAAAAAACTGGACGGGCATAAATTCAGAAGACAATACGGCGTAGATAAATATGTGATTGATTTTTATTGTGTAAAGGAAAAATTATCAGTTGAACTGGATGGTGAAGTTCATGACACTGAAGAAGCTAAACAAAAAGATAAAGACAGAGAAGAGTTTATTAATAATTTTGGTATCAGGATACTTAGAATCAGAAATGAAGCTGTGGAATGTCATCTGGATAATGTATTAGAAATGATACTGGCTGAAATCAGGAAGTAAGGTTTTTATAAACAAGTTTTGGTGAACCTCCCCCAACCCCCTCCTTAAAAACAAGGAGGGGGCTTTAAGAGCACAAAACAAGGAGGGGGCTTTAAGGGCTTTTAAGAGCGTAGGGCTTTGGAGGATTTTAATAATTTAATATATGACTAAATTAAATATAACTTTCGTGAACTGTCTGGAATGTGATTATCAAAACAATGTGGAATTATATGAGTCTGTAAACGTCACTATAGATCCTGATCTGAAGGAAAAAATATTAGATGACAGTTTTAAAAAATTTGTTTGTGAGAATTGTAAATTTGAATCAAAATTGGAATATGGGTTTATGTATCATGACATGGAAAAGCAGATTATGATTGTCTATAACCCTGACAAAGAATATCTGAAAGAAGTAATTGAGCAGATAAAAAATGACAGTGACAATTTCCCGGCCGGCATGAAAAGTCCGGGTTACTTCAGTGATCCTGTAGCAATCTCTGACTGGGAAGAGCTGAAGGTGGCTATTTTAAAAAATGATCAAAGTTGAAAAACGGATAAAGAAAAAATTTCTATCTGACTATTCATCGAAATGAGAATATTTAAGTTTGCATATCTCTGCGAATAGCTGGTACAAATTTCATATAGAATGTTGAGGTATGATATTTTAATATAGAAACGAAACTTAATAAATAATTTAATACTATGAGTTATAAAATTTTTTTGTTATTTTTTTTCTCATTGATTCTTTTTTCGTGTAAAACTGAAAAAGATAGATATGATGAAACTGAATTTGATAGAAAAACAAAAGTAAAACAAGAGTATACAGAAAAATATAATGCTTTAAGTTTAGATACTTTATATGGGTTCTATTCTTTTAATATTGGAAGAATGTTAAAAGAAAATTATCTTTTTCAAATAGATGATTATAAATTATTAGATATCAAAGAAAATAATGGAAAATTTAGTATTCATATTTATGCATTTTTTCCTGAAATGTATTTAAATTTATCGTGTGAGACATATCAGGTAAATGAAATTATAGAGCATCAATACTCGTCTATATTATTAGTTATTCTCGATTCTTTGGAAAGAGTTAAATTTAGTATCAGTGATTATTCAATTGAACAAAATTCTCGCAAAAGTTTAATAAATAAAAACATTTATTCGAAAATATATTCCGGAAGTGGAACTCTACTTGAAGTTGGAAAATATTAAATAGCATTTTTAAAATCAGTATAACTTAAATTAATAAATGAATATACCTAAGTAATCGAGACCCGAGTAGAGCTCGGTCAGAGGCTGATTAAAGTGGACTTATTTATCCCCAGCTGGTACAGTCACGTTTTCCATAATAAATATAACAAATTTATGGAAATCGATTCGATTTAATTTCGGTGAGTTCTCCCGAACCCTTGATGAAAGGGTATATTCATAATTATGAAAAATAAAGAAAAAATAGAATATTATTTCACAGATAATGAAATTATTAAAATACTCTGTAAAAAACGTGCCATTGAAGCAAAAAAAGTTCACGATAATCATTTTTTAAGGAATATTACAAAAGGTGCTTTTAATCCTAATACTAATTATCAAAGAGAAATTTATAACTTTTTTCCACCTCGAAATGAATGGATAAGATTAACAAGAGAAGAAAGAATTAAGAGAAATACAAATGCTTTTGAATTAAACAAAATTCAACTTTTTCGAACTGTCACCCGGGAACGTAAAAGATTAATTAATTCTAAAGGAGAAATTCCAAAATGGTTATTAAATTTAAATAAATTCATTTCAGATATAAAAAGTGCAGCATTAGATACAAATCTAAATTACATTATTCCTAAACCAACAATTAAACCAATTTTAAAAAGTAAAGATCCTAATGAATACAGACCGATATGTATTTATAAGTTATTTGATCTTATAATAATTGGGCAAATATCAAAATATTTAACTTACTGCTTTGATCCTTTATTTCTTGATTGTTCTTATGCCTTTAGGTCGGATAACAATTCTAAAAAATCATTTAATCATCACGAAGTAATTCTCGATATCTTAAAATACAAAGAGAAAATGAAATGTAATTTATATGTTTCTGAGTGCGATATTAAAAAATTTTATGATTGTGTTAATCATTGTGTAATAATAGAAGTTTTCAAAAATTTTGTTAATAGAGCAAAATTAGATTTAGATATTACAATAGATATTAGAGCGATAATCATATTTAGTAAATATTTAGATTCTTTTTCATTTAACAAGGATGTTGAAAAAAATGAAAATAAATTACTTAAAAACATTAATGTATCAGACGGATTTATTAGCAAAGTAAAAAAAGAAGAATTATTAGTAATCGGGTCTAACTCTGACTTAGATAATTTAGGAATTCCTCAAGGTGGTGCATTATCTTGTTTAATAGCAAATATGATCTTAGACTATGTGGATAGAAAAGTTATTGAATCTACAGATAATAAACAATTTTATGCAAGATATTGTGATGATATGCTGATTATGCATCCAATCAAAGATGAATGTACGAAATTATTTGCAATTTATCAAAATAGTTTAAGAGATATAAAGTTAATATCTCATAAACCCAAAACATTTTTAAAATATGGAAAAGAATTTTGGACAAAAGATTTAAAATCAAAAGAACCTTATTTATGGAGTCAAGTTTCCGAAAATAATTTATCAGTACCATGGCTCTCTTTTGTGGGTTATCAAATTAGAAATGATGGGCTTATAAGAGTTAGAAAATTTTCAATAGAAAAGGAAATTAAAAAGTTAGTTAATGAAACAGACAATTTATTAAAAGTTTTAAAAAAAAGAAAAAAACTAAATTTAAGTACTAAAGCTATTTCATTTAGACTTAAACAAAGATTTATATCAATGTCAGTAAGTAGAGTTAGTTTAAATAATAGGAATATTTCGATGTGTTGGTGTGCAGGATTTAAAGTATTAAAGCAAAAGAATAATATTGGATCACAGTTTAAGATTTTGGATAAGAATCGAGAAAGACAATTAAAGAGACTTGAAAATCATCTAAAAAAATATAAATCCACTTACAGAAAATCTACTCCGAATGGGAAAACAATTGGCTTAAAATATTATGGACCTAAATTTAGCTATTTTAATCAATTTCAAAAAAAAAGAAATGAAAGATAATATTTCGATATATTTTGATAATCCTTTGCCGTTTGAGTTAGGCAAAATTAATCAACTTTCAGGAATTACTGGTCTATATTTCATATTCTCTAAAAAAGTAAAAATTCAATATCCATATAAGGAGTCAAGATTATTGTATATTGGAATGAGTGAAAAAAAAACAAATAGTATAAGGAATAGATTATCTGACCATTTTGATGGTAAATCTAAAAACATTGGACTTTCAAATTATAGAAAATCTGATTCTCTATTATTCACTTATTTAAATTATGAAATAATTAAAAATAATTGGAATTTAAGAATTGAAGATCTTGAAAGTTATTTTATTTTGGATTTTGTTAAATATTTTGGTGTCTATCCTATTTGCAATAACAAGACAGGATTTGAAGTTTTAAAAAACGAGTTACTATTTAATATAAATATAGATTGGAATTATTTTAATTAATCAAAAATGGAAAATCAAATTAAATCAGGTAAAGAAATATTAAATAATTTTTTTGAATATATTATAAATATGGAAAATATTGACAAGAATATTGCTCTGTCTTTAATAACTCTTTATAAAGAAGGAAAATTAACTGATAGATCTGTAATTAATGAACTTCAAAAATTAAGAGAGGAAAATGACAAATAAAATTAAGAAGTTAACTATTTCAGGGATAAGAGGAATAAAAAATTCTATGGAACTTCAATTAGCTGGAAAATCAATTCTTCTTTATGGTGAAAATGGAACTGGTAAAAGTAGTATATCTGATTCTTTAGAATGGTTTTTAAATGATGAAGTAAAACATTTATCTGGATCAGAAATAGATTTAAAAGACGCAATGAGAAATTCTTATATAAATGAAGAGGATGATTCATTTATTAATATTGCATTTACAAAAAAGGAATATGATTCATCGAAATATATAAGTATCAATAAAAATAAATTAGTTTCAAAGTTTGAAAATAATTCTGATGTTTTATCAAATTATTTAGAGCAAACAAAAAATGAGAATCTTATTATTAGATATGAGACTTTAACTGAATTTATAGATAAAACAAAAGGAGATAAATTAAAAAGCCTTTCTGAAGTTATTGGTTTTGCTGAAGTGAGTAAAATTAAAGATGTTTTAAAAAAATCTTACAATTCACTTCGAAATGAAATTAAAAATCAGAATTACGAGTCCCAAATTAATACTCAAAAGCAAATACTTATAGAAAAGATTGGAGCATCTTTGGGTGATAAAAAATTCCTTTTTGAAAAGATTAATGAAATAATTTCTCCTTTAAAAATTGAAATAAAAGTTAAATCATTTGAAGATATTGATATTGTTTTGAATAAGTTAAAAAATTCTTTAAACTCAATAATTTTAAAAGAATTACAATTTTATGAATCTTGTAAAGAAACAATAACATTGTTAAAAGATGAGATGGATTTATTGAATTCTGAATATGAAAATTATTATAAAGAATTTAGTAATATGGTTGATGATGTTGAAAGTATAATAAAAATATTTCTTGAGGAACTCTTAGTTAGTGGTATGAAAGTTCTACAAAGGAACTTTCACTCTGAAGAATCATGTCCTCTTTGTTTGCAAAAGATGGAGAAAAGTGAATTAATCAAAGAAATTGAAACTAGATTAAAGGATATTGAAAAATCTTCTAAGAAAAAAGAACAATTTGATCAGGCAAGAAACACAATTCTAAAGATGTCGGAAGAAAGAGTAAAACGACTTGAAATTTTAAAGAGTAATGAATTATATAATGATGTAAAGTTTAGTGAAATAAAGGCTAATGTTGAAATTATAGATAAAAAATTATTAGATTTTATTTTAAATGGAAATGTGAAAGTGACTTCAGGTAAAAAAATTGTTAATCCAAATAATCTTAAGTTCGAAGAAAAAGATTTTTTAATTATACAAATTATTGATTCAAAAATTTTAGAAATTCGCGACCTAATAAAAAAGGATAACATAACTGAAAATTACTCAAAAATATCTGCATCTATTGATGCTTTTCATCGAATTAAATTGTTTGAAAAAGAAAAAGAAGTAATTGAAAATCAAAGGATTACAATGGAAATTATCTATAATGAGTTCGTGAAAAAACAAAAAGAAGGATTAGAAAATTTTATAAATATATTCTCAGCTAAGATAAATGAGTTTTATCAATTTATGAATCCAGGTGAACAATTTCAGGAAATAAGAATTGTTACTATTGGTGAGGAAGATGAACTGAACGGAATCACAATTGAATATAAATATAATGGAAATTGGGTTAAACCACCTCAAAAATATTTTAGTGAATCACATCTAAATTGTTTTGGATTGTCTTTTTTTTTAGCTTCAGTTATTGCATTTAACAAAGAAAATAAATTTATTCTTCTTGATGATGTTATATCTAGTTTTGATAGTACACACAGAATCAGATTTGCTAATTTAATATTTGAGAAATTTTCCGATTACCAAATAATACTTTTGACTCATGAATTAGAGTGGTTTCAATATATCAGTCAGCAGGCTAAAAGAAATAATTGGTTTATTAATGAAGTGAAATGGGACAAACATGATGGTACTCACTTAGAAGACAAACCAATAAATTTAAAGGAAATTATTGAGTTAAATTTGGAAAAGGGAAATGTAGAAATATTAGGAAATCCAATTAGAAGGTATTTAGAGCAAATACTTAAAGAAATTTGTACAAATCTTGAAGTAAAAGTTAATTTTAAATTAAATAGTTATAATGAAAAACGAATGCCCGATGAGTTACTTAATGAATTAAAATCAAAAATCAAAAAAAGCAGTAGTGAATTATATAATCATATAAATCTATTAGAAAGAGTATTGAATTCCAATATAATGGGTAATTTACTTTCTCATGATAATCCCTTTTCACCAAAGTTAGGTGATCTTAAAGCATTTTGGATAGAAGTAAATGATTTGGAAAAATTATTTTATTGCTCTGAAGATAAATGTAAAAGTCAAATTATCTCAGTAAAAAACTATGACAATGTCTCAAAAAAAATTAGATGTGGATGTGGAATTAAGCATTATGATTGGAAATAATTATAAAATGTTTAGATAAAATTTGTGTTGAAAATGATTTTCTGTAAAATTTTCCGAAATATTTAAAATATTATTTTTTATTGAAAAATATAAACAATTTCAGAGGAATGCTATTAGAAGAAGCGTTAATATTTTTGCTTCGCAAATCAGGATATTCTACAATTGAAAAAGCTGGTACTGACCCAACTCTAAAGGATGGTAAATCCGGAATTGAAGTTATTGGAAGAGGTGAAAAACACCAAATTGATGCAATAGCTGATTTCAAAGTATCTCCTCCATTTAGCAACCCTCAAAGACTTTTACTTGAAGGAAAATTTTATAAATCTAAAAATCCTGTTGGACTCCAGGTTTTACGAAATGCAGTTGGAGTTTTGAAAGATGTTAATGAATTTTTTTATTCAACTGATTTAGAAAAAAAACCATTAAAAAAAAGGTATCATTATACATATAGTATATTTTCAGCATCTTGATACAGGAAAAGTGCTGAAAGATATGCTTATGCACATGATGTATATTTAATTCAATTAGCTGAATCAAAATATTTTAAACCAATAAATAATTCAATAAGAAATATTTCAGAAGTGGATTTATTAAAAGTCAGGGATAAAAAGCTAAATAATTATAGAATTGAAATTAGAGATATTTTGAAATCTGATGTTAATCTTCTATTTGATTCAAATGAATCCCATGAGTTATATTCAAAGCTGAATGAATTTATTTTGGAATGTAGAAAAATAAATATTGTATATATTGCAATTGCAGGAAAAACTTTTCCAATTTTATTAACTCCTAATCCAGATAAAGAATTAGATCATCTTAATTCTTTAATATTTTGTAAATTGTATTTTGATAATGAAGGTTGGTACATTGCTAATGCATTAGGTGAGATTCTATTTTCTTTTGATCTCCCTAAAGAACTTTTTAGACTTTATGAAGAAGAAGGAATAATTACAAAGCAAAAAGCATTAGATATAAAAGAAACATTTTTTGCTGAAATTAGGATTAATACTGAAATTGAAAATGAATTCAGATCTATAAATTTAATATTAGACAGAGATTGGATTCAAAAAATTCGATCAAATATTAGAGAAAGAAGGGAATAACATTGATTGTTGTTATTGTATAATCTTCAAATTAAAAATATATATGGGTTAATTATGAACTGGCTAATAGAACTAAAAAGATATAAATCATCGGATTTAAAAGATTCATCGGAAAATTTTCTTACAACAAGTTTAATTGGAATAATTAATGCAGATAATGATTTAAAGAAAAAATTTATTAATAAAATTTTTAAAGGAGTTGTCTATAATGTTATAGAAATCAAAACACAACAGACTCTAACAAATAGAAAAATTCCTGATATTTTAGTACAAATTAAAGATGAAAAAGGTGATCTTTGCTTTATAGGAATTATAGAATGTAAATTAGACGCTGAACCAGATGATGTTCAAATTCGTGAATATGCAGAGCAACTAAAGAAAGACTATCTAAATATTGAATCTCAAGTAAGTTTCTTAGGAAGATTTCCAAAACCAGATTTGAAAAGCGTTACAGGTGAAATTTTAACATGGTGGGATGTTTATTATCTTTTTAAAGAAGAATCAGATAACCCAATTTTAAATTATTATCGAAAGGAGTTTATAAATCTAATGAATTTTGAAGGAATTACACCTCCCCAAAAGATCGAAACTAAATGGATTAAAGAATTAGAATTATTTTATCAAAACATAAATAATTTTGAAAATGTTTTTGAAAAAGTAATTCAAAATTTAGTTAATACTAATAAAGGAATGGAAAGAACAGGTAAAAAACAAACAACAATAAATACTAATTATGGTTATTTTTCCAGATCCGTATTTTATAAGGAAAGAAATATTTATATATATTTTGGATGGAATTATGATGAACAAATTCCCCTATATATTGGATATAATCTTGAAAACGACCATAAATTTAGAATATTCAAAATTATGGAGAAAGATGAATTTTGGAATTATGATATTAAAATGCAAAATGATTATTTGTTTAATGAATTAACTACTCTATTAAAGAATGAAAAATTAATCTAATTTAAAAACTAGCAATATTATTTTTAGCTTTTTTCAGATAGATTTTCCATCTCAGTTATTAAAATTATTCAAATTTAATATAAACTTCAGTAATGTATTTCTAATAATGAAATAAACAATTTAGTAACATATGATAACAAAAGATCAATTTAATAAATTGACTGAATTTCAAGTATCTAGTTGGGCGATATGGGACGAAAAGAAGTTAAGTAATAAATATTTCTCAGATAATCTTCACAATCTTAATAATAATGTAATTGTATTAAATTTAAAATAGATCAGGTGATAAAGAAACTTGGGATAAGATTGAGTATGTTTACAGATTAAAGAATTTTCATTTCAATAAAACAGGTGATAATCGCTTAAAAGAGATTATTCAAAATAACAATCTTAAAAATATAAGAAGTGCATATATGAATGATTTATATGACGAATTTGGAGGAAATTCAAATACAAGTGTAGTTCATAATGATGAAAAATTAAAAATAGAATTGAAGTGTTGTTTAAGCAATTTAAAATATTGAATATCCGCAAATTAACTTTTGTTTGCTTTGGAGAAAGAGTCTATAAAGATTTAAAATCAGGACTTGGAATTTCAAATAATATTGATTTTAACCCAATGAGATATAATTATAATGGTTATAATTTGAAAATATATAAGGTTATACACTTTAGTTATCGTTACAAGAATAATACCAAAGAAAAATTATCAGATCAATTAAAATATATTGATTCAAATTTAAGTTAAAAATAATGCTAACTAACCCCACCCTAAAATCCAAAATCGACGCGTTATGGGACAAGTTCTGGTCGGGAGGGATTTCGAATCCTCTGACGGCTATTGAGCAGATGTCTTATCTGATATTTCTGAAAAGACTTGAGGATAAAGATAATGAAAGAAAAAGAGCTGCCGAACGCAGAGATGTGAAGTATGATTCTGTATTTGGGAAAGCTGCCGGAGATATGAATAAGAAGGAAGTCGAAAAATGCAGATGGTCTTATTTCAGCCAGCTTCCGGGAGAGGAAATGCTGCCCTTTGTGAGAGATGTTGTGTTTAAATTTCTAAGATCACTTGGAAGTGAAACCAGTTCATTCACGCAGTATATGCAGGATGCAATTCTTATCATTCCGAGAGCTTCTCTCCTTCAGGAAGCCATGAAGATCATTGATGATATGCATATCTCCGAACAGAACGCCGACGTGCAGGGTGATCTCTATGAATATCTTCTGAAAAATCTTACTACCTCCGGCAAGAACGGGCAGTTCAGAACGCCGAGACATATTATCAGAATGATAGTAAAACTTGTGGATCCAAAGATCGGCGAAAGTATCTGCGATCCGGCTGCAGGCACTGCGGGATTTCTTACTTCTGCTTATGAACATATCCTCGAAGAAAATACCAGCAGCGATATTCTCGAATACGACGAAGAAGGTCAGCCGCATCATCTTATCGGTGACAAGATCACGGATAAAAAACTTATGAACTTTCTCAAAAGCAATGCCATCACAGGATATGATTTCGATACAACTATGACGCGGATCGGAACTATGAATCTTATGCTTCACGGTATTGATAATCCCATCTTCCGATATGCCGACACTCTTACAAAATCATTCAATGAAAAAGATAAGTATGATGTCATTCTTGCAAATCCGCCATTTAAGGGCTCGATAGACAAAAGCGACATAAATGAAAGATTCTCTGTGAAGACAACAAAGACAGAGCTTTTATTTCTTGAGCTGATCTATGATATGCTTGTCACAGGCGGAAGGTGCGGAGTGATAGTTCCGGACGGGGTATTGTTTGGTTCGAGCAATGCTCATAAGGAAGTACGAAAAATGCTAATGGAAAAATGCGGACTCGAAGGAGTGATCTCAATGCCTTCGGGAGTATTCAAACCTTATGCTGGAGTTTCGACTGCAGTTCTGATATTTCAGAAAGGCGGGGAGACAAAAGATAAAGGTGTATGGTTTTATGACATGCAGGCAGACGGATATTCACTGGATGACAAGCGGGATAAAATAAATGATAACGACATTCCCGACATACTAGAAAAATGGAAGGACAAAAAATCCTCAAAGACAAAGAACAACAGATCCGCAAAGAATTTCTTTGTTCCTTTCGATGAGATAAAGGAGAATAATTATGATCTGAGTATTAACAGGTATAAGGAGATTGTGTATGAGGAGGTTGAGTATGAGAAGCCGAAGGTGATTGTAAAAAAATTAGAATTGATTGAGGAAGAAATCAAAAGTGACTTAGTAAAAATAAAAATGCTCTTGTAAGGAATTGATGATTAAATATAAAATTTCTGATATTTGTAATATAATTGGTGGAAATCCAGCTCCTAAAGGAGAGAACATATTTGGAAATGAAGGTTTACCTTTTTTAAAAATGAAAGATTTAGGTAGATACCATACAACAAATAACTTAGTGAATATTGAAAATAAAGTTAGTAATGAAAATGCTCGAAAGAACAATTTAAAAATCATTAAAAAAGGTGCAATACTTTTACCTAGAAGCGGTTCTGTTGGACTTAATCATAGAGCAGTTCTTGGATTAGATGCTTATATGGTAAGTCATATTTGTGCTTTAGTTATAAAAGATTTTACTAAAGTTAATAATATTTTTTTGTATTATTATTTAAAAACAATTGATTTTAAAAATATTACCAAAAAAACTACGGGATTAGATGCATTAACTTTTGAGGATTTAGGAAAAATTCAAATCCCTCTCCCTCCACTTCCCGAACAAAAACGAATTGCAGATTTACTTGACAGGGCAGAATCGATCAGGCAGAAGAGAAAAGAGTCAATTGCGTTACTGGATGAGTTTTTGAAGTCGGTTTTTATTGATATGTTTGGAGATCCGGTGAGGAATGAGAAGGGGTGGGAGGTGAAGAAATTTTCTCAAGTTGGAACTTTAGAACGTGGACGTTCAAAACACAGACCTAGAAATGCTCCACACTTATTAGGAGGAAAGTATCCTTTAATTCAAACAGGTGAAATTGCAAACTCTGGAGGTTTTATTAGAAGTTATACTCATACATATTCAGATCTAGGATTAAAGCAAAGTAAACTATGGCCGAAAGATACATTATGTATAACTATAGCAGCCAATATTGGAAAAACAGCAATATTAACTTTTGAAGCTTGTTTTCCTGATAGTGTTGTTGGTTTCAAACCAAATAAAGAAATGATTAAAACTGAATATGTCCAATACTGGATTTCCTTTATACAAAATTCACTTGAAGATTCAGCTCCACAAGTTGCTCAGAAAAATATCAATTTAGAAATATTAAGAAAATTAAATATTCCTGTACCTCCATTGAATCTACAAATTCAATTTAGTAAAATCATCAAACAGGTAGAACAGACAAAGTCGAAAATGGAAGAGAGTCTGCGTGAGATGGATAATCAGTTTGGAGCTTTGTTGCAGAGTGCTTTTAAGGGAGGAAACCTTGACTAGTTCAAATGAAGCAATAAAAATTAAGGAAGAAAGTATTGAGAGAAGGATTTCACGATTTTGGAAATTTTGTATTTTTCTGATTGTACTTGGCTTTGCTGTTGGGATATTGGGAATCTTTATTTTTGAAATGAATGGAAAAGATGAATTTGAAAAGTTCGGAAATTTTTCTGCCGGAACAGTTGCATCAATCTGGTCATTAGCAGGAATCGTATTGATTTACATAGCTTTCCTTGGACAAAAACTTGAACTGCTGTATCAGAAAGAAGAACTACAATTAAACAGAAAAGAGCTTGAGGAAAACAGGAAAGTAATGACCGAACAAAAAAGAGAATTTGAACTTCAGAATAAAACACTTCAGAAGCAAAGTTTTGAGAATTTATTTTTTCAATTGATCAGGAACTATTCTGATATTGTTAATTCAATGTTTTATAAATCATCAGTCGAAACAAGTACAGGTAAAGATTATTTTAAATCTGTATATAATGAATTGTTAAGACTGAAATCAAACTGGGATGATAGAACAGCGGCGAATGAAGAAGAAAGAATCAATATTGCTTTTATGGAATTTTATGAAAAGTTCGAAGGTGAATTAGGAAATTATTTCAGAAACCTTTACTACATACTTAAGTGCATAAATACTTCAGACAGTGAAGATAAAAAGATGTACAGTAATATATTAAGAGCACAATTGACGAATTACCAATTAGCATTACTGTTTTATGATTGTTTAAGCGATTTCGGAAGAGACCATTTTAAAGAATTAGCAGAAAAGTATGAGATATTTAAATATCTACCGGATGAATTGCTGATAAAGCGTGAGCATAGAAAATTAGTAAAAGAACCTGATAAAAATCTTTAATTCCAGTTTACAAAGTTTTTTAAATAAATAGAGTTGGCAAAGACGAAGATGGAAGAGAGTATCTGAAATATGGATATTCAGTTTGGGGCTTTGCTGCAAGATATCTTTAAAAATTAAGTCATGTCTTTACAATTTAATATTGCAATATATCCAGATTACGATGAAATATTTGATGATAATGATAAAATCAGAAATTTAGAATATTTTTTAAAGGATATTCCAACTGAAAGTGTCATTCAAATTGTATCTTATATTTCATCATGTTTAGATATTGATAATTTAAAATTTGAAATTCAAAATTTTATTCTAAAAGAATTACTAAGAGAATTAAAACAAAAAGATCAAAATGAAATAATTCATAAAATAAATTCTTTTGACAAAAAGTCACCAATAATTGTATTTCATCATGTATCCTGCCTTTTGATAATTCAAACTTCAATTCTAAACTATAAAATTGGAAATATTAAAAATTTAAAATCTGAAAATGCTATAAATATTTTAAAAGCATTTTTGATATGTAATACAAATTATTCTTCAAAAATGAAAGATTTAGTTCCAAGTTTAAGTGCATTAAATCAAGATGATAAAGAGTTATGGATGAGTATTGTTATGGATGTTGCTCAAGGGAAATTGTTAAATTCAAAAAATGATATAATGGAACAATCATTTAAATTAAGAGAGTTTGATTCGTTTCTTAATACTGATACAAAGATTGGTGGCAAATATTATAAAGATTTCATTAATAGAAGAAAAATTACTAGTTTGATTGACATCATAAAAATCACTTGGAATATATTTTTCAACTTAATGACATATATATATAAATTAGATTACAAAAATATTAAAACAACAATAATTGTGAAGGACAATGAAGAGATGGCTATAAATTATTTTGATTCAATTAGTATAATTAATGATGAAATTAATTTTTTAAAAAATAAATATGTCCATAATGATCTGGATTTTAAACTAATAAGAAATAAGCCGTTGTACAAAATAAATAATAATCAGTATATAGTTCTTAACAAAAATTATTTTTCTGATAAAATATTTAGTTCATTAATATTTGATTATTATACATTTATCAATAATGATGGTTACCAAGGTAGTTTTGCAGATTTTAAATCATACTGTTCATTGAATTTTATTGAAAAATACCTGCTGAAAAGAGTAATCGAAAAAATTTTTGAAAAGAAACAAGTTGACGTAAAAAATACTGGAGATAATTTTAAAAAAAAGGATAAATATAATAAAGAATATTCAGACTACTATTTAAGGGATAGAAAAAAATTATTATTATTTGAATGTAAAGATTATATTATGAAATCCGAAGTCAAATACTCTTTTGATTTCGAAGAAATCAAAGCTGATATTAATAAAAAATTTATAAATAAAGTTGGCGTTGATCAACTAATAAACACCATAGATTCTATTTCGAAAAATCAAATTCCATTTGATAAGATGGATTCGCATGAAATTAATAATCTTGTAATATTTCCTATATTAATTTACACTGACCATTCATATAATTCAGAAAGCATAAATGAATTTATAAGAATTATATTCAAAGAAAAAATAAACCAACTTAAAATTAAATTTCAAATTGAGCCTATAATAATGATTCATATTGATAGTTTAGTAAACTATCAAGAATTATTCAGGACTAAAGTTAATTTTATTAATGTATTGGAAAGATTTAACAAATTTATAATTTCTTGCAAGAAGCGAAATCTTAAATCAGATAATATAAAATCCAAAAAATTAAGTAATTTTGATACTTTTTTGAAGAAATACATGCACAAAGAAAGAAAATTTACTCATAAAGATATAAAAGTATTCGATAATTTATATATGGAATTGTATCAGAAAAATAATTTTGAAACTGAATAATTAAATTTTAAAAATAACTAATACAAAAATGAAGATTTGGAGATTAGGACAAATTAATGAAACTTGGTCAGATTTCATCAGGGAAGATAAATTATCATTTGACTGGTTAAAATATCAGACTGATTATTCGAAGGTAAAGGATTTTAAGAAATAAAATGGATGGACATGTATAAAACCATGGGTTCTTGAATTAAGAAAAAATGATTTACTATTTTTATTTAGTAAATACGAATATTCTGGAGTTGCAATTGCTAAGGATGAATATAAATTCAAGATTAATGATTTCAATACAGCAAAAGGTATTCTTCCAAATATTCCTGTTGAATTTTTACATAAGCTAAAAATTCCAGTTTCACATAATATATCCATAAAATCAAGGAATCCTAAGACATTTCATTATATAAATGGCCTTGGGTTTTCTCTTTATGATACAATGAATTATATTGAGAAGACTTTTCCAAAAGAGTATGGCAAAATTAAGAATTATCTAGATATTAATCTTCAAGCTGAATGTACAAAAATTTCAAGAGTTTGTTATAATACTCATGATTGGAAAAAACCTACAGGTGAAATTGGTAAGTCTACAATGAAAAGTTCATTTGAACAAAGCAGACAGTTTGGATATGAAGAATGGATAGCAGATAAGAGCAGAATTATAGATGGATATCATTATTCATTTTTACAATCTCTAAACTCTAAAAACCATTTCGACAGAATTTATGATATTGATCTATTTACAACGATTGAAAACAAAAAATATCTTATTGGTAAAATCACAAAAGGTATTTGTATCTCAAATGAAGAATCATCAAAAATATACAATATTTACAAAAAAAATAACTGGTTGAAAGAAATGTCTAATGAATTGAAAGATATTGGTGCAGATTATAAAGAATTTAACAGGATTCAAAAAAGTGAATTGTTTAATATTAAATATAAGATTGAGGACATTAAAATAAATGAAGAGCCGAAATTAATCTCTGAAAAGGATCTAAACATTAATACATTCCATTATAAACTTTTAGATAAAAAATCAGAATTTTTATTCGATAGTAAAGAGAGCGATGACGGCAATGAAAATTATAGAAAAACAGATAATATTATTAGGAAAATTAATGTAACAGTAAATTATGATTCAGCTCATTCAAAAATTCAAAATAAACTTTATGATTATTTAAAGAAAAAAAACTATACAGAAATTAGATTTGAAAATAACAGGGTCGATATGACTGCCATATCAAAAACTAATGAATTGTGTTTTTTTGAAATAAAGACTTATGGCTCAGCCAGAAAATCAATAAGATTAGCATTGGGACAATTAATGGAATATGCTTTTTGGAATGAAGGAATAAAAGTGAGAAAACTTGTAGTTGTTTCTGATAATGCTGCGTGTAAAGATACTTTAACATATATAAAACTTTTAAAGAACAAATTTAATATTCCTGTATATTATATGGCATTCGAATTTCCGGATAAATTTTCTGAATTTATTTAAGAGAAAATGTAAATTAGATAATTACAACAGGATTATTTCAATTTTAAAAGATTAAAAAATTTTTATTACTATTATTCAATAACAGACATATTTATTAAATAAAATCAATTTTCCATGGATTCAAAAATCGAATTAGATAAAAATATAAAGAGAGTTTTAAAAGATTTTAAAGATAAAGGAATAAACAGAGTATTTACTATAGATATAATTAGAGAATTAAATGGAGTTTACAAGAACGAAAATACGAGCGCTTATCATTCTTCAAATGCAAGATTTGGAAAATATATAAAATCTAGATCATCAGATTTTAGAATAAGAGAAATAAATAGCGGTGTAAAGGTAAAAGATGATTTTGGAAATAAAACATCAAGTTCTGAATGGGAGTTAATGTGATAATTTTATTTAGCTTACTTTGAATTAAAAATAATGCTAAAATTTAAATTATAACTAGATATTCTTAAATTTTTAAAATTAAATAATTAAGTTATGACAAAAGAAGAAAAAATTGAAAAATTAATAAGAGATTTTAATGATTACGAGTTATTAACCATTTTCTTTGATATATCTAAATTACTAATCGAAAAAACAGGATTATCAAGTGACGATAAAAGACTGTCATTAAATGTAAGATATGATTCCAGAAAGAGATTTAGTTTTAATATAAGCAGCAGATTGGTATTAGGCATGCAAATTGAAAATTCAGAAATTTTAATGATATTTATGGTCAATGAATTTGATCTTAATGAAATAGAAAATTATTATCGTGTTGAACAATTTTATGGAAAAGATGACTTCTTAGTTTATCTAACGATAGAGCAATTTGATTCTCAATCAGATCCTGTATTAGAAGGTTGGCTTAGAACTTGTTTAGAATATTTGCCAAAGGAAAAAGGATCCCGTTTTAAGAAAAGCCATGTCCCTTTACTTTATGAAATGTCCGTTAATAAAAAAGTAAGAGAAAAATATTTTAAATCTGCTTTTAAAAATATTTTAAATTTAAAGCAAGAGTCGGAAGATAATCAAATTGATAATGCTGATAAAACTGAAAGTATTGATAATACTGTTATCGAAGAACCGGAAATTGAAGGATTAGAAGGCAGCACAAGAGAGGAATTAGTAAAGCATTTAAAAAAGGAAAGAGATACAAATTTTGTAAGAAAATACAGAAAGAAATTTAAGCACATAGTTTCCTGTCCGGCATGTTCATTTAATTCGAAGGATAAATATGGAATTGCAGATCCAAATTCTACATTAGAGATTCATCACATTGTTCCACTAAAGCACAAAGAAGGCGAGTATATAATCACAGAAAAAGATGTGTCATTTCTATGTCCGAATTGTCACAGGACAATTCACAGGATGATGGCTGATGAGGAGAAGAAGACAATTTCTTTGATGGAGTTTAAGAAGAGGATTAAGTGATAATTTATGTCGGTATGGCAACAAAAAGAATAGAAACAAATAAACATGTCAAGGGTAGTAACTTTTACTTCGTTTAAAACAAGTACTCTTTTACTTGTAAAAGTTACTACCCGTGATATAAATTATCAATTCAATTATTGTTGTATATTTTATTATATGCTTTGAATTAAAATCTTTGATGTCTTATATTTGAAATGTGAGGTTTAAGCTCACATTATTAATACAAAACATAAACTATTTTGAAAGTATGAGTAAAAATATATCTTACCGATCAGCAGAATTATTAAAAAACCTGAATAATGAAAACATATCATTTTTTAGTATTGTAGATGCTGAGAATATATTAATTAACATGGAGAAATTAGCTGTCAGAAAACTTCTCAGTGACATGACAAAAAGAGGTTTAATAATGAGATTACAGGACGGACTTTATAATGTCATTCCCTATGAAGTAAATTCAGAATATTTTCCAAACTGGCATCTGGTAGCTGATAAAATAGTACAGCCGGCAGAGTATTATATTGGATTTTACAGTGCTTTGGATATTCATGGATTAATTACTCAGCCCTCATTAATAGAGTATATAGTTTCAAACAAACAATTCATTCCCAAAAAGAAGATCATAAAAAATATCAGATTTGAATTTATAAAGTATAATGAAAATCATTTTTTTGGATTTGAAAAAGTATGGATAGATAATTTTAATAAGATCTGGTGCAGTGACATTGAAAAAACCATTATTGATTGTCTATATAAACCACAATATAGTTCAGGTATTACTGAATTAATTAAGGCAATTGACAGGTGTAAAGAAAAAATTGATATAGCTAAAATGAAAAAGTATTTGAAAAGATTTAATGCTCAGGTTGTATTAAAACGTCTTGGATATATATTTGAAAACTTCACAGGATTTGATGAGATACTGGAATTTATTGAAAATGAAATCACTGAATCTTATACTTATCTTGACCCTTCATTTCCGAAACAAGGAAAGAGTTATTATAAATGGAAGATTATAGATAATGTAAATATTGCTGAGGCATTAAAATCATTGGAAACTTAGAATTATGATAACCTCAGGTGAAATAAATAAAATAGCAGCAAAGCTTAAATTACAAGACAAACAGATTGAAAAAGATTATGTCATTGGTTGGATTCTAAAAGGAATCTCAGAAAACGAGTTTTTGAAAGAAAAATTAATTTTCAAAGGCGGTACTGCTATAAGAAAAATTTATATAAAGGATTACAGATTATCTGAAGATCTTGATTTTTCATATTCTGATAATATTTTAAATATTTCTGAAATAGATAATAATTATGATTCAGTATGTTCCTGGGTAAAGGACATATCAAGAATTGATTTGAAACAAGCTGATAAGAAAGAAAATAGTTCTGGGAATTATAGTTTTTATCTGGAATATACAGGACCATTGGGAGGAAGCAAGAATTCAGTAAAAGTGGATATTAGTTGTGATGAAAAAATTTGTGATATACCAGATCTTATGGAAGCGATAAATGAATATTCAGATCTTTCAGAAAATTATTTTATGAAGACCTATTCTATTAATGAAATCTTATCAGAAAAAATGAGAGCACTGATGCAAAGAACTGCTCCGAGAGACCTATATGATCTTTGGTATTTTTTTGAAATAGAAAACAAAGACATTGTAGATTTTATACCAAGCTTTAAAGTAAAGACAGAATATAAAAATCTTAAACCTGAAGATTTTGTGAATGTGATAAACAAAAAGATGGAAATATTTAAAAGAGCATGGAAAAATCAATTGGAGAATCAAATTAATGATTTGCCTGATTTCATTGAGGTATGGAGAAAATTCAACAAACATTTAAGAAAATTTGAAAAAAATATATAAGTTCTAAATTTAAAAAATTTGAGAAATTAAAAAATCATGAAAGAACCCGGCAAACAATACCCCCAAAGACAATCTCACAGACACTACCGGCTTCAAACTTAAAGCCAGACTTCACCAATCCAGATTCCGGGCGGAAATACCTGATGTGGATCATATTGTAATGCTTCAACTGGAAATGGAATTACTGAATTATTATATTTGTAAACTTAACGAAAGGAAATTCCAAAATGACAGAAAGAAAACGCAACATATCAGAACATAATGGAATAGTATTCGAAACCGGACCTCAAAGTTCGTCTGATACACCTTTTCGAAAAAAAATGAGACTTCAACAGAGTAAATTCTGAGCTGATCATCTCAAAGTTGATTATGGCTATGGTCCTACTGTATCAAGTATGAAAAGATACGGAAATATGCTTAAGAAAGAAGACGGGAACCGGGGATTGAATTTTCTCGATCCTAAAATATTTGAATCAGTTAAGAAAAGAATAGCAAAAGGAACAGGAGCAGTTGAATCATTCAGATTATTGAACAATATGCTTTCGAGTCAACCGTTATGTTTTAATCTTTTTGGATTAATGGATGGTAACACTGAACTTGCAAAAGATTTCTGGAGTAAACATTTTTCCGAGAGAATTAAGAAAATCACTAATTTAGAATTCGAATATGCTCCATCCCCAAAGGAAAAATACTTATCAGACAATACTGCTTTCGATGTTTACTTTGAATATCTTAATCCAAAAGATGAAAAAGGATTTATAGGAATTGAAGTAAAGTTAACTGAATCATTTTCAGAAAAACAATATGATACCCCTGTTTACAGGAAATGGTCTAAGAGTTACGATGTTCCATGGAAGAAAAAATCACGGGATTCATTACCGGAGATAAAGCATAACCAGCTCTGGAGAGATCATCTTCTTGCAGAATCAATATATAAACAGCCGGATTCACAATTCAAAGAATATTTATTTTTATTAATCAGACATTCGGGTGATAAGGATTGCGAAAATGCAGTTAAAGGATATAAAAAATTATTAAAAGATGAAGATAAAACGTTTTATGATTTTACTTTGGATAGATTTATCTCAGCATTTGATCAGTTAGAGGTGAGTGAAGATGTTCAGAAGTGGCTGGGGTTGTTTAAGTTAAGGTATTTGTAGATATGAATTTGAAAATTATTCGACCCATAAACTTAGCTTTGGTATGAAATATTATTGAAATAAAGATTCAAATAAGACATTCAATATGTTAGATTATATCCTAAAGAAATGCTCGGAAATAGTTATTTTTGTAAGAAAGAAAATCTTAGACTAAAATGGTTCAAGAAATTAGAATCAACCTTAGTAGAAAATAAGCATAAAAATATTTTACCTTATTACCTTATTATAAAATTGTGAAAATAGAATTTAATAATCTATATACTCATTTTATTTTTCTACATTGCATCGGCAACCGCTAATTGAAGAAGAAAACAGGGAACGAATAGAAAAATATATCACAGGTATAGTGAATAATAATGGATGCCATTTGTATTCCATTTATGCCAATCCGGACCATACCCACTTTCTTGTTTCGCGTTCACCAAAAATGTCAGAAGAAGATTTAGCAACAATTGTAGCTAATAGTTCACAAAAATTCATCAATGATAATAAATTATGTAGAACTCAATTTGCCTGGCAGGATTCTGCTTCTGCATTTTCTGTATCAAAATCTGATATAGATAAAGTTTGTAAATATATTCTAAATCAACCAAACCACCATCATAAGATAACATTTGCAGAAGAATACGAAATGTTTTAAAATTTTATCAGAAAACCTTGAAACATAAAAAATAAGGTAATAAGGTAATAAGGTTAGTGGTTGTTAAATTTTTCTACTAAGGTTAAAAACAATGTGAATTTTATTTAATCTAAATAAATAGAAGACAGAAGTAAAAAAAGTTATGATATAATGAAAAATTTGTGATAAAATTTAAATTCTTGAATCACCTTAAGAGATATGAGGATGAATTGGAAGGGTTAAATATTGATTTAAGTGGATTAATTGATTCTGGTAATGATGCTGAAATTTCAGGGACTTAACATTTCGCACTGCTGCCAAAGTCCGGTTCTGTTTGTTGTTGGTCATGCTCGCTTCGCTCACTAAGACCAACTACGGCGAAAATATAAAAATATTTTAATCTTGATATAAATTTACCGGAAAATAAAATAAAATTACAAATATGAAAAACATTCTTTTTATTTCTTTGTTAGCTGTTATTTTAATATTATTAATAACTTTTTTGAAATACAGGAAAAGGAAACCAAGATCCGCTTTTGAAGAATTGCAATCAACTGATGGTTATAAAGATCTAAAAAATCTTTTTGACATGCAGAAAAAATTAATGGGTGAGCAGGGAACCGATCTGGATGTTATGCCGGAAGGATTTGGAGAGTTTGGATTGGAAATTACAAACCCAATACCAACTTCTACTGTATTTGGCAGTAATGCTTATTTAGGTTCACTCCTTACAACTGACGGAATCAAAGTTGGTTATGAAAGAATAGGTTCTATGAGTGTTGAAAACATTCCAAACATCATCGACGGTTACAGGATCTTTAAGAATAATGAAGAGATCTGTACTTTATATTTATGTCCCTATAATAAAAAAAATTCAACTAAAGCTCCCGAGGGATTTGAACTAGAGAAATCAGATTTTTCATGAAATGAGATACATTTTCCGCCGTTATAGGTCTTAAGAGAGCGAAGCGAAAGTGACCATCAACGACTGAACTTGAAATTGGAAACTATGAAAAAATATTATTTATCTAACTATTTTCTACTATAAATCATATAACACCAAATATAAACCATGAAAGAATTAGGGAAATAACACCCCCATGACAACCTATCAGAAAAACCAGCTTCAAAAGAAAAGCGAGACTTCACCAACCAATCCAATATGAAAAATGTTAAAAGTCTACCTGACATAATTCCTGTAGAAGCAATCAGGGAACGGGACATTGATATGCTTTTACTGGAAGAACTCAAATGCAGTAAAGAGTTTAGGGATTGGTATATACAAAGAACAATCGGTCAAATCGGACTAAATGGAAAACATGTTCTTCTAGGAGTATGGCAATCACTCAGACAGGTTGATCTTGGTGAAAGCGATCTTGCATTTATAATTAAAATGAATAACGAAAAGATTCTATTCCTAATAGAAAATAAGATAGATACTAATTTTATGCCTGCTCAGGCAAATAGATACAGGAATAGAGGAGAATGTAAAATAGAAGAAGGAGAATGCAGTAAATTTTATACTATTCTATTTGCTCCCAGAAGTTACATAAACAGAAACGATGATTTCGATTTTTATCTGGAATATGAAGAAGTAAGAGACTGGTTTAAAAATCAAAGCAAAATGAAAGAAAGAGCAAAATTTAAATCCGATATAATAAATATTGCTATTGAAAAATTGAGAAGAGGATATAACCCTGTTAAAAATGAAGCAGCATCAATATTAAGAAATAAATATTTTGAATATTGTAAAAATAATTTTCCATTTCTTGGAATGTATGAACCTAACAGTAGGCTTCCAAAAAGATCTGGATTTATTAGATTCAAACCCAAAGGAATAAATCTTAAAAAAACATATACTATTATTCATAAAACCAGAGGAGTCGTTGACCTGCAGTTGAATGAAAAAGGAAAAGACATAAATTATTATATTAATAAATATGAAGATTCATTAACAAAAAATATGGAAATTGTAAAAACCGGAAAAACATTTTCAATAAGAATTAATATACCTGAAATGGATACTATAGGAGATTTCGATGATCAAATTCGAATAATTAAAATTGCATTGAAAAAAGTGAATACACTTCATTACTGGGCAAAAAAAAATCTTTGATTATATTTGAAAGATATTTTATTTCATCTTAGGTTTTTGTAAGAGTAACAGGTTTGACCAAAAACAAAAGGATAAAAATTTAATTAAAAAATATATGACACTCGCACGAGCCATTGAAATTGCATTCGAAGCACATAAAGAACAGAAGGATAAATCCGGTGAGCCGTATATACTTCATCTAACCAAAGTGATGAACAAAGGAATTAATTTAAAAGAAAAAATTGCGGGCATTCTGCATGACCTGGTCGAAGATACTAAATGGACTTTTAAAGATCTGGAACGTGAGGGATTAGACAGTGAAATTATTTATGCTCTCCGATGTCTGACCAAAAAGAATGATGAAACCTATGATGAATTTATTGATCGAGTTAAAACAAATCAATTGGCTACAAGAGTAAAATTGAATGATCTTGAAGATAATCTTGATGTCAAACGTATTTCGCTACTCACGTCAAAAGATACTGAAAGAATAAACAAATATCTGAAATCCTACAGATTACTTTCGAATATATTTTGATTTTATTCCAATTAGTTCTAAGTTATAAGAGCGGGCGAAACTAAACAGCAAACTATAATTGATTATGACAGCTATAAATACCTTTGAGTTTTTTTTAAAAAAACCCGCCCTAACATCAATGTCATTAAATTAAGAAATATCAGTTTTTTATTTTGTGAGTTACATGTCTAATTCAAAAGTTTAGGCTCATACCCTTTGTCCAAAGTGGACGTTGGGAGGGGTTTGCTGTTAGTGGCGAGAGTTCTTATAAAATCCCCGGCTAATTTTTGATAAGAAGTTAAACACAGATTAATAATCTGTGCTACGAGAAGATCCTCCCGCCATTGCAATACCATTAACTTAAAGAATACTTTTATTAATATTTAATAA
>JBATSB010000009.1:0-14522 GCA_049293015.1 Ignavibacteria bacterium
ATTCACAGGTTCAATACTATTGATGAACAGATAAAGGAATTTTCTGATAATGAAATGACGGACTCGGATTTCAAATGTCCTGCAATCGGAATAAACAAGAGTACAGATCTTGACAGATTAAAACGTCTGGCAGACTTTGGAGTGAAAGTAGTTTGTATTGACATTGCAAACGGCGGTTCAAAAATGATCGAAGAATTTATCTCTTCAGCTTCAGGTACAGTTTCAGATTATAAAATGAAGATCATTGCCGGAAATGTTGCCAGTTATGAAACAACGGAATTTCTCATAAACATCGGAGTAGATGCGATCAGAGTCGGTATCGGAAATGGTGCTATGTGTTCCACTTCAGTAAAATCAGGAATTGGTATCGGGCAGGTGGATGCGATCCTGAGATCACTTGAAGCAAAGAACGATCTGAAAAGTGATGTGAAGATAATTGCAGACGGAGGAATTTCCACACCTGGAGCTATGTGTAAAGCAATTGCGCTTGGCTGTGATGCTGTTATGTTTGGCAGAGTACTCGCGGGTACAGAAGAATCTCCAGGTGACGTTTTGAAATACAATAATCAGCGTTGGAAAAAATACTGCGGCAGTGCTTCGTTTGCTGTCAAGCAGGATAAAAAAAATTATATAGAAGGTGAAGAGTCACTTGTTCCTTACAAAGGTCTGGTCTCAAAGATCATAACGGAATACAGGGAAGGTCTTCAGTCTTCAATGAGTTATCTTAATTCAAGAACAATAAAAGAGTTTCAGAATAATGCAACTTTTGTAAAATTGACTAACAGTTCATTCAATGAAAGAAAGCCGCAGGTCTGATGCATTATATCTTTTGGTTCAGAAAAGATCTGAGAACAGAAGATAATACAGGATTGTCTGAATTTTTAAAGGAAGTTTCAGCCGGACATAAGTTTTCATTAATTTATATAAAGAATAGAAACAGCTTTAAATATTTTGGTGAAAAGAGGATTTCGTTTTTAAATAATTCACTTGATGAACTTTCAAATGATCTTGAATCAAAGAAACTGCATCTTCAAATATTTTATGGAAACAGCAGTGAAATTTTCAGATCACTTTCAGAAAAACATGGTAGTATTTCTTTATACTATAACAAGCAGGTAGAGCCATACTGCATAAAAAGAGATTCAGATGTATCAGAAATTTTTAAGAATAGAGGCGGAGTTGTAAATGAATTTACTGATTCTACAATTTTTTCTCCCGGAGAAATTCAAAATCTTTCAGGAGATCAGTATAAAGTCTTTACTCCTTTTAAGAATAATATACTTGGAAGATTAGAAGACAGACATTTTGCAAAAATAAAAACTGATTTTAGAAGCCTGGATATTTCAAATGAACTTATACTTGATCAAAATTCAGATAAAAAAGATCAGTCATTTGAAAATAAAAAGTTACAACAGGGAATTCACAAAGGTGGCAGAAAGGAAGGACTCGTTCTTTTAAAAAAGTTTTATGGAAATGGAATAAAGTCATATGGGAAAAATCGTGATCATCCATCTGTCAATGGTACTAGTTCACTTTCAGCTCATCTGCATTTTGGAACTGTCGGAATCAAAGAAGCACTTAGAACTGCTAAAGCTGCATTTAAAAATACAAAGGATGAATCTTCTGTTATCGGAATTCAGACATGGATAAATGAATTACTCTGGAGAGAATTTTATTACCACATGACTTTTTTTAATCCCGATTTGACTTTCAGATCATTTAAAAAAGAGTGTGATGATCTGAACTGGAGTTATGATGAAAATGATTTTGGAAAATGGTGCAACGGACTGACAGGATACCCGATAGTCGATGCGGGAATGAGACAGTTGAATAAAGAAGGCTGGATGCATAACAGACTTAGAATGATAACTGCTATGTTTCTTACAAAGGATCTTTTTATAGACTGGAGATTAGGTGAAAAATATTTTGCTGAGAATTTAATTGATTTGGATTTTTCAAGTAACAACGGAGGCTGGCAGTGGTGTGCTTCCACAGGTGCAGATGCGCAGCCTTATTTCAGAATATTTAATCCCTATCTGCAGAGTAAGAGATTTGATGCTGATGGAGATTTTATTAGAAAGTATATTCCCGAGCTTAAGAATGTGCCTGTAAAATATATTCATGAGCCGCATTTGATGAGTAATGAAGATCAGAAGATATGTAATACTATTATCGGAAAAGATTATCCGTTACCCATAGTAGAACATTCGAATGTAAAAGAAAGAGTTATAAGTGAATTTAAAAAACTGAATAAAAAATAATTTATCCAAAATAATTGGACTCTGAAAATTCTAAATATAATAAATACGAACCTGTAATCGGACTTGAGATCCATGCTCAGATGAGAACCAATTCAAAAGCATTTTGCAGATGCTCTACTAATTTTCATTCATCTCCAAATTCAAATGTTTGCCCCGTATGTCTCGGATACCCGGGAGCATTACCTGTACTGAATGCAGAGCTAGTCGATTATATTGTAAGGATGGGAATTGCGACGAACTGTAGTTTAAGAGAAGTTTCAATATTTGCGAGGAAGAATTATTTTTATCCTGATCTTTCAAAAGGATATCAGATCACTCAATTCGAAACACCTATATGCTATGACGGACATCTTGATATTACTTTAAAAAATAAAGAAGTAAAAAAGATTGGCATTACGCGGATTCATATGGAAGAGGATGCAGGCAAATCCATTCATGATTTTCATGATGATGATTCATTAATAGATTTTAACAGATGCGGAGTGCCGCTTATCGAGATTGTAAGTGAGCCTGATATCAGATCTACTGAGGAAGCATTTTTATATTTGTCAAAGGTTAAGCAAATACTTATGTATCTTGAAATCAATGACGGCAATATGGAGGAAGGTTCGCTGAGATGTGATGCAAATATTTCTGTGAGGTTAAAAGGTGCAGCAGAATTTGGCACTAGGACTGAGATAAAGAATCTGAATTCATTCAGGAATGTCTCTGATGCAATTGAAGCTGAGATCAAAAGACAGATAGATCTTTTAGAATCGGGAGAGAAGATCATTTACAATACAATGACATTTAATGCAAAGGATAAGACTACTGCTGCTACACGATCTAAAGAGGAAGCGCATGATTACAGATATTTTCCGGAACCCGATCTTGTAAAGGTCAGGATGGATGAAGAATGGAAAGCTAAGATAAATTCAGAGCTGCCTGAATTTCCGGATGCAAGACGAGACAGGTATATAAAAGATTTTTCGCTCCCCTACTCTGATGCTGATGAGATCACTCAGGATAAATACTTTGCTGATTATTTTGAAAATGCTGTAGATAATCTTTCAGATAAAGAAAGTTCGTCATATAAAAATGTAAGTAATTTAGTAAGATCTGATGTGAGAAGAATTTTGAATGAAGAAAAGATCAACATTGATAAATTCACAGTACCTGAAAAGATCATAGCAATGATAGCAGAGTCTGTAACTTCAGGTAAAGTAAGTGCAACAGCATCGAAGGAAATTTTTAATACAGTGCTGAAAGGAAATTCTGAAGATGAAATGTTAAGTCTTTTTAAAAAAGCTGCAGAGGATTTTTCGCAGGTTTCGGATACCGCTGAATTGGAGTCGATCGTTAAAAAAATATTAGAGGATAATCCAAAAGAAGTGGATAGATATAAGAGAGGCGAAAAGAAATTAGCTGGATTATTTGTCGGCAAGATCATGCAGGAAAGTAAAGGTAAAGCAAATCCGAAAATTGTAAATGAGTTATTAATTAAAAATTTAGAAATCGAAACCGAATAATTTTTTATGAGAAAAAAATTAATTGCAGGTAACTGGAAAATGAATAAGAGTTATAATGAATCTCAAATACTTGCTGAGGAAATTGTTAAAAGCATTGAACCAACAGTTTTAGAAAATATAGATGTACTTATCTGCCCGCCTTTTATTTCTCTTGGTAAGATATCAGATGTTATCAAAGATTCGGGAATAAAACTCGGAGCGCAGAATGTTTATTCAGAAAATGACGGAGCATACACAGGTGAGATATCTGCAGAAATGCTTAAGTCAGTTGGGTGTGAATATGTAATCATCGGACACAGTGAAAGACGTAAATTTTTTAATGAGACCGATGAAGTAGTTAATGCAAAAGTAAAAAAAGCATTAGACAAATGTCTTAAAGTTATTGTTTGTGTTGGTGAAACTTTGGAGGAAAGGGAAAGTGCTGATTTTGAAAAAGTCGTTACTGCACAGGTAACAGGATCATTGAAAGATATTTCGAAAGAAAATATGCAGGATGTAGTGATAGCATATGAACCTGTATGGGCGATAGGTACAGGGCTGAATGCAACACCTGAACAGGCAAGTGAAATTCATGGAATGATAGGAAAGACAGTAACAAATTTATATGATAAGGACACCGCAGAAAATCTCAGAATATTATACGGTGGAAGTGTGAATGCTACAAATGCAAAAGAAATGCTTTCTGCATGTGGAGTGGACGGAGCACTTATTGGCGGGGCTAGTCTGAAACCTGATGATTTTATTAGTATTGCAAATGAAGCTTCAAAAATAAAATAAATTTTTTAATAAAGTAAATAATAATAAATGATAGAGACAGTCATAGTAGCGGCAGTGAGAACGCCGGTAGGAAGTTATATGGGAAGTTTATCTTCTCTGAAAGGTCCTGAACTCGGGGCAATAGCAATAAAAGAAGCGATAGTAAAAGCAAACATAAAACCTGAAGATGTATCTGAAGTAATAATGGGATGTGTACTGCCGGCAGGTATGGGTCAGGCACCGGCAAGACAGGCAGCGATATTTGCAGGACTTCCGGATTCAGTACCCGCTCTTACCATTAATAAAGTCTGCGGATCAGGATTGAAATCTGTGATGCTTGCAGATCAGGCAATAAAATGCGGCGATGCTGAAATAGTAATTGCAGGCGGATTCGAATCGATGAGCAATGTCCCCTATTATCTCGACAAAGCACGTGAAGGATATCGAATGGGTAACGGAACTTTGATAGACGGAATGGTACATGACGGGCTGTGGGATGTGTACAATAATTTTCACATGGGAAGCGCTGCTGAAATGTGTGCAGGTGAAATGAATATCTCACGTGAAGAACAGGATTCATTTGCTGAAGAAAGTTATAACAGAGCAATCAAAGCTACTAAAGACGGATCATTTAAAGATGAGATCATTCCTGTTGAGATCAAAGGTAAAAAAGGAAGTGTGATAGTTTCAGAAGATGAAGATCCTTCCAAAGTAAATTTTGAAAAAGGAAAAACCTTAAGAGGAGCATTTGATAAAGAAGGAACAGTAACTGCATTCAATTCATCAAGTCTGAATGACGGAGCATCAGCTATAGTTTTAATGTCAGCAGATAAAGCTAAAGAACTTGGTTTGAAGCCGCTTGCAAAAATAGTGGCTCAGGCATCATTCGCACAGAAGCCGGAATGGTTCACTACTTCCCCTGCTTATGCGATTAAAAAAGTTCTTGAGAAAGCAAAACTTGAAGTAAAAGATCTTGATCTAATAGAGGCAAATGAAGCGTTTTCAGTACAGGCATGCGCAGTGAATAAGATAGCAGGTCTAGATCCTGAGAAAGTAAATGTAAACGGCGGAGCAGTTGCACTCGGACATCCGATCGGCGCTAGCGGTGCGAGAATACTGACTACCTTAGTTCATGCAATGAATAACCGTGATGCAAAAAGAGGACTGGCAACACTTTGCATAGGCGGCGGAGAGGCAAGCGCTTTGATAATAGAAAAAGTATAATTTTTTGCACCAAAAAATTTAATAAAATTATTAATAGAATTTAAAAAGTATAAAATGAAAAATATAGCCGTAATAGGTTCGGGCACAATGGGCAACGGTATAGCACATACATTTGCATTGTTTGGATACAACGTAAAACTCATTGACATAAAACAGGAATTTCTCGATAAAGCAATTGCAACGATCACAAAAAATTTAGACAGACAAGTAAATAAAGGTTCGCTGACTGAAGATCAAAAGACATCAGCTTTGAATAATATAGTAACTTCAGTAAATATGTCTGATGCATCTGACAGTGATCTTGTAGTAGAAGCCGCTACAGAAAATATTGAAATAAAGAAAAAAATATTTTCTGAGCTGGATAAATGCTGTAGCGCTGATGCAATATTAGCTAGTAATACATCTTCAATATCAATTACTGAGATTGGCGCATTTACTGGCAGACCTGATAAAGTGATCGGGATGCATTTTATGAATCCTGTACCGGTAATGAAACTGGTCGAGATCATCAGAGGACTTGCTACTTCTCAGGAGACATTTGATAAGATTAAGACTCTGACAGAAATGATTGAAAAAACTCCTGTCGAAGTTCAGGACTATCCGGGTTTCGTTGCAAACAGAATTCTACTGCCGATGCTGAATGAAGCAATGTATTGTGTGATGGAAGGCGTAGCGACACCTGAGGCAATTGACAATGTAATGAAACTTGGAATGAATCATCCAATGGGACCGCTTACTCTGGCTGACTTTATAGGACTGGATGTTTGTCTTTCAATTATGAATGTATTGCATGAAGGTCTTGGAGATTCAAAATACAGACCTTGTCCCCTGCTTAAGAAAATGGTTGCCGCGGGTTATCTTGGAAGAAAAAGCGGAAGAGGCTTTTATGATTATTCACAAAAATAAATTTAAAAAATAAACTAAAAAAATATATTATGAACTTTGATCTTACTGAAGAGCAGATCTCGATACGGGATGCTGCAAAAGATTTTGCTGAAAATGAAATAGCTCCGTCTGCAGTTGAAAGAGATTTGAAAGCTGAATTCCCTGCTGAGATCGTGAAGAAACTTGGTGAACTTGGCTTTATGGGAATGATGGCATCTCCTGAATGGGGAGGCGCAGGTATGGATACTATTTCTTATGTTCTTGCTATCGAAGAAATTTCAAAAGTTGATGCATCTGTCGGTGTGATAATGTCTGTAAATAATTCTCTTGTATGTTACGGTCTTGAAAAATGGGGCAGCGATTTTCTAAAAGAAAAATATCTTAAGCCGCTTGCATCAGGTCAAAAACTTGGAGCATTCTGTCTTTCAGAGCCTGAAGCCGGAAGTGATGCTACTCAGCAAAGAACTGAAGCTGTACTTGAAGGAGATCATTATGTTATTAATGGAATTAAAAACTGGATCACAAACGGAGTTTATTGTGATTATTATTTTCTTCAGGCAATGACCGATAAGTCCAAAGGTTATAAAGGAATTTCAACTTTCATAATTGATAAAGATACACCCGGTCTTGAGGTTGGAAAAAAAGAAGACAAGCTCGGGATCAGAAGTTCAGATACATGTACATTAGGATTGAACAATGTGAAAGTTCCAAAAGAAAATTTAATTGGAGACGAAGGAATTGGATTTAAGATCGCCATGGAAACTTTGAACGGTGGCAGGATCGGCGTTGCAGCTCAGGCACTTGGAATTGCACAGGCAAGTCTTGAAGCATCTGTAAAATATTCCAAACAGAGAAAAGCATTTGACTCTACTATATCTGAACTGCAGTCGATTCAGTTTAAGCTTTCAGAAATGGCAACAAGTATAGAAGCTGCAAGATTAATGATCTACAGCGCAGCAATAAATAAAGACAGCGGTAAAAGTTATATTAAAGAAGCATCAATGGGAAAACTTCTTGCCAGTCATGCAGCAGTGAATTGTGCACTCGAAGCAATTCAGATACACGGTGGTTATGGTTATGTAAGGGAATATCTTGTAGAACGGTATTTAAGAGATTCCAAGATCACTCAGATCTATGAAGGTACAAGTGAAATTCAGAAACTTGTAATTGCCAGAGAGCTTCTTAAAAACTGAATATAATATTTGCTGAAAGATTTACGCTGTTGAAGTTTGAAGATATTGTTGTTATCAAAGGTTTATTAACATCATTATCTAAAGGTACAACTCTGTAACTCAGCTCAAATCCATAGCCGATTTTGGAATAGCTTGCTAGACCTATTGCAAACTCATAATTGAAATTCCAGAATTCGTCATCTGCTCTGGCTGAGCCGATATAATTATAGTTAATATCATCTGTATAAACCTGTGCGATGATCTCTTCAGAAAAATACATCATGCCGGCACCTGCACTTAAATATACTTTATTAAAAAAAGAAGTATAATTTTTTCCCTGAGGGAAAACTTTTACTTTTAGATTTAATGGAAGCGCAAATAATCTTGAATCTGTCGGTACATAAAACCGCCTGCCATTTACTGCACCGGTATAATAAAATCCATCAGTTGAATAAGATGTCGTAAACATATATGCCGGAGCAAATTCTGCAGCAATTATTTCATTAAATACTGCTCCAAATTGTCCCGTAATCTCTTTCATAAAATCTCCGCTCGATAACTGAAAGAAAGGGAATGCATTTCGGGCTGTATTATCAGTAAGAAACACAAGTTTGTATCCAATACCTGCGTAATAATTTATATTATCCGATCTGCTTTTTATCTGAGAAAATGAATTTGTGCTGATAAAAAAAATCAGGGCTGTCAGAATGTATTTTTTCATAAATGATTTATTAAATGACTATAGTATATATCTGCTGAGATCTCTGTCTTTTACAATCAGATCTAATTTCTTACAGACATATTCTTTTGTAATGTCGATTTTTTTTGTTTTAAATTTATCAGGAATTTCAAATAAAAGATCTTCAAGTACTGTAGTCAAAATAGTGTGAAGTCTTCTTGCTCCGATATTTTCCACCTGCTCATTTACCTGCGCTGCTGTTCTCGCAATTTCTCTGATAGCATCATCTTGAAATGTGAGTTTAACTCCTTCAGTATCAAACATCGCCATGTATTGCTTGATCAATGCATTTTCAGGCTGCGTCAGAATATTATAAAATTCATCTTCACCCAGACTGTTAAGCTCTACTCTTATCGGAAATCTTCCCTGCAGCTCTGGTATCAGGTCACTTGGCTTCGAAGTATGAAATGCTCCAGAAGCTATAAATAAAATATGATCAGTCAACACCGGACCGTATTTTGTTATCACTGTAGAACCTTCAACTATTGGCAGTAAATCTCTCTGAACTCCTTCTCTTGATACATCAGGACTCTGGGATTTTGCATTACTGCCGGCGACTTTATCGATCTCATCTATAAATACTATTCCTGAATTCTGAACTTTATCGGTTGCTTCTTTTATCACAGCGTCCATGTCAATTAATTTACCGGACTCTTCCTGCGATAAAACTTTTCTTGCTTCTGCAATAGATAATTTTCTTTTCTTGGATTTCTTAGGCATCATATTACCGAACATGTCATTGAGATTAATTCCCATTTCTTCCAATCCAATCGGTCCAAGAACCTGCAGCATCGGAAAATTATCACTCGACAGATCAAGCTCGATCATCCTGCTGTCTAATGCACCTTTTCTTAACTGTTCACGAAGTTTTAATCTTGTCCTCGCATTCATCTCAGCAACATCGGCTTTTTCTTCTTTACTTGCTTCATTAGCAGATCCGTTTGCAGATTTTTTCATTGGCGGAAGGAGTATATCTAAAATTCTTTCTTCGGCATTTTCCAATGCCTTAATTTCAACTTCTTCCATTTTATGTGTCTTTACAATATTCACCGAAAGATCAGTAAGTTCTCTTATCATTGATTCGACATCTCTTCCGACATAGCCTACTTCTGTAAATTTAGATGCTTCCACTTTTATAAAAGGTGCGTTTGCAAGCTTGGAAATTCTGCGTGCGATCTCAGTTTTACCTACTCCGGTTGGTCCGATCATGATAATATTATTTGGCATTATTTCATCTTTCATTTTGTCTCCCACCTGCTGACGTCTCCATCTGTTCCTTAATGCAATTGCTACAGATTTTTTTGCATTCTGCTGTCCAATTATATATTTGTCAAGTTCTTCCACTATATCTGAAGGAGTAAGCTGTCTTATCTCCTGTATTACTTTTACTTCTTTTTTTACTTTAGTTTTTTTTGGTTTGTCTTTTGTGATCACTTTATCTTTTATCAATTTAATTTTTTCGTTTTAATATAATTATAATTCTTCAATAGATATATTACTATTTGTATAGATACAGATATCTGCTGCCTGTTTCAATGACTCTTCTACTATTTCTTTTGCTGACAATTTTGAATACTTTAAAAGCATTCTTGCTGAGACAAGTGCAAACTGTCCGCCCGAACCAATAGCTACTATCCCGTCATCAGGTTCAATGATATCACCGGTACCTGAAATTATCAGAGCTTTTTCACTGTCAATGATCGCAAGCAGTGCTTCAAGCCTTCTGAGATATTTATCCGATCTCCATTCCTTTGCCAGCTCTACTGCTGCTCTTGAAAGATTTCCTTTATACTGATCTAATTTATTTTCAAATTTTTCAAACAGAGTAAATGCATCTGAAGTGGATCCTGCAAATCCCGCAAGGACTTTTCCATTGTAAAGTTTTCTGACTTTTTTAGTCTTATGCTTCATTACTGTATTTCCCATTGTCACCTGACCGTCACTGCCTATCACTGCTTTTCCGTCTTTTATAAGTCCTATGACTGTAGTGGATCTGATCTTATTTTTGTTTTTAATTTTCAATTTTTTATTTTAATTAATTATTTCACGTCTTTGCTTTGCGATCGGAAGATCTACAGACTCTCTGTATTTTGCAACTGTACGCCTGGCAATTTTTAATCCTGACCTGGTTAATATTTCAGAGATCTCCTGATCGGTTAGTGGAGAAGACTTATCTTCTTTGTCAATTATCTCTTTTATTTTATTTCTGACTTCGATAGTTGAGACATCACTACCATCCTTATTAGGAATTGAATTTGAAAAAAATGATCTCATATTATAAATACCAAAATCTGTCTGCACATACTTACCTTTTACTGCTCTGCTGATAGTAGAATTATCCATTTTAATATCATCTGCAATATCTTTTTCAAAAACCGGATTTAAATTCTCACCGTTATTTTCAAAAAATTCTTTCTGTCTGTTTATAATTGCTTCCATTATTTTGATCATGGTTTCACGTCTTGAATTAATTGCATCAATAAACCACTTCGCTTTATTAAAATTATTCAGCAGGTATTCTTTGGTATCTTTATCAAGATTCTTTTTGTCTTTTGTGTACATGTCGCTGTAAGTTTTGTTGATCCTGAGTGACGGTGTAAACTTTTCATTAAGATATACTTCATACTTTTCGTTAATCTTTTTTACAATAATATCCGGAACTATGTAACCGGCATTTTCATCGGTATCCTGCGAATAAGGTTTTGGATTGAGTTTATGTACAAGATCAAATATCTCTTTTACCTCATCCATATTTATATTCATCTCTTTCGAAAGTTTTTCAAATCTCTTATTCTTCAGATCTTCAAAATAATTCGTAAATATTTTTACAGTTAACTCTTTTATTTTGTCGTCAATATCTAATCTCTTTACCTGAATAGTAACACATTCCCTGATATCTCTTGCTGCAATTCCGGGAGGATCAAGATTTTCCTGAATATATTCAAGCATTTTTAAAATTTCATTCTGTGAAAATTCATCATTTTCAAATTCTGTATCTCTTTTTTTTACCTCAATATCTTCAAGTACAGCCTCAATTGATTCTTTAAAATATCCGTCATTATCTAGAGACCATATAATCTCTTCACCTGTGAAAATTTCTTTTTTTGACAGATCACATAAATGAAGTTGTACTGTAAGGTTGTCATACATTGATTGCTCTTCTTCCCTGATATTATTTCTGTCAAATTCATTTTCACTCCCAATCCCGCCTGAAGTATAGTAAGGTTCATTGTCTGATTCATTTTGAAAATATTCATCCCAGTTGTATTCGTCTTCTTTATTATAATTTTCATCAGAAGATTCTTCATTTGAATTGTCAGATGTTTCCTGATTTTGCTCAATAGATTTTTCCTGATCAGCATCAATGTCTGATCCTTCCTCAAGCATGGGATTCAGCTCCAGCTCTCGTTTAATTATTCCGTCTAAAGCAAGTGTAGGAATGGCAAGGATATTTTGATTTAATACAATTTTCGGAAGCAGCTTTTGCGATAATTTTTGTGAAAGGTTTTGATTAAGCATTATTTATATCCGAATTTTTCTTTTAAACTTTTATAAAATTCTTTACCGTATTCACGTTCCAGTGAATCTTTTAGAAATTCAAACATTTTAATTTTCTTTTCTTTTCCTTCATCGATCGCATCTCTGCATTCATATATCTCTTCGTATCTCAAAATATTTCTTTTCTTTCCTGTTATTCTGATTGGAAACAAATGGCAGGAAATCGGTTTGCGAAATTGTATCTCATTTTTAAAAAAAGCTCTCTCAAAAGAGCACTTCGCAATCCCCTCTTCCCTGAATGCAAATACGCAGTCCTCATCCTTCAGACTTTTCAATTCCAGATCTTTTCCCGATCCGTTTATAAAACCTTCATTATCAAGTATTTCAACTTTTTCTTCACAAAGATATTTTTTAACAGTCTTTAATGCAGATTTAATTGAGCTTATCTCTTTCTCTAAAAGAGGTGCTCCGCCGGCTCCTTTTAATGTACAACAAGCTCCTTTGCATAATGAAACATTACAGGCAAAATCCGTTGTGAATATTCTGTCGTCTATTTTAAATTTTTCCAAATAAAATTCTTTATAATCTCATAAAATTCTTACCGGGTAATTGTCTTATCAGTCCTTTGAATTCAAGTGTTAGAAGACCTACGAGACATTCTGATACCGGGCATCCGCTTTCTTCATTTAGTTTATCAATATTCTTCATTTCAAATCCAATCAGATCATATAATATTTTTTCGGTACTGCTAAGATCCATTTCTTTTTTGTTATCTGAAATTTCTTTTTCTTTATTCAAAAATCTTTTGAGCTTAAATTCTAATTCCACCAATATATCATCTATACATGTCACTAACTTTGCCTGACCTTTTTTTATAAGTTCATTCGTTCCGTCAGACTGTCTGGAATTTATATATCCTGGCACAGCAAAAACTTCTCTGTTCTGATCATTTGCAAAATCAGCAGTCAGAAGTGAACCTCCTTTTATTCCGCTTTCTATAATAATACTTCCGATACTAATCCCGCTGATGATCCTGTTCCTTTTGGGAAAATTCATTTTATCCGGTATTGATCCCGGAGAAAATTCAGAAATAAATACTCCGTTATTAATTATTTCTTCATACAATTTCCTGTTTTCAGGCGGATAAATAACGTCAATTCCGCATCCCAATACAGCATAAGTAAGATTCCCCTTTTTAATACATTCTCTGTGAGCGATCGAGTCTATTCCCCTCGCAAACCCGCTTATGACAGGTATCCCAAGTTCTGAAAGCTGCTGAGCAAATTTTTCACAGGTATATTTCCCGTATTCTGTAGGATTTCTGGTACCAACAATACTGAGCGAATATCTGTCAGACTTTTCAGTCTTACCTTTAATATAGAGTAAGGCAGGGGCATCATAGATCATTTTAAGATTTTCAGGATAATCATCATCAAGAATGGAAACGATTCGAATTCCTTTTTTATAGGATCTGTCAAATTCCTTTTGAAATTCATCATCATAAAAAGATCTTTTTTCAGTTTCTCTGATCACTTCTGCAGAGACCGAAGAATCAATACCATCTATTAATCTCAGATCATTTCGGCTGCAGTTAAAAAAATCATCTTCATCTGGAACTGCCTTCAGAATCTTCTTAATCCTGTTATTTCCAAGCTTTTTGACTTTTGTAAGAAAATATATGTATTTAAGTGAAATCAATTGTCTCCCGTTTAATCTTTATTAATCTACTCAAATAAATGTTTTAAAAATATACAAAATATTTATACTTGCAAAGAAAGCTGTAAAGGAAAATATTTTCGGCATTTAAGTAAAAATCAAATCACATTATTATGGTTTATATTTTGTAACGGCTTTAGCCTATAATTTTATTAGTGTAAATGAAAAATTAAAGAGCAATTAATTCTTCTCTAAACCATTGATTTTAAATTCCAACTTTCATAAAATGATAAAAATTATTTATAAAATATTCTAAATCAAAAATTGAAATTGACTATAAAAAACAAGTTTCATACTTTAGTAATACCCCAAAGGAATTTACGAAACAGAATAATATGAAAACCAAAAATCTCATTGCCGAAAAGATCTCATCTCTGATGTATGCAGCCAGTATTCTTATATTTATAATAGCCTTTAATTTTTCTGATAATCCGCCGTCGGGGTGGACGCAGCAGTTTTTTCCGGATCTGCATGGCAGATTAATTTCGGATGTTTGTTTTACTGACAGCCTGAATGGGTATGCTACTGCAACAATATCAATGGAATCAAATTATTTTCTAAAAACTACTGATAGTGGAAATAACTGGATGATAGTTGACAGTACTCAATCCTACTTGACTCAAATTCAGTTTTTAAATGATAGTGTTGGCTACGCAGCAGGTGGATATATATGGAAAACTACCAATCGGGGAATCAACTGGAATCCATTACCGGGGATTGTAGGAAGTGAAATAAGTGTAATAAATGAAGACACTTTATTTGT
>JBATSB010000010.1:0-69410 GCA_049293015.1 Ignavibacteria bacterium
AAACTATACCTTCTGATAATTTCCAGTCAATATTCAAAGCAGGGTCATTAAAGAGAATTGACCTCTCATCTTTTTTACTGTAAAACGCAGTACATTTATATGAAAAAATTGCTTCATCCGAAAGGACAGAAAAACCGTGAGCAAAGCCCGGCGGGATCCATATCTGTTTGTGATTTTCACCGGTCAGCTCAACTGATACATGTTTACCGTAAGTCGGCGAACCGCTTCTGATATCAACAGCTACGTCAAGTACACTTCCCGATATTACCTGGCAAAGTTTTCCCTGAGCAAATTCTCCAACCTGATAATGAAGTCCACGAATAGTTCCTTTTACTGACTTTGAAATATTATCTTGTAAGAAATCAGCATTTATTCCGGCTTCATTATATTTATTTTTATTATATGATTCAAAAAAGAATCCTCTTGCGTCAGGAAAAAAATCCGGCTCAATTATTAGCACACCTTCTACTTCAGTCTTTATTATATTCAATATAAAAGATTAATTTTCCTTTAAGACTTTTTCCAAATAAGTTTTATAAAGCGAATTCGGGATCTTTGAAATTGATCTTTCAAATTCATCCTTATTTATAAATCCTTTGTGATATGCAATCTCTTCTATACATGCAACTTTAAGCCCCTGTCTGTCTTCTATTACTCCAAAAAAATTCGAAGCCTGCAAAAGTGATTCAGGTGTTCCAGTATCTAACCACGCAACTCCCCTGCCGATCTTTTCTACATTTAATTTGCCTTTTTCGAGATAGACATTATTCACATCCGTGATCTCGAGTTCCCCTCTGGCAGAAGGCTTAATATTTTTGGAAATTTCAACTACTTCATTATCATAGACATAAAGTCCCGGTACAGCAAAATTTGACTTTGGATTATCAGGTTTTTCTTCAATTGAAATTGCCTTTCCTGTATTGTCAAATTCCACTATCCCGTATCTTTCAGGATCATTCACTCTGTATCCGAAAATCGTAGCTCCGTCATTTTTTTGCATGGCTCTGTATATGAAATCTAGATTGCCGTAGAAAATATTATCGCCAAGTATCAGTGTCGCTCCGTCATTTCCGATAAACTTCTCACCAATTATAAATGACTCAGCAATTCCATTTGGCGCTGTCTGCAAAGCATATTCGATTTTGATTCCATAGTCTGCACCATCTTCAAATAATTTCTGATACAACGGAATGGTCTCTTCATTTGAAATGATAAGTATCTCTTTTATATTCGACAGCATCAGGATTGAAAGCGGATAATAGATAAGTGGTTTGTCATAGATAAGTGTAAGCTGCTTACTGTAAACTTTTGAGACTGGATACAAACGTGATCCTGCGCCTCCGGCTAAAATTATACCTTTCAAAAAATTGTAATTTAAATTTAAAAATCAGTAAACAATTTATTGAATCACACTGCAAAATTAAAGTTTATTTTTTTTCGGTTTTAAAGCCGTTTGCAGCGGTTCAATTTAATTTATATACCAAACCATCTGTCATTCCAGCATACTCTTAGCTGGAATCTAATCATCACGAAAATTAAATTTAAATTCAAAATCAATTTCAATCATTTTTATCTGTTACCAAAATAAAACTCTCGTAATTTTTGATCAATTGGAATTTCAATGAATGTGATAAACTCAGACTGGATGCGACGATTCTGTTAATAGTAAGATGTATATCACAAACTTATTTTATATTGAAATTAATAAAAATTTAATTTAGATTTACAAAATCAAAATTAGAAATTATTATATTTTATATTATAAATTAAATCAGTTAAGGAGGTCTCTTTGTTTTGTAATAACACCTTAAAAATTATTTCCTCAAAAACATTAAATTTAAAAAAATGAAAAAATCTTTATTTATTGTTCTGACAACTTTTTTACTTGGTACTTTTTTAGGATTTACAAACAATGATAAACCCGGAAAAACACCATTTGATTATTCCGGTCCTGCTCTTGAAACAAAAATTACTCAACAAGAAACATCTGATCACAATCCAATTTCTTCCTCAGGCGTAATTTATTACACTGATGATTTTAACGGCGCGAATGATACTACCAGTTTAAAAGCAAGAGGTTATCTGGTGTATTATAGAGGAACCGGAGCTCAGGGAGTAGCTGCTACATGGTTTCAGGGAAATTCCACTGTTTTTTCTGCATTTAACGGACCAGTAACAGGTTACGTTGGTGCAAATTATCAGGTAGTTGGCGGCTTAAATAATATTGACAGTTGGATGGTGCTTCCTGATTTGGATGTAGTAATTGGTGACGAGATAAGATTTCAGTGCAGATCAGTTACAGGTGGTACTTTTCCGGATTCTGTAAGAGTTATGTATAATGATCAGGGAGGTACAACACCTGAAAGTCCGGGCTGGGTAGAACTTGGAAGATTTCAAGCTGCATTTGACGGTTCATGGGAATTAAAATCATTCGTAGCTCCGACAAGCGGATTAAGTGCAAGATTTGCCATCAGATATGCAGTAGTCGATGGAGGTCCTAATGGAGCTAATAGTGACTATATTGGAATAGATGCATTAGAAGTTGAAGGACAGGGACTTTTACCTGTTGAGTTATCAAGTTTTGTATCATTGATAAATCAGAATAATGTTACTTTAAACTGGTCAACTGCTTCGGAAATTAATAATTCAGGATTTGAAATTGAACGTTCAAATTTCAACGGTCAGGCATCAAACGACTGGATCAAAGTTGGAAGTGTAAATGGAAACGGAACTTCTTCAAGCAGTCATTCATACACTTTTACAGAAAGAAATTTAATTTCAGGTGTTTATAATTACAGACTAAAACAAATAGATTTCAATGGTAATTTTGAATATTATAATTTAAGCAGCGAAGTAAATATCGGTGTTCCGGTAAATTATGATCTTTCACAAAATTATCCAAATCCTTTTAACCCATCTACAAAAATCAACTTTGAAATTCCATCTGATGGAAAAGTAAGTTTAAAAGTATTTGATCTTTCAGGTAAAGAAGTTGCTGATCTTGTAAATGAAGTCAAAACTGCAGGATATTATTCTTATAGTTTTAATGCTTCCGGATTATCAAGCGGAATCTATTTTTATAATTTGACATCAAATAATTTCACAGCAACAAAGAAAATGATGCTAGTGAAATAAGATCAAGATTTGTTCTGATTAAAATTCATTTTAATCTTAAAACTATTAAAGACTCAAAGTAAATAATTTTTAATTAATTTTACTTTGAGTCTTTCTTCTTATTGAATATTATTTTCTTATCAGTAATTTGCAAATATTTTTTAATACTTTAAATTATTCCAACAATTTTATGTATCGTCAAATTTCCAAAATAGATTACTAACCTTTATTTTTACCTCATTAAATGTCTCTTATATTTTTTTTACTGAAAAAAATTTCAATTTTTTATCTGATTTTAATTATCAGTCTATTCTGAATCAATTTCAATTTTTCATACTCGAATATTATTTCACAATACAAATTGGAGATTCAACCGAAGTAGATAATAAAAAGCAGATTAAAATTTTATTGCTAATTAAAAACATTATAATTAATTTGAACAGAGTTTTTAGAAGCTATGATGAATATTTTCGAACTAATGATTATTTAATGTAGATATGATTTCAAAAAAAGATTTGAAGAGATTGGCTGAATTACGATTAAAGGATTCAGCTTGTTTATTAGAAAATAAAAGATATCAGGCTGCAAAAGTATCTGTTCGTAGTTTTGAAAACAAATAATGAAAAAAAATAATCAACATATTATTCCTTTAGGAAACGGATGGGCTGTAAAGAAAGAAGGAAGCAGAAAGTTTACGATCATTACAGATTCAAAAAATACTGCAATAAAAGTCGGAAGACAGATTGCGAGGAATCAAAAATCTGAACTGATTATTCACGGAAAGGATGGAAAGATTATTGATAAGGACAGTTATGGTAATGATCCATGTCCGCCTAAAGACAAAAATTATTAATCAAATAATTCAATTTTTACCAAAATTGATTTAATACCGATTCTATTTACACACCTATTACTAATCACAATTTCTTTCTTAATATTCACCAAAATTTCGGATTACATTTCCACCTTAATTATCTTATATTTGTAACAATTTTTTAAACAAACATTTGACTATGAAAAATAATACTGAGCCCAAAAAGAGCGCATCCAAATCTGAATGGAAGGAAGAAGCACTTAAAGCAAAGACGAACGGTATGAAATTTACTTCACTCAGCGGACGTGAACTTGACATCTGCTATACCCCCGAAGACAATAAAGAAACAAATTATTATAATGAGATAGGCTATCCGGGAGAATATCCTTACACCCGCGGAATTCATCACAATATGTACAGAGGCAAACTCTGGACTATGAGACAATTCGCAGGTTTTGGGACACCCGAAGATACCAATCAAAGATTTAAATATTTACTTGCACACGGTCAGACAGGGCTTTCAACTGCCTTTGATATGCCGACACTAATGGGTTATGATGCTGACGATGAAATTTCCGAAGGCGAAGTCGGAATTTGCGGCGTTGCGATTTCTTCTTTGCAGGATATGGAAATTCTCTTTGACGGAATTCCTCTTGATAAAGTCTCTACATCTATGACTATCAACTCCCCTGCTATTATGGTTTATGCATTTTATTTAGCAGTAGCTGAAAAGCAAGGCGTGCCTTTTGATAAATTAAGAGGTACTCTTCAGAACGACATTTTAAAAGAATACATTGCTCAGAAAGAATATATCTATCCGCCAAAAGAATCAATGAGAATCATTACTGATATGATAGAATATTCCACAAAGGAAGTTCCGCAGTTCAATCCTGTTAGTGTCAGCGGCTATCACATCAGAGAAGCCGGCTCTACTGCTGCACAGGAACTCGCGTTCACACTTGCTGACGGATTTGCTTATATCGAAGCATGTATAGAAAGAGGAATGGATGTCGATGATTTTGCTCCAAGGATCTCGCATTTCTTTAATTCACACTTAGACTTTTTTGAGGAGATAGCAAAGTTTAGAGCTGCTCGAAGAATCTACGCAAAGAGAATGAAAAATAAATACGGCGCGAAAAATCCTAAGTCATGGACTTTAAGATTTCATACTCAGACTGCCGGATGTTCACTCACTGCTCAGCAGCCTGAAAATAATATTGTAAGAACAGCTATCGAAGCTCTTGCAGGTGTGCTCGGCGGAACTCAAAGTCTTCATACAAATTCAATGGATGAAACACTTGCATTGCCATCAGACAAAGCTGTTAAAATTGCATTGAGAACTCAGCAGATAATTGCTTATGAACACGGAGTAATAAATGTTGCAGATCCATTGGGCGGAAGTTATTATGTAGAAAAGCTGACTGACGACATCGAAGCAGAAGCGGAAAAATATTTTGATCTTATAGATGCACAGGGCGGCGTAATTCCGTGTATTGAAAATGGATTCTTCCAGAGAGAAATTGCAGATGCTGCATATAAGTATCAGCTTGAGCTTGATAAAAAAGAAAAGATCGTAGTTGGTATAAATGATTTTGTAGAAGAAAATGAGAAGATCGATATTCCAATTCTTCAGATCTCAAAAGAAGTAGAAGAGAAACAGGTTAAGAGATTAAAAGAATTGAAAGCTTCACGAAATCAGGAAGAGGTCGATAATGCTCTAAAGCATTTAAGAAAAGTAGCAGAGGACGGAACTAACCTTATGCCTGCTGTACTTGACTGCGCAAGGAAATATGTAACGCTTGGTGAAATGTGTGCTGAGCTGAAAGAGGTATTCGGAGTTTATGAAGAACAGGCAGTTTTTTAATTCTATCTGAAAGAAAGCTTTTACTGAAATTTACTTCAAACCAAAAAGTGCTCGATTCCAAACTCTCAGACTGTCCGAAAACAAAAATTAAAGTTTGCTTACAAGGTTGCCTCCAAGTCTCAAAGGCTCAAAGAAGCTTATTTTTAAAGTTTTTAAACTTTGAGTCTTTGAGTCTTAGAGGCAATTCCAATGTTTTCAGACCAGATGTCCGATATGTATTTAATTTAAAATTTTGAGCGGGATAATTCTCGCTCATTTTATTATTACTCAATTTTATTATAAGATCTATCAAAGATAAAAATTACATATACATTGTATCTGCCTGCCTGATTTCGATCATTATTTTTTTATCTTTTGAATTTTATTTCACTGATGGAAAAATGGGTGTACCACTTGATGACACATGGATACATTTTCAGTTTGCTGATAATTTTGCACACGGAAATTTTTTTGAATATAACGTCGGTGAGCCAACTGCTGGAACCACTTCTCCTTTATATGTGATAATTATGGGATTAACCAGTTTTGTCATTCCCAATTTCATTGTTAATTCTCTGATCCTTTCCGGATTATTCTATATTCTGACATGTATTTTTGTTTACAAAATTTCATTATTCCTTTTTCAAAGCAAATATTCTTCCTTAAAAGAAGGTACATATTCATTTATCACCCCTGAAAAACTTTCACTCTTAGCTTCGATGCTTACAGTTTTTGCAGGGCGATTTGCCTGGGCTTCTATGTCAGGCATGGAAACGACTTTGTTTACATTTTTCACATTGGCAGGTGTTTATTTCCATTTGAAGAATTTACGGAATAATATTCTTACATTACTACCTTCATTATTCTTTGCATTATCTGCAGTTCTTAGGCCGGAAGGTATGCTTTTATATTCAATTTGTGCTTTCGATATTACACTTAACTTACTTAAAGATAGAGCATTTAAGCAATATTTCATAAAGTTCTTTACAGGTCTGATAATTTTTCTTTGCATTGTCCTTCCATACTTTATTTTTTCTTACTACATAAGCGGTCATTTCTTTCCAAATACATTCCGCGGGCAGGGAGGTGGATTTATTTTTGTTCCAAATTTCACTTATTTGCGAATTGTTTCTATTTTCTTTTTAAGAGATAATTTTGTTGCAGCTACTTTATTCTTTATATTCATATTCTATTATTTCGGAAATCTTAAAAATTACTTAAAAGATATGAAATATATTAATTTGATTGCACTATGGACAATATTTCTCCCGCTCATTTCATCTGTACTGATCCCAAACTGGCGTCATCACGTTAGATACACCATGCCTCTTATTCCATTTATTAATATTATAGCCGTTTATTATCTTATTATTTTATTGAATAAAAATTTTCTTCATAAATTGAAAAACATTTTTTATTCAAAAAAATATGTACCTGCATTGATAGTATTGTTTTCATTTTTCTATTATTTCATTTATGCTGCCGCCTTAGGAAAAAATGTTGATAATATAAATTCACAGCAGGTTAAGATCGCTGAATGGGTAAAAAACAATGTCGGAAGAGATGAGACTATTGCGATTAACGATATTGGAGCGATTACATTTATCAGCAAAAACAGGATAATCGATATGGCAGGACTTGTTACACCTGAGATTCTGCAATACAGAAATTATACATGGGATGATAACCTGGACTCACTGAATTATCTATTAAAAAAAAATGATGTTAGCTATATTGTCATTTATGATCACTGGTTCAAAGAATATCTGCAGAAATATGGTAACCAATTTACCTTTATAACCAGCGCTGTGCTTGAAGAAAACACAATCTGCGGCGGTATAGAAATGAAAGTATACAAAACTAATTTCAGTATAAAATAAATTTGAAAATAATAAAACTTATAGAATTAATCAGACCAAAGCAATGGATCAAAAATCTATTTGTCTTTGCTCCTATATTATTTGCAGGTAAACTGATGGATCTGCCAATGCTGCTTACAAACATCATTGCTTTTTTTGCTTTCTGCGGTATCTCAAGCAGTATTTATGTTTTAAATGACATTGCCGATGTAGAATCTGACAGAGTGCATAAGAAAAAAAGATTCCGACCTCTTGCATCAGGTGACGTTACAATTCCTCAGGCAAAAATAATGTTTGTAATATTGTTAGTGATTACCATTCTTCTAAGTAGTTTGCTGCCTCCCCTTTTCATTGTTGCCATTACACTTTACTTCATTAACAATCTTCTTTACACTTTTAAAATAAAGAACATTGTACTTCTTGATGTATTTTCAATATCTGCAGGTTTTATTCTCAGAGTAGTAGCCGGTGCTTTTGCAATTGATGTCAGCGTTTCAAGCTGGATGATCATTACTACAATTTTCATTTCTCTCTTTCTTGGAATCTCTAAAAGAAGGGCAGAACTCTCCGGTCCCAATCAGGAAAATCTCGAAAAGCAAAGAAAAGTATTAAGTGACTATGACGTTGTATTTGTAGATCAGATGAATACAATTGCTGCTACAGGTACTATCATCTCTTATGCTCTCTATACAGTTTCCGAAAAAGCAATTCAGGCTTTTCATTCTGAGATGCTCATATATACTACTCCATTTGTGATATATGGAATTTTTAGATATCTATTCCTTCTTCATAAAAAGAATCTTGGAGAAAGTCCTACTCAGATAGTGACAAGAGATATTCCGATTATTATAAATTCCCTAATCTGGCTGCTCTCATGCGCTTTGATCATTTACAAAGGGAAATTTTTATAATTGATTGAAACAGAACTCCGACATTTCAAATCCTGAAAAGAATTTATTTACTGTTTACAAAGCTGAACTTTTTCTACTGTTCGTTACTTTGTCATGGGGTCTGTCATTTCCGTTAATAAAATTAACGTTAGAATATGTCTCGCCTGTGTTATTTAACTTTATCCGGTTCGCTTTAACTCTGATTCTTTTTATAATCATTTTTTATAAAAAGATAAGACATATTAAATTTGGTGATCTAAGATATGGAATAATACTCGGCGTATTTATGATACTGGGTTTTGTCTTTCAGACAATTGGTCTGCAATATACTACAGCTTCCAAATCAGCTTTTATTACAGGTACAAATCTTATCTTCATTCCATTCATTCAATTTATTATTTTAAAATCTAAGCCAAAATATTTTAATCTCATTAGTGCTCTGATCGTACTGACCGGGCTATTTATTCTTTCCGAATCATTTGAGATTGTTCCGAATGTTGGTGATATTCTTACTATAATCTGTGCTTTTTTCTTTGCTGTTCATATCGTATTGCTGGATAAATATTCAGCAAAGTCCGATGTGAATTTTTTAATTTTCGGACAATTTCTGATCTCAACGGTTATATGTCTGGTCTTTGCTTTCTTTTATGAACACCTGATTCTTGATGAAACTAAATTTTCGGTCACACCAATTTTATTAATAACACTTTTTTTCACAGTGGTATTTTCTACTTTGATAGGTATTGTTTTTATGACAAAGTTTCAGCGACTCACTACACCACTCAAAGCCGGTATTATTTACAACATGGAATCAATATTTGCTTTGATCTTTGCTTACTTTATTTTAAATGAAATTATGAATTCAAATCAAATTATAGGTGCAATAATAATGTTGATCGGATTAATTTTTTCAGAGATATTCGGAATTATAAACTTTAAAAATTTAATTGGAAAAAAGAATTAAAATTACTGTAAGAGGTTTTGTACAGGGAGTTGGTTTCAGATTTTTTACTCAGAGAATGGCAAACGAATTTGAAATCAAAGGCTTTGTAAAAAATATGTATAACGGAGATGTCGAAGCTGAAGCACAGGCAACACCAGATCATTTAAATGACTTTGTCTCAGAGTTAAAGATCGGTCCTCGAGGCTCTAAGATCACATCTGTTTTTGTAGATGAAATTCCTATGTCAGATGAAGTTCAGGAAGAAGATTTTATTATTTTATAATCTCCTGTTTTACTCATCTGGACTCACAATTTTTTTAAGAAAAAATATTTTATTAAAGTTAGAAGTAATTTTTTAAAAAAATCCCGCCTGTAATACATTGCCGTTAAGAATTCTTGAGAAATTGAAAAAATAAAATATTCTTGTCTGAGAAATTTGCGAAGCAAATTTTGAGTTGGATATTTTATTCCCCGCTCGTTCCCAAACTCCTGTTTGGGAACGCACTTGAATTTGAAACTCCGTTTCAAAAACATCTCCGGTAATTTATCACCAGCGAATATTTTTTTGTTTCTTTGGAGCTTGCCTCAGAAGGATCGTTCAAAAGAATGTTAGCAGGAAATTTGAATACTGAATTTAAAAATCAAACTTTTTTTGATCTGATACACTATAATTTAGAACTATATCCAAACCATATGTGTTGTGAAACCCATGCAACAAAACAAATCACGTCAAATTTGCAATTGACAATAAACATTTAAACTAATATTATTGTGAAACTTAAAATGAACCTATGACGAGACAATTGTTACTTATTCTTTAACAAATTAAGAAAAATGCTGAATACCAGATCACTAATCGTAACATTAGTTTTACTTTTCTTTTTTGCCGGAAATACTTACTCTCAAAATAATACTTATGATTTTCTTAGATTAAATGTAGGAGCACGTGCTTCTGCACTTGGGGGAAGTTTTGTCACAAATACCAATGATGTAAATGGTTTGTTCTATAATCCTGCATCTCTTTCGACAATTACGACTTCGCAGGCTTCCATAGGTTTTTATAAATATTTACTGGATATTAATTCCGGTAATCTTGCCTATGGACAGAAATTCAAAGACAAGGGTTATTTCGGAGGTACTGTAAAGTATTTTAATTATGGCAGCTTTACTAAAAAAGACATTTCAGCAAATGATCTCGGGACTTTTAATGCAAATGACCTGGCGATTTCTTTGGGATACTCCAATGCTTTTCAGGAAAATTTTTATTACGGTGCTAACCTGAAGTTTATATATTCACAAATCGATGAATTCAATTCAACTGCAATAGCTGTAGATTTGGGTATGCTCTATATAATTCCTTCCACTATGTGGAATTTTGGTATTAGCTTATTAAATGCCGGTACACAAATGAGTCAGTATGACAATACAAAAGAAGATCTTCCTCTCGATCTGAGAGTCGGTGTAAGTAAAAGACTCGAGCATCTGCCGGTAAGGATCAATTTTGAATTCAGTGATCTAACTCAGAGTGGTGAATCTTTTTGGGAAAATTTTAAGAACTTATCTGTCGGCGGTGAATTTGATTTTAGCGAGAACGTAAAATTCCGTATCGGATATGACAATGCTCAGAGACAGGATCTTAAGACAGGAAGTTCGATCGGTATAGCAGGATTTTCTACAGGAATTGGATTTAATTTCCTTGAGAATTATTCTTTTGATTATGCTTTTAGTTCGATGGGAAATGTCGGAACGAATAACAGGATAGATGTGGGATTTAAATTGAAATAAAATTTAATATATAAATTAAAAAAGCCGATCAATAATATTGTCCGGCTTTTTTTTATGTCAATTTTTGATTTTTAGTAAATTCGCCGTTGTTGGTGATTCAAAAAGTTTTGAAGCAGATTTTGAATTTGAAGTGTAATTCAAAAAAACTTTTTGGTCACCAACAACCTGAGATGATGAGCACGATAGACTAAGTAAAATTATTTTTTTCATACTATAATTCAAGTTGAATTTTAAATGAGATTAGAGTTTCTTGTCAGCAGGTTTTGTTGTTGTTGGTCAAAAAGTTTAAGCGAGAAGAGTAGTAAATTCAAGTAGAGCATATTAACTTTTTGAAACTCCGACAATGGCTCGAAATATATGAAGGGTCGAGTTAGATTCAAAGAGTTGTCATTGTGAGTGAGATTTTGAAGGATTGAAAATTTATGCTGATTTTCTTATTGCAATTATTTTTTCCAACTTATTCATCAGCCACCTTTTGTAAAAGAATTCCTTATCATTGATTATTTTATCAAACAGGTTGGCTAAATCATAAAGATGATTGTTTTCGATTAGCAAAAATATTTGATTCAATCTTTTAAGGAATATTAACTTCATTTCTTTTTTCTCTTCTGATATAATCTTGTTCCTTCTAACATATAAATCATAACTTTTAATAATCTTTCCTGCTTCAAAATAATTACGATTCTCAAAATGTATTAATAGCTGGAGTTCGATGACATATTGCTTTAACTGATTATATGCAATTAAAGATTTGTTATAATGTGCCTGGAATTCATCCATTAATGATTGAGACTGCTTAATATTACCCTTAAAAAATTCCAGATAAGATTCAGAAAATATTTTCAGAATTTTTCGATATTCTTCTTTAAGACTAGAATTATACTTTTCAATAAAATCCGATGCCCATTCAATTTTTTCAATTTTTACTGAATGCATTAAAATACTTATATAAAGATCCGGAGAAAGATATTTATTTGTAGAGTTAATGTACAGCTTATTTCTCAGAATAAAATTATTGATCCTGAAAAGTTCATTATCAAAAAATAAAATATCATTATCCTTTTTTAACTTTAGTATTATGAATGACATTTGTTTATGAAGATGATGAGATAGCTCATCATGTGTCATTTCTAATGAATGTCTTGAGAGTAATTTTAAATAATGTTGAAAGTTCTTTACCGATATTTTTACTTCTAAAAGATCGAGATATGAATTCAGCAAATATTTATATAACAACAAATAATCATCTTTTGAGCCTTTATCCGAAAAGGAATCAGCAAGAAAAAGAATAATATCATACACTGGTTTTCTCTTAATCTCAATATTATAATTTGAGTATAATGTGAAAAGATTTGTAAAATGAGTGATCATTCGGAAATAGTAATTTGAAAATTCGATGTGCATTAATTTATTTATTTCCGTGTCAATCTTTTCCAATGATCTTTTGGTTTTTATTTTCTTACATGAAATTAGGTAATTAATTTTTTGTATTTGAATTTCCGACTCATCATGCAGATATTCCGGATCAAATTTTTTATTACTCGCGGTATGATTATTTATGCAGCCATAACTTAATTCATCCAATCCTCTTTCAGCAAGAGCTGAAATCAACATACAGCCATTGTTTCTTCTCTGAAAATATTTTAATTCAACAAACTTTTCCAATAGAAGATTTAAGTCCGATAAAATGCTTCGGATAGTATTATCGTTAAAAACTTTTTCTCCGTAGAGTGCAGAATAAATATTTTTCTTGGTAAAATCTTTGTCATTAAAGTCCGGACAATACTTTACTATCTCCGTGAAAAGCTCTAAGAGTTTTTTATTTTGATTATGATAAGGCGAACATATAAACAAAGAAAATTCCTTCAGCTCTACTTTAGTTAGGGTTTGAATAATTTTTATTGTAGGATAATTTGTCAGTCTCATATCAAAATACAAATATTGTTTATAATATAGTTGAAATTAATAAAAAAATTTAATAAAAATAAACCAAATTATAATTACCTTCAAAATTTTTCATATCAGTTTTTCAATTCTGTAGTTTACAACTCTCATCCATTCTCATGAAATTAGTAGTAAAAGAAAATCAGTTATGAAAAAAATATTACTACTAACATTAATAATTCTGTTTACTTGCGTCCAAAACATTTCATCTGAAAATATTCTTTCACGGATAACTTATGACGAATGCACTTATGAAGAAATTATCTGCGATGAAAGCGGATGCACGAAATACATTTATTACTGTGACGGACGGCTTAAACAAGTAATCCCGGATTGGGATTAACCGGAAATATAGCTCCAAAAAAATTTAATATATCAAGAAAGGAGTAAATGATGATAAGACCACCGTAAGAATTATTAAATATTTTGATCAATTCAATTTTAATTAACAGTTTTAAACACTAATTTAAACTAAAAAAAAATGTATAAAAAACTATTTATCCCGGCAATATTTATTATTGCAATATTTTCTGCTCTTGTAATTAACAACAATATTTTTTCAAATACTCAATCTAATCCAGCTCCAACATTTCAAGTTACTGTTTACCAAACTGGTGGTTCTACTATACAAGCCAATGCAGAAGTTATAGTTGAAAATTCTAATGGTAATACTGTCAAATCTGGGACCACTAATTCATCCGGAATAGTCAGTTGGAGTTGGGATCAACCTTATGGAAATTATACTGTAAAGGCATGGTATCCAACTCGGCCACTTGATGGACAATCAGCCCAAAACACAGTAAATTACTCAGGATCAAGTATTTATACTTCTGTTACATTAGGTCCAAATTATTAAATTTCAAATCAGGCAGGGAATTTTTTATTCCCTGCTTTAAAATATTTCTCATGAAAAAAAAAATCTTTTTATTAATATTTATTCAATTTGTACTTGCACAAATTACCTTTACTCAAACTCCTATGTATTATCAAAATTACCCATTAGAATTAGATGGTAACAGGGAACCGTTTCGTAAAGCAGGCATTCCGCTTATAACAGATTTAGATAAAGATGGACAAAAAGAAATAATAACATTTGCTGTAGACTATTATGAATTAATTAATCCACCTTGTATGCTTCATATAGTAAGAAGTGATGGCTCTTCTTATCCAAACTTTCCTAAAGGATATAATGAATTAATTTTAGATATTGCTTCCGGAGATGTTAATAATGATGGTTTTTTAGATATTGCTATAAGGTTTACTCATTCCTTTGATGTTATCGATAGATTCGGAAATCATCTTTCTGGATTTCCGGTAAATTATAGTGATGGTGATATTAATCCAACGAATTTTATAAGTTTATATGATTTAGATAATGACAATAAACTTGAAATTATTGTAAATAGGGCAGGAGATATTTCAGTCTATAATTTTGATGGTACTTTGCGAAGTGGTTGGCCAAGATTAATATCCGGAAGAGCTACCTATAATCCTGCTATTGGAGATATTGATAATGATGGTTTTGCAGAAATTGTTTTAAGCTCTTTCAAATTCACAAACAACATTGTTGATTCCGGAGCTGTGCATGTCTTTAGACATAATGGTTTAGAGTTTTCAAATAATTTTCCAATATATTTTGATTCTACATATTTCTCTTGGAGTTCCTCTCCATCACTTTTTATAAATAAAAATAATTCTGATTCAACGTTTTTCCTTGTTCCTTTGGATAAAAACAGTTCATCCTCAGATAGACTTCATAAGTTTCTAAAAATAGATATAAATGGAAAAATATTAGAAAAAAAATATTATGTTGAAACAATGGATTTTGGTACTTTGGTTATGGGAGATTTAAATATTGATGGTAAATTAGACTTTTCAACCGGATCACAATTTGGAACTTCTTTATCTGCCTTCGACAACACTCTTAAAAGAATTGAAGGTTGGCCTTCTTCAGGAAATGGTGAACATTATGCAACTTCTGTCATAGCTAAAATTTCAAATTCCAGTTCAATGAATATTATAAGTAATTCATGGTCTGCAGAGTCAGTTAGTGGAAATGGTTATATTTATGCCTACACTAGCAATGGTGTTATTTTACCATGGTCTCCATTAAGACCTTATGGATTGGTTAAGGGTATTTCAGTTTCAGATTTAAATAATGATGGTTCTGTAGAACTAATAGCAACAGCAACACAACAAAGAAAATTTTATCTTCACGTTTGGACTATTCCTGGAATTCAGTTTGCAAATGAGAATTTCCCCTGGCCTCAATACGGTCACGACAGATATCGTACAAATCAATACGGCTTTATTCCTCCTGATGAACCTGTTGGAATACTCCCAATAAGCAGCAATGTACCGGATAAGTTTTCCCTCTACCAAAACTTTCCAAATCCTTTTAATCCAACTACAAATATTAAATTTGATTTAATAAATTCCGGTAACGTAACATTAAAAATTTACGATGCATTAGGAAGGGAAATTTCTACTCTTGTAAATGAAAGACTAAACATCGGGACTTATCAGATAGTATTTGACGGAAGTAATTTTACTAGCGGGATTTATTTTTATAGTCTGGAGACAGAGAGTTTTAGAGAGACAAAGAAGTTTATTTTGTTGAAGTAAAGTCCTAAAGTTTAAATATTCAGTAAATTTTATAAATGTTTTTTTAAAGGCGTTGGTGGATAAAGCAACCAACGCCGACTGGAATTTTGAAACACCGACAACGGCTAAATAAGCGACAGAAATTTTTAAAAATATAAGGAATTTAACGCAAATTCAAACATTATCGCATATTTCAATAATATTTTTATATCCGGATAACCGTCAAATCAAAAAAAGTGTCCCTAACATGAATAAATAATTTCTCCTAAATTGTATTTAACTTAAAAATAAAACATAAGGAGTAAATGATGATCAGACCACCATAAGGAAATTGAAAAAAAGTAAACAAATAAGTATTTATTTATCAATTAAAAAATTAATTTCAGAAAGGAAAAAAATCTATATGAAAAAATTCAAAGTAATAGCAGCAATAGTGTTAATTGCAGTAGCAGGATTCTTTGCAACTCAGATAATTTCATCAGATGCAAATGCAGATCCGAATCCACTTCCCCACTTTAATATCAAAGTATTACAATATTCCACTTCATATCCTGTGGAAAATGCTCAGGTCAAGTATTTGACAGGAGGAAATAATGTTTATACAGGTACCACTGATGCAAATGGATGGTGTTATACAACTTTGGCAACAGGAACATATAATGTATATGTATATTACCCTGCTCAACCATTGGATGGACAGTCAGCAAATTTGCTAAATTATAATCATGATGGAAATGATGATGAAACTTTAACCTTAGGACCAAATTATTAATTTTAAAAACAGGCAGGCATATATTTTATGTCTGCCTTTATTAATTCAATTTTATGAAAATTATATTTGTAAATATTTTTTTGTTTTGTATAATTCATTCCGGCATTTCCCAAACTCCTGTTTATAAAACCGGATTTCCGATTGTTATTGATTCTAACAGAAGTCCTTATCAAAAAGCAGGATTGCCTTTAATTACAGATTTCGAAAAAGACGGTCAAAAAGAAATAATCTTTTTTACAATAGATTATTTTGGAATAACAAATCCAAATTATCTGTATGTAACTAATAATGACGGATCTAATTATCCAAATTTTCCTAAAGGATATAATGAACTTATATTAGATGTCAATTCAGGAGATGTTGACGGGGATGGATTTCTTGATATTGTTTTAAGATTTTCATTTTCATTTGATGTTATAGACAGATTTGGGAATCACCTACCTGGTTTTCCTGTGAATTATAGTGATGGAGAATTTACTCCATTAAGACCAATAAATATTTATGATCTGGATAATGATGGAAAGCTTGAAATTATAGTATCAAAAAAAGGAGAACTTTCAGTATTTAATTATAATGGAACATTAAGACAAGGCTGGCCAAGATACATACCGGGTTCTACAAAAACAAATGCAGCTATCGGCGATATTGATAATGACGGTATTGCAGAAATTATAGCTGCTACTGTAAGAAAAATTCCCACCGGCGGATCAGATTCATCAGCTTTAAGGATTTTCAGAGAAAACGGAGAAAATTTTTCTAATGAATGGCCGGTATATTCAGATTCACTTTATGAAAATTCGGGAGCCTCCCCGACTCTGATAATTAATAGAAATTTTACGGATTCAACATATATTTTAATGTCAACTAAAAGAACAAATATTGGCGGTATCAGTAATAACCGTCTTACAAAATTTAATATTTATGGTCAGATTATTGACAGAGGATATGCAAATGTCTTAAATGGATTAGGAACTATTGTAATTGGAGATTTGGACAGAGATGGGAAACCCGAATATTCAAATGGAGCACAAGGCGATCCATATCTATTATTATATTCAAATGAATTAGTTAAACTTTCAGGCTGGCCAAATGAAGGAGTTGGAGAACATTGGGCTACACCTTTAATTGGAAAATTAACGCATTCCAATAATTTGAATGTTACAGATAACAACTGGTCAGCCTTTGCACCTAACGGATTTGGAAATGTCTTTGCTTATAATAAAGACGGTTCACCTTTACCCTGGTCTCCATTAAGACCGGAGGGAATAGTAGAAGGTATTGCTTTATCAGATATTGATAATAATGGATCAGTTGAATTAATTGCAACTTCTTCTAAAGGATACGAAACCTATATAGATAAAAATGGATCAGTTGGTTTAACAACAACTTCTTCAAAAAGAATCGCAACCTATCTTCATATTTGGTCATTGGATGGAATTCCTTTTTCACATGAAAATTTCCCATGGTCCATGTATGGTCACGACCGCTACAGAACTAATCAATACGGATTCATACCACCCGACGAACCCGTCGGCATTCTCCCAATAAGCAACAATGTACCGGATAAGTTTTCCCTCTATCAAAACTTTCCAAATCCATTTAATCCAACTACAAATATTAAATTTGATTTGATAAATTCAGGTAATGTAAGTTTAAAAATTTACGATGCATTAGGAAGAGAAATTTCTACTCTTGTAAATGAAAGGCTAAATATCGGAACATATCAGATAGTATTTGACGGAAATAATTTTACCAGCGGAATTTATTTTTATAGTATTGAGACAGAGAATTTCAGAGAGACGAAGAAGTTTATTTTGTTGAAGTGATTTAATGAAGTTTGAATAGTTAGTAAAGTTTATTAAAGATTCATTAAGGTGATCAAGGAAATTACCACTGAAAATTTTTTGACCCTCATTAACAGATCAAATATTAGATTCTAAAAAAGCCGGACAATTACATTCTCCGGCTTTTTTAAGTCAAATTATCTTCCCTTCATTCTGTGAGAAACATTGATCCTGTTTTTTTTCAGATTGGCAACGATCTTATCGACTTCAGGAATTGCATGATTAAAATATTTTTTCAAACCCCTGCAAAGATAGTTAAGTCCGGGCTCACCATCTGGCGTAAGTATGATCCTGTTCTTTGGACATTCACCGTAGCAATCAGTAAGGAATTCACACTTCATGCAATACTCAGGAAGATAATCAGATTTGGCAGTTCCGAATTTTGTCTGTGATTCTGAAAAAACCATCTCAGCAAGATTATTTTCCATTACATTGCCAACCTTATATTCGGGATAAACATAATGGTCGCATGAATAAACACTTCCTTCATTTTCAACGGCAAGACCCTTGCCGCAGAATCCGCTGTAGATGCAAACCTGAGATGGCATTCCGAGATGCTGAGCTACAAGAGTTTCTATATGGTTTACAAGAACTTTCCCAACATCGCGGTTAAGCCATTCATCAAATACCTTTGAAAGAAAATATCCATAGTCATCAGGATCAACGGACCAATCGGTAACAATTGAATCAGGGTGATCCGGACGGGCTTCCGGAGATCCGTCTTTTGGAAGTTTTGAAACATCCCAGGTATGAGGAGCTGTTGTTTCAAAACCCTTATATTCTACGATCGGAATAAACTGAATATAAGTCGAACCTATTTCACGTCTTAAGAATCTGTAAACATCAAGCGGACGTTTTGCATTTAAACGGTTGACACAAGTGAGTGTGTTGAATGGAACGCGGTACTTTTTCAATAGCTTGATCCCATTCATGACAAGATCAAAAGTCGGTTTTCCGTTTTTAGTAATGCGGTAAGCATTATGTATATCGCGTGGACCATCTATGCTGATACCGACAAGCCAGTTGTTTTCTTTAAGAAACTTACACCAGTCATCATCCAATAATATTCCATTCGTCTGAAGGTCATTTGATATTTTCTGACCGGGTTTGGAATACTTTTTCTGAAGCTCAGTTATTTTCTTAAAATAGTTCAAGCCAAGCATGGTTGGTTCTCCACCCTGCCATGAAAATACAATTTCATCAGCCGTGACGCCTTCAATATATTGACTGATAAAATTTTCAAGTACCTCATCAGTCATTTTCCCTTTTCCGGGACCATCGGGAAGATCTTCCTTGTCGAGATAGTAACAATATGTGCAGTCAATGTTGCAAGTCGAACCGCCGGGTTTTGCCATCACGTGAAATCTTCTTTGTGCCGGTTGTGTATGACTTTCTGATTGATTATAGTTATTATCCAAATTCATTTTATAGTTTAATTTATATTTTAAAAAGATACTTCTGAATTTAGCAGGTCAGATTATCATATCTGACCCATATAGACTTATACAATTTCAATTCCATATATAAATGCTCAATTTTAGATTGGTTACTTAATTTGACCATTTTGAGCAGTTGATGATGATGTAAAAGTTTGTGAATATAATAAGTGAATTTAAATCAAATGTAACTGCAAACTTTTTGGACATCAACTGCTCGAAAATTCATATGAAAAAAACCGGGTAATTATATTGTCCGGCTTTTATTTGTGTAAAATTTCCGGATTTTTTCCAAACTCAAATTCCGATTTTTCGCTTAAGATAATTTAAGCTTTTTCAATCCGGTAAATGTAAGGTGTTTCAGTAAAATATGAGCTGAATATATATTGATTCTATGATTCAAATCATATGATATGAGTCATACATTACTTAGTTTTATTTGAAATTATAAAAATATTTTTGGGATTTATTAAGATGTTTTAAAGAAATTGTCCTGATTAAAAATTTCATGCAATAATTGTTTTTCACTTCAAAAGAACAAATCATTTAAATCCCTAATCATCTAACTTTGAAAGCGAGGGAAATAAATTGAAAAAATTATATTCTTTAATATTATTGATACTGTTTCTAAACACTGCTGCTTTTTCACAAAGTGAATGGTTTTTACAGTATGTCGGATCTCTGAAGTCAATAGATTTTATAAATATTAATACCGGTTGGGCTATTGGTTATCAGGGTATTGTTTTAAAAACTACAAATTCAGGAAAAAACTGGATAATTCAACCAAAAATAAATTCAGGTATGAAATCAGTTCAATTCCTGGACATGAATACCGGTATGATAGTTGGAATCAATACTAATGATAGTTTAATCTTAAAAACAACAAACGGGGGTATTAACTGGATTCCTCAATCAATTGAAAATAATAAAAATATAAGCGCTATTCATTTTACAGATTCTAATAATTGGTGGGCAACAATTGGAGATACAATTGTTAAAACTACTAATGGCGGAACCAACTGGATTAATATGCCATACGAAATGAATAACAGCAATTTCAAATCTGTTTTTTTTATAGATCAAAATACCGGTTGGATAGGGGGAGATAAATTCGATGATATAATACCCGAACCAATTATTCTCAAAACAACGAACGGAGGAACTAACTGGATTTATATTTATCCCTTCTATAGTGGTGTAGCAATAACTTATTTATATTTTACTGATATTAATACCGGATATGCTTTAGACTTCTATGGTTCGATTACTAAATCAACTAACGGTGGAATCGGATGGGATTTTGGTATTAATTCGGATTTATTGGATGGAGAAATCCAATTTATAAACAACAATACGGGTTGGCTGACTAGTGAATATAGTTCATCAAACGGGAGCTCAATATTAAAAACAACAAACGGCGGAGCAAATTGGTCGTATTTAAATAACACTCCGGCAAGTAGATCTGCTTGTTTTGTTGATAGCTCATACGCCTGGATAGTAGACACTCAAGGCTATATTTACAGTACCTATAATAAAATGGATTCAAATGACGTAGGAGTGTTTAACATTATAAATCCTATTGAGAATTCTGTTCATTATGCAAAATGTACAAATAATGATTCCATTATTCCTAATGTTTCAATAAAGAATTTTGGGCAAAAAGCTCAGAACAATTTCTTTGATGTTCATTTTGAAATAAAATTTGGTAACAATATTGTTTATCACAGCATTAAACAAGCTACTATTGATGCTTGGGAAACCAAAACAATTAATTTCGATCCTTACATTTTAAATTTTGATTTGCAAGCATATAATAATGAAAAGTATAAAATTAATTCTTGGACAAGTTTGGTTACCGATACAAATCCTCTAAATGATACAGCAGAGTCAGCTTTTTCCGTTGTCAATCCTAATTACGCTTATTCAGATATAAGCGGATATTATTTCTTAAACTCTTCAATAAACGCAAATTGCATTCCGGATCAGCCTGTATACAATTGGGAAGATACTACAGGCAGTACAAGTCTTATTGTTAACGGACAGGCAGTTGTTCCATTCGCATATTACAATAGTTATTACTTTAATGGATGCTTTAGATTGCCGGATGCTTTAACCGGAGGTGATAAATTTAAATTTTTTGGAACCTGCTATGATACAATATTAATTTCAACCAGCGGGGTAATAGGTTTTGGCGGTATCTCATTAGTTGAAATGAGTTATCCATTTTCTTCGTCAATACCATCTGTTACTGCTCCTCACCCTGCAATTTTCCCATTTTGGTATTTTACTAATTTCCAGGATCCGGAAATAATAGGCAGGAATTTGAAATACAAAGTCACTGATGACAAATTTATTGTTACCTATGACAGATTTCCATTATTTAATACACTTTATGATTCCAATGATTATGTTTCATATCAGGTAATTTTAGAAACAGGAATTGACGGCGGCACTGAAAACGGAAATATTACTGTTCAGTTTGATAATTCAAAAAGCGGTTCGTTATTCCTGAACAATTATTACAATGGAAATTTACATGAAATGACAATCGGCATACAAAACTCAACAGGAACAAAGGGTCTTCTTTACAGACGTTCTGAAGCAAATCACGTTGTTACAGTTCCCGGACCGCTGTTCGGTTCTCCCCTTGCAATAAGATTCGGACAAATTAATGAACTTCTGCCTGTCGAACTTGAATCTTTTATATCTACTGTATCTGAGAATAATGTAATACTTAACTGGCGTGTAACTTCGGAAATTAATAATTCCGGATTTGATCTCGAACGGTCAAATGTTAAAGATCAGACGTCAGACTCATGGATAAAAATCGGCAACGTTGCAGGAAATGGTAACTCAAACAGTCCTGTAAGTTATACCTTTGAAGATAAGAATCTTACTTCCGGAAAATATAAATACCGGCTCAAGCAGATAGATTTTAACGGAAGCTTTGAATACTATGATTTGCAGAATGAAGTTATAATAGGTATCCCGGGTAAATATAATCTTTCACAAAACTATCCGAATCCGTTTAATCCTTTAACTAAAATAAAATTTGAGATCCCGGTAGATTCTAAGGTAGTATTAAAAATTTATGACAATACCGGCAGGGAGATGAAAACTCTTGTGAATGAATTTAAAACTGCCGGATATTACTCTTTTGATTTTAACGGGACCAATCTCGCCAGCGGAGTTTATTTTTATAAATTACATACTGACGGATTCTCTGATACTAAGAGAATGATCTTACTTAAATAAGGACATTTGTCCTATCAAAATTGTTATATATAGAAACTTAACAAATCCGGAGGGGAAAATGAAAAAGCCGGTCAATAATATTGTCCGGCTTTTTTTATGTCAAATTCCCGGAAATATATTTTCGTACTAATATCAAAATATCAATTTCTATCCGGATTTAAAGTATCAGTACTTCAATGAGAATGATAACTATTATTCAGCTAATAAATGTTTTCTTTTTGAAATTTTCGGAATTTCCTATTTAATAAAATTTATTAAAATAAATATTTTGAAATTCCCTTTCCTTTTACACCATTACATTCTCTAATTATTTACCATTGCGACAAATGAAAAAGTATAATTTCTATTAAGTTTTATCTGAAAAAGAATTAAGTTATTTTTACAACGAATAATAATTTTTATGAAATCTGTTTTACTTTTAATTTTTTTGATCCTTATTAATACCAATATCTCACAGGCAGATGATGAAACGCCCGTGCAAAAATTCTCAAAAAACAGGATCAAACAACTTTCTGATGTTTATATTAATAACAATTTAAATATCCGAAATCCTGTAGTAGTAGACATTGATGAAGACGGTGATTTCGATATATTGAAATTTAATGATGAAGGAAAAGTAGAGTTTTACAATAATACCGGTAGTTTAGAAAAACCCGAGTTTGTTCTTCAAGATAAAAATTTTGATAATTATGAAATGAATACATTGTTCCCTGTTGGTATTCCTTTTCCGGTATTTCTTGCTGACAGAGATGGAGATATGGACAAAGATATTTTTGGAGTTGTAGAACGAAATAATCAAAACAAGATTGTATATGCTGAAAATGCTTTTGATCTTGATCATTATACATTAGTTACTATCATACTTGTATTATTAATTATTATTTTAGTACTGGCAATAGTTTAGAATCTTGCGGGAGTAATTCAGCGGTAGAATGTCAGCTTCCCAAGCTGGACGTCGCGGGTTCGATCCCCGTCTCCCGCTCAGCCTTTCGCCACTAAGACTCAAAGGCTCAAAGGCTCAAAGTTTTTAAAAATAAAATTTGATTCCTTTTAACTTTCACGACTTAGAGGCAAAATTTATTATTTAATTTGAGGAAAGTCTGACTCACTAAATAGTTGTAACATTTTTAATATGGATAATCTTTAACAATATTAGTCTTTAATTTAAACCTGAAAATATTTTTTGAATAAAAGCAAAATAAAATACATAATAGATTTCGATAGTACGTTTATTAAACTCGAAGCACTTGATGAACTTTTTAATATTTCTAAAACTAAGAGCAGTAAATCAGATTCAGAATTAAAAGAATTTGAAAGGATCACATCAAGCTCTATGAACGGAAGACTGTCATTCAGTGAGTCACTAAAAAAAAGGATGAAGCTGTTAAAAGCAGACAGAACCCACATCGATAAACTTGTAAAAAAACTTTCCGGTAAAGTATCTTCTTCAGTCAAGAGAAATAAATCATTTTTCAAAAATCATTCTGAAGAAATTTACATCATCTCAGGAGGATTCAAAGAACTTATAGTACCGGTTGTCGGTAAATTTGGAATTCCAGCAAAGAATGTTTTTGCAAATACTTTTACTTTTGATAAAGATGGAAATATTTCGGGCTATGATAAAAAGAATCTTCTAAGCTTTGACAATGGAAAAATTGAACAGCTCAAAAAGCTTGGTCTGTCAGGAGAACTTTATGTCATAGGCGATGGCTATACAGATTATGAATTGAAAAAAGCAGGGATCGCTCACAAGTTTTTTGCTTTCACAGAAAATGTCGAAAGAGAAATCGTGTCGTCAAAAGCTGATCATATTACTCCGAGCATGGATGAATTTTTATATCTGAATAAATTACCGATGTCAATTTCTTATCCAAAGAACCGTATAAAAGTTTTGCTACTCGAAAACATTCATAAGGACGCTGTTTCAATTTTCAAGGAAGAAGGTTATCAGATAGAGACCTATTCTAAAAGTATGGATGAGAAAGAACTTTGCAAAAAGATCAGAGATGTTTCAATTCTCGGAATCCGTTCAAAGACTCAGATAAGTAATCAGGTAATTGATCATGCTGACAAGTTAATTTCTATTGGTGCATTTTGTATAGGAACTAATCAGATCGATCTCAATTCAGCTTTAAATAAAGGCATCGCAGTTTTCAATGCTCCGTTTAGTAACACCCGCAGTGTTGTCGAGCTTGCACTGGCTGAAATAATTATTTTAATGAGAAGGATTTTTGATAAAAGTTTATCATTACACAAAGGTGTCTGGGATAAATCTGCAGCAGGTAGTTTTGAAATAAGAGGAAAGAAGATCGGTATCATTGGGTATGGAAAAATTGGATCACAATTGTCAGTGCTTGCCGAAGATCTCGGAATGGATGTTTACTATTATGATGTTGTCGATAAATTAGCTTTGGGAAATGCTACCAAATGTAATTCTCTAAATGAACTTCTGAAAAAGTGTGAGATCATTACACTTCATGTGGACGGAAAAGATTCAAATTCAAATTTTATCGGAGAAAAAGAATTTAAAACAATGCGTGACGGTACAATTTTTTTAAATCTAAGCAGAGGTCATGTACTAGATATTGAAGCTCTTGCAAAAAATTTAATAAACGGAAAGATCAGCGGAGCATCTGTTGACGTATATCCGGAAGAGCCGTCCGGAAATGATGAAGCTTTTGTATCTGTTTTGCAAAACATTCCAAACGTCATTCTGACCCCGCATATCGGAGGAAGTACAGAAGAAGCACAGAGAAATATTGCTGATTTCGTTCCGAAAAAAATTATTGAATTCATAAATTCCGGTAACACATTTTACAGTGTGAATTTTCCCGAGATACAATTACCTCAATTTCAAAATGCACATCGTTTGATACATATTCATGAAAACGTTCCCGGGATACTTGCACAGATCAATAATATTCTCGCTTCACATAATATAAACATCATTGGACAGTATCTTAAAACCAATGAGCTTGTAGGCTATGTGATCACTGATATCAAGAAAAAATATTCACCTCAGGTCATTCAGGATCTGAAAAAAATTCCTCACACTATTAAATTCAGAATCCTTTATTGAGAACACTCTTTTAAATAAAATTAATATTGAATAAAATTTATTTTACTCCAGGACCTACGGAATTATATCCCAATGCTAAAAATGATCTGTCAGAAGCTTTGGATAAAAAAATATTTTCCATTAATCACCGAAGCTTTGAATTTATGGAAATATTTAAAAATACTGTTTCATCTTTGAAAACTTTGATGAATATCCCTGAAGACTTTCATATATTCTTTTTATCATCAGCTACAGAATGTATGGACAGGATAATTCAAAATTGTTCTGAGAAAAATACATACCATTTTGTGAATGGAGCATTTGCAGACAGGTTTTATAAGACTGCAATTGAGCTGGGTCGCAATGCTGTGAAGGCTGAAGTTGATTATGGTTGTAGTTTTAATTTTAAAGAAATTAAAATTGATAATGATCCGGAAGTGATCTGCATTACTCAAAACGAAACAAGTACCGGTGTGGCTATTGATGTTCAGGACATTTATGATCTTAAAACAAAATATCCTGATTCAATTATTGCTGTTGATATCGTAACTTCCGCACCTTATGTAAATATTGATTTTAATAAAATTGACTGCGCTTTTTTTTCTGTGCAAAAAGGTTTTGGACTGCCCGCAGGACTGGGTGTGTTGATATTAAATGACAGATGTTTACAGAAAGCTGAAAAGTTAAAGTCTGAAGAAAAAAGTATTGGCAGTTATCATAATTTTATTTCTCTTTTTGAAAATGCTGTAAAATACCAGACTTCTGAAACACCTAATGTGCCCGGAATTTATCTGCTTGGAAAGGTCTGTGAACAAATGAACGCACAGGGAATTTCCGAGATCAGAAAAGGGACAGAAGATAAAGCTAATCTTTTGTATGACTTTTTTGATTCACATAGATCATTCACACCTTTTGTAAAAGATCCTTCTGATAGATCAAAAACTATAATTGTGATTGAAGCAGGCAACAGACAGGAAGAAGTGAAAAAGTTGTTATCGGATAACGGAATAATTGTAGGGTCAGGTTACGGAAAGTTTAAAACAGAACAAATACGTATTGCAAATTTTCCAATGCATAAAAAGGATGATGTATTAAAGATCATCAATACACTTAAACATTTAGATTAAGCAGATCTAATTTTTAATTAAGCTCCAAAAGTTTTTTCTGAACTTCCTCTACAGCTCTCAGGGTAAGTGCAGCAATAGTCAAAGTCGGATTAGATGCTGCCACAGTAGGAAACACCGAACTTCCTAATATGTACATATTTTTAAGATCGTGGCATTTTAAATTTTTATCAACTACTGAAGTCTTCGGATCGTCCCCCATTTTTGTAGTGCCTACAATATGACCTGCTCCCCATGGATAAGAATGATGCTGCTCCGTACAACCAAGTGACTCCATCATTTTTTTCTGCAGTATAACAGCAACATCTATACTTGCTTTCACATAATCATCTAATTTATAAAAGATCCTTGGACGAGGTAATCCGTCTGTTCCAAGAGAATCAAATGCCGGCACGATTCTGTTATTTGGATCGGGAAGTTGTTCACAAAGAAAAGCAAATCGAATTTCTCTAAGTACATTTTCCTTAATATCATTTCGTAATTTTTTACCATATAAAAAATTGTTTTGACCTTGCTTGATCACTTCATCAGTAGTTGGAAGATTCATGACACTTGATCTGCCACCACTCTTTTTTAAAAAATATGAAGACAGTACATTTGGATATCCAACAGGCCAGCTCCAGCCGTCATTTCCTATTTCAATTCTAAAAGCTCCTCTGTCTTTTCTGAATGGTCCGTCTTTTACATTCTCTACTCCTGAAGTTGAAAGCGGTGCCTGATAAGGATATACAGGATCCTTCGCTAGACCATAACTTAGGACGCAGTTATGATCCATCAGATTTCTTCCAACCTGATCACTGCTGTTTGCAATTCCGTTCGGATATTTTTCAGATTTTGACATCAGCATTAATTTAGGTGTCTCAATTGCATGACCTGCAAGAATAAATATTTTGCCTGTAGCGACTTTATCACCATCAGCAGTTTGAAATAATATTCCCGTTACACTTCCCTCATCATCAGTCTGAATAAATTTTGCTGTTGAGTTGGTAAGAACTTTTACACCCAACGCTTCAGCTTTTGCAATTGTAAAAGAAGCATCATACTTTGCACCGACCGGACAAATTGGAATGCAGTTATTACTTCCGCAGCATGCCAGTCTTTCATCTTGCGGTGCTGAAAGTCTTCCCTGAGGAGTACTTGCCACTTGCAGTTTTATATTTGGTGCGTCAGGCAATGTTAAATTCTGAAAAGCTTTATCAACTTGTTTATCAAGATAAGTCTGGGGGATCATTGCTGACGGATAAGGTTCTTCTCTTTTAACTCCGAGTGCTGCCTTGTCATCACCTGAAACAGGAATCTCTTGCTCTGCTGCATAATACCATTTCTCAATTTCTTTATAAGTGATAGGCCAGTCAGTCCCAACTCCATATTCCGTTTTCATTTTAAAATCATTTTCAACAAATCTTAGACAAGTGCCAAGCCAGTGCCATGTAGTGCCGCCGACAGCTTTTATATATGTACTCTGAAATTTATCCGGTCCCATTTGAATATAATATTTCTGAGGATCGTCCATCGGTGGATAAGGTGCAGTCCTTGACACAGGATTATATGGTGAGTCATCACCTCTTTCTGGATCAGCTTTGTATTTTTCAATTGCTTTGCTTCTGTCGATCCTGTCGCCGGCTTCTATTATTAGCACTTTTGTATTCGATTTAGCAAGACCAAGAGCCATCAGTGCTCCTGAAATTCCTGCGCCGACTATTACAACATCTGCACTGTATTCACTATTCTGCATAAAAAAATTATATAATTTAATTTAAGTAACTGAAGGTTTATTCTGCCAGAATCCAAAGTCTCCTCTGCACTGTGCATTAGGGATCAGATATCCTGTAGATTTCCATGCATACATTTTTTCATAATCAGATACTTTCATGCCGTCTTTTGTTTTGTAAATTCCTGACATCCAGTATGTGATAAGAGTATCTGCAAGTTTTTTGTATTCAGGATTTTTTGTTATAACATTTTCGATTTCTTCATCAGAAGGAATATTATCAGAATCTATTTTCAGAGCCTTATATAATTCCTGTAATGATTTCTTTGAAGGAGGAAAATTCTTCAGACTGGTATGATAAGTAACTGCCAGAGTTTTATCTAATTCAGAATCGGAAAATCCTGTAAGAATTGAACTAAGTTTCATAAACTCTGCATCACCAAATTCTACCTTCTTTTCTGTACAACCTTCTATTATTGGTAACACAGCAGCACCTACAGCAGCCACTGAACAAAGCCTGATAAAATCTCTTCTGTTTATCATATTTAAAATTTTTTTAAAACTTAAATATATGGAATTACAATTGCAAGGAATTACTTGATTTGAAATTAATTAGAAAGGATTTCTATAGAATGGTCTTTAGTATCTCAACAGCTTTTTTAGTTTCATCCATACTTACATCCAAATGAAAAACTGCTCGCATTAATTCGTAACTACCGGAAGAAATTATCACACCGTTTTCTTTCGCTTTATTTATTATTTCTTTTTTCGAATATTTATCACATCCAAAAATTACAATGTTTGTCATTACTGTTGACATGTCAATCGACACACTTTCTATTTTTGATAACTTTTCAGCAAAATATTTAGCCTTAGAATGATCTTCTTTGAGACGGTCAATATTATTATTAAGTGCATAAGTCCCTGCTGCCGCTAATATTCCCACCTGTCTCATTCCGCCGCCTAAAATTTTTCTCCACTTGCGGGCTTTGTCGATAAACTCACTACTGCCGCACAAAATTGAACCTACAGGACAACCAAGTCCTTTCGAAAAACAAAAAGAAACTGAATCAAAGTAATCAGCATATACCTTTAATGAAATTCCTGTTTCGACTACAGCATTAAATATCCTTGCTCCGTCAAGATGCGTTCTGATATTATATCTTTTTGCTAAATCTGAAATTCCTTTTATTACTTCAATCGGCTGAATGACTCCGCCAGAGCGGTTATGTGTATTCTCAAGACAAATGAGTTTTGTCACAGGGAAATAATATTCATTTGTCCTGATATATTTTTCAATTTCATCTGCAGTCATAATACCATTCTTGCCTGGCACAGGTAGCAGCTGTACATTTGATATTACTGAAGGTGCAGCAGTTTCATAATTTAAAATATGCGATTCACTTTCTACTATAACTTCATCGCCCGGATCGGTGTGGCATTTTATTGCAAGCTGATTTCCCATTACACCTGTCGGAACAAATATCGCTGACTCTTTACCAGAAAGATCTGCACATTTCTTCTGAAGCTCATTCACACTTTCATCTTCAGCAAATACATCATCACCTAGTTTTGCATTCAATATAGCTTCAAGCATTGCCGGTGTTGGCTTAGTCACTGTATCACTTCTTATGTCTATTACTTTATTCAATTACTTTTCATTATTTCTATTTACCTGAGCCGGCTCAGATTGAATCGGGCTTACAATTTAATTTTGTGATTCCTCTTTTTCATCTTCTACTATTCTTGCAACTGCAGAGATAGTATCCCCATCATTTAATCTAATAACTCTTACTCCCTGCGCATTTCTTCCCATTACTCTGATTGACTTCACATTCTGTCTGATCAATATCCCCTTGGAAGTAATTATCATAAGATCATCAGTGTCGGTTACTTCTTTTATTGAGATCAATTTCCCGACTTTATCAGTGGTCTTGACTGTAATCACTCCTTTACCACCTCTGTTGGTAACTCTGTAATCTCCAACATTACTTCTCTTCCCATAACCGTTTTCAGTGATCACGAGAATAGTAGCGCTCGGTCTGGATACAGTCACAAAGCCTATTACATAATCGTCTTTTGCAAGTTTTATACCTTTTACACCTGTTGCAGTCCTGCCCATTTCACGGGCTTTTGATTCATTAAATCTGATTGCCTGACCATTATGACTTCCAATGACAATTTCCTGTGTACCGTTTGTCAGTTTCACATCTACAAGTGTATCATCATCTTTAAGATTGATAGCGTTAATTCCACTTTTTCTGATATTGGAATAGCTGTCAAGTTTCGTTTTCTTTATAACACCTGATCTTGTTACCATTGTAACAAAAAGTTCTTCGGTAAAATCTTTGACTATAACAAATGAAGAAATGTCATCATCTTTATCTTTTTCAATTAGATTAAGTATTGATTTACCTCTTGAAGTTCTGCTTCCTTCCGGAATATCATAGACCTTTAGCCAGTAACATTTTCCTCTCTGAGTAAAGAACATTATGTACTGATGAGTAGATCCAATGAACATATGCTCATTGAAATCATCTTCTGCACTTCCCATAGAAGCAGCAGTAATACCTTTGCCTCCCCTACCCTGTGATTTGTATGAAGTGACAGGAATTCTCTTAATGAATCCTTTATTCGAAATAGTAATTACTACATCTTCTTCTTTTACAAGCTCCTTCATCATCTCATCGTCAGTCATTGATTTTACATCATACACGATCTCAGTTCTTCTCTCATCTCCAAATTTTTCAACAAGTGCTTTCAGATCATCACAGATCATTTCTTTTCTGAGCTGCTCATTATCCAGAATTCTTTTTAATCTTTCAATCGTCTTTAAAACTTCTTTATATTCATCTTCAATTTTCTTTCTCTCAAGTCCTGTCAATCTCTGCAGTCTCATTTCAAGAATTGCTGTTGCCTGTATTTCAGAAAGCTTAAAAGATTTCATCAATGCTGTTCTTGCAGTAGGAGCATCAGGTGATTTTTTGATCAGCTTGATTATTTCATCAATATTATCAAGTGCTATTATGTAACCTTCAAGAATATGCGCTCTCTTCTCTGCAGCATCCAGTTCAAATTTTGTTCTTCTGACAATAACATTAAGTCTATGTTTAACAAAATGCTCCATCATCTCTTTTAGATTCAGAACTTTAGGAATCCCGTCAACAAGCGCAAGCATGATCGTACCAAACGTAGTCTGCATTTGTGTATGCTTGTACAAATTATTCACAATCACCTGCGGATTACCATCGCGTTTAAGTCCGATCACAATTCTCATTCCGTCCCTGTCACTTTCATCATTTATATCAGAAATGTCTTCAACTTTTTTATCTCTTACTAATTGCGCAATATTTTCTATCAGACTTACTTTGTTTACCTGATATGGAATTTCAGAAATTATAATATTTTGCTTGCCGTTTTTTTCAACTTCTATAGAAACTTTTGCTCTTAAAATTATTTTCCCTCTGCCTGTTTCATAAGCGTCTATCACAGGTTGATAACCGTAAATAATTCCACCTGTTGGAAAATCCGGAGCTGATACATATTTCATTAATTTCTTAATTGTAATATCAGGATCTTTTATTAACTGAATTATCCCGTTACAGACTTCATTCAGATTATGAGGTGGTATGTTTGTAGCCATTCCGACTGCAATACCGTTCGAACCGTTGATAAGCAAATTCGGGATCACTGCTGGCAATACTGATGGCTCTGTTAATGTATCATCAAAGTTTGGAACGAAATCTACAGTATCCTTCTCAAGATCTTCAAGGATCGCTTCAGCAACTCTTGACAATCTTGCCTCAGTATATCGCATTGCCGCTGCTGAATCTCCGTCAACTGATCCAAAGTTTCCCTGACCATTCACAAGTGGATACCTAAGTGAAAACTCCTGAACCAATCTTACCATAGTATCATAAACAGCTTTATCTCCGTGGGGATGATATTTACCTAATACTTCTCCAACTATTCTTGCTGATTTTTTATGTGCACGGTTCGACGCAAGACCGAGTTCTCTCATTCCATATAAAACCCTTCTGTGTACCGGTTTAAGTCCGTCTCTCACATCCGGTAAAGCCCTTGATACTATTACTGACATTGAATAATCAATGTAAGAAGACTTCATTTCGTCTTCTATATTTATTGGTATGATTTTTTCGTTTGGCATTTTATATTATAATTTTAAAACCTTTGTTTTATTAAAATAAATGACTTAATAAATTTCGTCAGATAATTTTTATAATAATCTAATTAGAACTTTAATTTCTTTGAACTTTAATATTTAGCCGGTTTAATTCCCTGCATAACTCTTAAGAGACCTATCTGTCCTGCATGATAAGCATCATGTGAAATAATTTCTCTTATATAATTTGAAAATTCTTTTCTTGTATTAAAAAGCTCAATTCCTTTTTTCCTGATCAATGATTTCATTCTTTTATGTGTCTTTTCAAGAAGAATTAATTCTGCCTGCCATTTTTCTTCATCCGGTTTTTCAGGAATAGACATCCAGTTGCCGGCTTTTCTTTCTGCTGATGAAAATGGTTTTCCTTCTTCTTCAGAAAAAATATATAGTTTCCAGAAAATTGTATGTTTCACAATTTTCCAAATACTGTTTCTTTTGTTATCTGGTCTCCATGCAGCTTGCTTAAAATTCAGATCCTTTATCTGCTCAAAAAGCCCAGCCTGCCATCCATTTCCCCCATAAAAAAAAGAGTCCATATCCCGCAAATATGCTATTATAGGATTATGAGTTTTCATTTTTGAAATTGCTTATTTTTATGGAAATGATCGACCTGTGATAACTAAAATTGATCTTCAATCTGTAGTTTCGGGAATTAAATTTTATTGCGTAAAATACTCATTTTTGGTAAAATTTACAATGAATTGATGAGTATTATTCTTTATGAAATGAATTGAAATTGCAGTTTTTTATTGAAACAGATCGGAATTTTTTATTGAAATTAAACGCAGTTTAAATGTATTAACTTTTAATCAAATTTTACAAGACTTAACACTAAATTTCAGAATTGATTAATTTTGATTTCGCTTTTTATCGGCAACCATAAATTCTTGATTATGAGCCATTTCAAAAAGAAATTCAGGGGAAAAATCAGCACCGTTTTCCCAGTATATTGTAAAGGGATTCAGTTTGAAATTTCTGAAATATTCTTTGTCTTTAAGTGGTTCAAATATTTCACCCCATATTTCTTCTTTGAGATCTATGACTTGACTAAAACCGGTATTGAATTCTATATCAATTTTATATTCATCAAGATACTCGGCATTTGTGATGTGTATGTTTTCCAAAATATTTATTTTTATTCTATTTTATTCTAAAGGTTTAATCTTTTTTAATTTTTTCTTTTCAACTGACTGATTCCAATTAAATGATATTTCTCTGATATTTTTCTCTATCCATTCCTTAACAAGACTTTGAACTTTCATTGGCAGCTTTCCAATTACCTTGCCTGATTTAATTTCAATTTTAGCTTTATATCCCTGATACTCAACATGAATGTGCGGAGGATTATGATCCTTATAAAACATATAAATTGTTATCCCATAAAATCTTGAAATCTCAGGCATTTTCTCCTCTTTAACCATTTGAACCTAACAATTTTTTTAAAGAATCAAAATACCTTTTTTTACCTCTTTAATTTTTTTTTCAATTATTCTGCTCTGTATCTTTAATTCTTAAAGTTCCATTTCAGCTTCAGGATCTACATCATTATCATCACAGTTTTCATCCAATACATCTAATATAATCCCTTCATTTACATCTACAATAACGGCAGTCAGTTTATTATTAAAAACACATCCGGTATCAATATTAGAATAATATTCTTTCTTATAAACATATTCTCTAAGTGGTGTATGTCCGAATATCTGAAGTTTGTCCAGTTTCTCTGGAGTACGGCGGTTCCATAAGATCGAAACATCATCTCCTCCCGGTATTATTCCCGCATGTGAAATTACTGCTTTTTTGAATTCATATCTTAGTGGAAAGCTTTTGATGAAATCATAATGACCGAGATCCTTTAATTTCTGTTTAAATTTTTTGAAATCTGAAAATGCTCTTGAATCAATATAAGAATTTTGAGTTTCTTTTCCTCCGTTGTAGTAATAATGTTCTGCTTCTTTAAACATAAATCCAAGAAATTTATCAGACTTTTCGATCGCCTTCAGCATCATATCTTCATGATTACCTCTTACAGATTTTATTGAATTAGAAATACAAAATTCAACAACTGCTTTGGAATATTTTCCTCTGTCGATCAGATCTCCGACAGTATATACATCACCTGCATTTTTCAGCCTGTCATGAATTTTTTTTAATGTGTAGTAACAGCCGTGTACATCACCTATAACGGCAACAGTATTTTTTGACATAAAATGTGATTTGGGTTTGCATAAAATTTATGAATTATTTGCATTAAATTAAACTTATTAAATTAAAATTTTGGATAAATCTAAAATAATTCTTTTTGACGGAGTCTGTAATTTATGTAACTCATCAGTAAATTTTATTATTGATAATGATAATATTAATACTTTCAAATTTGCATCTCTTCAGTCCGAAAAAGGTACAGAGCTTTTAAAAAAATACGATCTCTTTGATAAAAATATAGACTCGGTTATCTTGATTGAAAATGACAAAGCATATCTCAAATCAGATGCTGCTCTAAAAATCGCAAAAACACTCGGAGGTAAATACAAATTGATATATGGGTTTATTATTCTACCTGCATTTATTAGAAATTTTTTTTATGACATTATAGCAAAGAACAGGTATAAGTGGTTTGGAAAAAAAGACTCCTGTAGAATTCCTACTCCCGAGCTAAAAACCAAATTCCTGGATTAAGATCAGAAAATGTTAACATGCATTGTAAATTGCTATGCCTTTATAAAAAAATAGTGAATAAGTATATTATTTGATGAAAAAAAATATAAAGTATCTTGTAACGGCAGCACTTCCTTATGCAAATAATTACTTACACATAGGACATATTGCCGGAGCATATCTTCCACCGGATATATTTGTCAGATATAAGAAGCTGAATGACGAGGATGTTATCTTTATTTCGGGATCTGATGAACATGGTACTGCTATTGAGATGGCTTCCATTTCTGAAAAAATTACACCACAGGAAATAATTGACAGGTATCATTTTGCAAATGAAAAAGCTTTTCAGGACCTTGGAATTGATTTTGATATTTATTCACGTACTTCAAATAAAGTTCATCACGAAACTGCAAAAGAATTTTTTCTTAACTTATACAATAAAGGTCAGTTCGTTCAAAAAACAGAGAAGCAGCTTTTCTCTGAGAAAGAAAACAGATTTTTGGCAGACCGATTTATTACTGGTACATGTCCGGTCTGCGGATTTGAAGAAGCTCGTGGTGACGAATGTGAAAATTGCGGAAGCAATCTCTCACCTCTTGAATTAATTAATCCTAGGTCAAAGATAACAGGTGATATTCCTGTCGTTAAGGAATCCACAAATTTTTACATACCATTGGGTGATTATCAGGATGCATTGAATAAATGGCTTAAAGATAAAAATGACTGGAAGCAAAACGTTATTAACTACTGTAAAGGATGGCTTAAAGCAGGTTTAAAGGACAGAGCAATCACCAGAGATCTTGACTGGGGTGTAAAAGTTCCTGTCGAGGGAAATGACGGAAAGGTAATTTACGTTTGGTTTGAAGCACCGATCGGTTACATTTCTGCGACTAAAGAGCTTTTTGCAAAAAGAAATGAACCTGAGAAATGGAAAGATTACTGGCAGAATAAGGATACAAAATTAATTCATTTCATTGGAAAAGATAATATCGTTTTTCATTCTATTATTTTTCCTTCAATGTTAATGGCTCATGGCGATTATATCCTTCCTGAAAATGTACCGGCAAATGAATTTTTGAATATTGGCGGTGATAAACTTTCAAAAAGTAAAGGCAATGGGATACTTGTAAAGGACATTGTAAAAATTTTCAGTCCGGATGTAATTCGGTATGTGCTTGCTTCAAACATGCCTGAAAACAAAGATTCTGAATTTACCTGGAAAGATCTGCAAGTAAAAAATAACAGTGAGCTTGCGGGAATACTAGGAAATTTCATTAACCGAACAGTAGTATTTGCAAAAAATAAATTTGATAATAAAATACCTGAACTTCATAAGTCTGATATTGCAGATGAAGAAATATTAAATTATTTTAAATCTCAGTCTAAAAAAATTAGCAGACTTTATGACAGCTTTAGTTTCAGAGAAGCATTATTAAATACTATGGACTGTGTTCGCGCTGCAAATAAATATTTCAATGATAACGAACCATGGAAATCTGTAAAAGATGATAAAGAGAGATGTGAAACTGTTATCAGAGTTTGCCTTGAGCTGTGTCATTCAATTGCAATACTGATAAATCCGTTTATACCTTTTACAACAGAAAGTATATTAAAAATTCTAAATGTAAGTAATAAAGATATGAAGTGGGATAAGATTGGCACATGTGTTCTTGAAAAAGGTGCAGTACTTGGAGAAAATAAAATACTCTTTCCTCAGATCGAAGATTCTGAAATTGAAAAACTCGAAACAGATTCTTCAGTTGAAAAAGTTGAGAAGAATGCTGTAAAATCTGAAAAGAAGTCTGAAGGAATTATTACGTTAGAAGATTTCAAAAAAGTAAGTCTCAAAGTTGCTAAGATAATTGAATGTGAAGCAGTTCCAAAAAGTAAAAAACTACTGAAGCTAAGACTAAAAGTCGGTGACACTGAGAAACAAATTGTCTCCGGTATTTCAGAGCATTATAAACCTGAAGACCTTATAGGAAAATTAATAGTAGTGGTTGATAATCTTGTACCTTCTAAACTTATGGGAGTTGACTCCGATGGAATGCTTCTTGCTGCGAAACAAAATGGCGAACTTAGAATAATTACTATTGATGGTGAAATAGAAACAGGAGCAGAAGTAAATTGATTTACAGATTTAATAACGAGACCTATGATCTTTCGAAAAAGACTTATGTCATGGGAATTCTGAACATTACGCCTGACTCATTTTCTGATGGTGGAAAATATTTTGATGGAAAACCTGATCTGGATAAAATAGTAAGTGATGCAATCAGGATGGAAAAGGAAGGAGCTGATTTTTTAGATGTCGGCGGAGAATCTACAAGGCCAGGTTCTGAATCAATAAGTATTGATGAGGAAATAACTAGAGTGGTACCGGTGATAAATGCAATTTGTAAAAAAGTAAATATCCCTGTTTCAATAGACACATATAAAAGTGAAGTCGCAGAAGAAGCACTGAAAGAAGGTGCTTGTATAGTAAATGATATAAGTGGTTTCAGATTTGATGAAAAGCTACCTAAAGTAACAGCAAAGTATAATGCATCCTGCATATTGATGCACATAAAAGGAACTCCAAAAAATATGCAGCAAGATCCTGTATATGAAGATGTAATAAAAGAAATTTCAGATTATCTTGAGACATCAGCGGATATTGCAAAAGATGCCGGCATTAAACAGATCATATTAGATCCGGGTATTGGGTTTGGTAAAACATTTGAAAATAATCTTGAGATCATCAGAAATTTGTCAGAATTTAAAAAACTTGGTTATCCAATTCTTCTTGGGACTTCAAGAAAAAGTTTTTTAAATAAAATATCTTCATCACTTCCTGAAAAAAGATTAGTAGGTACGATAGCATCAAATGTAATAGGCATTTTGAACGGCGCAAACTTAATAAGGGTACATGATGTAAGTGAAAATTTTATAGCAGCTAAAACTGCTGATACAATAATTAATAAATTACCAACAATAAAATTATAAGTAAAAATTATAAACAATGAGTGACAAAGAAAAAATTAATTTAAGCATATTAACAAAACTTCCCAAACAGAAAAAGTCTTCACAGGAAGAGCTTTTTGAATTTGAAGTAATAGGAATGAATTGTACTAGCTGTGCAGCCAGTATCAAGACCTACCTGGAAAACGTAGATGGAATTTTCAAAGTTGAGATCAATTATGCATCAGAAAGCGGGGAAATAATTTTTGATCCTTCTCTGATAAGTAAAGAAAAAATAGTTAAGGATATTAAAAAACTTGGATATGATGTTTCGGGTGAAGAAGAAGGATATTTATCCGAGCAGCTGAAAATAAAGAATCTAAGAAATCAAAGGACCAAAATATTTGTATCTGTAACTTTATCTCTCATAATAATGATGCTCAGTATGCGTGATCATTTTGGAATATCATTTATTTCTGACATCTCTGAAAAGACATTACTTTTAATGCTTACTTTACTGACTTCGGTAGTTATTTTTTGGTGTGGTTCAAAATTCATTTCAGGTGCATTGATCTCGCTAAAGAACTTATCCTTTGATATGAATACATTAATTTCAATGGGAAGTCTTTCTGCTTATTTTTACAGTCTGGTCATTACTCTCAATATGGTGCTCGATCTTAATCTTGCATCACTCGCATCTTCAAAGGAAGTTTATTTCGAAACAGGAGCAATGATAATCACCTTCATACTGATAGGAAATTATCTGGAATCTGTAATGAAGTCGAAAACTCAAACATCAGTTCTAAAACTCAAAGACCTTCAGGCAAAAGTTGTAAATGTAATAAGAGACGGAAACGAGATGTTCATTCCATTTAAAAAAGTAAGACTTCATGATATTGTCCTGATTAAAACTGGTGATAAAATCCCTGTTGACGGTAAGATCATTGAAGGTTTTTGTGTAGTAGATGAAAGCGCTATGACCGGAGAAAGTCTGCCTATAGAGAAAAAGGTCGGCGATGATTTGATGAGCGGTACTGTCTTAAGGAATGGCTTTGTAAAACTTGACGCTCTTAAAGTCGGCAAAGATACTATGCTATCAAAAGTAATAGCATTAGTAAAAGATGCATCATCGAATAAGCCAAAGATCCAAAAACTTGCAGATAAGATTTCATCAGTGTTTGTCCCAATTGTAATACTAATTTCTGCTTTGACTTTTTCATACTGGTATTTCATTGCTGATGCAGCTTTTGACAGATCACTTTTATTTGCTGTGTCGGTTCTGATCATTGCATGTCCCTGTGCGCTCGGACTTGCATCCCCTATTGCGATAGTTATTGGTGTTGGCAGAGCTGCTGAGAATGGAATTCTTTTCAGTAATGTAGATGCGATCGAAAATCTGATGAAGATCGATACTGTTTGTTTTGATAAAACAGGAACACTTACAACGGGTGAAATGTCAGTAAAAAATGTTTACACCCGAAATGGATATTCGGAATATGACTTGATGAAATATATTTATTCTGTGGAAAAACTTTCTACGCATCCGATTGCAAAGTCTATAAATATTTATTCAGTTGATAACAGCGTTCTACCTTTCAATAAAGTTACTGATTTTAAAAATGAATCCGGATTTGGAGTCAGCGCAATTGTAAACAAAAAAAGAGTAATGATCGGTAATGAAGAGTTATTCAGAAAAAACGATATTACTTTTCCCGAAATATTTTATAACTCAGGATATACAAATCTCTTTGTAAGTATAGATGAAAATATTTCAGGTATCATTGAAATAGAAGATAAAGTAAAAGATAATGCCAAGAGTGTAATAGGGAAATTAAAGAGCAGGAACTTAGACTTATTTATGATCTCAGGCGACAGTGAAAATGCTGCAGCAAAAACTGCCGGTGAACTTGGTATTAAGAATTATTCCTTCAAAACTTTGCCTGATGAAAAGGAAAAAATTATTTCAAATCTTCAGAGTAAAAATAAGAATGTTATAATGATCGGTGACGGTATCAACGATGCCCCGTCACTTGCAAGAGCAAATGTAGGAATGGCAATTGGTTCTGGACAGGATATTGCAATTGATTCTGCAGATGTGATTTTAGTGAAAGATGACCTAAATAATATATTGAAATCAATTGCGATATCTTCAAAGACTGTAAGTATAATCAAACAGAATTTCTTCTGGGCATTTTTCTATAACGCAATAGCTATTCCTCTTGCGGCAGGACTTTTTGTGCCTTATGGAATTTACATCAGCCCTGTCATGGCTGCAATGCTGATGGCTTTCAGTGATGTGGTAACCGTTATTGGAAATTCTCTGAGACTTAAATATGTAAACTTAGACCAATAATAAATGAGCATTGATAATAAAAAAAATGATATACCGGAAAAAGTTGATTTCGATAACTATGCCGGCAGATATGAAAATGTATTAGATAAGCAGCTTGATTTCTTTGGCGAGGAGAATTCCTATTTTGCAGACTATAAAGTGAAACTCGTAAAGGATACTTTACATTCAGACCCAAAAAGTATTCTTGAATTCGGATGTGGGATAGGAAGGAATTTAAAATTTTTTACAAAATATTTTCCCGATTCAGAGATTTACGGATCTGATATTTCTGATAAAAGTCTGGAGATTGCAAAGAATGAAAATCCTTCCGTTAAATTTTTTATGCTTGAAAAAGATGAAATAAAAAATTATACCGCAAAATTTGATCTGATCTTTATATCATGCGTCCTGCATCATATAGCTCCGGATCTCAGGAAAAGTTCGATGGATACAGTTTATTCTATGCTGAATAATAACGGATGCGCTTATATATTCGAGCATAACCCGTACAATCCTGTCACACGTCACATTGTAAATACATGTGAATGGGATACTGATGCGATTTTACTTAACATGAAAGAGTCTGTAGATCTTTTCAAAAAGGCAGGTCTCGAAGTAACAGAAAAAAATTACACTTTGTTCTATCCTGCTGCACTTAAGTTTATGAGATTCACTGAAAGTTTTTTAAAGAAGATCCCAATGGGAGGACAGTACTACGTGAAAGCAGTTAAGAAGAATTAGTCTTTTTTGCAAGCTCTCTGAAATATTCCTTTCTATATGTAAACACTTCCTTTATTGTCCCTATAATTACTGATGGTCTCGCACCGGTAGAAATTCCATCCACTCTTGGAAGATGCATTACTCCGACTTCCGTTACACTGTAATCAAGTAAATTTGCCTTCAGCATTATTTCTGCATCGATGAATGCATCGACTGAATCAATTTTAATTTTTCTAAACAGATCGGTTTTGAATAATTTGAATGCACAGTCTATATCCCAGTAATGAATATTAAATACAAGTTTAAGTAAATAGTTATAACATAGCGATGTGAACTTTCTGTAAAGAGAATACTGCTTGTGTTTTCTATATCCGACTACAATATCCGTATATGGAAGCAGTGCTACAAATTTTTTCAGCTCATCCAGATCAAACTGATTATCTCCGTCTGTATAAAATACATAATCTAGTTTTGCATTTGTAAATCCGTCTTTAAGTGTTGCGCCATATCCCATATTTTTTTCATGATGAATGACCCTTACTTTTTCATATTTTTCTGCAAGTGCATCTGCGACTTCGCCAGTCTTATCAGGACTTCCGTCTTCGATAATTATGATCTCGTAGTCTTTTAACTTTAATTCTTCAAGAACTATTACTGCAGCATCTACTACCTTTCCAATATTTTTCTCATCATAATATGCAGGAAAGAAAACCGATAATGAAATATCAGAATTATTATGCATTGTTCTTTTCCTTTAAAAAATGGTCATAAGTTTTTTTCATTCCATCTTCAAGTTTTGTATGAGGTTTCCATTTAAAAAATTTCCTTGCACTAGAGTTATCAAGTATATTTACCGGCACATCTAACTTCCTTGCTTTCTGATATTCGACATTTACTTTTTTATCTGTAATATTTTGTATAATCTCAATCACCTGATTTAAAGAATAACCCTGACCAGTACTTAAATTAAAAACACTCTCTTCTGACTCTGTGACTAGTGACATTGCCAGCATTTCTACTGCATCCTTTATATAAATGTAATCTCTGATTACTTCACCGTCACCCCATATCTCAATCTTCTCTCCATTTATCACTTTATTAAGAAACACTGCAATAGCACCCTGTGCTGCATTTGGGTTCTGCCTTTCACCATAAGGATTTGAAAGACGAAATACAAAATATTTTTGACCATAGAGAAATTTATACAGATATAAATATTCTTCAATGGTTCTCTTTATGATTCCATACGAACAGACAGGGTTGGAATAATAATTTTCCTTAACAGGAATTTCATCTGGGATACCATAAACTGTTCCTCCGGAAGAAAGAAAAATAATCTTTTTGATTTTAAGATTTACGCTTTCTTTGAAAAGCTTTAATGATGAAATAAGATTTGTCTCTGCATCATATTCGGGATTGTCATTGGAATTTGCAGGAAGAGTTGTACTTACAAGATGATAAACAAAATCAATTCCCTTCAGAGAATTCATAAGGTCAAACTCATTATTAAAATCACCTTCAATTACTCTTATCCTGTCAAGTAAATGTGAAATATTTTTTTTTGAAAAATTTAATTTATCAAATACAGTAACATCATAATCAAGCTCAAGAAGTTTTTCGCAAAGATGTGAGCCGATGAATCCACCGCCTCCGTAAATTATACATCTTTCCTTATTTTTATCTGAATTCATATCCGAAATTTACTGATTAGATTTTTCAAAAATGAATGCTCCAAATCTTTGATCCGTAGAGATTATTTTATTTAGCAGTTTGTACGTACTGTCATTTTCAAGAGTCTCAAGCTGCACATCATTTAACATATCCTTTGGTCTGTAACTGTAATGCGAATCCCATACAATGATCGTACCCGGCTTTATGTCTTTCAGATTTTCAAGTATGAGTCTTTTGAATTTATCTGGTGATTCCCTGTAAAGCTCATCACTGTAAAATGGAATGAAAGTATGATTATATAAAATTTCCTTATCCTGCAGTTCCAGTGTGTTTAGATATTCTGAAGTCTCTTTCAATGCTACATTCTCTGTAGATAAAACTTTAGGGGTAAAGCTAATTGTCAGATAAACGATTGCGATCATTAACAAAATTGCAGATACTTTATTGAGATACTCGACTGCAGGTTCTTTTTTTATTAGTAAAATTATTACAAATGAAATTGCGATCACAAAAAATTTAGAATACTCAGAAGTCTCTAGTAAAATAAATCCGTTAGTGTCTTTAGATAAAAATGCCAGCGTAATAAATGCAAGTACACCGGTTAGTATATATGATGTCTTTTTAAATGAAGGCATTGCAAGATTATTCAGACCTACAGTAGCGAATAAAGCAGCTATGGGAGAAATGTGGAGCAGATACCGCCAGTTGCCAGGATTCGCACCATCACTGAACATTGTCATAAGCTGAACAAAAAATATTGAAGTAAATATTAAATAAAATATTCCATACTTCATTAAATATTCTTTTATCTTATCTGTTTCAGAAATGAATCCAAAAAAACCAAAGAAGAACAGCAGTAAAGTCACAGGTCCGACAATGAAAATATATACAAGTAAGTAATGTGAAATTCCCTGAGTCTTATAACTGTAAACTGAAAGCGACATGATCTCAGTTAGTACAAACATGATGTCACCGGTTTTTATAAAACCAAGCAGATCATAAATTATCGGAAATACTGCAAGCAATATTATCGGCAGATAAACTTTCTTTCTGAAATATATCACTGCAAATATTAGTATGATCACAGCTACTTCCTGTCTGACTGTAAATATGTATCCGCAAATTAATGCTGACAGTGCATAGCTTTCTTTTTTATAAAGTATGAGCACAAACAAAATCAGCAGACTCGTGAAAATCTCTGCATAAGATCTGAATGACAGATCAAAAAATAATGGCTGAACAGATAAAAGCAACGCCCCGAAATATGCATAATTTATTTTACAGACTTTTAAAAGAATGTAAGTATAGTAAACTGCAAGTGAAGCTATGAATGCATTGACGAGAAGGACGGCATTATATCCGAAGAGCGAAGGAATGACCATAAAAATTTTATAACCCGGCTTGGGTGAATTTCCAAGTATCACAAACGGATCACTCCAGAATGAAAGCATATTTATATACTGACCTACTTCATCATCCTGATAAAATCCCAATGAATATTTACTGCTGATATAATAGATAATTGTAAACAGCGGTATGACTATCCAGAAATATTTTGATATTAACGGATTGTCATCTAACGGAATTACATTCTTATTAAATTTAGCTGAAGTCCCTGAACCTGCAGAGCTCCGCACATTTTTTTTCGATTCTTTTTTTGCCATAAATAAGTTTCAAATATATTAATATAAATCCGCAAATGAAATTTACTTTGAAAAGTCGTTTAATTAATTTTTATATGCTGAGCAATAATTTTAAATTCTATACCCATTTTTTACAAAGATTATAAAATTCAAATAAATTATCTTGTGAACTATTTACATTGAACATTGAACATTGAACATTGAACATTGAACATTGAACATTGAACATTGAACATTAATAATTGAACATTGTACTTTCAGCATTGTACATTGAACATTAATAATTGAACATTAAGCTTGCCCCTGTGGTGTAATGGATAGCACAAAGGTCTTCGGAACCTTCGGTCAGGGTTCAAATCCTTGCAGGGGTACTAAATCAATTTTATATTTTAAATGTTCAATTTTAAATGAAGAGCCTAGAAAAAGTTAGTAGTTAATAGTGAACAGACTTTGTTAATAGTTCAAATTACTAATTACTAACTATTAACTACTAACTATTAACTACTAACTATTAACTACTAACTATTAACTACTAACTCTCACTGCTACATTAAGTTTACTGCATCCACATCAATCGTGATCATTACTTTTTTAGGAATTTTATTCTTTATATAAAATTTCACTTCAGTCAGTATCCATTTCAGGAACACTCCCGAAATATCTTTTTCTTTAATTGATTTTAAAATGAGATGAAATCTGTATTTATCTTTTAGTTTTGAAAATAAAGGCGGATTAGGAGGAAGTATTTCTAGTAATTTATCTTTGTCGAGAGTTGATACCAGATTATATAATTCTTTGATCTTACTTTCACAAAGATTTTTATCAGCCGATTTTGATTCTATTATAACAAGTCTGCTGAATGGAGGATAGTTAAGCTGCCTTCTTACTGCAATTTCCTTTTCATAAAAATTTATATAGTCATGATTTTTCACATTCTCAAATACATAAAATTCTGAATGATTTGTCTGAATCAATACCTCGCCGGCTTTCTCGCTCCTGCCGCTCCTCCCCGACACTTGTGTAAGTATCTGAAAAGTTTTTTCCGTAGCCCTGAAGTCAGGATTCAAAAGTCCGATATCAGCATTCACTACTCCGACAAGTGTCACATCAGGAAAATCCAGCCCTTTGGAAATGATCTGTGTCCCTGCAAGTATGTCTATTTTTTTATCATAAAAATCTTTTAGCAAAGTATGAAACTGTCTCTTTGAATTCAAAGAGTCCGAATCAATTCTCTTTATCACTGCTCGAGGAAAAATTTTCTCTAATTCTTCTTCCACTCTTTCTGTTCCCGCTCCCTTTTCAATTAGCTTGTCCGATCCACATGAGGCACAGACTCTGTTCTTTTTTTTACTGAATCCGCAGTAATGACATTTCTGCAGATCGATGGCTTTGTGAAATGTCAGTGCAATGTTGCATCTGATACACATCTCCACTTCTCCGCAGCTCAGACATTCCAGATAAGAATGATATCCCCTTCTGTTTTGTAAAATTATAATACTCTCTTTTTTCTCAAGCCGCTCACCTATTTCATATATCAAATCTTTTGAAAGAAATTTGATCTTAACTTTATCTATCGTATCAAAAAAATCTTTCACTTTAAATTTGTAATCACTGTTGTCATAATCCTTATCTTCATCTTTTTCTTTTTTTAGCAGATCTATAATTCTTATTTCAGGCATTTTAATATTCGAAGCTCTTAGCGGCAAATTGAATAAACCGTATTTTCCTGTCTGTCCGTTGTAATAAGATTCTAATGAAGGTGTAGCTGAGCCGAGAACTACAGGCGCATTGTTAAGTAAACCTCTGTAGATCGCACAGTCTCTGCCATTATATTTCGGTGAGTTTTCCTGTTTGTAAGATGAGTCATGCTCTTCATCAACTACTATGATTCCGATATTTTTTAACGGAGCAAATACTGCTGACCTTGCACCGATAACAATTTTAATATCACCGTTTACAATCCTGTCGAATGTATCCCGCCTTTCACCTTCTGAAAGTTTACTATGAATGACTCCTATAATATTTCCAAATGCACTTCTGAATCTGTAGATAAGTTGTGGCGTTAGTGAAATTTCCGGAACGAGAACTATCGCTGTCTTCTTTTTCTTTAGAACTCTTTTGATTAGATTAATATACACTTCAGTTTTACCGCTGCCTGTTACACCATAGATCAGAAATACTTTAAAAATTTCCTTATCAGTAAATTCAGAAATACCTTTAACAATTTTCTCCTGATCAGAATTAAGTGTCAGTGTCTTGTCATCTTCTTTAAAAATATCTTCCGACTGTCTGAATTCACGTTCCTCTTTTATTTCTATAAGTTCTTTAAGCAGTAATGAATTTATTGATGATGAACTAATACCGCTTATATCCGATGCTTCTTTTATAGAATTAAATCTGTCTTCTGACAACAGTTTCATAAATTCGATCTGCTTTTCTGACCGGATCTTATGCTGTGAAATTATTTTATCAATTTCTTTTAAGCTGAAATTCAGACTTGCAGTCTTAATTCTTTTTTCACTGACCGTTTTTGAGAATTGATTTTCGGAATATATGATCTTCTTTTCTTCCAATGTTTTCAAATAACTGGACAAGTCATTGAAATTCAGTTTTCGCTCAAGCTGCTTCTTTGCAGCAAACTCTTTATTCTCAAGCGCTTCTATGATCTTTAAAAAAATATCTTCCTTCAGCTCTGAATTATCAAGCTGTTTCAGATATTCTTCATGCAGTTTATAAAATTTATCTGTGCTAATATTCATCTTGCCAGGTATTGCTGAAAAAATTACTTCACCTATTGGAGCACAATAATATTCCGATAGCCATTTACAGAATTCCATAAGTTCATCTTCTATAATTACGTTTTCATCAAGCAGATCAAGTATAGAACGTAATTTTTTATGTTCGGTAATATCAGTAACATTAACTATAATTCCTGTGATCTTTTTATTTCCAAATCCTGCAAGAACTCTTTTACCCGGTATTGCTGATGAAATTAAATGAGGAGGGATCTTGTAAGTGAAAAGATTATCTAACGGCAGATTAAAAGCGACATTGGCAAATAGTTCACTCACTTACTTTGAATATAAATTATTTATAAATATGTTCTATCGTTTTCAGGTCTTTTGAATATTTCTATCAGAAATCATATCACTTTCGTTTTCCAAACAACATTGTAATATTTGCAACTATAAATGTTATCACCACTCCAAAGAATGTGAACCATGTAAGAGTTATAGCCGGCATCACTCCAAACTTAGGCAGTACGAACAGCAACGATAGAATTACAATTGCAAAAGTATATGAAATGACAGCATCCTTAAGTTGAGCTTTCTCACTCATTATACCAAGCAGAAATACTCCGAGAAGTCCGCCATAGATAAGCGACTGAATTTTTAATGCAAAGTCAACTGCAGGATTCGTCTCACTTTGAAATAAAAGTCCTGTTCCCATTATCACAATCGCCCAGAAGATAGTCGCAAGTTTTGAATACTTAAGTTCATCCTTTTCATTTTTTATGAAATTCTTTCCTTTAAACAGATCAAGTATTGTAGTTGATGCGAGAGAGTTAAATGTCGATGACAAAGTTGACATAGAAGCAGAAAGAAGTCCTGCAACAACTATCCCTGCCAGTCCTACAGGCAGACTCTGAACAATGAACATCGGAAATATCTCATCAGACTTTGTCAGATTCTGTCCGTTCATAACAAGATTTTTAAAATCGACACCTTCATATAATGCAAAAAGCATTAAGCCTACAACTAAAAATATTGCAAACTGAACTGTCACAATCACTCCGCTCATAATCACTGCTTTCTGTGAAGATCTTTTATCTTTACATGTCAGTAATCTCTGCACTATCATCTGATCTGTGCCGTGTGAAGCCATTGCCAAAAATGCACCGCCGACAAGTCCTCCGATCAATCCATATCCTCCTGTGAAAAATGATGTGAAACTATCTGACATCTTCAGATTGAATATTTGAAACTTATCTCCCGGATTTGCAAATGCAGTGACATCATCCCATCCGTTCGGTAATAAGTTATAGATTACCACCATTGATGCTACTGCTCCGAATGTATAAACAAACATTTGTATCACATCTGTCCATATCACAGCTTTGATCCCGCCGATGTACGAATAAATCACTGTGATCACTCCGACAATAAGTATACATTCAAAATAACCAAGACCTGTTATAAATTTAATTGGAATAGCTGTTGTAAAAAGTCTGACTCCGTCTGCAAAAATTCTAAGCAATATAAAAGTAACTGATGCATATTTTCTCATCGGCTCGCCGAATCTGTTTCCGAGGAACTGATACGCCGTCTCCATATTTCCTGAATAATATCTTGGAATGAAAACCATTGCCACAACAATTCTGCCGATAAGAAATCCAATGGAAAGCTGCAGGAAATTCATATTGGAAATATATGCAAGCCCCGGAATGCTGATGAAAGTCAGCGTGCTCGTTTCAGTTGCAACCACAGAGAAACATGCAGCCCACCATGGGATATTACGCGAACCTAGGAAGTAGTCTTTTACAGAAGTCTGCTTACCCGAAGTAATGATCCCGAATATTGCAACGGCAATTAAATAAACTATTACGATCGTATAATCGACTGGAGAAAAATTTATCAAGGAATTTTAATTATATTTATATCTAAAATTATTTTAGTAATTACTTTATGAAATAAGTAAATATTTATTCAATTTCGATTTCGTTCCCGCAGAGTCTCGTGCTCTTCGGACTCTGCGGATATTGAGTTGAAAATTTCTTGCTCATTCCCAAACTCCAGTTTGGTAACGCAATTAAAATTAAAAATTAGTTTCAAACTCATCATTAGGACTGTCTTATTCAATTTCTATCTTCTCTTTTAAAAAATATCCTCTTTCATTCTTACCTATCATAGCGCAAATATTATGCGGATCATGTTCAAAAAATATCATCATATCATTCTCAGCTATATCCTTGAGATATTTATGTTTCTCTTCAAGCGTCGTCAATGGAAACAGATCATATCCCATTATATAAGGAGCGGGAATGTGACCGGCAGTGGGTATAAGATCTGCAAGATAAAGCAAAGTATTTACATCATCAGAAATTTTGATCATCTGCATGTGACTGGTATGTCCGTTCACAGGGAGCAGCGAAATGAATTCGTCAAACTTTTCTTCACCGTCAGTCAGTTTCAGAACTTTAGCTTTCTCTAATGGTTTGTAATTTTCCGGAAAAAAACTTGCTCGGTCTCTTTCTGACGGATTCAATGCCCATTCATACTGTTTCTTTTGCACATGATAAATTGCATTCGGAAAAGAAGGGACAGGCTCATTGTTTTCATTATATTCTGTATTTCCTCCCGCATGATCGAAATGTAAGTGTGTAAGTATTACATCCGTGATATCACTTTTATTCAGACCGAGATCTGCAAGACTTTTTTCTAAAGTATATTCTGTATAATCAACATCATATATCTTGTTTACTTTTTCTGACAACTTATATCCGATACCTGTATCAACTAGAATTTTTTTCTTACCGTTGTCCAGAAGTAAAGCTCTCGTACACATGTCTATCCTGTTTTGTTCATCTGCCGGATTAGTTTTCTGCCAGAGATTCTTTGGCACAACTCCAAACATTGCTCCCCCGTCTAATTTAAAAAGTCCTGTCTGCACAGGATGTATAGTATAATCCCCTATTTTCATTTTTAAAATTAATTTCTGTCAAAATTTAAGTCATAATAAAGATTATGATTTTAATTTTATATGTAAAATAAAATTGAATTTAATCTTAAGTATAATGTATTTAACTTAACCGAAAAATTAATAGAAATATACCAATGAAAATTATTATAAATTTATTTATTCTGCTTCTAGTAAGTACCGGTCTGTATTCACAAAACGCATCGACTTACTTTCCGGCAAATACCGGTTATAAATGGTTTTATAAAAATACTCCTCTCGACTCTTTAAGTAATCCAAATTATAACTTATCGACATATCAGGTCGATTCATTCGCAACCAATGTGAATTATAACGGACTGCCTGCATCACTGGTTTTATCACAATCGGGTCTGACAAATATTAATCAACAGGGATTGTTTACAGATTCAGTTTTTTATAATTTTCAGTCAACCAATGGTTTCTATTTTCTTAATCCTTTAAGTTTTATTAATTCTATTCCTGTTTTTGATTCAGTTGCGTTTATTCAGTTTCTCAGATCGTTTGAAGGATGGTATAGTTATTACAGATTTGCGCAGACTGTAAATGTTCCTTATACACTTTTCTCAAGAGATACAACTGTAACATTTGATTCTCTTACACTTCCGCTCAGAGTTTCTGCTACAGGAAGGAGACTTAATGATCAGACTATTTCAACTGTCAACGGAAATTATAATTGCAAAAAGTTTTTAATCACTTTTGGAATTAGTTATGGACTTCTTCCACCGCTTATTTATATTCCGATTGTCAGCATACCCGATACAGTTTATATTGCTCAAAATGTCTGGATTGTAAAAGATATCATTCCATCTATTAGTGTTGATTTAAATACAATTGGGATTGATCTGGCATTTACTATTCCGGGCAGTTTAAAAGAGCTTACTCAAAATACTATAGGTATATCCGGTCAAAATATTTTTAATCCGGAAAGTTTTTCTCTTGGTCAGAATTATCCAAATCCCTTTAATCCAAACACAGTTATCAATTACAATATTGTTAAATCAGATTTTATTTCTCTGAAAGTTTTTGACATACTCGGTAATGAAGTTGCTGTTCTTGTAAATGAAAAACAAAATGCGGGAAGTTATTCAGTGGAATTTGATGGAGCAAGTCTGCCTAGCGGGGTTTATTATTACAGACTCAGTTCAGGTGATTTTAATGATGTGAAAATGATGACGCTGATAAAATAATTTCAAATTTCAAATATTAAATTTTAAATACAAAATAAAATCTAGGAATTAAAAATTTTATTTGTTCCCGCAGAGTCTCGTGTTCTTCGGACTCTGCGGAATTTGAATTAAATTTTAATTTTCAAAAATGCTTGCACCACACTTTGTCATTCCCGCGTGTTTTTAGCGGGAATCCATTCATGTTAAATTATGCTTATCTCTAAATAGAAATTATTTTAAAAAATGAAATTCGGTAAAAAAATTACGATATTCTTAATAGACGGAGATCCGAATGGTCGCTTAACTTGTGAACTTTCAAATTGGTCAGGTAAAGCTTATAAAATTCCGAGGATAAATATTAAAGACTGTACTGACAGAGATGACTTGAAAAGTACAGGAGTCTATTTGCTTTTCGGAAAAGACGATGACGGTAAAGATCAGGTTTATATCGGTGAAGCAGAATCAATTTTAAAACGACTAAATCAACAATTGACTCAGAAAGAATTTTGGAAGGAAGCTATAGTATTCATTAGTAAAGATGAAAACCTAAATAAAGCTCATATTAAATATTTAGAAAATAGACTACACGAAATTGCTAAATCCGCAAATCGATATAAACTTGATAATTCAATAATTCCTACTCAGTCTTTAATTTCTGAATCTGACAGAGCAGAAATGGAGGAATTTATAGAGTATATAAAAATGCTCGTAAATACTTTAGGACATAAAGTGTTTGATGAAAAAAGAGAAGTTAAACCAAAACAAAAGCAAGATACGTTTTTCATAAAATCCGCTCGTGGAGCAGAGGGTCAAGGTGAACCGACTTCGGAAGGATTTGTTGTTTTTAAAGGGTCAAAAGCAGCGGCTACTATAGTAAATTCAATGACTCCTAATTTTATTAGTTTAAGACAAAAATTAATTAATGAAGAAGTTCTTTTAGATAAAAGCGAATACTTGGAGTTTTCAGACGACTACATATTCAGTAGTCCATCAACAGCTGCAGCAATTGTTATGGGACGAAACGCAAACGGACTTACAGAATGGAAAAACAAAAATAGAAAAACTTTAAAGGAATATGAAGTGAATTAAACCCTAGTATAAATTTTTCGATCAAAAGTTTTTTATCCAATTTAAAATTTATAATTTAAAATTGAACAATCCCTTTTTCTGTAGTTAGTACTTTTAATTCCTGTTGCTCGATCTTCCCACTTTGATTATCCGCCGTCCATTTCTCTTCAATGATCTTCTGATCCTTTATATCATAATATTCTATCCGTAATTCATTTCCTTTGAAATTCAAAATCGTAAATCCATTATAACCAATATCGATATTTTTTATCTTAGTATAAATTCTTTCATCATATAAAATTAGATTCCTTTTTTTATCCATCTCAGGCAGAACTTTATGTTTAAATTCGATCGGCATCCCACCGTTCCCTATACATCTTCCATAAGCAGGTATCCCTTTTTCAGATGCATACTTCCCAAAGAAAGTCAGCCGATGCTCATGTCCCCAGATCCACAGTACAGGTCTTTCTCTGCCAATTAGCTTTGCAAGTTGCTCAGCAGGTTTTACATATTCATCTTCTTTCTCAAATGCCGTGCAATACTGATGATGAGTCATGAAAATTAATCCCCTCTTGTCTTCATCTATTCTTAGTTCTTCTTTGAGCCACTTTAAAATTTCCTTTCTGAATTCGCATTTAGGTTTGAAAATATATTCTAGCAACGGAATGCCAACTGAGTTATAACCTGTATCAAGTGAGACTATTCTCCAATGATCATTCTCCATACAAAAGTAACTTGCCTTCTGTCCGGTATATTTATTTTTACTTTTATCATAAATTCCCATACTCGGCAGCAGATCTCTGAAATAAGAAATTCCTCTAGAATACATTTCATGATTTCCCATCATAGCAAAACTGCCTGATGAACCTCTGTGCCATGAACAGTTATTATCAAGAAAATTCACTTTCATCTCTTCCTTCATTCCGACAAAGTAAGTGTCACCCATATGTATTGTATAATCAGGATCCTTATCTTCAATAAGGTCTCCGATAATGTCAGACTCCGCCGTATCTGTTGCCCAGTCAGCAGCAAGTGTAACTGTAATTTCATCTTTACCGTCATTACTCGATTTTTCCATTTTATAAATTCCTTTGTCACTCTCAAGTTCATATGACTGAAATTTATGACGCAGACCAAATCGGCTTTTTATATAATGAAATATCCAACTGAAAAATTTTGATTCGAAAAAATCTGCAACTTTGTTTAATGCAACATTCTTAGGTCTGTCCTTTTTGATTACTTCCTTAGTAGTTTCTGTTTTATAATGATTTTCAGCTTCACTTCTTGAAAGATCTATATAATCTTCTTTTTCCCTTTTTATGATTTCAATTTTCTTATCATCCATTTTTTTATCAGTAATTATATTCAGGTAATTTAAATTTTCAGAACTTTTTCAGAAGCCATTGAACTCAATGCCATTATTGTCCACTGTGGATTGACTCTCATACTTTCAGGAAAGACTGACGCATCTGCTGCAAAAACATTTTCAAATCCTTCGAGACGGAAATTCTGATCAAGCACTCTTTTATTCCTGTGAACAGAATTATCTCCCGCCATTATATTTCCTCCTTGTGGATGTGCAGTTCCGATTAACAGATCACTTATTGTCAATGGATATTCATTAAATATTTTCTCAAACTTGTCCAGATTTGAAATATTAAGTTCGATCTCAATGCCCGGTTTCATTGGTAAAATTGCTTTTTTAGCTCCAGCATAAAATCCGAGTTTTAAAATTGTATTAAATGCATACTGAATATTTTTTCGGTCTTCATTTCCAAGTTCCCAGATAAATGGCTGCCCGTTTAATAGATCAGCTTTTGTCTGAATTTCACCATTCGGTTCAGAGCCGACGAGTGCTCCGAAATTTGCAGACCTGTTATAATTTTTCATCATTTCATCTCTTCTGCCAAAATAAAATGGAACTGACGATAATGCAAATGAAGCAGGCGGATTAAAATATGTTTCAAATACTGCGCGGTTCTTTTCATCCAAAGCTCCAAGCGTGATCTGATTCCCGTCGAAAGCATTTAATATATCATCGAATTGAAATGTCACAGGAAATGCAAAATTGCAGCTCATCCTTTTTCCTACATTTCCTGTAATTCCGCTTCTCATAAAGAAATGACTGCTGGCAATGACTCCACTTGCTGCTATCACAGCTTTATTTACTTTTACTTTTTTGATTTCACCATCCTCTGTTCTGACAATTACTCCGTCAGCTCTTTTTCCTGAATGAGTAAATTTCAATGCAGTCAGATTTGACAATACCTTTACTCCTTTTGCTTCGCACCAGGGAATGTAAGTTTCGAGCATTGTTCTTTTCGTCTGTCTCTTATTCCCCAGATTCCAGTTCTCATCACCGATCAGATTTCTGTGATTTGCTTTTAGCGGATAAATTGTCTTTAGCTTTTCATCAGAATTTTCATTAAATCCTTTTACACCATCTTTAAATTTTGCTGACACATTTTTATTGATTCCTTTTTCATCAAGTTCCTGAATGTTTATTTCTTTCGCAATCCTTTCATACTCATCACTCAAATTACTTAGGTCAATATCATATTCATTCTGCCATCTGTTTTTTATTTCATTATCCATTTCAATACAGATTGCATTATTAACAACTGTCGTCCCGCCGAGACATTCTCCCTGTAATACTGACATTGTAAATTTCTTAGTCTGTTGTAACCCGCCTTCCTTATAAAGCTTTCTCATCATTTCCATTTCATTATCGCTGAAGTCCTGAAGCGGCTGATATCGATTGCCTCGTTCGATAAGTAAAATCTTTGACGGATCGGAAATCTGCTGTGCTAACCGGTAAGCCATTACTGCTCCGCCTGCCCCTGAACCAATTATCACATAATCTGCTTCATCAGGAATTTCCTTCTCCTCCACCGATGTAAGTATCCGGGGTGCCACAAATTTCTTATCAGATTCATCAGTTGGCTTACGGAAATTATTTTCATCTGCAGGATTTTCAGGAAGCGGAAAAATATTTTCATACGGTGCATCATCTGTAGGGATTTCCTTTTGCATTCTGTCCCTTGCATAAAAAGGAACATAGCCGACTCTCTTTCTTACATTAATGTCAGAATAATTTGCAAACATTATCATAGCATTTGCAGCAAGACCGATCTGAAATCCCATGTCAGCAAACATTGGTACAAAAGATTTCGAACATTCAGCAGGATCTCTGTACATATATTTTTTCAGAAACCATCTCTGCTCTTCCCTGCTCATAACTGATAAACCCGGATGCAACCCAAATATCAGATTAAAAAAATTCTCAATGAGCCAGAATGGAAAATTAAGCAATCCTCTTTTTCGACCGCTAATACCGCTGATATAATTATCTATAGATTTAAGTATACCTGCATTTTTTCTTTTATCCATTTTTTTTTCATCACCATTTTCCTTTCCATCGTCCGCTACTTTATCCATTCCAAAAAAAGCTTCTGCAAGTGCTATCACATTCTTTGCACTGGAAGGATTCAGTGATGATACCATAAAGTCCACATCGTATGATAATTTTCTTACTGCTGTGAGGAAAATAAATATGAGTGAACTAAACATTACAAACATCATAAAATACCAGTCAGGGCTTACTGAACTGCCACCTCTTGTCATTATTGTAAGATCATTTAAATATTCCATTACAAAATAAATAATGATCGCAGCTATTGATCCTACAAAAAATGGAAATAAAAGAATGCCGTATAAATACTTTCTTAAAACTAAACTCTTTGCTAATATAAATGCGAGAAATGATATTGTAAAATATAATGTGAGTGTATTACCTAATGAAGGATCGGGATAGCCATAAACTGCTCCCAGCCCGCTGTTGCCGTCTGTAAATAATCTGAAATATAATGCTAGTAATACCATTCCAAAAGATACCACTGAAACAATATACAAACTAATTTTCATTACCTGTGATGGGACTGAAAAATTTTTTGGGAAATCTCTCTCATCTCTGATCCAGAAACTTTCTGATCTGCACTGAAAAAGAATTATAAAAAAGAGTACAATCATTACTCCGTCCACTATTGCCGATGTCAAAAGGAAATCAGTAATCTGTGGAACGTTCACAGCAAATAAATAAAAACCGAGTGAGCTGACTGTCGAAACTGCATGACCGACTATCAATCCCCAGCAGCAGTAATATCTTGCCTTTCGGTTGTAAGCTCCGATAAATGTAAACAATATCATGATCCCTATTTTTGAAAATGTATTTACAGCAAGTGCGGGATTTACATAAGTCATGGAAATGAGATTTCCAATCTGCTCCGGCCATGGTGTATGTCCGAGCATTCCGATGATAAGAATAAATAAATATGCAATGTAAGCAAACCCAAGTATTCTCAATACATAAAATCCAAAATCACGTTTTGGCTTTTCAATAATTTCTTTTGACCATTCTTCATTAAATAGTTTAACTCTTTCATCATATTCTGCCTTTACTGATTCTCTTTTTCCGTAAATTATTTTTGCAATTAACCTGCTGATCCAGATACACAAAGGTCCTGCAATCAACGCATCAAAAGAAAGTGTCATCAGAAATCTTAATGGAAGTATCTTTACATCATCTATAAATGTACCGGGCAGATATGTCCACATTGATTCTTCACCAAGATCTCTGACGTTTGCCTGAAGATATATATCAAAAATAAAAAGCGGAATAAAAACTATAAGCATTAAGATTAGTGAACTCGACTTACGGAAAAACATGATAAGCGGAGCAAAGATCAGTCCAAATATAATTACTTCCATTACTTCTACACCAAAGCTCTGAAACTCCAGTAACTGAAATACATCTGTAATGCAGTAAACTAAAATTGCAGTTATCACCGATGTAACAAGAATATTTATGATATAACCTGCTGCAACCGGAGCTTTGTCTAGCGGGTCAGGTTTATAATATCCTTTGAAGTTAAAAATTGTTGGCATGATATAATCGAAATTTAGTTAATAACTTATGATACACAAACTATAAAGTTTACAACAAACCGAAAGATGCTCATTTCCAAACTCTCAGACTGTCCAAAATTATTATAAATGATTGTAGCCGCAACCTTCAGGTTTTGATTTCAAATGAATTTCTTTTAAAATAAAAACAGTATTCATAATATTTATTATCTTTTCGGACAAACAGTTTGCTTCTTTGAGCCTTCGAGTCTTGGAGGCAAACTTCTGCGGAAACTAAATTAAAGCAACTTACAAAGAGATTCAAACTCATCTTTACTGCTATTGATCATATCTTCAGCTTTGAGTTTTAATACACGAATATTTGTCGCAGAAGCATCATCCATATTATCGCTGCCGGTTTCGAGCTTAGTCTGAAATCTGTAAAATCTTTTTTTAACCGGATCAGAATTCAGTATCTGACTTAGCTGATATTCAACAGTCCTGCTGACCCCGTCAAAAACTACATCAAGCAAAGGTCTCGCCCAGCCTATCAGTCCCCAGTTCTTTGATTCTTCATATGAAATTCTCCGTGTAAGCTCTCCCGTTCCAAGTGATACCAAAAGGATTTCTTCGTCACTACCAAACTCTTTAATTGCTTCAGCATAAGCACACATGGAAGGATTATTTGCATAGACTCCGCCGTCAATCAATGCGAAATAATCAACAGGAGGTGTGGCTTTTAATTTCAGACTTTCAAAATAAGTAGGGGCAGCACTTGTCGCTCTTGCTACATCTCTCATTTTAAAATCATAATCTTCAGATTCTTTTGCTTTCCTGGATTTAAAGAAAAAGGGAATCCGCTGCTCGAGTTCATAACTTGGAATGATAAGATTAGTCAGTGATTCCGAAAGCTTTGTTTCACCGAGATATATCTCTAACACTTCTTCAATGCCTGCAATGGAAAATTTTTCATCAACAAGATTTCCCATTGACATTGTAGATTTCCAGGGAGATTTTTTAAAGATCTTCTTACCTTCATTTTCATAAAATTTCAATATATCAAGAGCTTTATATCTTGGCTTTCCTTTTGCATCCGGTTTGGTGAGGCATAACGCAAGAATTCCACCTGTTGAAGTTCCGGCAATCAGATCAAAAATTTCAGAGATTGGTTTCTTCATACGTTTTTCGATCTCATGCAGTATTCTAGCAGGAAGTACTCCTCTGATCCCTCCGCCGTCAATTGTCAGTATTTTTTTCATAATAATATTTTATATCGATATTTTAAATTTTCATGGCTTTACTATTCTTCCTTCAAGCTCTACTTTATGTACAGCCACTGCTTCAGATTCAGCTAATGATTTTTTTGGATTCTGAATATTAACGATTGCCGATTCTTCTGCCGATTTTTCTTCTTCTTTTTTATAATCAAGTCCTCTGTAAAATGCTTTTGCATATGAAGCGATCAGATTCGCTCTGTCTAATCCGTTTACAATCCTTCGTGCACCGACCCAGTCGGTAGTGTCTTTGTCAAAATACATATTGAGCTTATGTCTTGTGAAAATTCCGTCACGCATTCCTATCATTAATATATCCACACTGTTTCTTGGTTCAAGAGCAAGGTCAGGTTTATTCAACAGATCCACGCCAAGTATCTTTGTAAAACTTTCATAATTATAATGCCATGTCAATTGACACAATCCTCTTCCATAATAGATCTGCCCGGTCTTTGCATGCGGCATTCCGTACTTCCTGTTCTTACCTCTTCCATATTCTCCGATGGACGGATTCCATGTATGCGCTGATTCGTGAAATGCCGTAGCAAGTACATATGCCAGTTCTCTCAAATTTTTGTAACCCTTGTCTTCATCATAGTGATCTATAATATTTTCAATAGTGACAACTCCCATTTGGGTTAATGGTCTGTACGGATATTTCATAAAAAATTTTTCTTTGTCTACCATGATATGCTATTTTTAATTAATAAAAAATTTTGTTTAATTTATTTTATAATTATTTCCTCTGTTTAATTTTTTTTCAAATTTAAATAAAATAGCTTTAATCAGTTTAGCTATAAGAATTCTGTCTCTTTAACAGAAGTTACACAGGTTACAGAAGTTACAGTAGTTCCAATATTTTCTGCAAACCGGAAGATCCTCGTTTCCAAACTATGTTTGGAAATATAATTTTAAAGCGAAACTCCGTTTCGTAAAAATTCTTTCAAAAGCAATCCGCAAAAATTTAAAATCTTCAACTTCAACTATTAAATTTTCAGCATCATTAAAAAGATTTTGGTTCATTGAATTTATTTTTGAATAATTATAATAGAATTTTAAATAGTACCTTTGGGAAAGTGTCTGTGTATCAGAAATGGCAGTAATGAATTTGGTATTTATATTCATCAGAAAGTAATTTTGTTTAATGTATAATAATTTTTTTTTGAGGAAAAATAAATAGCCATTTATATCTTTTATATTTTCTATAGTCTTTCTTATAAAGAAATGCAGCTCCGGATTCTAAACCGGAGCTTTTATTGAATTGTATAAATGCAGGTATGTCCTGAAATGAAATTACGAAGTGTCATAAGATTTGTAATGTTTTAATTTTAACAACCGATACAAATATAATGACATTACTCTGAAATAATAATAAAGGCACATACAGAAAATTTATAAGTGTATTCACTTAACTTTGCATGAGTAAATTACTGAGTCTTAATTGTTTTTATCATAAAAGGTACAAGCCCTGTATCTTTTTTACAGGGCTTGCATTAAAAGGAAGTACTTAAATCGGTAAATAAAAGCAGTTTAAATATAGTTAGCATTGAAGAATTCTTTCAATTATTGCTTATTCAAATTAGCAATAATACTATTTATATGAATTAAGTATATACACACAATTCGTCTGAGTATATATACTCAATTTTAATGAGTAGATATACTTAAAATGTCTTTTAAAGCAAAAAAACGCTGTTTTAAAATGAGTAATAACTGTTTCTTAAATCAGAATTTTTGAAAAAAAAGATGTTTTAAATAAAATTTATGTTTCCGCAGAGTCACCTGCTTTTCGAACTCTGCGGATACTGATTTAATGGACTTTAGTGCGCTATTAGGAAATTTTTAAAAAAAAGAATTGATATAAAACGTTTTTAAAATTCGAAGAATAACCCTGAATTGTAATTTCTGTTTGGAGCTTGAATCCGTTCCAGCTCCTGATAAGTTTCATTGAAAAGATTGTCAACTGAAATAAAAAATGAAAGTTTGCTTGTAATCTGTTTACTTAATTTTAAATTCAACAGAAAATAAGAATCCGGCTCTTCATAGTCATAAAATAAAACTTCTTCAATTTCACTGAGATATCTGCCGTTAACATTCAGATTGAAATCATAATAATTCATATTTGCAGTAAAGTTGAAATTATTTTCAGGTTTGTATGGAAGGAAATCATTTTCCCTGTTCTCAGACAGATCTCTAGCCTGAAGATAGGTATATCCTATGTTAAAATAATAATCAACCGGTGAATTGAATAATTTGAAATCAGAATTATAATCAATATAAAATTCAAAACCTTTGACCTGAGTATTGGCAACATTCTGTACCTGAAAAGGTCCGTAAAGAGAACCGCCGACATTAACATACTGAATCAGATTTGTATAATAATTGTAGAAAAACGCCATGTCAATATTAAATCTGTTTAGATACTGTTTTCTCATCCCTACTTCAAATGAAAGCATTTCCTCCGGTTTCAGATTTGGATTATATAAGAAATCAAATCCACCGAATAATTCCTTTTTAAAATATAACTCAGCGATAGAAGGAGCTCGGAAAGCTCTGCCGCCAAGTATTCGAAATGATGAATTCGAAAATACTAAATTTGATGAAACAGGACTGTACACAAATGACAGTTTTGGACTCAGTTGAAAAGAATGTACACCTGAAACAACCTGATTAAAATCAGCTCTTAAACCAATTGTAGATGTCAAAATATCATTTCCATTTATGTCCTGAATCATCTTCCATTGATCCTGCGCAAATATTCCAAAATTATTCATCTGTTGGTCGCCATATAAAATTTCTTCAGGATCCGATTTAACAATATTTATCTGTAAATCTAAACCTGATACCAGGTAGTTCGATCTGCCAAGCTGAAAATCCACCTGTGTAATATTTCCTATATTATATGAATCAATAAATGTATTTAGACCTAAGCCGGTATCTGCAAACTGTATGGATACGGGATTGTTTGGATTGTAATAAGAATTGCTGTTTAAATAATAATAATAAAATCTTGTGGTATATTTTGAATTACTGTTTGGTATCGCTCTGTAAAAAAGATCATAGCTCTGAGACTTTTTATTTATATAATCACCAATATAATGATCGGCTACTTTATACGGCTCGGCTGTCTGCCCTGCATCCTTTTTCCAGTATCTTGGAAAGTCACTTTCTGAACTTGTATATTGTATAGTAGCTTCCAGATCCCTGTTACTGAAAAGATCGTAAGTTACCTTTCCCGTCAGACTGTAAAAATCATAACCTGACTGTTGGGAATATCCGTCGTTATAATTATAATTTAAATTAGCCAGGTATGAAAACTTTTTAATAGTGTTACTGTGAATAATATTTGCACCTGATAAAGTCTGTAGTTTGTTTGAAAAACTCAAACTGTCAGGAAGTTTTTCATAAAAACCATAATTCATATTCACTGCAGTATATGATTTATATGTCGGCTTTTTGGTTATCACATTTACAACTCCCCCAATAGCACTCGATCCATACAATGAAGAAAATGCGCCTTTGACTACTTCTGTTCTCTCAATAATAGATACAGGTATCAGCGACCATAATGCACCTTTAGAATCTCCTGTCAGCGAAGGTCTTCCGTCAAGCAAAAGCAAAACTCTGTTCCCAATACCTCCGCCTGCAACGTCTGAAGAAGCACGGATTGAAAGTGAATTGACATTGATTCCACTGCTTCTGTTTATTGTAACACCTTGTACTTCCTCAAGTACTTTATCGAAAGTCAGAATATTTTTATTAAAAATTTCCTCAGACCCAACCACTGAAATCGATGACGGCGTCTGCTGTAAAGTTACTTCTGTCTTGGATGAAGTAACATTGATCTTATCAATCTCAATATCTGCCTGCTCTAAATAAATATTTTTTTCAAGTACTTCATTTGATTTTATTGTCACTACTTCTTCATAATCTGAATATCCAATATGAGAAGCTTTCAGATTGTATGAGCCACCTTTAATTTTACTGAAACTATACTCGCCGGATATTTCTGATCGTGTATGAAATTTCTCTCCTGAAGCAATATTAACCAGACTAACATTGACTTCCATTAAGATCGAACTGGTTTCCTTATCTATCACCTTCCCTTTTATGACTGATGCATTTTCTTTTGCTGAAATACTTTTTCCAAACAACATAAATAAAGAAACGAACAGTACTTTCGAAATAAAAATACTGTTCGTAATAGTTTTATATAATTTGTATTTGGAAATAAATTTCATTTAAACTATTAGTAAACTTTTTTTGTAGTATCAGACCATGATAACATACTGATTCCTTCTGTACCCTGGTTTTCAGTCCCAATCGTTGCATTTTTTGGAGGATTTAAAAAGCAAGTTGAATACTGAGCTCTTGCTGTATCACAACCATAAACTGACATTATCGGACTCTGTCCGCCGGTCGTTTTTCTGAATCCTACAGAAATAACATAACTTCCCGGATTAAGGTCTTTCAGAGTGTATGGATACTGCAGGTCAAGTACATTGTTGGTTCTTTTAATTGTTAAAGTATCAAAAGCTGTAGGTCCTGCCATTGGAGGCCAGCCCGTTGACGGATAAGCTGAAATCAAATATGTGCCTCCTGATAAAATAAAATTAGTATCTACAAATGTTACTATACCGTTCACTGTTTTATCAGCCGGTCCTACAGGTGCTACTATATTGTTATCATCGTCTGAACAGCTATAAATAGATAATGTAATTAGTATTGCAAATACAACTGACATTAAAGGATTGTTAAATATTTTTTTCAATTTAATATATATTTAGTTTATAATTAATTTTCTGAAGCAAATTTAATAATGTATCACTTTAACAAATATGATTTTAATCATAATAGTTAAATTGTTTTAATGATATTTATCACGTAATAATTCATTAGAAATATCAGATTTTTTAGAAAAAAAAATCTGAGTTAAAACAGTTTTGAAATAATATAAGGAATGAACAGCCACAAAAGTCCTTTCGCAAGAAAAAATATAAATCCCCAAAAGCCGAGCTTCCTAATAAATGATTTTATTTTTTCAGATTTACCTGGCAATGACTTCGTAAGTTTTAAAATCTGATGTCATAGGCATTTCTTCTCCCTTTTCCTTTGCAATCTTCAGATCTTCAAATCCCCTTTTATGTCCTTCTATAAAGGCAGGAGATTTTGTCCATCCTTTAAATGCATCCTCTGAGTTCCAGTGACTGACGATCAAATATCTGTTGCTTCCGTCCATTGGTTTTAAAACTTCCATATTATGAAATCCGGGCATTGTGTCAATTGCCTTTGCCCTGGATCCAAATAGTTCTTCAAACCTTTCCGTATAATGTTCCTTGCAGTCAATATAATTTATTGCTACAAATTTCTTTTCTTCTTTTTCCATTATTATTTTTATTTGTTAAAAATTTTATCTGCAAATATAATGCTTATTAAGACTATGTTCAAATAAGAAAACATACTCTTTTAATATTATCGAGATTCCTGATCGTATGAAAACTCTTCGACTATCTGAAAACGTTGGAATTGCCTCTAAGGCTCAAAGTGAAAAAAATTAGGAGCTATATGATTTATTGTGAATTTTTTTAATGTATCAAATCCATATTGTTCAAAATCTAAAACTTTTCTTCATGTCATTCCCGTATGCTCCTAGCGGGAATCCAGTCAGAAAGTTTAGATTGAAAGGTATGAGTATTTATTGTGCACATATAATCGTAAGTGAATAAAATGGCACAATAAATATTTAATTATTTATAATTTTAAATAATATTAAAAGGAAAGAATAGAAATATCATTTGAGATTTCGTGATGATTAGATTCCCGCTAGGAGCATGCGGGAATGACAAAATTTGTGAAAAATAAAAATATATTTATCTTTCTATTTTCCACTATAAATCATATACCACCAATAATTTAAACTAAACTACTTCGAGCCTTCGAGGCAAATTAAGTAATTTTAAACTGTTACCCTAAGCAAATAACCCTTAAGATAATTAGTCTCTGGCATTTGCGGCAATACCGGATGGTCAAACGAGGAATTTCTGAATTCAATGATCTGTATCTTTCTTTTAGCTTTTTCTGCACTTTGAACAAGCATTTCCTCAAATGCTTTTTCACTGATATGATGAGAGCAGGAAAATGTAAACAGAAATGAATTTGGCTTTAACAATTTCATCGATTTGTAATTTAATTCTGTATAACCTTTTAAAGCTGTATGTATATTTTTTTTAGACTTAGTAAATGAAGGCGGATCCAGTATTACAAAATCAAATCTATCTGTCTTTTGGAAATATTCATTTACCAGTTCAAATACATCTGCCTTTTTAAAATCAATATTTTTAATTCCATTCAAATGTGCATTACCTTCAGCCATTTCTATCGAATGATCTGATGAATCAACAGCAGTTATAACTTCAGCACCTGCACGAGAAGCATTCAGCGCAAAGCCACCTTCATTGCAAAAAAGATCTAACACTTCATCACCTTCCTTAATATACTTTCTCAGCAAAGTTCTGTTCTCCTGTTGATCTAAATAATAGCCCGTCTTCTGACCTTTCAAAAGATCTATATTAATTTTCATACCATCAAGCTCAACTTCAAATTTAGCTGCTTCACTTCCCGATCTGTCAAATAAAATTCCTTCAGTTTTTTCTAATCCTTCAAGTGTCCTAATCTCATTATCATTTTTCTCAATTACAAGATCAGCTTTAAAATTTGTATCAAGTACTTCTGTAATTTCTTTTTTAAATAATTCCATACCCGCTGAAAAAATCTGAACCGAATACTTTTCCCCGAATCTATCTATAATTAGTCCCGGAAGAAAATCACTTTCGCTGTTTACTAATCTGTAAACCTCTCCCGAATTAAGTTTCTTCTTTCGCAATGAATTAGCCATACTAATCCTTTTGAATATAAAATTCCTGTCAATCTCTTCATCCTGCTTTGAAGTCAGATGTCTGTATGCAATAAGTGAATTTTTATTATAAAATCCCTTTCCCAAAAAACTTCCCGATGCGGAATACAACTCTGTGATCTGACCATTTACTTCAAAGCCTTCAATGCTTTCTATTTCATTGCTGAATATCCACTGATGTCCGCTCAGCAGTCTCTTGTCTTCATTTTTCTTTAATACAATTTTCATCTTTACCTTTTTTAATGATTCAATTTATATTATAATTTTTCAAATCTGTTTCTTTCATACATTTAAAATGTTTCTTTGGACATTCGGGCAGTCCTATATGTGAACAAGGTCTGCACTCCAATCCGTTTACTTCTATTACCTCAGATGTTTTAAGCTGCGGGAAAAATCCAAACTCCTTTACTGTCGATCCGAATATCGCATAGGTTTTTTTATTCAATGCTTCACTCAAATGCAATACTGCGCTGTCATTACAAATTACATATTCACTTCCATTTATCATTGATGCCAATTCACTGATTGACAATTCTCCGCAAAGATTTTTTGTATTGCTGCATTCTGAATTTATTTTATTGCAGATCTCCATATCGATATCATCGCTGCTACCTGTTAATATAAAAGTTTCATTTTCTCTGGAACGAATAAACTCAATAAACTTCTCATCAGGATATGTCTTTGTATAATGTTTTGAAGATGGTGAAATAACTGCATACGGAATATCAAATTTTTGCAATTCAGAAAAATTCAGAATACTGGTTGTAAACTTTAGCTCATCATTATTTAAACTATCACTAAACGTAAGCAGATATTTTTTATAGACAGGAATTATCTCTTTAAATAAATTTATCTTAAATTTCACAAGCAGCATTTTCATCAAATTATTTTTGATTATCCTTCTTACTTCAGCACCGCTGCCTCTTGTAAGATAAATGCTTTTAAAATTTTTATGAATGTCGAGGATCAGATCATATTTTTCATCACTTAATTTATTTTTTGTAATGCTAAGATCGTTGTCTGTTTCAATTATTTTATCAACATTTGGATTAAGTTTGATCACTTCTGAAAATTTCTTTCGGGTGAGGAAATGTATTTCAGCTTCCGGATATTTTTTACGCAGAATATTCAGTAAGGGAAATGAAAGTATTATATCACCAAGAGATGAAAGTCTGACTACAAGTATTTTTTTAAATTCATGCAAATATATTTGGGAATGTTATTTCAAACTTACATTTGTATCTACAAGCTGATGTGAAAAATCTGAAATATCAGTATGTAAAAATAAATGATCAATGAATGCCGGACCGTATTTATTTAAAAAATAGGTTATGTTTAAAACCCTCTCCTGCAGTGTATTATCAGGATAAATATTTATGAGAATTTTCTGAAGTTGATTTGAAATTACTTCGCTGCTCTTTGACTGCGCATCAGAAAATTTATCCTTAGCTACGTTCAGTGATTCGAGGAATTGCTCATTCCTTTTTGAAAGTGCCTTTGTCTGATTTATATCAATGTTCTCAAGTGTCTTCTCATAAGTATAAAATAATGCACGCAGTTCATCTCTGAATTCTGAAAATATTTCATCAGCATTATATTCATTTGTCTTTCCGATAAGTTTTTTACTTAGTTCCTTTTCATCTAACAGTTCTTCGAATTTCAATCCATACTTTTCCAGAAATACTATTACTTTTTTTTCAAGTATAGTTACAGATGTCCTTGGATAAATTACAGGCATTGGAATATTAAACCACTTATATACTTCCTTAAATTGACCAAAATATGAAATCTCCGAAGGTCCGCCTACATAAGCAATAGTCGGCAGAAGATAATCCTGACATATCGGTCTCGTCACTACATTCCAGCTAAATCTTTCGGGGTTACTTTCTAATATTTCAAATATTTCTTCTTTCGAAAATTTTGTTCGGGAATGCCGTAGAGCAAATATTTCTCCGTCCCTCGGCTCGATCAGATATCTGTTTCCCTCATGAATATAAAAAAGATTGATGGCTTTTGGCTTTACCTGTACTGCAAAATTTTCTTCCAGTTCGACTGAAGTGTCAATCACTTTTTCACAAACTGCAGGAAATGTACTCAGCTCTTTCTGAAAAACCGGCTTAAGCATTTTCTTAACTCTTTCATCTGTAGCATCAATAAATATTAATCCTTTATCCCCTATCAGTTTATTCAGCAATTCTGCAAATGCTGTTTTAAGATCAGCACCTTCTGTATATGCTTCTCTGATATTGTCAAATAATTCTTTGTTGAAATCTGAAGCGTTCATAGAATTTTCAACATCATCAATAAACTCTCTTATCCGTTCGTCAAGTTTTATATTTCCTGTCGGCTCATAATATTTTTCCTTTTCTTCTCCCCCAACATAATAACTTACATTTTTTAATTCATTTTCCTTACTAATAACATTCACATTATTTATCTCAAGAAAATCATGATCATCCGCTTCCAACCAGAATACAGGCACGAATTTATACTCAGGAAATTTCTCTCTAAGCTTTTCACTTAGCTGTATTGTATTAAGTGTTTTAAGTATTGTATAGTAAGGACCCGTTAAAAATCCAAGCTGCTGACCGGTAACGACTGCGAATGTATCTTTCTCATTAAGTATCTGGATATTTTCAAAAGTTTCATCACCTGATCCAAATTTTTCATTCTGTTCTTTTAAAATTTCAGTCAGTTCATTCCTAAAAAAATTCTTATTATTTGCATAAGATGCTTTTTTTAATTCAATACATTCTCTGAAATCAGAATCATTCTTATAATCAAACTGATAGAATTTTGATATGCTGCTGAAGTCGTTTATGTATCTTATGAAAAGTTCGTTGAATGACGGGATTGAAGTGTAGTCTATAGACATTAACTAAAATTATTTATTTAAGAAAAATTAATCATTAATATTCTAATATGAAATTTATTAATTTTAACGAAAGTAATTTTAAATCATACGATAAATCTAATACTCTAATTTAAAAATAAATGTCTGTCATTCCCGACTCGCCTGCTATTTATAATCAGCGGTAAACTTGGAATTAAAGACAGGCGAGAACGGGAATCCAGGATGATTAGAATTTAATTCACGAGCCGTCGGTAAATTAACAAAAGGGCTCACTTTCAATTTGAGTTAGTACGAATTATTTTCGTAGTAATACGAAATCTTTCGTAGCATATGAACTTCTTAACCGAAAGGAACCCTTATGAAACAAAT
>JBATSB010000011.1:0-1668 GCA_049293015.1 Ignavibacteria bacterium
ATTTGTTTCATAAGGGTTCCTTTCGGTTAAGAAGTTCATATGCTACGAAAGATTTCGTATTACTACGAAAATAATTCGTACTAACTCAAATTGAAAGTGAGCCCTTTTGTTAATTTACCGACGGCTCAAAAAGGATAGGAAAAAGTATAAACATCTTCTATTCCTGCATTGTCATACAGATTTCTTTTTATATGATCTAATGAAGCTAAATTATAGCCTTCCATGTGAACGCTATATGTCCCGTAATTTAAATCTACCATCAAAGAAAAATTCGGATTTACAGTTTTTATATATTCATTAATATATTTTATAGCAGGTATTTGATTGAATTCAAACTCTTCTATGTAAAATCTTTTTATGTTATCTGCATATTGGTTTGCGATATTTTGTGTTTCCCATATAAGCCAGGGATCAACAGTATTTGATGGATTTACATAATCTCCATCATGCAATTTTTTAGATGTTTCATTTTCTACTCTTACATAATCTATCCACATTTTGCAGTGTCCATACCAATAAACTCGGAAATCAATTTTTGAACTCTTATCCCATAATACTCTTCTGTGTTGACCTTCTGATGGAGATGGTGGTAGAATAGAATCCTGTAGATATGGATTAAAACTTCCAGCCTGAGCTATTTCAATTATTAAATTTGAATCTGTTGACAAAAAATTAAATTCTTCTTTATAATTTCCGCTGTAATTACTTAGTGTATTTTGTTCTTTAAAATTTCTGGCTCTTATAATCACACTTTTCATTACTGTACTATCCCAGTTAAGAATATCAATTCTGCATACTTCTAATTCAGGATCGGTATCAACTACAATAGAATCAATTTTTATTCGCGGTTTTACATACCAGTTATATATAGAATCAACAGCAAAATGTCCCCAATTTGGATGCCAGTTTGACTGTTCTCTGTTTGCAATTAATCCCTGAGCCACGTACCCCGGTGAATGATAATCAGTTGGTATCGGAGAACAATACCTTACCCACTGCCCGCTGTCCTGTTCATCCTGACCTGTATTATGATTTCTGTATGAATAATCCAAAAGGTCCGGATTTAAATTATCTGCCTCACATTGATAATCACTTCTTTGACCAAAGCACATATAAACTAATTTCGGTCTGTCAAACAATGTTAACAAATTATTGTTTGAATTTTCAGCAAGTCTGTTTTTTACGGCATTTCCATATACAGAATAATTTGTAAATACACCGTCACTATCATGCCAGGGTGCATACGTATGCCAGATATTTGTTGACAAAGAATCTCTTAAATATTCATATGTACTGATATTACCATTGTCCATAATTCCGATCATAAAACTGTCATTTGTTACGGTAGTAGTCTGATCAGAAATGGAATTTAAATTTCTGTTCTCTGATGATCTGTATAAAAATAAAGAAGTTACTGAAACCAATAACGCCACTGAAAAAATTAATTTGTTCATTTTATCTCCCTCCGTATTTAACGGATTTTTTAAAAATTATTTAAATTTAATGAGTTAAAATTCTCCTTTCGTTCATTAAATAAAATAAAATAATTATTTTAAAATAATCATTTTTTTGGAATTCACTAATTGCCCGTTTATAAATAGGCTGTATAAATAAACGCCGCTGGAAAGTGAACCAGCGTCAAACTTTATTTCATAAATTCCCTCCTTT
>JBATSB010000012.1:0-28845 GCA_049293015.1 Ignavibacteria bacterium
GCAAAGTTCTGAACCGTCATGTTCTTGATGTTCACATTCGTTATGCCGTTGCTCACAAGTATTCCGCGTCCTGTGCCGGCTAAGCCTGTCCCTGTCAGAACTGTATTTACTTTATCTACTCCCTGAAGAGTAAGAGATTTTGTAATGGTTACTCTTTCGTTATAAGAACCGGCATCTGCCTCTATTGTATCTCCCGGATTTGCTGCATCGATAGCAACTTGAATGCCGATATAATTTGTGACCTGTGTCAGATTATTAACAGGTCCTGCTCCCGTACATGAGCCGGGTACAATTTGAAATCCCGGCATTCCTAAATCATTGTCAGTTCCGTTTACAAGATAAGGAAGGAAGTTCAGACTGCTTCCGTGTAAAGCTACAACTGCAGTCGGCATTGTAGTGCCGTACCAGTTACAGCTTATGCTGATAGTATTGGAAGTTGTATTTAATACTGCTTTATTTGAATAGCCGTTTCCGAAATGATTTTCTTCTACTGTATTACCTGTAGGTGAATTATTTACTTTATTAAATTCTCCAAACCTTAAACCATTATTTGGTCCGGTTACAAAATTATTTTTAAATACAAATCCCGTTAGTACTGCGGGATCAGAATTGTATGAAGGTGCATCATCTCTGGCTTTTACAGTAACAGCCGCAGGATTATTCACATCCGTAGCAGTACCTGTAGAACCACAGTTTGTGATCGTGCAGTTTTGAACTGTAATATTTGAGTAAGTATCATATTTAAGATTTATGTCAATTCCATTATTAAATCCGTAGCCAGGGTCGTTACCGCTGTTGTCAATTATAACATTATCAATCAATGCATTTCTGAGTTTTTCAAAATACATTCCTTTCTTAAGATTATTACTAAAATCAGAATTCTTAATGGTAATGTTATCACAAATATTAGTGACTGATGTTGATGCTGCAAGGAAAATTCCAAAGCCGTTATTTACACCGACTCCGTTTCCTTTTACTTCACTGCTGTCTATCAGGATATCAGTTAGCTGATCAGCAGTTCCTGCTCTCCAGCCGCCAATAATATTATTGTTTAATTTACATTTTACAATGTTAAGATTGCTTGTTCCACTGCTTGTGTTAATTCCGTAACTGCAGTTTAAATTACTTTCAACATTATAAAGATTTATATTTGAAACTGAAGTTTGAATTCCATATGTATAATCTGTAACAGTTAGATCATTTACATTTGAATTAGGAGAGGAAATTGTAATTCCATTTCCTGTACATGAAATCGCAGGAGTTAAAATTGTATTAGCCGGTCCGTTTCCTTTTAAAGTAACTGACTTATTCAACAATACATTTTCATTGTAAGTACCTGTGCCAACATTTACAGTATCTCCCACTGTAGCGATATCAATTCCGTTTTGTATAAGAGCTGCAGTTGTATTTGGAGGATAGAAACTGTTTGGAGTTGTATAATTATTAAAAGCTTTCACAGTTACAAATCCAAGACTATTCCAGTCACTCTTGTGATCAATTTTATCTTCGATCGCAAACAACTGTGAATTGGTCGAAGCCGGACCGGTGACGCCTCCGAAGAGAATGGTTTGAGCATCGATATTTCCAGTCGGTACATTTGTTCCATTAGTTGCTAATCTTATATATGTACTATGTGACGAACTAAAATCAACAGGAGCTGCTCCGTTAAAATCTACAGATGCATCTCCGCCTTCTATCAATAATCCAATACCGGTACCGTTTACTATATTGGTAGTGTTATTTATATCAAGCTGAACTGTCGAGCTGTTCGTATTAAGATCATTATCACGTACCCAGATCGAAGTATCACAATTTGTCAAAGTCATACCGGTCATTGCATAAACACTTGTTGCGGCATCGGATGAATAACCGTCATAGTTATTTGCAAATACTCCAATATTACAATCAGTTGCTGAACTGCCTGTAACAGTAATAGTAGATGTAGTCGGACAATTCCATAAATTATAACCGACTCTGGCATCTGCTACACTGTTATTGTTCATACTCACAGCAACAGCAGTCTGCATTGAAGAAATAAGAATTCCATTATTGTTTGTTGAGCCTGTAACAGTTGTAATTATATTATTATCTAAAACATAAGTCGTTGCATTTGTATAAAAAAGATTATGGAAAATTCCTAACCTTGATGTTTCCATTTCATTGTTACTAATTGAATGATTTGACCCCAGATCAGGCTGACTGAAATTTCCAGTCTGTACACCTATCCTGACTCTTGTCATCACATTGTTTGTAATCGATGTATAGCAGTTATTATAAATTATTACACCCATACCCCAGGCAGCCGGAATAATATTATCAAATTTATTATTTGTGACTACATTATCATAAGTTGGTGCACCTGAGTTATAATAATTGTAAAGATCTATACCTCCATAATTAAGGTTCTTAATAATATTATTACTTATTGTAGTATTTGACAAACCGTCATATGCCCCGATTGCCTCGGCTGCATCTATGTTTGCACCGTTTATATCCACAGCACTTGTAATAAGATTATTATCTCCGTCAAATGTAAATCCGTCAATGGTCGATCCGCTTCCTGATGCAGTAATATAAAAATAAGTATTTGCATCTGGATCCGAAGTACCCGGCTGGATTATAGTTTCAGATATACGTATCCCTGAATTTGGATTAATTGTATAATTAGCCCCGCGTAGTTGTAAGTACTTGTTGAGAGTAATATCCTCTCTGTAAATACCTGCATCAACTGTAATTATATCTCCATTGTTTGCTGCGTTTATTGCTGCCTGAATGGTAGAATAATTAGCGGGAACATTGATGATGATGGTTGGTGAATTGCTTGGAACCGTTGGTACAACTGGTGTACCGGAATTTTCTTTCATTCTTTGTTCATCTGCTTTAGGCTCACGGGGAATAATGTTTTCTTCCTGTGAGAATAAATTTCCTGAACTAAAACAAAAAATAAAAATAACCAGTAACTCAAAAAAGTAAATAGGTTTTTTCATGGGGTTATTATTTTTAATTATTAAAAATATTTTGTAGACCTTGTTTCAGAAATTTGGGTATTTGAAAAAAGGCTTTCATTTAATTTGGTAAATTATTTTGTTAAAAATCTTAAATTTTAATCAAAGGATAAGAAATAATCAGATTTTATTTACATTCAAAAAAACGAATTTATAAAATTAATCATTTTTGATTTGAAGATACGAATTAAGGAATATGTAGAAGTAGAAAAAAGATCTTCAATAATTTTCAAAATGATATATTCTGAAAAAATTTAATTTCTTATATAAAGAACAATAATAAACCTATCTTTATCAATATGTTTTAAAGACAGATATTTTAATTATTACTTTATTTCTTGAAGACCTGGATTCAGGAGTTTTGTGAGTTGAATGAAGGTCTTCCTTTAATTTGAAAAATGTTTTAACCGGTTTTATTTCTTATAAAGAAAAATTATTAAACCTGTTATTAGAATTTAAAAAGCTCGAAGATATATTTTATAGGAATAATAATTCCGGATATGTAATATAATATCAGCCAGTAATTGTCGGCAGATAAATTATAGTTAAGTACATCTTTCCATATGGGTTTCTTTATTAATTGTTTTTTAATTTTTGAAAGTTAGTTATTTATTTTTTTTAATTCAATTGTATTAACTTTTAGCGGAATTTTTTTTGGATTAAAATTGTATACATTTTTTCTTTTAAATTTATTTTAAAAAAATTTTTTTTAAAAAATAAATATATTTGAAAATAAATTTATACTGATTTAATTTTTCTTTGATGCTCTTCAGCTCTATACAACCTTGAGTTTGCCTGGAGGTTTAGAAAATTTTAAAATCCGGTTGTATACATTAAGGTGAATTTTGTTTTGTATACAATTCACAAAAAATGCATCGTTAATATAAAAAAAATTCAATGGTTTAAAATGTTAAAATTTTTTGAAAAATTTTCTGAATTATATTTACATTACTCTCAAAAGTTATTTTCAATAAATTTGCAAAGAAATTTGAATACACAATAAATTGAAATGGACATAAAATTTCTAAAAGGTGTCGGAGAGAAAAGAGCTGAAGCTTTTTCAAAAATAGGGATTGATACATTAGATGATTTTCTTAATTTCATTCCCAGAACATATCTCAAAAAGATCAGCATCCGTGAGATTCCATCTAACATAAATGAGAATGTCATCATCTCAGGAAAGGTCATTGACCTTGAGCACCCAAGAAAAAGTAATCATCCATACAGAGTTGTTTTAAGAGATAATACAGGTACAGCCGCTGTCCCCATCTTTGGAGCAAGTGAATTCCGCTCAAGACAATTCAGACTCAATGACGACTTTATTTTCTGGGTTAAGATCGACAAAGATAATTTTGCTTCCGTTCCGAAAATTTCTTACAGAGATCATCTTAAAATTAATACCGTCGATCCTATTGATCAGGATTTTACTAAATTCAGTCTGATACCGGTCTATGAACTCTCCGGTATTTTAAAAAAAACATGGATAAAACCACTGCTGCTTTCGAAGATCGTATTCAATGCATTCAGTACTATGCTTAAATCAAATCCCGATTATATCGAAGAAACACTGCCTGAAGACATTGTCAGCCGTTACAAACTTTCAGGAAAAAAGGAAGCCGTTCTAAGAATTAATTTTCCGGTGGAGTTTTCTGACATTGAATTTTCACGTAAACGTCTTTCATTTGAAGAATTATTTTATCTCGAACTTATACTTGCATTAAAAAAGAAATCACTTGAGAATGAAAAGAAAGGAATCAAATTTGATAAAGACATTCATGTCATTACTGATAAATTCAAATCAATATTGAAATTTGACCTCACGAATGCCCAGAAAAAAGTAATGAACGAGATCTATCTCGATATGAATTCCGATAAGTGTATGAACCGTTTGCTTCAGGGAGACGTCGACAGCGGCAAGACCATTGTCGCCGTTTACTCAATTTTAATCGCCATCGAAAACGGTTATCAGGCAGCATTCATGTGCCCGACTGAGCTTTTAGCAGAGCAGCATTATAAAACCATTTCTGAATTATTAAAACCTCTCGATATAAATGTCTGTCTTCTTGTCGGCGGACAGAAGAAAAAACTGCGTGCGGAAATTCTCGAAGGCATCAGTTCAGGAAAAACCAATCTTATAATCGGAACTCATGCTCTGATACAGGAAACAGTAGAATATAAAAATATTGGTTTTGTAGTGATCGATGAACAGCATAAATTCGGTGTCATGCAAAGAGCGAAACTTAAAGAAAAAGGATTCAATCCTGACGTACTTGTAATGACTGCCACTCCTATTCCAAGGACACTATCAATGACCTACTATGGTGACCTCGATGTATCTGTGATCGACGAACTTCCAAAGAACAGGATTCCCGTCAAGACAGCATTGAGATCAGAAAGTGACAAGCCCGGCATTTATAAATTTGTCAGAGAAGAAATAAAAAAAGGAAGACAGGTATATATCATTTTCCCCATCATAGATGAATCTGAAAAACTCGATCTGAAGTCTGCTGAGGAAAATTATCTTATTTTAAAAAATGATATTTTTCCCGACATGAAAGTCGGCATGGTACACGGTAGAATGCTCTGGTATGAAAAGGATGAAGAGACTGAAAACTTCCGTGACGGCAAGATGAATATTCTTGTTGCAACTACTGTGATCGAAGTAGGTATTGATATTCCGAATGCAACTGTGATGATAATAGAAGAAGCGCAGAGATACGGACTTTCGCAGCTCCATCAGCTTCGCGGCAGAGTTGGCAGAGGAGCAGATCAGTCATACTGCATTCTGATCGCAAAGGATATTTCTGAAGATTCTGCAAAGCGGCTAAATATTTTATGCAAATCAACCGACGGATTTAAAATTGCTGAAGCTGATATGGATATCAGAGGTCCGGGAGAATTCTTTGGTATCAGACAATCCGGTATGCTGAATTTTTCCTGTACCGATCTCAAGAAAGATAAAGACGTTCTCCTCATTGCAAGAGATATTGCATTTAAAATTATTGATGAGGACCCTCAGCTCAGAAAGAAAGTTCACAGCGTAATTAAAAAGACATTTCTTAAGAATTATAAGGACTCTGTATATCTTACTGACGTTGCCTGAGAATTTATAAATGCGTTTCCTATTATAGTGAAATAAATTATTTTGTATTTCATAAAATTCAATATCCTCAGTTTCTGAAATTAATTTGAAAAGCAGCTCCTCTAAAATAGAAGTAATAATACCATTATTGACAGTTATGTCCGATGCTGTTTCAATATTTGGTGCATTTCTTATCTCCTACTGGATCAGATTTTTTAGTCCTCTGACAGAAATCATTCCGGTAACAAAAGGAATACCTGACATCAATGGTTATATTGAATTCTCCTTAATAGTAATTCCCATCTGGATCATCATTTTTCAAACAAGGAAAATGTACCGTCTCAAAAGAAGTGTTTTTATTTTTGACGAATTTTTTATAATAATTAAATGCATTTCCATAGGTGTCCTAATTGCGATGGGACTTGTATTCGTTCTTAAAGGTGATTTCCCTTATTCCAGACTTGTCTTTTTTCTCATCTGGCTTTTCTCCATTATTATAGTAACCATCGGAAGATATTTTTTGCTGAAGATCGAAAAGAATTTATATAACAGTAATAAAGGTGTAAACAATGTCGCAATTCTCGGGACAAATCTAATGGCGAAAAAGATCTATGAGAATTTTTCCAGAGATAAATTTACAGGATATAATATTACGGGGTATTTTTCTTATGGTGAAAATTCAACCGGCGAAATGGAAAATAAAATTCATCATGGCGATTATACTCTGATCCCGGATATGTTACAAAAATTAAATCTCGACAAAATATTCATTTCCATTCCTTCAACCGAGCATGACATACTTTATAATCTGTTTAAGATCTGCGAAGGAAAAAATATTGAATTTATGTACGCTCCGGATTTTATTGACATTATGACAAGCAGACTGAGAATCGAGGAAGTTGACGGCATCCCGTTTATGAAACTCAAATCTCTTCCAATGAATGTATGGAACAGATTTACTAAACGGACTTTTGATATTGTAGTATCTTTTCTCGCATTATTTTTTCTTTCACCAATAATGATAGCATTATCTATATTGGTTAAGCTATCTTCAAAAGGACCTTTGTTTTATAATCAGGAAAGAGTCGGACTTGACGGACAGAAATTTATAATGCTGAAATTCAGGTCAATGAAGATCGATGCTGAAGAAAAAGGTCCACAGATGACAACAAGAGGCGATGATCGATATACTCCGATCGGAAAGATATTGAGAAAATACAGTCTAGATGAATTACCGCAATTTTACAATGTGCTGATCGGCAATATGAGCATAGTAGGTCCAAGACCGGAAAGAGAATTTTTTATTAACTCAATGAAACATTCGATCAGAAGGTATCTCGAAAGACACAGAGTGAAAGGCGGAATGACCGGATGGGCACAGGTAAGCGGACTCAGAGGTACTGATTCTTCCATGCAGACAAGAATAGATTATGATATTTATTACATTGAAAATTGGTCTATAGCTTTCGATATTAAGATTATTTTTAAAACCATAAAAGAAGTTCTTTTTTCTAAAGAAGCATTTTAATTTATGATCATAGCAGTAATTTATTTTATACATGTAATCTTTGCCGTTTATGCTTTTTCGAAATCTTATCAAAATGATGGGCTGCTACAGGCTTTTCTGAATCTCGGATTTATCATAACTTTATTTGCTGTTTCACTTACTGTATGCGAACTCATTGTCGGTTTTTTTATTTCAGATACTGGTTACAATATGAATTTACCTGTAAATTCTGTATTGCTTTTCTTTTTGAAAATATCGGGCTTTTATGCTCAGCAGGGAAATGTCATTACCCTTACTCCCAAAGATACTATTACTCTGATACTTGTTACCATGCTTGAATTTTCTTTCTATAAATTCTATTTCAAAAAAACAGAGATTACTAAGATCGCCTGATTCACTAATATTTAATTTAATTTGTCTTTTAAAAAATTATCAATATTATTTATTCTTATTTCTGCATTCATTGCCTATTCATTTAGCAGCAAGCTGCTAAATACCGTTCAGAATACTTCCGGATCAAGAGATATTGCGCTGCAATTCATTACTTATAATGGCTATGGAAATAATCTTTATATAGACAATGTTCTCACCGGTGAAAGAATCTCAAATGATGTTGCCGTCACATCAATAATAAATTTCCCAATTGATTCGGTTTATTCTATTTATACATCCGGAACAGATACTGTAGCACCCATTCTCTCAGTCGCAAATATCGGATTAAGTAATTCATCGGATACGATCACTGTTCATATGAAAATTGATCCGGGAAATTATCTCAAGGATACTTTGATACATGGACTCGCTCCGGGACAGACTTCTTTTGTAACTTTCCCTGAATTTGAATATTCCATCGGAACCCGTTATTATATCAAGGCATATGTTACAGATAGTTTAGATTCTAATAATGCAAATGATACTTTAAATCAGAGTGCAATTGCTCTTCCAGGTTACAGAAGAAATGTTTTGTATGAAGAATTTTCTTCAAACTCCAGTCCCGCCTGTGCAAACAATAATACTTTTCTGAATTCATTTTCAAATACAAATATTCAGACCGTAAATACTATCGTGTATCATACAGGTACGCTCGGCTTTGATACTTTTTATGTTTTCAATCCGGTTCAGAGTGACGCAAGAAAAGATTATTACTTTTTGGTGGGAGTACCGACAACTTTTGTCGATGGTGTTTTGATAACTGCAATTCCATACGGTGACAGTACAAATCTTTATACTCCTTATAATACAAGATTTAATACAGGTACACCTGTCTCACTTACAGTTTCAGATCAGATCATTGGTGACTCAGTCCATTGCATAATAGATTTAAATGTTTTATCACCTGTGCCAAAAGGAGATTACAGACTCAGGATAAATGCAATAGAAAGATACCGGGCTGATATAACTGCTGCCAACGGTGAAAATCAGTTCTATGATATTTTCAGAGAAATGTATCCTGACACAAACGGCATTCCGATACAGCTAAATCCGGGTAGTCAACAGTTCACATATACTTATTTTAAAAATCCTGAATGGATCGATTCTGTTCTTTATACAACTGTATTCATACAGGATAATGTGGACAGGGAAATTTTAAATTCCGCCAAAAGTCGTGAAATAGTGATCAATAAAAAAAGACCTGAGCCAGTCTTAGCTGTTTCGGGTAAAAGTGATCTTTTTCAAATTGGTACGCCAATGGGAAAATATTATCCGCCTGTCACAGGATTTGATTCTGTATTTTCTGATTTAAATGTTGAATTGTTTGAAGCTGCTTTTCCTCCGCTTGGATGGAAGGTTTTTAATCGTGACGGATTTATTACTTTCAAACAATTTTCAGGAGCTAACGGTCCGACCATCGGCGGTATTCAATCTGTTTACATGAATTTTTTTAATTATAATATCATCGGTCAGAAAGATTCCATGTACTCAAAAGTTTATGATATGCTTGTACAGGATGACTCTGTCGAGTTTGATTATGCTTATGCACAGTATAATAATTTTAATATCGATAGTCTTATTGTAAAAATTTCCACAGACGGCGGTCTTACTTTCCCTACTGAAATTTTCCGAAAAGGCGGGCTTCAGCTTACTACCGCTCCGCAGACGAGTTCAGGATTCGTACCGCAGAATAATTCCCAGTGGAATAGATTTTCATATCCGCTTCAGGATATTGTCTCTGTAAATAATTTCTCGGAAAATATTCCAAACAGATTCAGTCTCGATCAGAATTTTCCAAACCCCTTCAATCCAGAGACAAAAATTAATTTTGAATTACCTGTTTCAGGAAATGTCTCAATAAAAATTTATGATATTACCGGCAGAGAGATTTATACTCTGTTACAGGAATTCAGATCAGCAGGAAAATATTCAGTTACATTCAATCCACAGGGTAAAGGGATGAGCCTTTCCAGCGGTGTATATTTTTACAGACTCGATACACAGGGATTTACTGATACAAAGCGAATGGTGCTGATCAAGTAATTTTCCTCAACTATACTTCAGCAAATATACTTTTACCTCACTTCATCTCTTCACTTCTTTTAGTAATAATGACCCACATCATACCATCTGAATAATTTTTTAGTGAAATTATTATACATAAAACGGCATAAAGCCGGGAGGTAAATTAAAATGAAAACCATAATAACTTCACTCGTCTTAGCTTTACTTATCATGACAGTTCCTAAAAATATATTCTCACAGATTTCCGAGCAAGATAAAATAGGATTGTTCTATTTACTTGAAGAAGAAAAACTTGCCTATGATATTTACAGCGAGATGTACAAGAAATATAATCACAAAGTTTTTGAAAATATAATGAATGCAGAGAAAGTTCACCAGGAGCACATTCTGAATCTGTTAAAAGTAATGGATATTAATGCAGATCAATATTATGAAAACCCGGGTGAATTTACGAATAAAACTCTTCAGGATCTATATAATGATTTTATTCTTACCGGAAGCTATTCTCTGAGTGATGCTTTCAGAGCCGGAGCTATGATAGAAGAGAATGACATTAAAGACCTGAGAGATAATTTTTCAAAAACTAACGATGCCACTATAAAGGCGTTATACGAATGTCTGGATAATGCATCTCAAAATCATCTGAGAGCATTTGTCAGAAATCTTAAAAGAGAGGATATCAATTATACACCAAAAGCACTTTCAAAAGAAGACTTTGATCTGATAATCTCTACAAAAAATAGTCCGGGGAATTGTTTTACCAATGACTAAATTAATTGCCCTGATAAAACTTTTATAAATTAAATTTAAATCTGATTAATGTTCCAAAACGTCTTTGAACAGTTATATGTGCTGCATAAATAAATTTTTTATGCAGCATATTTTTTTAACTGCCCCGATAAGTCGAATAACCAAACGGATTCAGCAGTAATGGTACATGATAATGTTCATCATCCGAAATCTGAAATGTGATCTCAATATATGGATAGAAGGTTTTTGTATCTGAAGAATTAAAATAATCTACTGTATGAAATTTAATTTTATAGATCCCGTGTTCAGGCACAATTGACTTTTGCAAAAGATCAGTACATCTGCCGTCATCATTTGTAATTCCTTCAGCGATTAACTTCCAATCTTTTACATCTTTTTGAAAAAGCTCGACCTTGATATTTTTTCCGGGTCTGCCTAAAGATGTATCAAGTACGTGTGTTGTGATCTGACTCATAATAATTTTTTAATCTTAATTTAGTGATCTTTAACTGTTCCTCTGATGCGTTTTTCATTTCTGTTTCAGCATTATTATTGATTCTCTTTTTTAATATCGAAAGCATTTCTCCTGCACTCTTTCCAGTAGCAAACACTATGAATATAAATCCGAATTTCTTTTCATAATTTTCATTCATCTCTGCCAGCTCTATTAATATTTCATCAGTTGCATCAGCCGCACCTGACTGCTCTGATTCAGAAAGATCTTTTGAATGTGAATACTTTTCTCTGAGAGAATTCATGTCACCGATCTTTGGATGATATTCAAATGCCTCAAGCCGGTCTTCTGAACTTAATAAATTCCAAATTTCTTCTGCTTTTGATAAAGTTTCATCAACCGAAAAGACTTGTGTTTCGCTAAACATTCCGCTCACCCACTTTTCCGAACCGCAGCATTTTTTTAAATCTTCTTGAGTCATTATATTAGTGAAAAATGTGGTCGTACATGAAATTTTGTGAATCTTAATTTAAATACCTCTTTAATGCTCGTTCCCAATCTCCAGATTGGGAACGCACTTGAAATTGAAACTCCGTTTCAAATAATACCTTAGTATTATATTGCCAAACTTTGACTTATAAAAATTGAATCTGAATTCTATTTAAAACAGTATTTCCTTTATATAAAAATTAATCTGGTGATCTATAATATTCCTTTTGGAATAAATTTACAACGCAACCTAAAGGTTGCGGCTACAGTCAAATAATATTTTTTTGCTAAACCCTGAGCAAAAGGATTGACCAAATTTGTAAAAAACAAAAGTACTTTTTAACTTTTTCCACTACAAATCTTATGCACTAAAACAAATTTAATCAGGCGTCCCAAATAATCTCAGTCTGCTCACTCCCCCATCCGGAAAAATATTTAATCTGACATGCGTGATGCTTCCAATGTCTGTCAGTTCATTTTCAAATAAATTTTCTTTATGACCTTTGAGAGAAGTTTTCTTTAGCAGCTCTTTCCACTTAACAGAAGGATCTGTTATTTCATGATCAGATATTTTAGTATTATAACATCCTTCTATCGAACATTTATCAGGATAATTTCCCTTAAATAAATTTGTATCCACTATGATCTTTATGATCTTGCCAGGAGAGGCTAATTTTACTATCGTCCAGTCATATCCAGGAATTCTCTTTCGCTTAGTTTCCCAGCCGTCTCCCATGAACTTACTTCTACCGGGAGAAATAAGATTATCTTTTGATCCGAAGAACATGTCATTGCAAACTAGCACCCTTCCACCGTTGACCAATGCTGCAAGGTCAATCAGATCATTATATTTTTTTAATCCCCAGTTTGGTTTCACTTTCCCATACACTCTAAATCTCGCCACTCCTCCATCAGGATAAATATTTAATCTCACCATATTATAAATATTGTCATCCGATACAGGCATAAGATTCTGACTTCCGGGTTCTAATGGAGTCTTTCCAAGAATTTCTTTCCACTCTTTTTCTTTTACAATTTTATTATTTGAAAGACATGCATCGACAGAAGCAAAAGGCGGATGATTTCCAAGAAAATGATCTGTGTCAATATCCAGCCCTTGTATAATTCCCTGTACACCAAGCTTTATTATACACCAGTCATATCCGGCAACTCGCTTCCTCCTTGACTCCCAGCCGTCCATCCATTTACCATCGTCAGTATATTTATCCGGAATAAAAACCGGCTTCGATGATTTTAAAAGATTTTCCTTTGGAGCAAAAAATTCATCACTGGCACTTATTGCTTTACCACCGAGCTTTTCTGAAGCAAGATCAACCAATCCCGAGAAGCCTGCTGATTTAATTTCGTTCATAAAATTATTAAAATTGTATTATGTAGTTTTGTTTAAAATTATTTTACCCTGAGGATGTTCATTAATTTTTCCATTATTAAAAATTTTATTTCCTCTTAAATATGTTGCAATAACTTCACCCCGTAATTCTTCACCATCATAAGGTGTCAGTTTATTTTTATGAAATAGTTTTTTACAATCAACAGTAAAATTTTTTTGTGGATCAAAAATTATAATATCAGCATCCATCCCAATTTCTATTTTACCTTTCCTATTTTCCATTCCAATTAACCGTGCAGGATTCGCGCTCATTAATCTCGAAACATCCGAAAGATTTAATCCTCTTTCAAAAGCTTCAGTCCATACAGCAGACAGACCAAGTTGTATTGAAGAAATTCCACCCCATGCCGTTTTAAAATTTCCGTCTTCAAAACATTTAAGTTCATCAGTACACGGAGAATGATCACTCACTATCATGTCGATCATCCCGTCTTTAACGGCATCCCAAAGTTTTTCTCTATTTTCATTTTCCCGGATCGGCGGCGTACATTTGAATCTTGTATCTCCATCATTAATTTTTTCAGAACTAAAATACAAATAATGAGGACAGGTCTCAACTGTTATTTTAATTCCATCAGTCTTTGCCTTTCTGATCATATCAAGTGCATCTGATGAAGAGAGATGAACAATATGTATGTGCCTGTCATATTTTTTTGAAAGTCTTATGAGAATTTCTATTGCTTTATTTTCCCATTCTCTCGGACGTGTATTTAAAAATGAAGAAAACGAATGATCACTTAAATATTTTTTCTCATCAAACCCACAGTCTGTCTCTGCATGAATCAGAAGAGGAACATCTTTTGCTAAATCTAATTCTTTAAGAATATTCTCAAGATCATTTTCCGTGACATGTCTGAACTCATTAAGACCTGAATCTACCATAAAAGATTTAAATCCAAAGACACCGCATTTATAAAGCAAGTTCAGTTCATTCATATTTTCAGGAACAGCACCACCATAAAATCCGACATCCGTATAAAGCTTTCCTGTTGCCGAATTAATTTTCTGATCAAGAGAATTTTTGTCAATTGTCACCGGATCACTGTTCAACGGCATGTCGACAAGCATGGTAATACCACCTGCTGCAGCGGCTTTCGTAACAGTTTCAAATCCCTCCCATTCTTCACGACCCGGTTCATTTATGTGCACATGAGTATCTATCAGAGAAGGCATAACTACAAGTTCACCGTGATCTTCTGTTTCAAAAGAATTATCTAGATCAAAATTTCCATCTGAATCAGGAAAAAGTATGTCAGAAATTTTTCCATTTTCAATAATTACACATGCATCCTTCATCTCATTTCCGATGAGAACATTTTTGCTTTTTATGCCAAATTTCATTCGGTAAAAATAATTTCAAATAATTTGAATAACAAACCAATTGAAAATTTCATCTGCGTATATTTTTTGCCTCAAAGGCTCTAAGACTCTAAGATTCAAAGGCATTTAAAAAGCACATTTTTGTTCCCGCAGAGTCTCGTGCTTTTCGGACTCTGCGGATATGTGGAGACTGAATCAATATTTTATGTTCCCGCAGAGTCTCGTGCTCTTCGGACTCTGCGGATATGCGAAGACTGTATTAATATTCGGAGATTGAGTACTAGTGAAAAATCTATGTTTCCGCAGAGTATTTTGTTTCCGCAGAGTCTCGTGCTTTTCGGACTCTGCGGATATGTGGAGACTGAATCAATATTCGGAGATTGAGTACTAGTGAAAAATAAATTTACCTTTTGTTCCCGCAGAGTCTCGTGCTCTGCGGATATGTGGAGACTGAATCAATATTCGGAGATTGAGTACTAGTGAAAATATAATTTACCTCAATGAATATAGGCTCAAAGATTTTCTCTAGGGGTAAATTTCCTTCAATTACAATCACATTACTTTTCAGTCTGTAAAAAAATAATCTTAACAGTTATATTATTAAAAAAAATAAACTAATATGTCAGCAAAATTAAAAAGTAACAACTACGGAAAATCTAATGTCAGGATTTTAAAAGTTAAACGTGAAAACAAAATTCACAATATTGTTGAAATGAAAATAAATGTACAGCTCAAAGGTGACTTTGATGATGTTCACTTAAACGGAGACAACAGTAAAGTCCTTCCCACAGATACAATCAAGAACACATTATATATTCTCGCAAAAGAAAACCCTGTAAATTCTATTGAAGAATTCTGTATGTTTACGGGGAAATATTTTTTAAACAATAATGAACAGATCAGTGAAGTCAAAATTAATGCTGAAGAAAAGATATGGAAACGAATCAACATTTCTTCTGACAAGGAAGCTAATCCTGAATTTCATGATCACTCCTTTATATGTCCGGGACTTGAAGTAAAAACATGCAAAGTAAAATTGAACAAAGATAAAGTCAGCATCAGATCAGGTTTAAAAGATCTGCTGGTTCTCAAAACTACTAACTCAGGATTTGAAGGTTATATAAAGGATAAATACACCACACTGCCTGAAACAAACGACAGAGTTTTTTCTACAAGTATAAAAGCTGAATGGAAATATAATTCAACCGGTATTGATTATGAAAAGGTCAGTAATGAAGTAAGAAGAATTATACTCATTACTTTTGCAGATCATAACAGCCTTTCTGTACAGCATACTCTTTATGAATGTGGTAAAAAAGTGACAGAAAAATGTCCCGAGGTAAAAGAAATATTTTTATCTATGCCAAACAAACATTATCTGAAGTTTGATCTGGAAAGATTTGGGATTGAAAATAATAACGAGATATTCATTCCTACAGATGAACCATTTGGTTTGATAGAAGGAGTTATAGTTAATTGAGAATTAAAAATTAGGAATAAAGAATTAATCAATAAAAATTTCGTTTCCACAGAGTCACTTGATCTTCGGACTCTGCGGAGTAAACTGCAATTTATCTTTCCTCATTATTCAGGATAAATTAATTTATTATTTTTTTAAGATCCTTCAAATGCTTTTTTAATCTGCGCAGGATCTCTTTTTATTTTGAACTTTTTAAATTCTGATCTAAGAATATTCCCAATTAAAATCTGATCAGATAAGACTTCACCGCTACCTGTTATAATTTTTATAACCTCTGCTGCCATAAGCATTCCCGTCATTCCTGGTACAGGACCGATCACACCTTGCTCTTCACAATTCTGAATATTAATATTAGTAAAGTTCTCCGGAAAAGCACATCTGAAAGTAGCTCCGCCATTATAATTGAAAACTGCAACCTGTAATTCAAATTTATTTACAGCACCCCAGACAAACGGTTTATTGTTCGTCACGCAAAGATCATTTATTATGTAGCGGGATTTAAAATTATCGGTGGCATCTGCAATGATATCAAATTCACAAATTATATCTTTACCATTTGACTTCCCTATAGAAGTTTCGAAAACTTTGTATTCAGTTTCTGAATTCATTTTCAAAAGATTTTCTGAGGCTGAGAATGCTTTTGATCTGCCAGTCTGATCTTCATAGTATAAGACCTGTCTGTGCAAATTTGTTAATTCTACTTTATCATAATCTGCAATACCAATTTTACCGACACCTGCTGCAGAGAGATATGAAAGAAGCGGACATCCTATACCGCCTGCACCGATCACTAATACAGAAGCCTTCATTAATTTTTCCTGACCTGATACACCTATCTCTTTTAGAATGGTTTGTCTATCGTATCTTTTTAAATTAATATTATTACTTTGTCTGTTTTTCAAATTAAAAATAAATTGCTGCACTTAAACCAAAAGTTATATCAAAAATATTCGATTTTGATTTATCATCCATAATGGTGTACCTGGTTTTAAAATAAACATTTGCTGTAAAAGTCTCAGATGCAGGGAGAAGTAATGCTAAAGATGCTTGAGGGAAATAACCTTTCTTATCAAAATCTGTAAAGTATCCTCCGCCGGCAGAAACCATAATTGCCGCAAAATCTCCCGTCACAAGTGGAATGTCAAAGTTATATGATAATCTAAGTTGATTGACATGTGTCTCTCTGAATATCAGAGAATATTCAACTGCAGCCCTGCCAAATGGAAATTTACCGAAAGAAAATTCTTTTGTTATCCCCACATAAAATTTTTCATTTTCAATCAAAAGAATGGGATTCAGTGGAAACAGTAATGCAAATACTGAAAGTCCGCTTCCCGAAGTCTGTTGTGTAAATGGAGCTGAATAATTTGATTCAGATTTTATTTTTAATTTTAAGATATCAGACTGAGCAAATACGAAAGAATTTGAAAAAATAAAAAAAATTATTAATAAGTAAATTGGTGTAAGAAAATGTGATCCTGATTTCTTCATTAGTTTTTAAACAAAGTGAGGTTCGTTATAAAATAATACAATATATATTTTCAATTCTTTTTAGATTTTTCAAATTTTTCTATCGAATACAAATCTATCCCCTCTTCTTTACCTCTCAAAAGAATTGACCCTATTTCTTCAACTTTAAACTTTGAATTAATTTTCAGTTTATCTAAAAGTTCACCAGATATCAGTAATTTTTTACTATGTGTATTACATTCACACTGAATTCGGGAAGTAGTATTCATTGTATCTCCATGATAAACTATATCTTTTTTTATATAACCTATTTCACCTGTAATAACTTTTCCACTATGAATACCGGCTTTGAATTCAGGATACACACCGTATTTTTCTAAATAAATATCTTTCTTACTGTCTATTTCATCCACAATGTCCCAGAATAAATTAATGCAGTTCAGATTTTTTACACCGTCTTTAATTCTCCAGACTATTACTATCTCATCTCCTACATACTGATAAATTCTGCATTTACTTTCGAGTATCGGATCAGTCAGATCATAAAAAAAATCATCAAGGAATCTGTGGTTTTTTATCAGTCCTAATTTTTCGGCAATAGTAGTAGAGGATTTCAGATCAAGAAACATTACAATAAGATCTTCTTCTATTGGCGAATGATATTTTCCTGCGGCATAATTAAGAAGTACTCTCTGTCCTAAAAGATGATTTATCTGGCGGATAAAATTTATGATAAAACTTAATACAACTGTGTAAAGTATGATCTCGTTGAAATCTTCACTTTCCAGAATTCCCCTGATATTCTTATCATGCATTGCATCATGCAAAATTTTATCAGTGCTTTCACCAAAGTCAGAAGCTGCTATCAAAATTATTATTAATGCTGCAATGATGACATAAAAAACAGTTCGTATAATCAAAAGAATTGTAAAATTAACTCTTCTGAACTTTCTTTCAAAAAAATAGATCTCCGTTAATCCAATTATTAATCCAAATGTAATCCCTATTAAAACATCATAAAGTATCCATGAAATTTCAAATCCATGTTCCATATAAGCATTAACAGCCGAACCTAAGGCTATTATTCCTGTAAAGATCAGAATGGATTTTATGTTTCTCTTGTTCTTGTTGGATAATGTCATGAAATTTTAAAAATTTATAGAAGGCAAACCAAAATTTTCATTTTGGCTAATCTTTTCTTTCATATAATTGATAAACACATAAATTCACTTTTGAAAAATAACTGCTACTCCAAAATACTATTAACTATTAACTATTAACTATTAACTTCACTTTAAAAGTATCATACTTTTCGTCACAGAAAACTTCCCTGCTTCGAGTCTATAGAAATAAACACCGCTGGAGAAATTACTTCCGTCGAAATCTACCGAATAGGCACCTGCATTTTGTCTCTTATTAATTATTGTCATTAATTCATTTCCTAATACATCAAATACTTTTAAAGAAACCAATTCTGTGTTTTGTATTTCATAATTTATGACTGTCTTTGGATTAAAAGGATTAGGAAAATTCTGCCAAAGTTTAAAACCTTCGGGAGATTCAGAATAATTTAAATTTATACCGGTAGTATTTCCAAGAGAGCCGTTCGAATTTACATTCTGTGCATAAACCCCACCGCCGTCTAATCTTCTGTCAGTCCATGCCAGCATCGTCATTGAGTTTGAGTTTATAACTCCTGTAAGTTTCAGCTTCTCCGAATTCCCGGTTGTCAGTTCATGAATATATCCTCCCCAGCCCATAACACCATTTCTGTCTGAGTTAAAATATTTAATTTGATTATTTGCTGATCCAAAAAGTGATTCATTAAAGGAAAAAACTATTAATGTATCCTGTGTAAAACATAATAATCTTTCCATCGAATTCTGACCAAAAGGCTGAAATGCTATTCCATCACTGCTCCACTGTCTGCTGCCATTTGAAGATAATTTCTGACCATAGACTGCAAACTGACTTTGTAGAGAATTTGTCATCTTAAAGATCAGATAAGTTTCACCTGTTACATTCATATAAGAAGCCCATGCATCAAATTTATTACTACCTGATAAAGTCGAAACTTCCGAACCATTTAAAGGAAACTGAATTTGCCCTGCAGAATTTATATGCTGCACATAAGAGCTTTGAAGGTTAACAGAATTTCTGTCGTCCTGCCATACATATATTGCTCCGTTATTTTTATCGGTAAAAATCTTTGGCACAAAAAATCCTGTTACTCTGCCTAGACTGTAAACTGTATCCTGCCATAATGTAGAACCTGCCGGGGATATTTTCCTGCTGTATAATCTGTAATTTCCTGGATTTAAAAATGAACCTGTATATCCTGACCACAATGCGATAACAGAACCGTTGTCAGAAGTTGCAAGAGCAGGATAAGTATAATTCTCCGAAGCACCTCCTTCCACATATACCGGATCAGCTCCCCAGAGCTTTGCACCTGCAGGAGATAATTTCTGAAATGCTATTTTATTTGGAGTCGAACTATACACCCAAGTTACTACAATATTTGAATCAGATGCCTGGATGACTTTAGGATTTGGCTGGAATGTATTTGGATCTGAAGCAAGTGTGACACCGTTATTCCCCCACAGAAAATTTCCTGAAGGACTAATTTTATAAGCAAATGGATTTATATTGGATCCGTTTCTTGTGTCAGTAAAAACCAGTACTGCATTATCTTCATTATCCGTGATCATGTCCCAGTCAACAAGGGAAGAACTTTGCGGATTTCCACTGATGAGAATACCGTCTGACTGAAAAAGTTTTACACCTTGTGCATTTAGTTTTTGAAGATACACAGCATAACTACCGTTTCTATTATCAAACCAACTGATATAACATCCGCCGTCAGCTGTCAGAGAAGTTTTTGGTAATGCCTGCTCTCCGTTCAAATCACTGATCTTAAGATTCATTGTAGAATCTGATGACCATTGCGCATGAATTTCTTTTGTAAATGATAGTGAAAGGATTAGAAATAAGACTGAATAAAATTTTATCATAATAATTTTTTTTCTAAATTAACAATTTTCAATGTTAATTTCTATTATACTTATAGTTTATTCCGCCATAAAATTATTTAAAATATCTTAGTTTTTAGAATATTAACTTTTCCTTTTCAGCAGTACACCAGTCTGATAACTGTAAGACTCATAATTTACCGACAGGATCTCAAATACTGGACTTATCATTTTTTTAAAATAATCCATATCAAAAAATACCTGAGGTGATTTTGCTCTGTTAAAAACAAAAAAGTCGTAATCATTTTTTGCTTCTTCAAATAATGGCTGAGTACTGAAATATTTATTTAGTGGAAAGCCTTCATTACCTGTGATCATTTCTAAAGTATGATTTTCATGAATTGTAATATACAGTCTTCCTTCGGGTGAAAGAATTCTTTTAAGTTCAAGAAGCCATGCCTCTATCAAATTATCGATATGAGTGAATACTGATCCGGAATATATTAGATCAAAATATCTGTCTTCAAATGGCAGGTGAGGATTGAAAGTCGTAGTGGCAAAATGGAATGGCGGATTAAGATATTTATTGTTCCAGTAAATATGATCTGCACTAACGTCCGTTCCCCAGATTTCGCAGGTCTCTGCATACGGCTTCAGACTTCTTATCATTCTTCCCGAACTGCATCCAAAATCTAGAATTTTTTTATTCCCTTCTATCCTGAAATCAGATTTCTCAAGAATACTCACCATATTGCTGATGTCATTTCTGGAATTTTTAATATAAGTTTCATCATTTGTTTCATAACCAATTCTTAATTCAGCAGGAGGAATCGGAAGTCCTATATCGCACACCGGATATTCAATTTTAGAATGTTTTATAACATATTCATTTTTAGTTTTATCATAAGGAAGGAAGTTCTGTGTAAATCCATTATCTCTCAAAGTAAGCTTAACTTTATTTTTAAAAAGTTCAGCCGCCTTCTTTTTATATTTATTGATCATGATCTTTTAATTGATGTATTAATCTTATAGAATGTTTAGCATTATATAAAATCCAATGAGTATTTTCTATACTAATTTTACAGATAAGTTTTTAGAAATTTGTAAGTCGGTGAAGGGTTATTTTTAAATTTGATATGAGTTGCTGAAAAGCAGATTTGGTTGTTGGTCAACAAAAAGTTTAATAGGGTGAGGTTGTAAATTCATGGTCAGTATATAAACTTTTTGGAACACCAAAAACGGTGAAATAATATCCCCGTCAGAGGGTGTGTAAAATATTTTGTGTAAATGAAAAAATAAAAACTTAAAAAGGGGTAAAAGCTAGCCTGTTCCTTGGGTGTGTAAAATATTGTTAAAGGTTTGATTTATTTTCAAAATTGCTTACTTAAAATGTTCAGAGCTTTTTTAAAGAAATAAATATTTTTCATTCTTTGTTTTTAAGAAAAAGCTATCTTCTTCGAGCCGTTGTTGGTACTCCAAAATGTTTTGAAGCAGATTTTGAATTTATAGATTTATACGATAAAACTTTTTAAACATTTTCAACGACTCATATTTATATAAATAAAAAACGCAATGTCCGGATTTACCCGGACATTGCGTTTATGAAAAATTCTAAATTTCTAATTTTTAATTGCTCTTTACTTGATCAGCAGCATTTTCTTAGTCATTACAAAATCACTCGTCTCCATAGTATAAAAATAAACTCCGCTTGACATATCTGCTCCGTTGAAATTCACTTCGTAAACTCCCGGCTGCAATTTGTTATTTACAAGCTCAGATATTTTCTTTCCGAGATTATTATAAATAATTATTTTTACCTGCTGCGTATTTGCTACATCAAACTTAATCTTAGTAACCGGATTGAACGGGTTTGGATAATTATTTCCAAGATCGAATTTCTCAGGAAGGACTGATGAAATCTGATTAATACCAACCGTAGTTCTTATTAAAGTCAGGATCGCACTGTTGGATGTTTGAGCTGAATCATATCCGTTGTAAGCCCATCCTCTCCATGAACATCTGACAGAATCACCAACCGTCCCCATCAGTAATGCTATAGAATCAAGAACTCCGTTTCTTACATTCATTACAGTATCAGTTCCGTTATTATCCGAATCAAATATATAATCAACTCCTCCGGCTCCTAACTTTCTGAATTTTACTTTATATCTGAATGAGGGATGTGTACCTGCACTGGTCCAGTCGAATCTGTTCAGATTTGTATTCTGAGCATTCGTTTCTATCCTCGCTAATGTAGGAGGATTTAGAGATGTCATTATATTATAGGTAAGAATAATATTGAAAGCTGCATCACTGGTATCACCTTCATTGAGATTTGCTGAATTTAATATTCTGACTTTTGCCTGATTAGTATATCCAATGTATGGAACTGTCCAGTTGTATTCTCTTTGCTGAGCAGGAACATTATTTGCTATTGAAGTCCAGCTCCCGCCATTGTCAGTTGTATATTCAATGTTGACATTTCCTGTAACTGATGTCCCCCAGAATATTTTTGTATTAGTCAGCGTTCTGAAAGTCTCTCCGCCATTTGGAAATGCAGTATAAACCTGAGGTGCTGTACCAAAACATCCTGCAGCATTTTCAGCGGAATTTCTTATCAATGCTTCCGGCTGTGTTCCAAAATCCATTATTACTGTACCACCTTCAGTATCACAATAACTCATTATTGTACTTTGTGTTGGAATAAGCGGTCCATTGTAACAACCACCTTCGGTAAAATAACAGGAATCTATCGGACCACCAACCCATGAGCAGGAATGTGTATGAGGAGATCCGAAATTATGTCCAAGCTCATGCGCAACTACAACAACGTCATAAGAATAATTTGGAAGCTGTCCTATATTTCCCTGAACAGAGCTGAGTCCGTATCCAAAAGAAGTATTACAAAGTACATTAACATAAGCAATCCCCCCGACATCTATACTGCTTCTTCGACTGATAAGATGAGCAACTGTTCTTGTTACACTGCCCTGTGTATTTATCCAGTCAAATCTGAACTGATCCAGTAAAGTATTGCCGCTATTGGAAGTATATGGATCCTGTACAGTCCATACTCTTAAATAATTTACATAAAGTCTGATGTTCATATCTTTTGCATAAACTGCTGAAGCTGCTGACATCAATGCAAGTGCATAAGCTGAAGCGTTAGGTACTGAATTTCCATAAATGCCGTAAGTATAAAAATCAACATCGATTGCAATATTCGCTGAGAGTAATGTCGAAGTACCTGCATCAAAAGGTTGTCCGTTCAGATTTTGAATTCTGCTGATTATTTCATCAGGCACTCCAAAAACCTCAGAGCCGCATTTTACACCATGTCGGTTTTTTAAATTACTTTCACGATATAAAATATAATCTTCAGTATCCTTATTATATCTGTCAGTCAGATTACCAAGTACAAAAGTCTCATTTTTCGATTTCATAAGACCGATAATTTTTCCGTCGTAAATAGAAATTGAGATCAGTGATTCATCAGCACCTGTTACTTTTCCTTTGTAAGAAAGTATAAGTCCTTCTGTTGAAAAAGGAGTTTCACCTGATGCACCTTTACTGACAAGGATTGCATCATCTGAAAGTACATCAAATCTTTCCAGTTCTGCATTTACAAAATCAGATCCTGAAACAGGTATCTTTAAATTAAGTTTGTAAGTTTTTTCAGAAAAAATATTATTTAAAATATCTTTATCTACATTAAGAATTATTGCGTCACTGACTTTGTCTTTAATACCTGCATCCGGATTATTGGTTTTAGCAGAATTATATTTGAAAAGTTCTGAGTGGTCATATTGATCTGAATTTTTTTCTAAATTCTGGTTTGTATAATTCGGATTGCCAAAAGCATTTAAAAATAAAGAGGCAGTAAATAAAATGGTTATTAAATATTTCATATTATTTAAATATAGTTAATAAAAAAAAATGCAGGAATTGTAAAACAATCCCTGCAAATAAAATTTTTCTTTTGAGATTACTTAAGGTTTGGATCTATTTCACATGAAAGTCTTAAAGTTTTTTGAGGAGATTCAGGATCATTTGTAAAAACAATAATTTGCTTTTCCTGTCTTCCTTGTCTTCCCTGAGTGTTAAATGTGATTTTAATTTCTCCGCTTTCTCCTTTTAAATATTCATTCTTTCCGTCTGTAGTTGCACCTGTGCATCCGCAAGATGGCTGAACTTTTTCAATCACAAGACTTCCTTTACCTTTATTGGTAAACTTATACGAATACTCTAATTGAGGTCCCTGTGCTACTGTTCCAAAATCATGAACTTCACTTTCAAATACTATTTTTGAAGTACTGCCGGAAGCTGCAATCTTTGAATTGTTCATTAAAAAGAACATTACTGCAGAAATAATAAAAATTCCAAAAACGAAATAAACTGTTTTTGCTGTTTTTGTTTGAATTAAATTACTCATTTATTTTCTCCTTATTGTTAGAAATGTTAATATTATTATTGTTATTTGTATTTTTTGGTTTTAAACTCTTTGTAAAAATAATAATTGAAGATATAACAAGCAATATATCTTCAAAAATTCTTTGCAAAATATCACTCTTCTGACTTACAGTTTCAAGAGAGAAACATCCGCAGCTTATGTCAAGCCCGCGAAAATATGCCTGAGTTAATGCAATTATAAATATAAAAAGCATAACAGTTATAATAAAAGAACTGCCTCCTTTAAAAATTCCTAATATCAGCAAGATACCGCAGAATAATTCCAGATATGGCATTACAATTGCAAAAATATTTATTAGACTCTCGGGCAGGAATTTGTAATTATATATAGCTCTTGAAAATTCTTCCTGATTCATCAGCTTATCTAAAGAAGCATAAATGAATACGCCTCCGACTATGACTCTGAGAATCAGTAAAAAATATTTATTTGAAAGTAGTTTCATTAATTTAGTTTATTTATTAACAGGATAACCAAGTTCATTCCACTCAAGATAACCACCGAGATATATCTTGATATCGTTATAACCGATCTTTGCCATTTCATATGCATTATCAATGCTGATCTCACAGTCTCCGCCGCCACAGTATGAAACAATTGTTTTTTCCTTGTCAAGGTCTCCCATCATTTTCTGTCTCTCTTCAGGAGATTTTTCTATAAATTCTTTATAAGAAATATTTATAGATCCTTTGATATGACCTTCGGCAAATTCATGCGGCTCTCTTCCGTCAATAAAGATTACGTTTTCATCGAAAAGCTTTTTAGCAATTTCTACAGTAATGTTCTGAGGCTTTACAAAACCTTCCTTAGTCAAAACTTTTTCAGGTTGTTTCCCTTCGCCCTGTTTTATAACATTTGTATCGATCGCAAATCTGTCACTGTCATCCCTCAATAGCGGAATTCCTTTAGAACTTATTTTATTTGCAACAAGCCCAACCATAAGACTGATAAAAAATATTATCAGTACTTCTTTAAAAATTTTATTTCCTGATTTCATAAATTTAAAAATTATAAAAATTGATTATTCATTCAAACAAACTTTTTTCATCTTTCATTTTTTTTCTTCGTGTCACTTTAAGATGTTTATAAGCGAGATCTGTAGCTTCCCTTCCTTTGGGAGTGCGTTTGATGAAACCCTCTATCATTAGGAATGGTTCATACACATCTTCAATCGTCCCGGGATCTTCGCCGATAGAAGCTGCTATAGTTGACAATCCGACTGGTCCTCCACCGAATTTAAATATAATTGTTTCCAATATTTTCTTGTCCATTTTGTCCAGACCAAATTCATCCACATCAAGAGATGATAAAGCATAATCAGCAATTTCTTTACCAATAGAACCGTCTCCTTTCACGACAGCAAAATCTCGTGTCCTTCTCAAAAGTCTGTTAGCAATCCGCGGAGTTGCCCTGCTTCTTTTCGCAATTTCCACTGCACCTTCTTCGGTAATATTTATATTAAGTATTTTTGCTGATCTTTTGACAATGTCAATTAAATTTTCTGTCTGATAATAATCGAGATGACAATTAATTCCGAATCTGTCTAACATCGGAGATGACAGAAGACCCTGCCTTGTAGTAGCTCCCACAAGTGTAAATTTTTCCAGCTTTATCGGAATGCTGCGTGCTGCCGGTCCCTGATCTATCATAATGTCCAGCTTGAATTCCTCCATTGCCGAATATAAAAACTCCTCTACTACTTTGGGTATCCTGTGAATTTCATCAATAAAAAGTATCTCATTTTTTTTAAGCTTCGTCAGCATTCCCGCCAGATCACCCGGTCTTTCTATAACTGGTCCTGATGTGGAAATAATATTTGACTGAAGTTCATTTGATACAATATTCGCTAAAGTCGTCTTGCCAAGTCCGGGAGGTCCTGTAAAAAGAACGTGATCAAGGGTTTCGTTTAATTTCTTCGAGCTGTCAATGAACACTTTAAGATTACTTTTTACTTTTTCCTGACCGATAAAATCTCTGAACTTTTTAGGTCTGATAAGTGAGACGTAATCATGCAATTCTGTATCTTCATCTCCTGCCGAGCCGATATTGTTTATCCTGTCTGTACTTTTCATTTTGTAAAAATAATGTTAATTTGGAACACAAACAATTTTATAAACTTTATAAATTTTAATTTGAGCAAAGATCCGAGGAATAGTTTACTTGTTAAGCAGGTCGAATTTGTTATTGTAGTCAGAAGAACAAAAATACTGGGAATTGCTATCACTTTAGGAATTGTGATCATTTACCTTGCCGGAATTTTTGTTGCTGACAGCTATTTTATAAAAGATTTTGAAACTGTAAATCTGTTATCATTAATTCAGATCATTTTTCTCATTCCGATTTCCTTTTATATTAGAAAGAATTTATTAAAGAGTACAAATATTTCAAACTTTACTACTAAATATTTTAATGCACATATTATTCCATTTATGATTGTTGACTTCTCAGCTTTGTTTTGTATAACTACAAATCTATTTGTCAACGGTAATATTCTTTATGCTTCTATTGGCGCAGTTTTCTCTGCTATTTCTATGATTATGCTTTTTCCAAAAGAAGAAGATTTTGAGGAAATCAAAAAGGACTTTAAGGAGTCATAAAAATACTTTTCATCAGCAAAGAAATACTAAAGCCGTCTTTTATTATTCCATCCGATATCATTTGAAGTATCTCATCTTTTGAAAACCATCCAGTTTCTATAATTTCATTAGTATCAAATTTTTCTGTAATCTGTTTTACATTACTTGCTGTAAAACAGTGAAATTTCTGATCGCTCGATCCGATGGATGGAAAATAATAACCATGATATTTCAGATCATTTTTTTCAGCAACGCAACCGGCTTCTTCTTTTAACTCTTCGAGGATACATTCAGACGGTTCCATATCAGGATGAATTGTACCGGCAGGGATCTCCCAGCTTTCGAAGTCATTTATATATCTGTAATTTTTAACAAGTACATATTTCCCTTCAGCATTTTGAGCTGCAATACCTGCTCCGTTTCTTTGAAATTTAATCGCTTCAAAAACGATCTCTTTTTTATCAGGTAATTCTATCCTGTCCAGATCAATGTTTATCCAGTCTCCTTTGAATCCTTTTTCAGTAGAGATCACTTTCCAGAGTTTATCTTTTTTCATAAAAAATTACAATCGGTTTTTGATAAAATAACAAAGCCCGCTTTAACGGGCTTTAAAAATATATTATATGTTAAATCTGATCTGTTAATTCTTATCTGAAGTATTAAGAATTTTAACACCGTCAGCTTCAATTTCAAATACTTTTACAGTACCCTTTATATCTTCATCAGCTTTTGGATTATTTGATTCCTCATTATAATGTTTTGCCTGATCTTCGGTTAATTCTGCCTCAATGAATTTACCCAAAACAATTACCTGAGAACCGGTAGCATCTTTAGGAACGAAAAAATTATGAAGTGTAGTAACTCTCGAACTATTGCTGCCGTCGGACAATACAAGCCAGCATCCGGCTTTTTGACATACTTCTGAAATATTTCCTTTTACAAGTACTGTTTTGTCCTTGTATTCAGAGGGATTACTCATCAGATCTGTAAATTCCACCACTTCCATTCCTTCTTCATAATTTTTACCGTACAGAATTCCATCTTCCATTTTAATTCCTTCCGGCTGATCAGATTTCTCTTCCGTAGCATCAGTATCAGCTTTTTTAATGTCTTCAGTTTTGCTTTCTTTAGAGTCATTTGTTGCAGGATCATCCTGTGATGAAGCAATATTTTGAATACAAAATATTCCAACTGATAAAAATGCTGCTAGTAATAATTTTTTAAACATGATAAATTTTCCTTTTTTAGTTTTTCTTAAATTAAATAAATTAGTTGTTAATATAAATTGAGAAAATACTTTCAAATATATTTTCTTAATAATACGGTTTAAAGATCAATCAAAATGATCAATGATCTCTTGTCCAAATTCAGAACATTTTACTTCTTTTGCTCCTACCATCTGTC
>JBATSB010000013.1:0-47094 GCA_049293015.1 Ignavibacteria bacterium
ATAAATATGATCTTTCACAGAATTATCCGAATCCTTTCAATCCTGTGACAACGATAAATTATGATCAGCTAAGAGATGGATTAATCATTATTATTATTTATGATATTACAGGGCGTGAAGTGAAAACATTACTGAATGAGATAAAGCCGGCGGGATATTATAAGATACAATTCAATGCAGCTGATCTTTCAAGCGGAGCATATTTTTACAGGATGACAGCAGGGGATTTTGTTGCTACAAAAAAAATGGTAGTAATTAAATAGTTAGTGACTATTATTCATAAAGTAAGTAAGATAAGAAATTAAATTTTACATAATTAAAATATTCCATTTCGAAAAGAGGTGGAATATTTTTTTTCTATTGATTTAAAATTCTTAAAGTATTTTAAAAACTCTACTCTCATATCACAATGTTAAATATATTTGATTTGATTAATTTTATAAATTGATAACGTGTATGAATTAATTTATTTTGTGTATGAAAATTAAATTAATATTATAATTTAATATGAGAACTAACATCGAAATAGACGAGAAGCTTATTGATGAAGCACTTAAATTAAGTAATGTTTCCAATAAGAAAGAGATTGTTGAAATTGCACTTAGAAAATATATTAAATCCTTTAAAAGTAGAAAATTACTTGAAAAGTTTGGTAAGATAAAATGGGAAGGTGACTTAAATGAATTAAGAAAGTCGTGACAGAAGGTCTTACTGATTTTTAAAAATAATGATCATTTTTAATTTTGCCAAAAGAATTATTCACCAAAAATCAAAAATCCCCCGATTTTAGAATTTAGTTTGCAGTAAATAAATTTTATATTACATCCTTTTACAACTCAAAATATTATACACACTATATATATGGTAAACTTTCAGAATCCAGACAGATTTGTGAACAGACATATCGGTCCTGATGAAACAGAAATTAAAGAAATGCTTGAATTGATCGGCGTTTCTTCTTTAGATGATTTAATAGATCAGACCGTCCCCGCACATATCAGAAATGAAAAAGAACTTCATCTTGATGAACCTCTCAGCGAATTTAACTTTATAAAAGGTCTTAAAGAAACTGCTTCTAATAACAAAATTTATAAATCTTATATCGGAATGGGTTACTATCCTTCCGTTACACCTCCCGTGATTCAAAGAAATATTCTCGAGAATCCGGGCTGGTACACACAGTACACTCCGTATCAGGCGGAGATATCTCAGGGAAGACTTGAAGCACTTATTAATTTTCAAACTATGGTATCGGATCTGACTGCTATGGAAATTTCAAATGCATCTCTACTCGATGAAGGAACAGCAGCAGCTGAAGGTATGCTGATGTTTAATCATCATAAAGCTCCCGGCAAAAAAGAAGCTAATACTATTTTAGTTTCAAAAGACTGTTTTCCTCAGACAATTGATGTCATTAAAACGAGAGCTTTACCTGTCGGCATAGAAGTAAGGCTTGCTGATATTACAGAATCGGAACTGACTGAAGATGTCTTTGCAATAATTGTCCAGTATCCTGACAGCAACGGCGAAATAAAAGATTATAAGAAACTATTTGAAAATGCTGCATCAAAAGATATTTTTATAATTGCTGCTGCTGATATAATGAGTCTTACACTTATAACTCCTCCGGGCGAGATCGGTGCGGATGCAGTTGTAGGTTCTACACAGAGACTCGGAATTCCAATGGGTTACGGCGGTCCGCATGCTGCTTATTTTGCAACTAAGGAAAAATTCAAAAGAAATATACCCGGAAGACTTATAGGAATTTCCATTGATGCTGACGGAAACAAAGCATACAGAATGGCTTTGCAAACTCGCGAGCAGCATATTAAAAGAGAAAAAGCTACAAGTAATATTTGTACTGCACAGGTGCTTCTTGCTGTAATGGCAGGTATGTACGCTGTATATCACGGACCAAAGCTTTTGAAAATGATCGCTGAGAGAATTCATTCTCTTACTGTCCTTCTTGACCATTCATTAAAAATGCTTGGGCTGAATCAGATGAATAAAATTTATTTCGATACTCTGAAAATAGATATGTCTGAACATAAAGACAAATTAAACGATCTAAAAAATATTGCTGAGTCACATAAAATTAATTTCAGATACTTCGATAATGCAGTTGGGATTTCTATAAATGAATTAACTGAATTCAAAGATATACAAGAGATAGTAAATGTATTCTCCGAGTTTCTAAAAATAAATTCAATTGACATAAACTCAATCGACATTGAATCTGATGTTTCTTTTCCTTCTGAAATAAAAAGGTTAAGTGAATATCTTACTCATCCGGTATTTAATTCATATCATACTGAAACAGAATTGCTCAGGTATATGAAAGGGTTGGAGAATAAAGATCTTTCTCTTACTACATGCATGATACCGCTCGGCTCTTGTACCATGAAACTTAATGCAACTGCAGAGATGGTAGGACTTTCATTTCCGGGATTCAGTGATATACATCCATTTGCTCCGCTGGATCAGGCAGAAGGTTATGCTGAGATTATTAATGAACTTTCAAAGGATTTGAAAGAGATTACAGGTTTTCATTCTATTTCTATGCAGCCAAATTCAGGCGCACAGGGAGAATATGCCGGACTAATGGTTATCAGACAATTCCATATTAAAAACGGTGATCTTCATAGAAATATCTGTCTTATTCCTTCTTCAGCTCACGGCACCAATCCCGCCAGCGCAGTTATGGCAGGTATGAAAGTAGTTGTCGTAAGCAGTGATGCCAATGGAAATATAAATGTAGATGACCTTAAGGCAAAAGCTGAATTACATAAAGATAATCTTGCAGCACTAATGGTAACTTATCCTTCGACTCACGGAATTTTTGAAGAGACGATAAAAGATATTTGCAAAATTATTCACGATAATGGCGGACAGGTTTATATGGACGGTGCAAATATGAATGCACAGGTCGGACTTACAAGTCCTGCTATCATCGGCGCAGATGTCTGTCATCTTAATCTTCATAAAACATTTTGTATTCCGCACGGAGGCGGTGGTCCTGGTATGGGACCAATCGGAGTGGCAGAACATTTAGCTCCATTTCTTCCTGATCATCCTGTCATAAAAATTGGCAGTAATGAATCGATCACTGCTGTTTCATCTGCACCTTGGGGAAGTGCAAGTATTCTGATTATATCATATGCTTATATTAAAATGATGGGGGCAAAAGGACTTACCGATGCAACTAAGATTGCCATTCTCAACGCAAATTATATTAAAGCAAAACTTACTTCACAATTCAAAACTCTTTATTCAGGTAAAGAGGGGAGAGTTGCTCATGAACTTATCTTTGACATGCGTGAATTTAAAACTTCTGCAAAAGTTGAAGTTGAAGATATTGCAAAACGGTTAATGGATTATAATTTTCATGCTCCTACAGTTTCGTTTCCTGTACCTGGTACTTTGATGGTAGAGCCGACTGAAAGTGAAAACAAAACTGAGCTCGACAGATTCTGTGATACTATGACTTCTATCAGAGAAGAGATCAGGGAAATTGAAAATGGTGAATCAGATATTATTGATAATGTTTTGAAAAATGCGCCTCATACTTCTGCGAGGATTGCAGATGATAACTGGAAACATGGATATTCAAGAAACAAAGCAGCGTTTCCGATAAAGTTTGCTGACAGTTATAAATTCTGGCCTTCAGTTGCAAGGGTTGATAATGCATATGGAGACAGGAATCTTGTCTGCAGTTGTAATCCGATCAGTGATTATGCTGAAGAGACTGTTCAAACCAATTGAATAAAAAACTTAAGTAATCTATTTATAATTGTTTATATATTGCTTAATTTTAAGGCAATAATTTTTAAAAACTTAAATAAATCTAAATAATAATAAAAATATGTTATCTAAAGAAAAATTCGTAGAAGAAGTAGATTCGACTATCAAAAAAAGAAGTCTTCTTGATCATCCTTTTTATCAGAAGTGGAATGAAGGTAAATTAACTCTTAATGAACTTCAGGAATATGCCAAACAATACTACCATTTTGTAAAGCATTTTCCGAGATTTGTAAGTTGTGTTCATTCAAATTGTGATGATGTTAAAACAAGACAGATACTTCTTGAGAACTTAGCTGATGAAGAAGGATATAAGACAGGAATTGCTGATCATCCGAGACTCTGGCTTAACTTTACTGAAAGCCTTGGACTTTCAGAAGAAGAAGTAAAAAATGCTGAGCCGATAAGAGAAGTCGAAGATCTTGTGGATGGTATGTATGAACTAACACGTTCACCTGAATTTACACTCGGACTTTCTGCACTTTATGCTTATGAATCACAGGTACCTGAAATTTCAAGAACAAAGATCGACGGACTAAAGAAATTCTATAATATCGATTCGGAAAAAGCAGTTGAATTTTTCAAAGTTCACGAAGAAGCAGACGTTTATCACTCAAGAGATGAAATGGAAATTATGAATAACAATAATAAATCACTCGAAGATCAGAAGAGATTAATAAATACAGTTGATGAATCTTCAATGCTTATGTGGAATTTTTTAGATGGAGTATATAATAATTACTGCAAAAACTAAATTTTAAACTGAACTTAATAAAGGGAATGATTCCTGTGGGATCGTTCCCTTAATTGTTTATAATTGTATATAATTGAAAATGAACACTTTAGAAGAAATTTTTAATCAGTATAAAAATATAGCAGTTCTCGGCTTTTCTGTAAAGCATGACAGAGCAAGTAACAGAATAGGACGATATCTTACCATGAATGGATTTAATGTATTTGGTGTTAATCCGGATGTGGATTTAAGTGAGATAGACGGAATCCATGTTCATGATGATCTCAAAAGTCTCCCTGAAAATGTTGATGTTATAAACATTTTCAGACGTTCCGAATTTTTATATGACCATGTCAAAGAGATTTTAAAAATGGATCCGCTTCCCAAAGTAATATGGACTCAAATTGGTGTCATCGATCCGGATGCAAAAAAACTCGCAGAGGAAAACGGAATTCAATATATCGAAAACAAGTGTATCATGGTCGAACATAATAAAATTTTCTACAATACATAAATGATCAGCAAAAAAACTATTTACAGTTTACTATCCTTCTTTATTCCATTCATTGTTTATTTAATTACATTAGCTCCTGATGTTACCTTTATTGATTCGGGAGAACTTACCGCTGCTGCATCTGCTTTAGGCGTTGCGCATCCAACCGGTTATCCGATGTTTACAGTATTTGGTAAAATATTTACGCTAATGCCTTTTGGTTCAGAAGTTTATATGCTGAATATAATGAGCGCAGTGCTCTCTTCACTCGGACTAGTTATCTTCTTTAATCTTATGACATATATGCTTTCAGGATTCAAGCTGAACGCTGATGATACTGTTACAGATAAAAAGAAATTTACAGATGCCGTTATTTATAACATATCTCTTGCCTCTGTATTAGTACTGGCTTTTTCAAGAACATTCTGGGAAACTGCTAATGCAGTCGAAGTATATTCTCTGCATTCATTTTTTCTTATACTTAATATTTATCTTCTGCTGAAGGGCTGCAGTTATTTTTCCGAGAGTAAAGTTACAAAGGAAGACAATATAAAAGGGGAGAGGTATCTGTTACTCTTTGCATTTGTTCTGGGACTTAGTTTTACAAATCATCTTTCGACAATATTTTTATCTGTCGGATGTATTTATCTTTATTTTTCAGTCTTTGGTTTTAATAAAATTTCATTCCGCAGAATCCTTTTACTTGGTATTCCATTTTTGATCGGATATTCATTTTATATTTATCTTATTGTAAGAGCAGAAAATCCTGTAATAAGCTGGGGTTATCCACATAATTTTGAAAACTTTTGGAGACACTTTACAGGAAAGCAGTTCAGTATCTGGATGTTTTCTTCTTTTGAAAATGCAGGAAAGCAATTTACATATTTTACAAAAAACTTCCCTCTTGAATTTTTTTATCTGCCTGTATTGATTGCCATTCCGGGATTATTCGAGATATTTAAAAGAAGTAAACGATTGTTCTATTTTACTTTATTACTGTTTGGATTTTGTGTTGTATATGCGATCAACTACGATATATATGATATTGATTCATACTTTCTTCTTGCTTTTATAGTAACTGCTGTCTGGTTTGGATTCGGGCTAATGTTTATTCTCAGCAAAATTGAAAAAAGTAAATTGCAGATAAGTTATGCATTAATTCTTATAAGCATAATCCCTCTTAATCTAAATTTCAGTACCGCAGACGAAAGTAAAAACTATTTTGTAAAAGATTATACGAATAATATTTTTAATTCAGCAGATGAAAATTCTATAATATTTTCTACACAGTGGGACTTCTGGATCTCATCATCACTTTATTATCAGCTTATAAAAAATGTAAGACCGGACATTATTGTAATAGACAAAGAGCTTTTGAGAAAGTCATGGTATATGCATTATCTGGAGACACATTATCCCGAATTTTATAACAGGAGCAGAGCTGAGTTTGATGCATATCTTATTGAACTAATAAAGTTTGAAAAAAATACTGACAGATATACACAACCGAAAAATGAATCTGACAGACAAGACTTACAAAAAATTCAAACTACTTTTATGAATCTTCAAAACAGTTTTGTAGATAAGAATGTTGATGATCACAGTTTTTATACTACCTATGAGATTGAACAGGCGACTTCTGAAAAATTCGGAAAAGATTACACAAGAATTCCACAGGGTGTTTTAATTAAATATTCGAAAGAAAAGAAATTTGTAGAGCTCAGGGAACCTGAGATCACTTTCACAGTTTCAGAGAGACCTGAATATCACTATACTTTTTTGATGAATGCTTACTATTCTTCGTTTCTGAACAATGCTAATTATTTTATGAACTACGCAAAATATGAAGATGCTGAAAGAATGATAAACAGGGCATTAGAGGTCAAGCCGCAGCAGAAAGATGCAATGCAACTGATGTCTAAACTTAATCAGCTAAAGACACTTCAGAATCAGGAAAAGTAGAAAATGAAATTCTTATTTTCGGTTATTTTAATTTTAACAGTATTTTATTGTCATCAATTTTCATTCGGAAAATATAGTGAAGATTTACAAATAAATTCTGACTCAACTGAATCTGAGGTAAATCGAAATAATATTGATTCTTCTGAAATCGTAAATCCTGATTCAGATACTTCCCAAACATTAATCGCTACTTTACCTGAGATACGGATCGGAAAAATTCTTCTCGTTGGAAATGATGTAACTGATGATGACATTATTACAAGAGAGATCAGCATTAGAGAAAATACAATTCTCGATTTAAAACAGCTTGAAGAGGATATCGGAAATTTATACAAGCTGGGATTATTTAATAAAATTGATGTACTGCCTGTTCCTACGGATTCACTAAATAAGTTTGATCTGATGATAATGGTTGAAGAAAAATTTTATATTCTCCCGATACCGCAGGGGGGATTCAGGGATGGACAGTTTACAAAGTTTTGGGCTGGAATGAATCTTATATGGTATAATTTCCGGGGAAGAAATGAAACTCTCAATCTGAATTTCGGAATAGGATACGAACCTTTTATAAGTCTGAATTATACTGTACCCTGGATTGGAGAAAATTCGCATTACTTTTCATCCGGTTCTGTAAGTTATTCCAAAAATTATAACCGCAGCTTGTTGACTCTCAATGATACAACTTCAAATACCATTCCTTCTTCTGATGATAATTACTTGAATTATAATTTTAGTGCATCATATAAATTTGGAAAATACTTCTCAAAATATTTTTCCGTTTCCACAAATTTAAAATACAACAGTGTAGAGTCAGACCCGTATCAGCCAGGCAGGACAATTTCTACTGACGGGATCGACAGATTCATGACTTTCGGGATTTTCGGAAGATATGATGCACGTGATTCATATGAATATACTCTTGATGGATCATACTATTCTCTTGAATATGAAAAAGTTGGTTTTGGAAAGACCATTGATTTTAACAGAGTAAATTTTGAAGCTAAGAATTTTCTGCCGATAGAAATGAATGTTGGTAAATATATAACTTTTGCTAACAGAACTTTCGGATCAATATCTTTTGGTGGTACAATACCTTCATATCAGAAAGAATATTTTGGATACAATAATATAATCAGAGGATATAAAAAATTAGTATTCGAAGGTGAAAATAAACTTGGAATATTCAACGAATTCAGAATACCTGTTATCAATCCGGATTTTATAAAGGGGCGAGATCTGCCTTTAGTTAAATCCATTTCAGCACTCAAAAATTTGAATTATAAATTCGGTCTGTATGCAACTATTTTTTATGATGTAGGCGGAATCTGGTATAAAGATGATAATTTTTTTGACACACAATTTTACAGCGGATATGGAGTCGGTCTGAATTTCATTCTTCCGTTTGGGTTTGTCGGCAGGACAGATTTTTGTCTAAGGCAGCAGAACAATGAACTATATACAACTGTACTTTTTGATCTTGATGCATCATTCTAATTAAAATAAAATAAATATGGAATACTATTATACTTCATCTGCAAACATTAATGAAACTGAAAGTAAGCTAATAATTGACGAATATGAATTCAGACATCTTGTAAAAGTATTACGCAAAAAAATCGGTGATAAAATTACTGTTACTGACGGATTAAGAAATATTTATAACTGTGAAATTAAAAAAATTGACAGGGATAAAATGTTGTGCAGTATTTTAAATAAGGATTTCAATTTGTTTGAACCGGATATAGACCTTACACTTTGTATCGCTCCACTTAGAAATATGTCCCGCTATGAATTTGCAATGGAGAAAGCAGTGGAACTTGGAGTCAATACAATAGTTCCAGTCATAACTGATTTTACAATTCTGAAAAATGAATTCAGCAGAAATAAAAGAGACCGTATTGAAAAAATTATTATTGCAGCCATGGGACAATCTCAGAGATGCTTTAAACCATTATTTGAAAAATGTGTCAAACTAAATGAACTAATAAAAAAATTTTCAGATGAAAAAAATAAAATTGTAATGTATGAATTTTCAGAAGATATGAAACCATATAAGTATGATAGTTCATCAGATAAAGTAATTCTTCTCATTGGTCCTGAAGGTGGATTCAGCAAGGAAGAGATAAGAGATCTTACAAAATCCGGATGGCAGATCAAATCTCTTGGAAGCAGAAAAGTTCGTTCAGAAACTGCGGCAATTATTTCTATAAATCAAATCATTTCAAAATTAAACTGAAAGAGAAATGAATAAATTAATTTTTACTTTTCTTTTTATTTTCTTAATTTTTTTTATTCAGAAATCATCATTATCTCAATTTGATAAGCCTGTGGTTCAGCTTAGTTTTGGTATGTCTACTCCATATGATGAGCTGAAAGGTGACAGCTATGTTTCATTTGATACACTTGGCTTTATATTTATAGATTCCAGTTTATTTGCGAATCATCTTGGAGGTCAGCTTGGTATTCAGTTTGCAGGTGCGATCAAAATAAATTTTGATAAATACTCCATCAGCAGGGGAGTGTTCTCATTAGCGTTCAATAATTTTAACACATTTCAATCAAGACAATATGGAACTACATTAGTGAAATTTATAAATAACACATTTCAGCAGAGACCGGTAGAATACAACTATGACTTTAACAGTTTTACAATGGGATTTGGACTAGAATTAGCTCCAACTTCATTTACAAACATTGTCACTCCTTTTTTTAACTCTAACTTAACATTAAATTTTCTTTCAGCCGAACTTACCCGAGTCACAAGTTTTAATGATTCTAATAAAGTAAGTCTCAGCAGTTTCAGAATGGGAGTAAATTTCAATGCTGGTATTGAAGTAAAAGTCAGTACTAACATTGGTTTTGTAGCCGGATTGAAATACGATCTGGCTAATCTGATATATAAAGAAACTCTTAGAGACGGGTTTATTGAATGGGGCTCATCAAGCGGAAATATAAATGATGCACAGGGCAGATATATTTCAAACATTTATTATCCCATTGGCGAAGCGTATAATTATTTTGAATCAAAAGAAAAAAAAATAAACTGGGGCACAGCTTACATTGGTGTTAACATAAATTTATTTTCGGACAGTCCTAAAAAGAAACCTAAAAAAACTTCCGGTGGAATCAGGTCATATAATTTTTACAATAATGAATTTTAAAAAATAACTTACGATTTGAGATTATATCAACTTGCAGTATTTACTGTATTAACCATTTCATTTTTTCTGCAAAATAATTTATATTCTCAAAAGATACCTTCACTTCAGATAAGTATTGGTCTTACCTCACCTGGCGGTGATCTCGGTGGAGAATTTATATCTGTTAATGATTCAGGGTATTATAATATTAGTGAGAACTTTGTAAAAAATAACTATGGAATTTCAACAGGAATTACCATTGGTGGAAACATTATATTTCCATTTGATGAAAAAAATTTACTTAATTTTATTTTTTCAGGTGAATATACTAACATGAATTCCTTTAAAAGAAGTGTATTTGGAATTACAAAAGTTAACGGAGTTGAAGTACCGGTTACTTATGATAATGCTTTTTCGGGATCAATGTTCGGTCTTGGTGTAGGTACAAATCCCACTATTGGAAAAAAAATATCTATATACGTGAATTCTATAATGACGATGAATTTTTTGAGTTTGTCTTTTACACAGAATGATGTTTACTCTACGTATTTTTCGGATTCATTCAGAATGGGTATAAAATCAGGTGCAGGAATAAATTATAAGTTAAGCAGTGAATATTCATTATTACTAGGAGGAAGTTACCACTTTACTAATTTATTTTTTAAAAGTGTACATGGAGACTTCAATGACAGGCTTGTAAGTAACGTTGAAAATCTGTCAATTAATGATGAAGAGGGGAGCTTTTATACAAATCTTTCAGACCCGGAAAACGGATTTCAGTTAGTTAATGGAAAGAAAAAAAATATTGATCTATGGAGTATTAATGTTGGAATTGTAATATTTTTGGGAAAATCCAAAAAATAATTATTATATTTGTTAAACATTTTTTTAAATTTAAATTACCTATGACTAAAATTAAATTCAGTACCTGCTCAGTTATTTTAATTATTCTATTTTCCGCATCATTGATAATAAACGGATGTGGAAAAGAAGAGAAAGCTCCGGAAGTAAAAAACAATTCGGGAACAAATGAAAAAAAAAACGAACAGACAGAAAGTAAATCCAAAAGTTCACCCGGTAAAGAATTTTTTTATATGAAATCAAACTCTAACAATATTGCTTGTGCAGACTGCCACGGGGACGGCACAAATTCCGACAAACCATTGGCAAAATATTTCTCAGATATAAAAGGTGCAGATAAAAGGACTTCAACCTATCATGGAAAAATCAAAGGTGCTGAAGTAAAAAACACTGCAGGCGGAGCTACTATATGCTGGGAATCATATATGAAAATGAAAACTCCTATGACACCTGAGCAGATAAATATGCTGAACGAATATTATGCATCTGTCGGTTCATCAGATTCTCCAACTGAAATAACTTATGAAACAATTGCTTTGCCGACAAAGGATAAAACAAAATTAAGAGAAGTACAAAAAGAAGTTTTGAAATTAAAAGGTGATCCGTTAAAAGGTGAAAAAACTTTTAAAGAAGCCTGTGCAGTTTGTCACGGTGAAACTTCAACTGTAAAAAAAGTACCTTCGGTTCTTGAAGAGTTTGAAGGAAATACAAAGTCAGTTACTTATAATGTAAGACTTGGTGACGGAGCAATGCCTTTTTTTAAAATGAGTGTTTTATCAGATCAGGATATTGCAGATATTTCTGAATATATTTTAAAGGTCAACGGTCAGTAGATAAAAGTTTAGATTAATAAAAAAAGGGATAATAAAATTTATTATCCCTTTTTTGTTAAAACTTTTTTATAGATCAAATAAACATTAAATATAAAAGTATTAGAACAATACCTGCCACAGAAATTCCTGCATAATCCTGAATGAAGCCAGTTTGAATTCTTCTCCAGTCAAAGCTGATATTTGAAATATACCGGGCAATTCCATTTACAGCTCCGTCAATAATTTTTATATCAAAAATATTCCATAAGAATTTTTCTGAAGTCTTTTCTATAGGGTTGACAATTATTTTATCATAAGCCTCATCAACATAATATTTATTCTCAAGAACTTTTCCAAATCCTGTACTCTCTTCGAATTTATCCATATTAGAATATTTTTTCAAAGCGAAATAAATTGCAATAACTGAAATAATAACTGATGCTGCAAGTATAATCAGTTCAGGAGTAAGTGAATGCTCTGCATGAGGATGTAAAATATTTAATACACCAACAGATTTCTCAAAAACAGGATCGAGCCAGCCTTTAAGTAAATTTGGTGCTTTATAAATGCCGGGTAATCCAATAAAACCACCGAATATTGATAAAAAAGCAAGTATGATCAGAGGTACAGTCATCGTAGAAGGGGATTCATGCGGGTGAAGATGATTCTCATCATATCTTGGTTTACCGTTAAATGTCATACCTACCATTCTGAACATATAAAAAGAAGTCATAGCGGCTGCAACCAGTGATAAAATTACTAATGGAATTCCAAAATTCAGATAAGTTTCAAAAATAATTATGTCCTTACTAAAGAACCCTGAAAGGGGAGGAATACCTGCAATTGCAAGTGATCCAATAAAGAAAGTCACATAAGTAACTTTCATTTTTGACTTAAGTCCGCCCATAAATCTCATATCCTGTTCGTGGTGCATTCCATGAATTACAGAACCACTTCCTAAAAACAAAAGTCCTTTGAAAAAAGCATGAGTTATCAGATGAAAAATTGCTACCCAGTAAGCTCCTGTCCCCAGTGCAATAAACATAAATCCTAACTGTGAAACAGTCGAATATGCCAAAACTTTTTTAATATCATACTGCTTTAATGCTATCGTTGAAGCAAATATCGCTGTAAACAATCCTACAAAGAATACTATCTGCGAAGCAAGAGGTGACATTGCATAAAGTAAAGAAGTTCTTGCTAATAAATAAACACCGGCAGTCACCATCGTAGCAGCGTGAATGAGTGCCGAAACAGGAGTAGGACCTGCCATAGCATCAGGAAGCCAGACATAAAGCGGTATCTGAGCTGATTTACCGCATGCACCCAGTAACAGTAGTAAAGCTATTGTAAGAAGTAAAGTATCACCGATCTGAAATCCGGCAATTCCATCAAGGAATTTAGATATTTCGAGAGTATTAAAATTTGTAAAAATGAAAAACATAGCTATCATAAAACCAAAATCTCCGATTCGGTTTACGATAAAAGCTTTCTTAGCCGCATCACCTGTGAACTTATGTTCATACCAAAATCCAATAAGGAAATAAGAACAAAGTCCGACACCTTCCCATCCTAAAAATATCAGCAGCAGGTTATCGGCTAATACTAAATTCAGCATAGCAAAAATGAATAGATTCATATATGCAAAAAATTTAGGAAAAGCTTTATCACCGTGCATATATCCGATAGAATAGATATGAATAAGAGTACCTATTCCTGTAACGACGAGAACCATACACAATGAAAGGGGATCGATAAGGTAAGCTACATTCACGGAGAAAGTACCTGCAGCGATCCATTCATAATAAGTGATCAGAATACTTCTGGATTCAGGAGCCAGAGATAATAATTCGGAAAATTGAATAAGTGCTATTACGAATGGAATAAATACAACTAGAGTTGAAATTATACCAACTACTTTTTCATTCTTTATTTTACTCCCTAAAAGTCCGTTAACAAGAAATCCGATAAATGGCAGGATCGTAACTAAATAGAATATATCAGTCATTTAAGTCTGTTAAATTTATAGATTTTACCATTTCATAATATTTATTTCATCGATGTTTACGGATTCTTTATTACGGAATAAGGATATGATAATTGCAAGTCCTACAGCAGCTTCTGCAGCAGCAACAGTCATTACAATAAACACAAATATTTGTCCGTTAATATTCCCTAAAAATGATGAGAATGCTACTAGAGTGAGATTTATGGCATTCAGCATAAGCTCTATACACATAAAAATTATTATAGCATTTCTTCTGACTAAAACACCTATAACCCCAATGCTGAATAAAATTGCACTGACAAGTAAGTAATAATTAATTTCTATCATAAGTGCAAAATTAAATATTATAAACCTAAAATAAAACATACTTTAATACACTTTTGGAAGAATTATTAAAGAATTTTTTTATGATGTATAAGTAGAAGGGAAGTTGATTAATTGAAGCAGATTGTTACCTATGATTTGTTAATAACAGTTTGATAAGTATTAGACTTTACATAATATATATTATATAACAACTTTTAACAATGTTAATTACTTTTGCTAATAGTTTTTAATAGCTTTAAAGCTTTATTAACATTCAGTTTACCTGCTGATTCAGTTAATCCAGACAACATGTTTTTAATATCTTCAGGATTACATCCTAGGTTAATACAACCTTTAATATGAGAATGCAATTGATTTTCGTAATATCTTGTGCAAAGGACAGAAACGTTTATGAATTCACGTTCAGAAAGATTCAGACCTTTTCTGCCCATAACTTTTCCATATCCGTCAGTAAGCATCCAGTCCTTTAGATCGAGGCTCAATTCAGTAATATTAGATATTAACTTTTTAAAGTTATTTTTATAAATTAATTTGCAGTTGCGAATTCCAAGTATTCTGAATAAACTGGTATTATATTTTGAAATTTTTGGTTTATAATCACTGAAATGTGTATTGAAAATTTTTAGAGATTCAATAGCCGCCGGGAATCCGCAAAATAAATGTGCCTGTAAAATAGTTTCATAGATCTTTTCAGGTTCTATATTATTAGATTTTTTTATACGAATAACGAATTTTTCCGTACCTTTTAAGTCATCTGCAGCTATTAGAGAAGCTAATTTGCTCAGAATTATGACTTCATTGATGTTGTAAATATTATTCATAAAATTGAAAATACTTGATTTTTATTTATTAAAACAGTTTATCAGAAATTTCCTGTTTGGACTATTATGTTTTGTTTTGATATTCATTCTTGTTGATCTGTTTGAAAACATTGATAAGTTTATAGATAAAAATTTAAGTAACACACTTTTAGTTCAGTATTATATATATTTTATCCCTGAAATATTAAAGCTTATCACACCGGTAAGTATGCTGCTAGCCACATTATTTACATTCAGCAGATTTAACAAATATTCAGAATTGACTGCTGTAAATTCAGCCGGTATAAGTATTTACAGATTCTCAGTTCCGCTAATATTGTTTGGATTGCTGGTAACACTTTTTTCTTTTTACTTTAATGGCTGGCTCGTACCAAAATTTAATTCCGAAAAATTATATATAGAAAGAAACTACCTTGGAAAAAATATTATACCGGGTGTAATTTCAAATTTACATTTTCAGGATTCAGAAAATAAAATTATAGCAATTGGCAGTTATAATGAATCAGAAAAAACCGCATATAATTCTACTATAAATATTTTCGATAAAAAAGAATACTCTAAATTACTATATCGTTTTGACGTAAAAATAATAAAATGGGATTCAATAAAAAATGGATGGAAACTTATTAATGTTCTTGAAAGAAAATTTGATACAATAAATTCTGAAACTTTAGTTTTTATTGATACCTCTTATTCTGAAGAGATTTCTGAAATTGGAAAACTGTACTTCTCCCCTTCTCAATTGATAAAGAGTCAGTTAAAAGCCGATGAACTTTTGATTCAAGATCTTAAAGAACATATAAATACTTTGGAATCAAGCGGACAGAGAGTTGATCGGGAGAAAGTCGACTATTACTCTAAAATTTCTTTCCCCTTTTCAAATTTGATAGTGATATTATTTGGAATTTCAATTAGTACTAACAGAAGGAAAAGCGGTACAGCAGTTCAGTTTGGAATTAGCATATTAGTTACATTTATTTATCTGGGATTTTTAAAAGTCTCACAGACATTTGGTTACAACGGTGACTTGAATCCCCTGCTCACAGCCTGGCTTGCAAATATATTATTTCTTTTGCTGGCAATTGGAAATTTAATTAGAATGAACTACATCAAGTAAAATAAAGATTAATTTATTTTTTCATCTTTTGGCGGTACCGGTAACTGAATGCCCATTCCCTGATTATTTACACCTTGATGGACTACAATTTCACCAAAATCATTTTCATATCTTTCCATATTTTCTTTCAAAGCATTAAAAAATAATTTAGTATGTTGAGGAGTCATAACAACTCTTGAATGTACTTTTGCTTTTGGAATACCCGGAAAAATCCTTGTGAAATCAATTATAAATTCAGCAGGTGAATGTGAAATGATAGCCAGATTTGAATAAATTCCTTCGGCTTCTTTTTCCCCTAATTCAATATTTATTTGCTGTGATTGGTTTTGAGGATCTTTGTTATTTTTATTATCCATAATATTTTTGAAATTTTTATATTTAAATAATTAATCAGTTCTTAAAATATACTTTTATTTTATAAAATTCAAACTAATATAGTTTAAGCCTGGACAACTTCATTACTCTACTTTTATGAACAATTCAAAACTTAACTATAAGCAATATTATATTCTTGAATAAGGGATACATTATAATTATTTTGCTATTTATAATAAAATATTTATATAATGAGTTTACTTGTAATAGGTTCGTTAGCATTAGACACAATTGAAACTCCTTTTGGTAAAGCAGAAAGAACACTTGGCGGTTCAGCAACTTTTATTTCGACTTCAGCAAGTTATTTTACTACTCCTGTAAGACTTGTCGGAATTGTTGGATATGATTTTCCAAAAGAGGAAATTGAATTTTTAAGATCAAAAGAAATTGATATTTCCGGTCTCGAAATTTCTGAAACAAAAAAGACTTTTCACTGGCATGGTAAATATGATTTTGATCTAAATACAAGAGAATCACTCGTAACAGAATTGAATGCTTTTGAGACATTTGATCCTGTCATTTCAGAGAAATTCAAAGACAGTGAATATGTTTGTCTTGGAAATCTGCATCCTTCCCTTCAGAAAAAAGTTATAGGTCAGATAAGTAAACCAAAACTTGTAATGTGTGACACTATGAATTTTTGGATAGAAGGAGCTTATAATGAATTAATAGAAATACTTAAACATGTAAATTTGCTTGTCATCAATGACAGTGAGGCAAGAGAACTTACAAAAGAATATAACTTAGTAGTTGCTGCAAAAAAAATTATGAGTAAGGGTCCTCAAATCCTAATTATTAAAAAGGGTGAACATGGAGCTTTGCTATTTACAAATGATTCTATATTTTCAGCACCAGCATATCCTCTTGAAGAAGTATTTGATCCGACCGGTGCCGGCGATACATTTGCAGGTGGTCTGATGGGATGGATTGCAAAAACAAAAGACATTAGCACAGATAATCTTAAACTTGCAGTAATATATGGAAGTACAATGGCTTCTCTTGCTGTTGAAAAATTTTCACTCGATGGTATCAGAAATTTAACCAGTGAAACAATAATGAAGAGATTTTCCGAGTTTAAAAAATTAACTTTTTTTAAAGAAGAGAGTTTATAATATTTTGAAACACCTTTTTAAAAATTAACGTAACAGGCGTGTCAATCATAAAAACAGATGTAATAGTATTGAAGACTATAAAATATGGTGACACAAGTAAAATAGTGACTCTTTATTCAAAGGACCTTGGAAAAGTAAAAGCAATTATAAAAGGAGCAAGAAATTATAAATCAGGTATGTCAGGGATTTTTCAAACACTGAATTTTCTTTCGGTAATATTGTATTTTAAAGCGAGCAGAGAGATTCAGAATTTATCAAAAGCAGAATTCATTTCTTCTTTTAAGAACATAACCGAGGACTTTAATAAACTACAGACAGCCTTAAAGGTTATTGAAATCATTAATAAATCTTTGCCTGATATGGATCCAAACCCTGAATTATTTAAAATTGCATCATTATTTTTTGCAGGCATTAATAAACCTGATTCTGATAATGAACTTTTATTACTCAATTTTCAAATTGAATTTTTGAAAATTTCCGGAATGTATCCTGATTTAAATAATTATCAGAATAATTTTGAAACTTTAAAAAACAATACTGAATTTAACTTGAACGATGAAGATTTAAAATTTCTATTAAAACTTTCAGATTCAAAATCAAATAAAGAAACTATTTTCAAAGAAAGAAGTAGTTATAATGTATCAAAAATTTCAGATTGTTTCAGCAGTTATATAGTAAATCACAACTCAGCAAAAATTTATTTTAAAACAGATAAAGTATTCAGAGAATTAAACATGTAATTTAAACAAGAAAGATAATTAAATTAATTAATAAAATTCTAAAAGTTATTTAAACCTATTTTTAAAACTAAGGAGATAAAAATAATGTCAAAAAAATCAATTATTTTTGCAGGTCTGTTGTTAGTAGTAGCACTTTCATTCGGAGGTTTGCTCATTGCAAATTTTGGAGATGTAAAGCAGATCATTGCAAGTTCACAGATAGAATATAAAACCACTCCTCCGATTACTAATGTAAGTCCGGAGATCAAAAACTTAAACGAAGCTTTTGTTCAAATAGCAAAATCTGTTACACCTGCAGTTGCTTATATAGAAGTTACAACTGGTAGCACTGACAGTGATGAGCAAAATCCCGGATTCAATATGCCTTTTGAATTTGGACCTGATTTTCAAATGCCAGAACAGGGACCTTCCAGAGGAAGTGGTTCAGGAATAATCATTAGCAATGACGGATATATTCTCACAAATAATCACGTAATAAAAAATGCGACAGAGAATGGAATAAAAGTCAGATTAACTGATAAAAGAGAATTTAATGCAAAATTAATAGGAGTTGATCCAAATACTGATGTGGCTGTAATAAAAATCGAAGCCAGCGATCTTATGGTTGCTTCAATAGGTAATTCTGACGATGTTCAGGTTGGACAATGGGTAGTAGCAATTGGAAATCCTTTAGGGTTAAACAGTACAGTAACTGCCGGTATAGTTTCTGCTTTAGGAAGAAACATACAAATGGGTGGAGACAGCTACGCTATTAATAATTTTATTCAAACAGATGCAGCCATTAATCCGGGAAATAGTGGCGGAGCTTTAGTTGATATCAATGGTTCTGTTATCGGAATTAACACAGCCATAAAAACAACAAATGGTTATTATCAGGGATATGGATTTGCAATTCCAATTAACTTAGCACAGATAGTAGCAACTGAACTTATAAAAAGCGGTAAGATCTCTAGAGGATATATAGGTGTATCAATAAAGGATGTTGATATTAAAGAAGCTAAAGGTCTTGGGTTAGATAAAGCAAGAGGAGTACTGGTTCAGGATGTACTTGCAGGCGGAGCCGGAGATGAAGCAGGATTAAAAGTCGGAGATGTGATCCTGTTTGTAGACGATCATGAAGTTAATGCTTCTAATGAGTTGCAGACTATTATAGGAACACACAGACCTGGAGATGTTGTAGATCTAAAAGTTTTCAGAGATGGAAGTGAAATAAGTAAAAAAGTAACATTAAAACCAAGGTCTGAAACAAACAATCAAACTGCTCAAAATACAACACCAAAAGAAGAATCCGGAGATTTAAATACAAAGAGTTTTGAATCTATTGGACTAACTGTTTCAGAATTGAACAGCCAGTTAAAAAGTAAATTTTCAGTTGAAAATGGTGTATATATTAATTCTGTAAAGCAATTTTCTGAGGCTTTTGACAGAGGACTTAGAGAAGGTCTGGTAATTATTGAAGCTGATAAAAATGAAATTAGCAGTGTGAGTGAATTAAATAATATAATAGAAAATAAATCAAAAGGAGATATAATAGTGTTTAAAGTCAAAACTCCCGATGGTTTGGTTAGACTTGTAGCTGTTGAAATTGAATAAATTGTTAAGTTCCGGAATGACATTTTCATTCCGGAACTATTTTTATAATTCTTAGTTTGACTATATTGTGTTATTGATTATTAAATATATTTTCACTAAATTTGTATTAAGAAATATGATAAAAATAATAAAAATTTTCGTAATAATATTAACTGTTGGATTTAGTCTAAATGTTTATGCTAATTCAAACAACAGTGCTGATAATAATGTAAATTCCGGACCTAAAAATACTTTCGGAGTTTCTGATGATTATAAGCTTTATCAAAACTTTCCAAATCCTTTCAATCCTGCAACAATAATAAACTTCAAAATTAACCAAAGTGGATTTGTTACATTAAATGTATATAATCTAGTTGGTCAGGTTGTAAAAACTCTTGTAAATGATTATCGTGAAACCGGTACTTACAGTGAACAGTTTGATGCTTCTGAACTTTCAGCCGGTGTTTATCTATACAAATTACAGGTAAATAATTTTACTTCCGTTAAAAGAATGACACTGATTAAGTAATACTTAAATTAGTTCGTCTTCAATTTAAATCATACATGACAAATATAAAGATAATATTTACTATAACATTTCTTATAATTTTTTTTAGTAATTCATTTTCACAAGGAATTATAATAGATGATTTTTCACAAAAATCTCTTCCAGGCTGGATCTGGGGTGGAATTGAAATGAAGTATTCTCATGAAGAAGATAACAAGGAAAATGGTTTTGCTGAATTGTTCTCAAAAGGAGAGATAAAAGCTGATAGTTATATAGGAAAGATCTTTCTTCAAAGAGATCATACTTTTACTGTTGGAAACTTTGTGAATGCTATGTTTAAAGGTGTAAATAATGACGCTTATGTGAAAATACAATTGATATATGATGTAGATAATAACAGTACATATAACGAAGATGAAGATCTAATGCTAGTTTCAAATCCGGTATCGATGAATTTTGACGGTTGGAAAGAAATTAAAGTAAAGTTAGATCAGGATAATTTCAAAATAATTTCTAAATATAAAGACAATTTTGAAGTTACTGAAGACAAAGTATTAGGAGTACAATTTGAATTTTTAACCGGAAAAAATTATAAGGAATCAAAATTTGAATCAGGAATAGCTTTAATTTCAGAAATTCCAAATAAAGAAACCGCTTCTGATTATGAAGGTTCTATATCTACAAATAAAGAATCTTACTTCAATGCTACAAATGATCCAAACCCATTTAAATCATCAACTACAATAAAATATAACCTGCCAAACTCAACTTTTATAAATATTACAGTTTATGATCGATTGGGAAAGGAAGTAATTAATCTTATAAATCAGGATCAATCTTCAGGGGAACATTCAGTTGAATTCAATTCTGATGATTACCCCAGTGGTATATATTTTTATCGTATAAAAACCACAGAAAAAACAGAAGTCAGAAAAATGTTACTATCCAGATAATTCCCTGTATTTTATTTATCGTACTGTTTCAATCCCTGCAGGAAATGAAGCCATTTCCAGCCTGTCTTCAGTTAATGTAAAATCAGACATTTTAATTAATCTTGAAACTCCTACCTTATTACTTCCAACTGTTGGGTGATGACCGTCAAATCCTGACTGTGTTTCACATGCAATGATTGCATACTGACCATCCGGAGTAAAGTCAACTCCATGGGGCTGAATACCAACATTTGAAACAGTTGTATGTATTGATTGAGTAATTGAATTTATTATTGATACAGTGTTATTATTTCTGTTACAAGTGAAAAGATATTTACCATCTGAAGTTAACTTCATTAATAAAGGATAGGCATTTGTCCCTAGAAAGATTTGATTTATCATTACAAGATCATTTGCTCTATAAATTCTTATTTCATTAGCTCCTCTGCATGAAACATAGAGTAAAGATTCATCCTGGGAAAGAATAATTTGATATGGTTTGAAATTGCCTGTACCTTGTCCGTTTGGAGGTACACTAGGGTCTATTGGTTCTTTTATTACAGTAGAATCTGAATTTATAAATGAATTCGTATTAATTCTGAAAAGATACTCCCCTATCTCGGAAGCGACAAATAGTATACTTCCATCTGATGTTAAAGCCATTCCGTGTGGAGCAGTTAATTTTACATCTTCAAATATTCCTGTTACTTGCATTGGCGAATTTGTGCTGAATTTTCTGACGGTACCGGCACCTGAAGCTACAAAATTTGTAACATATCCAGTCAAACCATCTGGAGACATCTCAATATGTGCCGGACTTGTACCTACCTGTAATCTGTCAGTCTTCTGAAAAGGAAAATCAATATTTATGTCATATTTTTCAACATATCCCTCCTGGATCAAAGAAATGAAAAAGAAATTTTTATCAGGACTAATTTTAACATAGTGTGGTGCATCTAATGTATTTGAACCACCAACTGGAATAAATCTTAATATCTTTTTTGAATCTGCCTGTAATACAGCGACAAGATCCGATGCCTGATTTGTAATAAAACACTTTTCTTCTTTTGGAACTGAAGTAAATGCTACTTGCCCGTCTTCACTCTTTGCACCTTCGTCCATCCAGTTTTTTAATGTAGCCACATTCTGTGCACTTATTTTATGCTGATCAGAAAAACTAACTAAACTTACAGGTCCAACTAATGTGTCGCTATTTACAACAGCATAAAGGTGAGACCAAAAACCATTGTAAGGTACTATCATAGTACCGTTGTCTGATCCGTTCATTGCTTTTTGCCAGTCCACAAGATTCAATCCACCGCTTTGAGAATTATCATTTCCGTGACACGATGGAGTACTGCAGGATAAATTTGTCTGAGTGAATGGTGTATCAAATATCGCTTTAATTTCAGGAGGAAACTCAATTATATCAGGATTATTACTGACAAAATCCTGCTCACAAGAATTAATTGATACAACGATAATTATCAAAGTAAAAAAAGTAAAACTTTTTAACAAAGTTTTAAATCGGCTATTCATTTTTTATAATATTTAAATTTTTTTCAAAGGATTTAATTTCATTAAGAAATTTCAGGCTCAAGGTTTCAGGTAAATTATTTTCATTTAAATTAACTAATATACCTTTTGCTTTAGAAATGATTTGTGAATCATTTTCTTTTGTGATTAACTGTTCGAAACAAAAACTGGAATTTTTTACCCAGGAAATGCGAGTGTATATATCTAACAAATCATCAAGAAAAGCAAACGAAATATAATCTACTTCGTTCCTAACTACGACTACTTTTAAACCATCATCAAAAATTCCGGTTCTGTTAATTTTATATCCAAAATTTCTTCTGTATTCTACTCTTCCTGCTTCATAATATTTCAAATAATTCATATTATGGACAATTCCCTGAGAATCCACATCATAAGTCCTTACTCTTATCTTGGTTATATGCTTAAAGTCTTGAATTTTCAATTATATAAATAATTTAAAAAAATTAATTCATAATTAATATTCAAATGTAATTTTGAACTTACTTAAATATTTGCATTCTAATCACTATATTTGTCCATGATAAATCAAAAAAAGATAGTAAATAAAAAGATCGGTCTGATCGGTTTTCCAATGGATCTTGGAGCAGACAGAAGAGGTGTCGATATGGGACCTTCTGCTATACGTTATGAAAATCTTGAACACAAGTTAGAGAATTTTGGATACAAAGTAACTGATTTTGGAGATATCGATATCAGCATTTCAGAAACTCAGAAAATAAAAAATACAAGTTTAAAATACCTTCCTGAAATCACTAAAACATCTAAGATCCTTGCAAATAAGATTGAGAATCTTTTGGATAGGAACTTTTTTCCTTTAATTCTTGGCGGTGATCATTCCACTGCTATTGGTTCAATAGCCGGAATTTCAAATTATTGTAAAAAGAAAAAAAAGACTCTTGGAGTAATATGGATTGATGCTCATGCGGATATGAATACAGATAAAACCACACCTTCCGGAAATATTCATGGAATGCCACTGGCAATTGCTTTGGGAATTGGAGAAAAAACTCTGACTAATATAAACGGATTTTCTCCTAAAGTTAAAAAAGAAAATGTTGCTTTAATTGGTATCCGGGACGTTGATTTTAAAGAAGCTGAAACTGTAAAAAGCATGAAACTGAATGTATATACAATGACTGATATTGATAAAACTGGAATTCATCGCATTGTTGCAAAAGTTCTTGCCGATTTTAAAACACGCGTAGATCATATTCATATCAGTTTTGATATGGATGGAATTGATCCTGATTTTGCTCAGGGTGTTGGAACACCTGTTCCTGGAGGTCTGACATACAGAGAATCTCAGCTTTTAATGGAAATGGTTGCTGATTGCGGATGCATGAATTCACTTGAAATGCTTGAAGTAAATCCGATTTTAGATTCAAAAAATAAAACAGCATTTCTTGCTACAGAATTAATTTTATCAGCTTTGGGAAAATCAACTCTGTACGACTGATCTTTTTTTATACTATAAGTTTTTTAAGCTTATTTAATTTTTCCTCTGACTCAGATTGCTTTTTCTTTTCTACATCTACTACTTCTTTTGATGCTTTACTTAGAAAATTCTCATTCGAAAGCTTTTTGTTCAATCCATTAAGATAAGATTCAAGATTTGATATATCCTTTTTGATCTTATCAATATTAACCGTCATGTCTGAAATATCTGCTGCCGGAAGATTAATTTCAAAGTTATTTACAACTGAATTCAAATAATCTGAATTTTCATCTTTTTCCTTCGATAATTCAGTTTTTAAATCTTCAAGATTACAGAGACTAATAATGTATGTTTTAAAATCTGTTAATAGTTTTAATGCATTCTCATTTGACGGAATAATAAAAGCAGTCAGTTTTTTTGAAGCCGCAATTCCATTAGTAGCTTTTAAATTTCTTATAGAATTAACTATTTCTTTTACTTCATCAAAATTTCTTTCACGATCTGAATTTATTTGCGATTTATCAAATCCTGATATCAGCTCCAGAGAAATGCTCTTATCCCCTCTCTTATCGTCAATTAAGTGCCAAAGTTCTTCTGTGATATATGGAATTACCGGATGCAGAATTTTTAAAATACCTTCAAAATAATTCAATGCCCGATTAATGATAAGTTCAGCATGTGCCGGATTTTCATTTAATTTGATCTTCAATAATTCAATATACCAGTCACAAAAGTCACTCCAGACAAAATTATACAGAGCTTTTGTATATTCATTAATTCTGTACTCTTTTAAAAATCTTTCTGCAGCTTGCAATGTTGAATTAAATCTGCTTTCTATCCATATATCGATCAGATCTTCTTTATATTCAGATAATTTATCTTCACCTACATTTTCTGACTGTGTAACCTTTTCCTTTGTCATCATAAGAAATCTACCGGCATTCCATAATTTTGTTATGAAATTTCTTCCAATCTGAGTCTTATCTTCATCAAACATTACGTCATTTCCAAGCGGAGCAATATAAACTATGGTAAACCTCAAAGCATCAGTTCCATACTTTTCCATTAATTCCACTGAGTCAGAATAATTCCCAAGTGTTTTTGACATCTTTACACCTTTACCGTCTCGAATTGTAGAATGAAAATAAACGTCACTAAAAGGAATTTTACCTGTATATTCCATTCCGGCCATGATCATTCTTGCTACCCAAAGGAAAATAATTTCCGGACCGGTAGAAAGGAAATCTGTCGGATAATAATATTGAAGATTCTTATTATCTTTATCCGATTCGTCATTTGACCATCCAAAAACACTTAACGGCCATAACCATGATGAAAACCAAGTATCGAGCACATCTTCATCCTGAGTCCAGTTATCAGGATCTGCCGGCGCGTTAATTTCACAATATATTTCACCAGTTTCATTATGATACCATATTGGAATTTGATGACCCCACCAAAGCTGTCTTGAAATACACCAGTCTCTTATATTTTCCATCCAGTGATAATACACTTTTGTATATCTTTCAGGATAAAATTTTATCTGACCATTTTTTACAACTTCAAGAGCCGGTTCAGCAAGCTTTTTCATAGATACAAACCATTGTTCTGAAAGATATGGCTCAATTACTGCCTTAGTTCTATCCGAAAGTGACACATTATGACGATAATCTTCAATTTTATCCAGTAAACCTTCTTCTTCAAGCCTCTTTACAATAGCTTTTCTCGCTTTGTGAATTTCCATTCCTGAAAATTCTCCTGTCAGTTCATTCAAAGTAGAATCCTTATTTAGTACTACAACAGTTTCAAGTCCGTGTCTTTTTCCAATTTCAAAATCATTTACATCATGAGCAGGAGTGATCTTTAAAGCACCAGTTCCAAATTCCATATCAACATATTCATCAAACAATACTGGTATATTCTTCTTTAAGAAAGGAAGTGTAACATTATTATCTTTAAGGTGTTTATATCTCTTGTCTTCAGGATTTACTGCGATAGCTGTATCTCCGAACATGGTCTCCGGACGAGTAGTAGCTATAGTTACAAATTCATCTGAATTCTCAATTTTATATTTTATATAATAGAGTTTCTCAAGTCTTTCTTCATAAAATATCTCATCATCACTCAAAGCCGTTTGTGAAGCTGGATCCCAGTTTACAATTCTGTTACCTCTGTAAATTAATCCCTTTTTATAAAGATCTACAAAAACTTTTCGGACATTAAGTGAAAGACCTTCATCCAAAGTAAATCTTTCTTTAGACCAGTCAACTGAAGCTCCAAGTTTCCTTAATTGCTCTAATATGACTCCCCCATTCTTTTCCTTCCATTCCCATACAAGTTTTACAAAATCTTCTCTGCCAAGATCGTATTTGGTTTTGCCACTCTTTGCTAATTCTTTTTCTACCATTACCTGCGTTGCAATTCCTGCATGATCCATACCGGGCACCCAGCAGACTTCAAATCCGAGCATTCTTTTCCATCGGCAGTAGATATCCTGAATCGTATTATTGAACATGTGTCCAAAATGTAGTATTCCAGTTACATTTGGAGGAGGGATCACAATTGAATACTTTTCCTTTTCAGGATTTGGCTGTGATTCATAAACTTTATTTATTTCCCAGAATTCCTGCCATCTTATTTCAGATTCTGTATAGTCATAATTTTTAGGGATTTCAATTTTGCTCATTATAATTCTATTTTCGCTTTTTTATTTTTTTCCATTATTTCTACTGCAAGATTTAGATATGCCTCTGCACCTTCTGAATTAAGTTTATAAAGACATAACGGCTTTCCATAAAATGTTGCTTCATTTAAAAGATTTGTATTGGGAATAATTGTATTTAAAAGATATTCGCTGTATTTCATTTTTAATTCACGCTCAGATATCTTTGTTACTTTGGAATCTTTTTCATACATGGTGAGAACAATACCTTCTATTTTCAAATTTGGATTCGATACTTCCTTAAGCCATTCATAATAAAAAATTAATCTGTCAACTGCTTCAAGAGAAAAATGACCACTCTTTATAGGAATTAATATTGAATCCGAAGCCACTAAAGCGTTTGTCGAAATTCCTTTTAGTGAAGGCGGACAATCGATTATAATGTATTCATAAAATCCTTCAATATCTCTTAATGCGTTTTTTATTACAAGCCTGTTCTCAAGATTTTGGATAAATTTATCATGGGCATTTACATTGTAAATATTCGATGGAACAAAATCCAGATAGTCAAGATCTGTTCTGTGAATAGCTGATTTAATTGAATGAGTAAACGCAAAGATCTCAGAAAGACTTGCATTGATCTTATCAGGTGTAAATCCAAGTGCAATAGCAGATGCTCCAAAAGGATCTACATCGATGAGCAATGTTTTCTTTTCAGCAACAGCAAGAGAAGCAGCTAAATTTACTGCTGTTGTAGTCTTACCAACCCCGCCTTTGGGGATACAAACTGAAATAATCTTTGTCATAATCTCGTGAAATGAATTCTATCATTATTAATTACACAGTAAGGTTTACATTGAACTTCAAATCCGTCAAATGGAGTGTTCACAGATTTAGACATAAATTTATTCTTATCAATCCTCCATTTAGTTTTTTCATTAAGTATCGAAAGATTGGCAGGTTCCCCTTCAGCAATTTTGATTTTTTCAAGATTCAGGATCTTTCTTGGATTAACAGATAATTTTTTTACAAAATCATAAAAAGAAATAATACCGGTATTTACAAGATAAGTATAAGTAAGCCCGACAAGTGTTTCAAGACCTACAATACCAAAAGGCGAACTATAGAATCCCTGATTTTTTTCATATTCAGAATGAGGAGCATGATCTGTACAGATCACGTCTATAGTTCCGTCACGAAGTCCCTCAAGAATTTGTCCGACATCTTCTGCAGTCCTCAATGGAGGATTCATCTTTGCATTTACATTATATTCAAGACATTCCTTATCTGTTAAAATAAAATGGTGCGGACAGACTTCACCTGTTATACTGATATTCTTTTTCTTTGCATCTCTTAAAAGCTCAACACTTTTTCCACAGGAGATATGCTGAATGTGATAATGCGAATTTTTGACAAATTGAGTCAGGATAATATCTTTTGCAATAACCGATGTTTCACTGATCTCAGGAATTCCTTTTACACCCATAACAGTAGAAATAAATCCTTCGTTTATTACTCCTCCGTCAGATAATCTCATGTCCTCACAATGCTGAATTACCGGACGCTTAAGCTGTGACGAATATTCAAGAACTCGTCTCATTATTTCAGGATCACTGACAGGACTGCCGTCATCTGTAAATGCTATTGCGCCTGCATCTGACAGAGACATTAGTTGAGATAATTTTTTACCTTCTCTCTTTTCAGTAGCACAAGCACTGACTTCTATATCAGTAATAAGTTCTTTTGTTTTAACTAATATATCCTTTACAATAAGCGCAGAATCAATCGGAGGATCTGTATTTGGCATACATAATACACCTGTAACTCCGCCGTTTGCAGCTGACATACTTCCTGAATTCAGGTCTTCTTTATGAGTCTGACCCGGATATCTGAAATGAACATGCATATCAAAAATTCCCGGAATGGCTGTCTTGCCTTTCATATTTATCTCTTCAGAATTTTTAGGAATTCTTTTCACATTTCCGATCTTTGAAATGAGTCCATCAGCAATTAACAGATCTGTAACTGTATCAATGCCGTCTTCAGGTGAAATAATTTTAATATTTTTCAGATATAAATTCAAATAAGATTATTTCATTAAATTAAATAAGGCACATTTAATAGCCAGTCCGTTTGTAACCTGATCAAAGATCAATGAGTTTTCAGATTCAGCAACATCAGCATCTATTTCTACATTAATATTCATTGGTCCCGGATGTAATACTTTTATTTTTTTATTCAGCTTTATTCTTTCTGAAGTAATACCATAATATTTGTGAAATTCTTTAACAGAGGTTAATGATGATCCTGCATCTCTTTCCATCTGAACTCTTAAGATATTCAGAACATCATTTTCTTTAATTGCTTTATCTATATCAAAATATACTTTTACTCCCATTCCTTCAATATTAGCAGGGATAAATGACTTGGGTCCGCAGACAGATACATTTGCTCCAAGAGTTTTAAGTCCATAAATATTCGAAAGAGCTACTCTGCTGTGTGAAACGTTTCCAACAATACAAACATTTAATCCCTTCAAATCTCCAAAAACTTTCTGTAGTGTATAAATATCCAATAATCCCTGAGTAGGATGCTCATTAATTCCGTCCCCTGCATTTATTATTTTTGAAGTTGTATTTTTTGTCAGAAATAAAGGGATACCCGGAGTATTGTGTCTTACAACTATGAAATCAAAATTCATAGCTTCAATATTTTTAATAGTATCAAGAAGACTTTCACCTTTACTGATAGAAGAATTATCCGAATTAAAATTAACTGAATCCAGACCAACTTTTTTCTCAGCTAATTCAAAAGAAATTCTCGTGCGTGTAGAATTTTCAAAAAATAAATTCAACACAGACTTTCCAATCAGATCTTTTTTAAGAGGTCTTTTTTCTTTTATAAACTTTAAATATAAATCTGTCGAGGAGAATATATTCTTGAATTGATCCGCATCTAAATTTCTAAGTCCTAATAAATGTGAGGGGAAATTCATACTTTTTATCAGTTACATTCCAATTAAGAAATTCCATAATACATAATCAAGTATGAGTATAGAAGCCGCTGCAATAACAAAAGCTTTAATGGTTGCAAGTCCTACTCCTTCAGCTCCGCCGCGTGTAGAAAATCCTATAAAGCACCCAATTGAAGATATTGAAATTCCAAAAAATAAAGCTTTGATTGTACCGGCATAAAAATCTTTTACTTCAAATGATTTTTTAAATGCTCCTAAAAATGTTTCCGAAGGTACTCCCAGAAAAAAAGTAGCAACTGAGTAAGATCCCATTATTGCAATTGAACTTCCATAAACTACCAGTACCGGCAGCATAATTGTCGTCGCAACTATCCTTGGCATTGCAAGATATCGGATAGGATCTATTGCCATGGACTCAAGAGCATCTATCTGTTCAGTTACTTTCATTGTTCCAAGCTCGGCTGCCATAGAAGCTCCTACTCTTCCCGCAAGTACTATCGCAGCAAGTACAGGTCCAAGTTCAATGATAATTGCTTTTGTCGTAGCTGATCCCAGATAAGAATAAGAGATAAGTCCCTTGATCTGATAAGCTGCCTGCCAGCAAGAGACAGCTCCTGTAAATATTCCAATGATAGCAACAAGAACCAGAGAATTTACTCCTACATGCTGCATCTGTTCAAATATAAGTTTTCTGTCTCTGAATACTCTGCTCAGACTTTTCAAAACTCCAATCATCATATGAAAAAACTCACCTAACTCGGTAAAGAACTGTATTATTTTATTGCCAATTCTGGATATCAAATGTTATATGTAATTTAAAATTTTCATTAATAACTCTTAAGCTTTTGAATTTTCACCTGTAATAATTTATTACCTGATTTCTTCATAATTGTCATGACTATACCCTGATAATCTATTCTTTCATAAATTTCCGGGACATGACCAGTCACTTCCTGAAGGAATCCGCTCAATGTATGATAATCTTCATTATCATCAGGAATATCTGTTTCAAATTTTTCATTAAACTCATCAATATTTATCTCCGGATTTACCAGGAAAATTCCTTTCTTCTGACTCTTAATTTTCTCAGGTGTATAATCATATTCGTCTTCGATCTCACCGACTATTTCTTCCAGTATGTCTTCAAGAGTAACAAGTCCTTCCACACCGCCATGTTCATTTACTACTATGCCAAGATGAATATGTTTTTTCTGAAAATCTTTCAATATTTCACCGATCTGTTTTGTCTCAGGGATAAAATGCGCAGGTCTGATAATATCCTGCAAGACAATTACATCCTTATGTTCGGCAGCACTGATGATGTCTTTTGAATAAATTATTCCTACTATATTATCCAGACTGTCTTTAAATACCGGTATCCTTGAAAATCCTTCTTCTATTACTTTTTGAATAATGTTCTCACGCTTTTCTTCTACATTAATGGCAAACATAACATTTCTCGGTATCATAACTTCTTTGGCTGTCTTATCATTAAAATCAAATACCTTTTGTATGATCTGAGATTCTGTCTGATCGATCCTGCCTGATAAAGTTCCTTCAGTAATAAGCAGTCTTATTTCCTCTTCGGAATGAACTTTTTCTGAATCAGTTGCAGGATTTATTCCAAATATTTTTAATATTTTATTCGCTGTTCCGTTTAATACTATTATTGCAGGTTTAAAAATCAGATAAAATATATGAAGCGGTATTGATACAAATAATGTCGTTTCCTTTGGATGCCTGATTGCAATCGATTTTGGTGCCAGTTCTCCCAGAATAATGTGAAGAAATGTGATCAGAACAAACCCAACTGTTAAGGATATTGTATGAATTGTTTTAGGGTCATCAATTCCCATCATTACAAACACCGGGTCTAAAATTCTTGCTGTTACCGGCTCACCTATCCATCCAAGACCAAGTGACGAGATAGTAATTCCAAACTGTGTTGCAGCCAGATACTCATCCAAATGAGTAATTAACTTAAAGGCAAGTTTAGCTTTATTATCTTTCTTGATCTCAGTTTCTTTGATCTGAGTCTTTCTGATTTTTACAATTGCAAACTCTGCTGCTACGAATAATGCATTTAGTAATACAAATAAAAGCAGCAGTAACAGATCAAAAATAATTGTCTTAAATTCGGTCATAGAAGATTTGGTAAAATAATTATTATTACGACTATGTTCAATTTAAAACACTTAGATAATCTGATTTTTGCAGCATTGAAAAAGAGATTGCAAACGGAGTGTCTGATATAAGTATATTTATTTAGTAAATATCATTTTACCGATATCAGTTGAGTAACTGGATTCAAGCTTATAGAAATAAATTCCACTTGAAATATCACTGTATTTGGAAGTATTAAAATCAATTTTATAAAGTCCGGGACTTTGAAATTCGTCGACCAGTAAATCCACATATTTTCCGGTCAGACTATATACAGATAATTTTACTTTAGTCGGGACTAATAATTTATATGAAATAACTGTATTAGGATTAAACGGATTTGGATTATTCTGTAAATTTACAAATTCAGGTACTTCTGAAATTCCAATTTTTATTTCATCTGATTTGATAAGTTTATTTCCTACATCATATATACTTAATTTATAAAAATAAACTCCGTTTTCAGTTGGCTTATCAAAATATGAATAATAATACAAATTTAAAGAATCAGTGACTTCCTTTTTTCTGAAATTACTGAATAACAGATCGTTTACAATTTTATAGTTTTCTTCACCTATCTTTTTTGATTCAATGCGGTATTTATTAATACTCTGAGGATTAGAAATTATGAAATTAATTTCAACTTCATTTTTATTTATTTGGGCATTAAATAACTTAATATTATTTTTTGGATCATCACTTACCGATTTTCCAAATGCTAATCCCGAAATGAATAAAATTAATAATATGTATTTGAATGATCTCAAATTATTATCTGTGCTCCTGTAAAAAATCCAATCGCTTTTTTAATTTATCTTTTGGAACTAAAAGTTTATCTTTTCCAAAAACTGCTTCTTCCTGATTAGAAAATACCAGTTCATATTCATCGCTCATTATAATTGCCTCTTCCGGACAGACCTCTTCACAAAACCCACAGAAGATACATCTGACCATATTGATCTCAAATTTTTCAGGATATCTTTCTTTTTCATTTGTAGTTTCCGCTGCCTGAACTTCAATAGCAAGTGCCGGACATACTCGTGAGCATAATGCGCATGCTACACATCTTTCTGACCCGTCTTCTTCCTGAACCAGTACAGGTCTGCCTCTGTATGAAGCAGGCGGAATCCACTTCTCTTCAGGATATTGTCTTGTAAATTTTGGTCTGAACATCTGTTTAAATGTCAGTCCTAATCCCTTGACGATCTGTGGTAAATACGTTTGTTCTAAAAGTGTAAGATCTTTCTTTTTTATTATAGACATTAAAAAGTAAAATTAATTTTGCTTTTCAGAAAATTTTCAAATATTAAATAAATAAATTCACTTTATTTAATCAGCATCATTTTTTTTGTATCAGTAAAATTACCGGTAGAAAGCTTGTAATAATAAATACCGGAAGCTAAACTGCTGCCGTTAAAATCAGCTTTATATTTACCTGCATCAAATCTCTGATTATTTACAAGTACAGATACTTCATTACCAAGTATATCATAGACTTTCAGAGTTACGTTATCTGATCTTGTGATTGAGAATTCAATTGATGTGCTTGGGTTAAATGGATTTGGGTAATTTTGGGAAAGTGAATAACTTTCGGCAATACTTGAAATATTATTTATACCAACTGTATTAACGGTAAGTATAAAATCTCTTTCAATGAACTGTGAAGGATCAGAATCTATATACATTCTGAGTTTTATATGCGCAGTTCCTAACGTAGGTGCATCAAATGTAATGTCCATAGTATCCTGTTCACCGGGCTGTATTGTTACAGGAGGCTCAGGTCCGAATATCTGAGTTGTGTCAGGTACTACATGTATAAATGGAGCATAGCATAATCCAACACAAATAGAACTTGACCATAATGCGTTTGGAAGGATGTCCTGTGTTCTGTTAAATCTGACCTGAATTGGAGTTGTACCGGAATTTGAATATAAAGCATATGCATAATTGGGACCGGTCGAACCGTAAGTTGTATCACCGCCAATTCTTTCAAACACCATCTGTGATGATGCCGTTAGAGATGATAGCAGAAATATAGTTATGATTAATATTAATTTATTCATGTTATATATAATATATTTTAATTTAATAAACCCTGTAATTTATTAAGATACTGTTTTGCGATAAGATAATCAGGAGAAATATCAATAGCTTTTTTATATTCATCGATTGCTTCAAACCAAAGTCCTTTAGATTCAAAAACTCTGCCGATATTTAAATGTGTAAAATGTTTATTCTCATAACGATCAGCTTTTAAAGCAAGTTCAAGCCATGTCAGAGCTTCTTCATGCTTTCCCTGCTGTATGAGATATGAGCCAATATCATTATATGGATTACCAAATTCCTTGTCTAATGAAATTGCTTTTTTGCATTCCTCAATAGCATTATCAAAATCACCTAAAAAACTGTAAGTCCAGCCTAAAAAAGTATGAGCTTCTGGAGTTGGATAGATATCGAGTGAAATTTTATAATTTAAAATTGCTTCTTCAAATTGTCCTTTAATCTGAAGATCGTTTGCTTTCTTTAAATAAATTTTGGATTTTTCAATTGGATTAGTATTTTCTCTGGTCATATTATTGTTTTTATTAACCTAACGTGTAAATATCGACTAAAAGTTTCTTTAACAAACATAACTTATGCTATTAATTTTATCAAGACGTTTTATTAAATTATTTGGAATTATTGTATAAAAAGTTTTATTGATAAAAAATCAAGTTCCTTTTAATTAATTAACATAAATTGTCTTTTATATTTTGAAAAATAAAGTCGGGATCATATTGGGTTCAGGACTAAGTTCATTCTCAGATCTGCTTACCGAAAGCAAAGTTTTATATACAGATGAAGAAAGTTTTCATAAAATGAAGATCCTGACAGGAAAAATATCAGGAAAAGATGTTATTTTATTTGCAGGAAGAAGGCATTTATATGAAGGATATTCTAAGGAAAAAATACTTGAATTTGTAGATATTGCGAAGGTTCATGGTGTAAAATTACTGATAATCTCAAATGCAGCCGGTGGGCTGAATATAAATTTTAAGGTATCCGATCTTATGCTTGTAACTTCTCATTTAAATTTTTTGAAAAAAAACTTTACTTTATCTCCCAATCTAGTACAGTATAATAATGAATTAACAGAAAAATTATTTAAGATCGCTTTAAGTAAAAAGATCAATTTAAGAAAAGGAACATACTGCTGTCTTTCAGGACCGAATTATGAAACAAGATCTGAGATCTCATATTTAAAAAAATTCGGAATTGATGCTGTTGGGATGTCAACTATACCTGAAGTTTTATATGCTGCTGAAAAAGGAATAAAAACAATTGCAATTTCTTGCATAACAAATTTATTGTCAGTTAGTGGTACTGAAATTACTGACCATTCGGAAGTAGTAGAAGCCGGCAGATCTGCTTTCAAAAATTTTACAGAGATAATTATTTCTATTATAGAAAATTCCGATTCATTAATCTTTAATAATAATAAAAATAATAATGTTAACTGATACACATGCTCATTTATACTATCCTGAAATACTTGATAACATTGATGAAATATTAGATCGTGCTAAAGATGCAGGTATAGAAAGAATTATTGTTCCTGCTGTCGATCTTGAAAGTTCTAAAAAAATTATAGAGCTGTCAGAAAAATATGATATGATCTATTCAGCACTTGGTGTACATCCGGGTGATGTTTCTAAAAATGATTTAAGTGTATTGGAAGAAATTGAAAAAATGCTTTCACATGAAAAAGTTGTAGCAGTCGGTGAAACAGGGCTTGATTATTACTGGGATACATCAAATATTGATTTGCAAAAAGAATTTTTTAAAAAACAGATCGAACTTGCATCAGCTTATAACTTGCCTGTTGTTATCCATACAAGAGAATCAACAGATGATGCAATTTCAATAATAGAATCTTTTTCAATAAAAAAAGATCATCAAAATATCAAAGGTCAGTTTCATTGTTTTTCGGGAAATGAAAATGAACTGAATAGAATTTTAGATTTAAAAAACTTTTATATTTCTTATTGCGGAAACATAACTTACAAAAATTCTGCCTATTCAGAAATTGTAAAGAATACTCCTTCAGATAAATTACTATCTGAAACGGATTCTCCTTTTTTACCTCCGGTTCCATACAGAGGTAAAAAGAATGAGCCATCATACATGATACATACTTTAACAAAAATTGCTGAGTTTAAATCGATGGAATTATCTGATCTAATTAAAATCATTTCAGAAAACGTATTAAATTTATTTTTCAGAAAATGATTTTAAGAGTTTAAATTATTTATGTAATGCTTTATATTTGTGCTGATTATCAAAATTTTTAAATTAATTTAACAGAATAAAATGAACACTTACAATTTGTATTATCAGGATTCAGGAAGTGGAAATGTACCACCACCACCTCCTCCCCCACCGTCTTTTAATCCACCACCACCACCACCGCCGTCGACGTCTTCATCATCCGGATCAGGAGGTGGAGCAAGTTCCAGTGCAATATTTGCTCTTGTGCTGGGAATACTCTCATATATAATGTGCGGACTCTTTGCTGCTATACCTGCCTGGATAATTGGCAAAAAAGAAATAAATGAGATTAATGCCGGCAGATCTCCCGAAGCAGGGAAGACACTTGCGACTATTGGAATGTGGCTCGGAATCATAAATGTAATACTTTCCGTATTGACCATAATTGCTTTAATATTTTTATTTACACTTGGAATATTAAGTTCAAGTGATTTTAATATCTGATGATTCTGAAAACAGAATTTCAAAATTTGTTATAATAAATTTCATTGAAAATATTTTTTAAAATTGCTGACTCCGGGAGTCCTGTATTTATTCCCGAATATAAAACCTCCGGGTCAGCAGGTATGGATCTTTGTTCTTCATCAGAAGAAACAATTTTGATCAGCTCATCTGAATATGCTCTTGTATCTACAAATTTAATTTTAGAAATTCCTGAAGGCTACGAAGGTCAGATCAGACCAAGAAGCGGTCTTGCATTGAAAAACGGAATTACTGTTTTGAATTCTCCAGGGACTATAGATTGTGATTACAGAGGTGAAATAAAAGTACTCCTGATCAATCATGGAAAAAAAGATTTTGCTGTAAAAGTTGGAGACAGAATTGCGCAGCTCATTATCTCTAAATATATAAAATGTGATCTGATACAATCTGAAGAAATATCAGATTCCCTGCGCGGAGACGGCGGATATGGCAGTACAGGTACTTCCCATAAACCTGAAAATTAATTTTCATATATGACAGGTATTTTAAATCTTGTTTCAACACCTATCGGAGATTACTCAGATATGACTTTGCGTGCAATCAGAACTTTAGAGGAATCTGATAAAATTTACTGTGAAGAATTTAAAGAAGGAACAAAACTTCTAAGATTTTTTAATATTAAAAAAGAATTATCTAATCTCAATGAGCATAATGAAACTGAGTCAAGTGAAGAACTTTTTATGGAACTACTGCAGGGAAAAAATATTTCGGTAATTACTGACTGCGGAACTCCCCTTTTTTCCGATCCGGGAAAAGTAATTTTAAATAAATGTATCGATGCAGGAATTAAGATAGAGTTTCTCGGCGGTGCTAATTCTCTTTTATCAGCAATTGTTTTATCAGGATTTGATATCAGCAGATTTTTTTATTATGGATTTCTTTCTCCTAAAGCTGAGATACGCAAACAGCAGTTGAAAGAATTTATTCATTCTGAAAGAGTTTCAGTTTTACTCGATGCACCTTACAGACTAAAGGCTGTATTATCTGATATCAGTGATGTCTTTAAAGATCGAAAAGTTTTTGTAGCTTTTAATGTCACTCAGGAAAGTGAAAAAAAATTCAGAGGTTCAGCATCTGCAATATTGAATGAGATTGGAGAAGAAAATTTAAAAGGTGAATTTGTAATAATAATAGATAAGTATCATGATTAACTGTTTAGTTTATAATAATGAAAAAGGAGTTACAAAGGTCTCTCCGGATAATATCACGAAATGGGATTTTGAATGCAGTGATGTTTTATGGATGGATATTTATGATTCCTCTACTGAAGATCATTCTCAGAAAATTCTTTCAGATGTATTCGAATTTCATCCGCTCGCAATTGAGGATTCATTTAAATATTACAATGATCACAAAGTACATCATCCCAAGACCGATGATTTTGAAAAGTATATATTCGTTGTTTTTAACGGAATTCAAAGTACTAATGACAGTAAAAAATATTCCATTTTTTCACTTAGTTGTTTTCTCGGAAAAAATTTTATTGTAACAATTCACAATGAGACAAGTGAAAACTCTATTTCCAAAGATCTGAAAAATTTCATTAATGAAAAATCTTTCAAAAAAGGTCCGGACTTTATTTTAAATTTAATTCTTGATGACATAGTGGACAGATACTATCCTGTACTTGATCACATTGAAAGTGAAATTGAAATTACTGAGAATAAAATTTTTAAAGAAATGCCCAGCAACAGAAATCTGATGAGCATACTTAATCTGAAAAAAGAGTTGATTAAACTGCGAAGAATTTCTTCCTATCAGAAAGAAGTTTTATACAAACTTTCCAAGGGGGATTCAGAACTAATCTCAATGGAAGAATCTTTTTATTACAGGAATGTATATGATCATCTGGTAAGGGTTTCCGATACGACAGAGTCTTACAGGGATTACGTCTCGGGTATTCTTGATTCTTATTTATCTATAGTAAATAATAAGATGAATGAAGTGATGAAGTTTTTAACTATCATTGCTACTATCATGCTTCCTCTGACACTTATCACGGGAATTTTCGGAATGAACTTTGATACAATTCCTTTTCTGCATAATGTAACAGGTTTTTATATCAGTCTGGCTTTGATGCTTGTAGTAGCAGTAATTATGTTGATGTGGTTTAAATATAAAAAGTGGATCTGAATAATTGAGTTTTCCACAAAGGCTCTAAGACTCAATGGATACAAATTTTTTGACCAATAACAATCTGAAAATAAGATCACGGAAGGAGCAAAAATTGTTTTAAAAAAACCTTTTTTTTTCTTACTATGGCAGAGTAAAATTTAAAAATCCTGCGGCTCACCTTCGGTTTCAGTTTTCAGTTTGTAAGCATTTAAAATTTCAGACAGCACATTTGAGTCGGATCTGTTCTCGATCTTTCTTCCGTCAATTTCAAATACAGGCGTAAGCTCCCCCATCGTACCGGTTGTAAATACTTCATCTGCATTGTAAAATTCTGAAACTGAAATATTTCTTTCAATACAATCGATCTTTAACGTTGAAGCAATTTCGATCACTAGTCCGCGCGTGATACCGGGCAGACATGAATCGGCATGTGGTGTTAAAAGTGTTCCGTTTTTTACCATGAAAATATTTGTCGCATTTGTCTCAGATACAAATCCGTTCAGATCAAGCATCAGAGCATCGTCTGCTCCATACATATTTGCTTCGATCTTTGCGAGAATATTATTAATGAGATTGTTATGATGAATTTTTGAATCAAGATTTTGAGGAGAATTTCTTCTGATACTTGAACTCACAAGTTTTATACCGGTGGAATTATCATACACAGGTTTTTTCCATTCCGCTAAAACTATCAGGCAAGGTCCGAGAGTATTCAGTCTTGGATCCATACCCGAAGTGATCTTCTCACCTCTTGTAAGTGTAAGGCGGATATGAGCACCGTCTCTCATACCATTAGCTTTTAGAGTTTCCATGACAGCTTTTTTTATGAAATCTCTGTCAGGAATATTTTTGAAGTCTAAAGTTTTAGCTGACTCGTGAAGTCTGTTTATATGTTTATCAAAACAAAATATTTTTCCGTTATAAATTCTAAGACCTTCCCAGACTGCATCACCTCCCTGCACCGAACTGTCGAAGACAGAAACCTTTGCATCCGCTCTGTCATAAAGTCTGTCCTTTATAAATATTTTTATGTTGCTGTTTCTTTCGTCAAATTTCTGAAGCATAATATTAAGCTTTAATTGAAAAATCTTTTAAATAATTATAATACTTTTTACATTCATTATATAGCGGTATAAATTTTTCGGGAAGCTCTTCATCTTTTTTGAATGGCTTGGAAAATCCTGTGGACTTATGAACATTCTCATACCAGTATTTTGCCCAAACTCCGTCTTCTTTTATAGGACCTGCATTCCATTTCAGCATATTTATTTCAAAAGGAATTTCGAGCTTTATACATAATTCTCTCAAAACTTTTTCCGAACCTTTTAATATTTCTCCTGAGTCAATCACAACAGGTTCCTGTCCAAAAGAAATTATTTTTTGAAATAATTCATATTGCTTTTTAACGCCGATCTTTTCCATATTGACATCAGGAATTACCTTTGCAAATGAGATGATAAGTTCTTTTGGATCTCTGATGAGAAAAACATTTATTACAACTTTTAAAAAATCTTCATTCAGTTCTATTAGATGATGAGTCATTTGCTTAAAAAAAAGAACATCTTTGTCATATTCACCTGTCAAAATGTCTGCAATAACTTTCTCACCATCAGCTTCCATATTTTCAATAATTTCATTTTTACCCGGGTGATCCGAGTCGGTGATCTTTAGGTAATGCGCATAAAGCGGTTCATCAAAAACTTTTGTATCACTTCGTTGCGCAAATGAATACATCAGAGCAGTAGAAATATTTCGCGGACTTGACCAGAGACAGATTCGTTTCAAGATATGATAAATTATTTTGAGTCTAAATTATCAATACATATTTCAATATTCAATTCTTAAACTTTTTTTAAAAAAATAAAAATAAGTTGAATAAATATTCGATAAATTTTTGAATATAAATTCAGTTTAATAAAATTTATTATTCAAACCTAAATAATTTTAATTTATACTATTTTAAATGTTAACTAAAAAATAAAATTATGAAATTTAACATTGTATTAGAAAAAGCTAAGAAAGGCGGTTTTAATGTAACAGTACCCGCGCTTGATGGATGTTACACACAAGGTGACACAGAAGATGAAGCCGTTGATAATGCAAAAGAAGCTATTGAATGTTATCTGGAAGGATTAGAAAAAATCAATCAGATACGTTCAATAGGAACTGAATCCTGAGTTAATAATCTTATTCCTCCCCAAGAAAAATATATTCATTCTCCTGTAAATTCCAGATCTCAGAAAATAGTAATTTATTTTTATTATCAGTTGGAAATTGTACCGCATACCAGATACTTCCTTCATCAGTATCATTCTTAATTTTTATTTCAGTATAATTTTCGTTAACAATATTTTCTCTTTCAACTAATATATTCCATCCAATTCCAAAATTTACATTATAATATATAACCGCTGAGTCATTTTCTGCAAAGACAAACTTTTTTCTGCCTTTGATACTTACATTTTTATTGCAGTAATAATATTTAATAAGAATATTCCCGGAAGGATTTGTTAATTCACTTACTCTGTAAATATGACAAACATAGCTATCAAAATTAAGATCATAACCATTTATATCAAGTTTATTAACTTTTGCATTTGTATCTGAAATTATGATATTTGAATCAGATCTAAAAAAATAATCCATTCCAAGTAAATATTTGTCCGGCACTGAATTCAAATTCAGATTTAAATAATTTGTTGAATCAATTATACGGCTGTCAATAAATAAGCTATCAGAAGAATATTTAACAAAACCTTTAATCAATCTGGCATTTGAAGGAAGATTAAGAATTTCTCCACTTACAGATGTGACAATATTGTAATTGACCTCAGGTGTTTGAACAGAACTATCACTGCAGGAATAAATTGAAATAAGAAAAACGGGAAGAAGTAGTACTAAAATTTTAATTTTAAAAATCTTACCGTTAAGATGATTCAGATAAAGATTTTTTGCTTTCATACTTTGTGTAATTTAATTTTTAACTATTTAGAAATTGTATAGTCACAACTTAAACTATTTTTTTTAATTTTTAAATCTAATTTTAAGGAGGATCTATTGAAGGAGTGAGTTTGAAACGGAGTTTCATTTTCAAGTGCGTTCCAAAATATGAATTTAGGAACGAGCGGAGATTATTTTTTTAATTTATAAAATCTAATTATAAGGAAGATAATTTGCTATAGTGAGTTTGAAACTGAGTTTCATTTTCAAGTGCATTCCCAAATATGAATTTGGGAACGAGTGGGGAAAACTTTGAATTTCACACTAAAAAATTAAGACAAATATTTCAATAAATTTTAAAAAAAATCCTTTGAGCCTTCGAGACTTTGAGGCAACCAGCGAGAAATATTTTTACAAATATAGTTTTAAACAGTTTAAACCGTCTTTTCAGTTTTAGTAATTCATTGAAATACAGGCTTGAATTGGCTATTTTGACAGGTGAAAGTCAGCTATAAGTCTTCCGGTGTAAATATATCTGAAGCCGACAAATTCGTCGAAAATATCAAACCCCTCGTCAAAAAAACTTTTACAAAAAACGTTATAAAAGGAATTGGAAACTTTGGAGCTTTTTATGAAATAGATATTAAGAAGCATAAGAATCTTGTTTTTGTATCAAGCGTTGACGGTGTGGGAACGAAACTTAAAATTGCCTCGGCATTAAAAAAGTTTGACACTATTGGTGAAGATCTTGTGAACCATTGTGTAAATGACATTGCAGTTTGCGGAGCAGTTCCCCTATTTTTTTTAGATTATTATGCTACAGGTAAGCTGAAAAAAAATGAGGCGACAGATATTGTAAAAGGAATTGTTAGAGGATGTATTAATAACAAATGCTCACTCATCGGCGGTGAGACTGCTGAAATGCCGGGTGTATATCACGGTGATGATTTCGATCTTGCAGGTTCCATTACAGGGATAGTTTCAAAAAAAGATATTCTGAGTTCAGCAAATGTAAAAAAAGGAAATGTACTGATCGGACTTCCGTCAAATGGTCTTCATACAAATGGGTATTCTCTTGTTAGAAAAATTTTTGATTCTAAAAGTCATTTAACAAAAAAATATCCGGGTCTTGAAGGAAATCTAGGTAGCGAATTGCTCAAAGTACACAGATCCTATTTGGATATTATTCAGAGTTCTTTAAAGAAGTTTAAGATAAATTCCATTTCGCATATTACAGGCGGAGGTATTGAAGGAAATACGAAACGCGTCATTCCCAAAGATATGAAATTAAAGATAGACTGGAAATCATGGGAGCGACCGGCGATATTTGACATCATTCAAAGTGCGGGAAATGTATCTGGATCTGACATGAGAAAGACTTTCAATCTGGGAATAGGATTGATCTTCATTGTATCAAAAATCGCATCGGATGACTTTATGAAATTTCTCAAAAGAAAAAATGAAAGACCGGTATTAATGGGCAGTGTAGAATGATTCGACTGAAATAAAATTTTAAAAACAAATTTAATTAATCTAAATATATTAACTACTATGACAAACTTAACAGCGGAAAATACAGCTAAGGAATTACAGAATGAAAATTCTCAGAACGGGAAATTTGATTCTATAAATATATCTCCTGAAAATGTACAAACAGAATTAAAGAAACACATGCTCGTTGACGGCTTTGATATAACAATTGATATTGACAAATCTGAAGGTGCTTATCTTTACGATTCAAAGCACGGAAAAAATTATCTGGACTTTTTTACTTTTGTAGCATCGAATCCACTAGGTATGAATCATCCAAAGCTGAACAATGAAAAATTTATTAATGAGATCGGTAAAGTCGCTGTGAATAAACCTTCACTGTCGGATATTTATACACAGACTCAGGCAGAATTTGTAGATACATTTTTTGAAATTGCCGTACCTGATTATTTCAAACATTCATTTTTTATAGAAGGCGGTGCGCTTGCAGTTGAGAATACATTGAAAGCTGCCATTGACTGGAAGGTCAGAAAGAATTTTAAAAAAGGATATACTGAAGAAAAAGGTCATCAGATAATTCACTTCCGTCAGGCATTTCACGGCAGGAGCGGTTATACAATGTCACTTACAAATACCGATCCGAATAAGGTGATGTATTATCCGAAATTCAACTGGCCGAGAGTAGATAATCCAAAAATCACATTTCCTCTTAATGAAAAAAATCTTGCTGATGTAATAGCTGCAGAGGATAAAACTGTAGAGCAGATCAAAGCAGCATTGAGCGCAAATAAAGATGACATAGCAGCGATCATACTTGAGCCGATACAGGGTGAAGGCGGAGATAATCAGTTTAGAAAAGAATTTTTTATAAAACTGAGAGAGCTTTGTGATGAAAATGAAATGATGCTAATACTCGATGAAGTGCAGACAGGAATTGCTCTTACAGGAAAAATGTGGGCTCACATGCATTATGTACAGCCTGATCTTATAGCATTTGGAAAAAAGACACAGGTATGCGGAGTGCTCTGTACTGACAGAATTGATGAGATAGAGAACAATGTATTCAGAATGCCGAGCAGGATCAATTCGACATGGGGTGGGAATATGGTGGACATGAAAAGATTTACGAAAATACTACAGATAATAAAAGAGGAAAATCTCGTTAAAAATTGTGAAGTCATGGGAGAATATCTGCAGAATAAATTAACTGAACTTGCCGGTAAACATTCAGATAAAATAAGCAACACCAGAGGTCTCGGACTCTTCTGCGCTTTCGATGCAACAGACGGAAAAATGAGAAATCAAATTCAGTCCGGAGCTATGGAAAATGAACTTCTGATCTTAGGATCAGGAGAAAAGTCAATCAGATTCAGACCGCCGGTAAATATTGGAACTGAAGACATTGACAAAGGAATAGCAATTTTAGATAACGTTATAAATAGTATTTAAAATGTAATTTCTTTATCTTTATTAAGACAAATTCTTAATAAGGAAATCGAAATGACTTTTGAAGATATAAAAAAAACATTTATAGCATATCTTAAGGATAACGCTCATCGCATCACAAATGAAAGATTTTTGATATTAAACGCTGCTCTGAATATGGAGGAGCATTTTGATGCAGATGAGCTTTATCTTAATATGAAGAATGATTATCTCAATGTATCGAGAGCGACTGTTTATAAGACTCTTGAACTGATGAGCGAATGTGATATACTTACCAAACATAATTTCAAAGGCGACCGCACAAGATACGAAACCAAAATCGGCAGAAAACCACACTACCATCTGATCTGTGTAAATTGCAACAAGATCATTGAATTTGAATACCCTCAGATAGAAAAAATTCAGGATAAAATATGCAAAGATAATAATTTTAAAATGGTAGATCATACACTGCAGGTATTTGCAAAGTGCAACGATGTAAGCAGTTGTAAAAATAATTCAGGAAATAACTCAAACTCATAAATTTTATAAATTGAATTTTAATATTTCAGAAGATCTGATGAAGACAGCGGCAGAAATGAAAATTGGCGAAAAGGCGATCATAGAAGATATTGATAATGATCATCCTTCATCACACAGACTGATGGAAATTGGATTTACTCCGGGTCAGGAGATTGAGATGCTGAATAAATCTGTATTTAATGATCCGATCTCATTTTCGATCAGAGGAACAATTATTGCTATCAGAAAAAATGAAGCTTCATCAATTATAATTTGACTGTAAAGATATCAGAAAATAAAATCCCTTTAGTAGCAATAACAGGTCAGCCGAATTCAGGCAAGACCACTCTATTCAATCAGCTCAGCGGCAAAAAATTTAAGACCGTAAATTATCCCGGGTCGACAGTTGAATATTCCATTTCAAAGATTTTATCCAAATATTCTGTAAACGCAAACATACTTGATTCACCCGGTATCATAAGTCTAATCCCCTCTTCACCAGATGAGGAAATTTCAGTTAATACTTTATTCGATCATCCAAATCACGGAACGCCTGACATCATTGCAGTTACAGTAGATGCAAGCCAGCTTTCACGACATTTATATCTTGTTAGACAGCTTATTAATTCTGGATTTAAAGTTGTCATCGTACTTACAATGCTGGATCTCCTGCATAAAAAAGGTTTAGATATTTCCGATAAAAAACTTTCAGAAATTCTAAAGTGCGGTGTTGTGAGAGTGAATTCAAAATCAGGAAAAGGTATAGATGATTTTCTTAGTACTGTCAATAAATTGATCACTGATCTTCAGAAAACAAAGGGAATAAATTCTGTAATAAAAAATGCTCCGGAAAATAAAGAGAATCTTTTAAAGTCATATACTGAGATAGAGGAAATAGAAAAAGATGTTATTTATCCGATAAATATATCTGAGACAAACGGAAATCCTGATATAAATAAGATCAACGAAAGTATTATCATATTAAATAACCGGAATGCATTTCAGAAACCGGATGAATTCACTTTAAAATTAGACAGGATAGTTCTGCATAAATTCTGGGGTCTGATCATTTTTTTTCTGACTATGCTGTTTATGTTCACTTCAGTTTTCTATCTGGCAGCACCATTAATGGATCTTGTAAATGATTCATTTTCTTTTCTATCTGATAATGCTTCAATGATCCTCGGCAATAACTGGTTTGGAAATTTGATTTCACAGGGAGTGATCAGCGGAGTAGGATCTGTATTTGTTTTCCTTCCTCAGATATTAATACTTTTTCTTATACTCGGACTTCTTGAAGACTCAGGATTTCTGGCAAGAGGTGCGATGCTGATCGATAAACCATTATCTAAAATAGGTCTTAACGGAAAATCATTTGTACCAATGTTATCGGGATTTGCCTGCGCCATACCTGCAATTATGGCAGCGCGAACGATCACAAACAGAAAAGAAAGAATGCTTACTATATTTATAATTCCTTTAATGAGCTGCAGCGCAAGACTGCCGGTCTATGCTTTGCTTATAGCGTTTCTTATTCCGCAGGAGAAAGCATTTACAGGTGGACTTATACTAACAGTGATCTACTTATTCAGTATTATGAGTTCGGTTATTATTGCTTCAATAGTAAATAAATTCAGCGGTAAGTTACTTGGAAGCAAAGATGATTCATCTTTTATATTAGAACTTCCGGCTTACAGAAAACCGA
>JBATSB010000014.1:0-24747 GCA_049293015.1 Ignavibacteria bacterium
TTGCTCTAAAAATTCTTAAATCCTAATTTTTAATTTCTAATTACTTGAGAAGCATCATCTTTCTCACCTGCTCAAAATCTCCCGCCTTTATCTTGTAATAATAAATACCGCTTGAGAGATCAGCTCCGTTAAATGAGATCGTATAACTTCCGGCTGTCTTATAGTCATTTACCAAAGTCCTGATTTCCCTGCCGAGCATATCAAAGATTTTTATAGAAACTAAAACATCTTTTGGCAGATCGAATTTAATGGTTGTTGTCGGATTGAATGGGTTTGGGTAATTGCTTAGAGAATATTCTTTCGGCAAATCATTATTCTCATTTGAAGCAATAATATTATCAGGACCTATCTCACCCTGACAGAATGGACATACATATCCGACGTAAGAAATTGTGTCAGAAGTAATCGATACTTTATTAGAATTGTCAACAGCTACTGCATAATAAAATAAATTATCAGGCGGCGGATCTACAGGGTCTGTATTTACATAAAGAAGATCTTCAGTAGTGTCAATGTACTCATCGCTCGTCGTGCTGTCAAACAAATAATAATGATAAGTCACCCAGTTCTTTTTATAAATTCGATATTTTAAGAAATCTCTATCGCCTCTGTTGAAAAGCAATAACTTCGGATGATAAATTGTATCACTCTGGGCATAGTCTTCAAATAAATAAGCCGGTGCAGGGACAGCGTCTGAGTCGGATGCGTTTATTCTTACAAGCTGCTCAATTTCATTCGGAGGATCATTTTCTGTTAAAGCCTGTACATCTCCAAAATTAGAGTATAACACAGCTAACCCACCCTTATTATAAACATCTGCTATTTCAGACTTTAAAGGTACACACGATAATCTGCCGGGATATTGGTAGTAGGATACTTCAGAAACTGTTTGCTGAAACATTGAATCTGATTTATTATTTAAAAATAGATTAATTCGGTCAGCTAAATTCACTACAATATCATTCCATCCGTTTTTATCAAAATCTCCGACTGCTACTGTATATGGACTGAATGATCATGTGTTTTTGTATGAAGGAGTTGTATTTAATGTTCCTGCATTATTTTTATAAATATTTATTCCATACTGCTCTTCAATTAAAACAAGATCATTGTATCCGTCATTATTAAAATCAGATATTTTAAAGTCTCTTTTTATAGCATATTCAAATCCTGAATAAATTATTGTTGATAATGAAGTCCCATTGTTATTGTTATTCAGATAAACTCTGATAGAATCACCTTGCAGTAAAATAATTTCATCTTTATCTGAAGTAGTATTATAAACAGTCGCATACGGTTCTATATAATTGCTGATCTGAGCTAATAATAATTTACTTGCGTGAACAGGAAGTCTGTAAACAGGAATGGAATCCAAATAACCATTTCCTAAGTTCTTATAAATCTTTACTGTATCATCCATTATTACTGCTACATCTTCCAGATCATCTCCTGATGTGAAGTTTCCCACTGCTGCTACTTTTCCGTTTGCTTTAAAACTTCTTTGAAAAGTAATATTACCATTCGAATTCCAATACACTTCTAAATCACCATTACTTCTCGTAACAATTATATCTTTATTTTCAGATGTAGAGTTTAGTTTTGCAAATATCAGACCATTAATTGGGTTGGAATAATTGAAAGCTTCAATAAATCTTTCAGTAATTACTTCATTATTAAAGTTTTCATTGTTTTCGTTTTTTTACCAGTTTCCTATTATACTGTTACCTGCACCGGATGTAATTCCTTTTTGAGAAACTCCTACGACCATATCCAATCTGTTATTATCAGTATTTACCTGACCCAGATCCCAGAAATCAAATTTGTTCGTAGTGTTTGCAATTATTGTGTCTTCATATACCGGAACCTCTGCATAATCACCAAAATAAGACTGAGCATTTATAGATTCTGAATTTATTAATAATGTTATTACAAAAGTAAAAAATATTATTGCATTTATGATTTTATTTATTTGAGTATTCAAAATTTTAAGTTTAATTTTTTTAATAAAAAAGTTATTTTAATTTAAATCATTTATAAAAAAGAGGGAAAGATCATCAATCTTAATATTTTATAATATCAAGATTTATCTTTTTATTAAAAACCGCCACGGTTCATTTAAAAGGAGTCTTCTCCCTCTTATTTTATTTTTAAATTTATGAAGTTAAAATGTTTTCCTGCCGTGATTAATCACGGCAGGTCTTTTTTAAATATTTATTATTTATAGTTTTCATCAGATTATTTAATTAATGCCATTCTCTTTGTATTAATTAGATTTCCATTAATGGTTAAAGAATAAAAATATATTCCGCTCGGAAGATCTTCACCATTAAAAATTAAATTATGTTCACCTTCACCTGTATCTTTTTCAATTAGTCTTTTTACTTCTTTTCCTAATGAGTTATAAATTTTTATAATTACAAAACCATTTTTATTTAAATAATATTTTATTGAAGTTACAGGGTTAAATGGGTTTGGATAGTTTTGATGAATAAAATTATAACTATTGTGTAAATTTTGTAAATTATTGATATCGGTAAATAAAGAATATTTTATTGTTGTAATATTAAAAATATCCGGAATTCTCTCACTAAACCCGCTTACGATTATATTATTATTATTGTCTAAATAAATGCTGATTGACCTGTCTACAAGATTAGAATAATCATATTTTTTTAACCAAATTAAGTTTCCATCCCCATTATACTTGACTGTTAGATAATCTGACATTCCATTTGTTGAGTCTGATCTACCGGTAACATATACATTATGAATACTATCTATTGCAATAGAATAAATTTCATCAGATTGTCCGAATCCACCGTCTAAAATTCTTATCCAAGATGTATCACCGAACTGATTATATTTTATTGTTAAAAAATCATTGCCTGTACCCGTACTAGTATTTCTGCCTGCTGCATATACATTTGCAGAATCATCAGTACACAAAGCATGACAAAAATCTAAATTACCTGTTCCCTTATATATCCTTTTCCATAATGTATCTCCGTCCGTATTATATTTAATTGTAATGAAAGCATATTGACCAAACCAGTCATAATAACCATTTACAATTACATTATTATATTTATCGATTATTGATTTTGTTGGACGTAGAAAATCCCCTCCGTTTGTTGGCAGTTTCTTAATCCAGATCTCATCTCCGTATGTATTATATTTAATGGTTACTATTTCATTTCCGCCTAAAAGTGATCCATAGCCGCTAGCATATACATTATTCGAATCATCAGCAGTAATACTGAATCCCCTGTCCTGACCACCAGATATTGAAGCATAATTTCTTTCCCACAGAAATTCTCCATCTGAACTATATTTAATAGTGTACATATCAAAGAATACCGGTAATACAATTGTGCAATATCCCGTTATGTAAATATTATTGTTCTTATCTTTTACCATAGCAGAAGGAACATCGCCAAGTTGACCTGGTCCTTTAAATATCCTTAACCAGGCAGTATCTCCGTTTGGTTTGTATTTCACTGTGATCCAGTTATAAGTTCCACCCGAACTTCCTTCATAAGTTTCTCCTGTTACATAAATATTGTTTGAATCATCTAATACTGCATCTCTGAATCTGTCATGTTCATTCCCAATACCGTTATATCTTCTTTCCCATAATAAATTTCCGGAAGGATTATATTTTAAAACTATTGCATCATCTTGCACTCCGGTACTTCGTCCAATAACAATAACATTATTTTCTTTATCAGTTAGACATTTATAGGAATAATTATATCCGGGCGTAGTGCCACTAGTAGTGCCACTATATGTCGCCACCCACTCCTGATTCACCTGAGAGTATATACCAGAGCAGTACAAAGTAAGAATTACAAAAAATATTATTGAGATTTTTTTCATTTGTAAGCTTTCATAAATTTATAAATTAATTTTTAATAGAATCGTTTGGGGAGGGATTATTAGTTTGTGTTTCAAGTTAAATTTATGTATGAATACAATCAAGTTAAATATTGTCGCTCAGAAAGATTTTGGGATTCCGGTAAGATCAGTGTCAATAAGGTTTTGCCTAACCTCCCCCGCTCGCCTTTTGAAAAGCAAGAAGGGGAAGAAAACCTGAAAATGATTTTGCGGGGAGCGAAGCGACAAAGCAATCTCCGAATCTACTGCTTGACTTTCCTAGCATCACATATCGTATATTCGGAGATTGCTTCGCCTGAAGAACACAGGCTCGCAAAGACATGTGTTATTTGAGATTGCTTCGACTGAAGATCACAAATTCGCAAAGACAAGGATATGAATTTGCGAACGAAGTGAAGCAATCTCCGCGTGTTATGCCAAAATTACAAGAGGAGAATAATAATTTTATTTTGGAACCAGTATTCTTTTTAATTAAAGATATGTATAAAATTCGGATTGCTTCACCCGAATGAATTCGGGTTCGCAAAATCATATTTTTATAAAAAATCCCGTAAAGAAATTCTCGTTCTCTGCGGGATAGAAATTAAACAAACTACGTATTTGAAATTTGTAATTTGAAATTTGAAATTATTTCAGGAATAATTGGGGAGATTATGTCTGACCTATCTTTCAGACCGTTTGTCTTTCAGATCTCTGATCAGATAGTTTTTATCTTTTTTAATTTTGTCTTTTAAAAATTCAAATACAGTTTTGAATTTTATCATCTCGATATAAATTGAATTGTCATCTGATCTGATAATCTCAAAAAGCCCTTCACTCTTAAGATCTTTTTCAAGTTTTGAAAAATCATACCAGAGATTATAGTCAAAATTCTTACAGAAGAATGTTACTTTTTGTCTGTGTGAATTATTTTCCATATCTATAAGATCACCTTCAAAAATTTTATCAGATCTGTAATCTACTTCAAGAAGTTTTTCTAAAAAATGTATCTCTGTAGTATTTTTGAAAACACCGCCTATAGATGCGAGATATCCATCTTTCTCAAAAACCTCAGCCATAAGTGAATTGCCAAATGTTGCTGTATCTTTGGGAATGAAATTATCTTTTGAAAAATTATTTCCAATTAAAGTAAATGAGAACAAACCATCGGAAGTTCTTCTATCGGGAAATTTTTGTCTGATAACTTCCGGTAGCATTCCAATATTTACAACCGGACTTTCCTTCATGTTAAAAATTTCGTTCCGTGTATAGCTAAGTGTAAATGCCGGTATGCAGATATTTCCTCCTTCATTCTCAATCTCTTTAAGCATCTCACAGAATTTATCGATCCTTATCTCATTGGTTTTACCTAGTCTGATAAGTCCGATAAAATCAAGATGAATGAATGCCGGATTGTCTTTAGTTTTTTCTGCTAAAAGTTTTACGAAATTATTTTGCATCTGTGGAATTGCTGTCAGAAAGGTTTCTCTTTATTTGTTTCTTTTTAAATCTGTCTGTGTATTCAATTTTATCAGCTATAATAATTTTTGCCGGTACTTTATAACTTTGCAAATTCTCGCGGCAGTATTTTTTTATTCTGGATCTGAATTCACCTTTATCCTCTTCTCTGATCATTGTAACCTCAGCGCAGATAATATTTCCTGTGATACTGTTCGGCTCAGAATAAATAATTGCTTCTCCGACATTATGGATTTCTTTCAGTACAGTTTCAATCTCAACAGGATAAACTTTCTCGCCTCCAATATTTATAAGTTCAGATCTTCTGCCTAATATTCTGAAATATTCTCCCTCAGTTTCGACATGATCACCGGTCACAAACCAGCCGTCATCTGTATAAGGTGTTGGATAATTCAGATATCCAAGAATTCCTGATGGTGTTTTTATGTGAAGAATATTATCCACGATCCGTAATTCATAACCTTCGCCTCCGAGCTTTACCCAGAGAGAATTATTGCTTTGTGACGCAGTCCTTAATATCCCGACTTCCATAAGTCCATAGGTTTGCTGAAATTTTATATCCGGGAAAATTATATTAAGTCTTTTCAAAGTACCTTCCGGCATCGGCTCGGTACCATAAGTAATTTTCTTCAGACTGCTCAGATCAAAATTTTTATATGCTTCACTGATCAAAAGAAGATTAAGAAATGTAGGTGATACAGGGAGAAGTTCTACTTTGTGTTTTTCGATCTGACGGCAAATAAATTCCGGAGTTCTTTCTTTTGTAAAGACAAGCTTACCGCCATTTGACAAAGTATGAAACAATGTATTTACACCTCCAATATGATCAAACAACAGAAAATTCAGAGTAGTCAAAGCAAAACGCCTGGTCTTGAATTTTTCCAATAAAGTTGTAAAATCATTTACAGCAGCTTTTGGTTCGCCTGAAGTACCGGACGAGAACAGCACTATTCCCGGATGTTTTCTATCTCTTAAAATATTATAATATTCATGATTTGAATCGTTATCTGTTTCTGTATAAGTAATTTTATTATCATCGATCTCTATCAAAAGTTTAGCCATAGAGATTTCACAGATTTTTTTTGCATCATCCTTTGTATTTAAATTTACAGGGACAATAATACATTCATTCTCAACTAAGGCTAATAACATCGCTACAGACTCTAAAGAAAAATCACTTTTCAAAGCAACTACTTTTCCTTTAATATCAGGTATCTGACTTATCTCCGTTTTTCTTTTTTCAAAAAGCTCCAGTAAAGTTTGATAACTGTAAGACTGATCATTCCAGACAATTGCAGTCTTTTGTGAATTATTCTTAAACTCATTTGCAAGAAAATCCAGAAACATCAGACTCCTCCCATATAAATTACTTGTCCGGTAATAAAACTGCTGTTATCACTTATCAGAAAATCCGTTATGTGTGTGATGTCTTCAAATTCCATAAGGCGTTTTACTGTCATTTGATTTAACAATTTTTCAATCTTTTCATCAGGTACATTTTTTATCAGATCGGTTTTCATTGGTGCAAGACCAATTGCATTTACTGTTATATTGTATGGAGAAATTTCCTTAGCAAGTATTTTAGTAAATGAATTTAATGCAGCTTTTGAAGATGCGTATACAGATTCACCTTCTATGTTAAGCTGTACAGCGACAGAAGACATATTTATGATCCTGCCGATTTTATTTTTCTTCATTAGTTTTACAGCTTCTCTGGAGAACAAAAATGCACCTGTGACATTTGTTTTATAAATATCATTAATTGTTTTAAGAGGAGTAAGAAGGAAGTGGTTCATGGAAGCTATTCCAGCATTATTTATGAGAACGTCTAATCTGTTAAATTCTTTTCTTATTTCACGAAGAGTTTCTACTACAGCAGTTTCATCTGCTACATCTAATTGAAAATGTCTGTAATTTTTATTTTTTATATCAGATTTATTTCGGCTGCAGCCGCAGACAAAGTATTCTTTGTTTAAATAATATTCAGCTAAATATTTTCCAATCCCTTTGCTTGTACCGGTTATAAGTATAACTTTATTTTTATGATCCAATATTACTTTACGTTTATCTTATCGTTTAATAATTAATTTCTATTCTTCTTTCTGAACATTATTTAAAAGCTCAGATACATAATCTGACAATGTCTTTACAGTCAGGAAAGGACTGTTCTTCCTTGAAAGAGCTTTCTCATCTGCTATTGTAATACTTATTCCGGTTTCATCCTGAATTTTCTCCTCGACACCGACAATTAAATTAACTAACCCAAAGGAATCAAGTTTACTTTTACTTCCATAAAGCACAGTTTCAGCATCCACTGTTAGTTTTTTATCCACCGGAAGACTTTCATTAATTTCTTTTATTACATCAAAGATGTGATCGTTGATCTTATTTTGTTCCAACATTTATACATAAATTTTTTACAAAATATATTATAATCAATTATTTTTCAATCTACTAATTCATTACAAATTTCGATTTTTTCCAAGTAGTGTCCAAAATATTTCAAATAAGAAATGTTAGGATTGAAAAAGTTTTATAAAATAGTTTCCAGGTAAAGACAGGAATTTTTTACCTACAACAAATTCAGACTTGAAAATAGATTTTAAAAACCTTTAAATTGATTTCATAAATTCCTGATTAGATCTGTTTTAAAGTATTGTAAATAAATATTTGGTTTGGATCATAATAAAATATCTAATAAAGTTTTATTCGAAAAACGCTGGCCGGTCGGTCTTACAATAATCATAGTAACTTTTCTTCTATGGCAGATTCCTGAAAGATTAAGCCTGCTTCCTGGCTGGACTTTATATGTGGTTTGTATCTCTATGCTTATACCTTTTGCTGCAATTGGCATATCAAAAGCTAACCCCTTATGGATTAATATCGAGAAATATGTACTTCTCTTTTTTCTTACTTTGATTGGAATTGGAAATTTGTTTAATCTACATAATCTGGTTTCGGATATGCTTTATAAATCCAGTGAAATCAGCGGATTACAGTTACTCGCATCCAGCATAAGTGTATGGATCAATAATATTCTGATGTTTTCTTTGCTTTACTGGCAGATCGACAGAGGCGGACCGGAAGCCCGTTTAAATAGCAGAGATAAAAAACCCGACTGGTATTTTTCAGAAGAATCAGCACCTGATAAATTTATTTCTAAAAACTGGAATCCTGTTTTTGTTGATTATCTGTTTCTTGGATTTTCCACATCTACAGCATTTAGTGCAACCGATACATTACCGTTGACACCAAAAGCAAAATTACTTATGATGATACAGAGTTTAATCTCACTGACAATTATTGTTATCGTTGGTGCACGAGCCATCAATATTCTTGGAAGTTAAATGTTTGAAAGGTTTATAAAATACATTTTTATAATTAATTATTATAATTACTTTAACACACTTATTAAAGTAATAAGAAATTAGAATTTTAAAATTTCCTTAAAAATCATCAATTACTTTCAGCTTCTGAAATAATTTATACCAGGGTAAAAATCATTTTAAATAATTTCCTTCGAAAAGTTTTTCGATTTAAACTTTGTAAAATTTATTTTTTCTAGTTTATTTGCTGAATTAATTTTCAGCTATTTAAAATATTGGTATAACTTAAATTCTTACCATTAATATATTACTATTATAAATATCTTAATAAGTTTTTATCCCTATTGAATAAAAATTGAATTATAATATTTTTAAAAATTAATTTTGTTTCGACAATTAACTATTTCTTAAACTAAAATAAAATCTATTGAACACAGAAAACAAAAAACACCGGTCTCATCTTCCTATGCCGGACGAAGCTTACAGAGGTTTCATTGCATATGATGGAAAAGATCCCGATTCAAAATTTCCGCCAATCCAGACTTTACTCCCGCCTGAAGGAGCACCGAATGTTTTATTAATATTGATAGACGATGCAGGATTCGGTTCAGCAAGTGCTTTTGGCGGACCATGCAATACTCCTAATGCTGAAAAACTTGCAGCAGGTGGATTAAAACTTAACCGATTTCATACAACAGCTTTATGCTCACCGACTCGTCAGGCAATTCTTACAGGACGTAATCACCATTCGGCAGCTATGGGAAGTATTACTGAAACTGCTACCGGTGCGCCGGGATACACGTCGGTTCGTCCAAATACTATGGCTCCGCTTGCAAAGACACTTAAACTTAACGGATATTCAACTGCACAATTCGGAAAATGTCATGAAGTACCTGTATGGGAAACAAGTCCTGTAGGTCCTTTCAATGCATGGCCGAGTGGTGGTGGTGGTTTTGAATATTTTTACGGATTCATAGGCGGAGAAGCAAATCAATGGTATCCGACATTGTATGAAGGAACTACTCCAGTAGAACCGGATAAAACTCCTGAAGAAGGTTACCATCTGGTAGAAGACATGACAGAAAAGGCAATTGCCTGGGCAGGACAACAAAAAGCTCTTGCCAGTGACAAGCCTTTCTTTATGTATTTTGCTCCGGGTGCAACTCACGCTCCACATCATGTCCCAAAAGAATGGGCTGATAAGTATAAAGGAAAATTTGACGAAGGCTGGGATAAAATTCGTGAAGAAACATTTGCCAGACAGTTAAAATTAGGAGTAATTCCTCCTGACAGTAAACTTACACCGCGACCGAAACAAATCCCTTCATGGGATGAAATGCCTGAGGATCTAAAACCTGTGTTGAGAAGAGAGATGGAAGTGTATGCAGGATTTATGGAATATACTGATCATCATGTAGGCAGACTTTTAGATTCACTTGAAAAACTTGGAATACTCGATGATACACTTGTCTATTATATAATCGGTGATAATGGAGCATCTGCAGAAGGCACACTTAACGGTACTTACAATGAGATGCTTAATTTTAATGGTCTTTCTTCACTTGAAACCCCTGAATTCCTGAATGCAAGAATTGATAAATTCGGCGGTACAGATTCTTATAATCATTATGCAGTTGGTTGGGCACATGCTATGAACACACCTTATCAGTGGACAAAACAAGTTGCTTCTCACTGGGGTGGTACAAGAAACGGAACTATAGTTCACTGGCCAAAAGGTATTAAAGGAAAAGGTGAAATGAGAAATCAGTTCTGTCACGTGATTGACTTTGCACCTACAATATTAGAAGCAGCAGGGATACCTGAGCCAATCTCAGTTGATGGTGTTCAGCAGCATCCTTACGAAGGTGTAAGTATGCTTTATTCATTTAATGATGATAAAGCCCCCGAGCAACATGAGACTCAATATTTTGAAATGTTCGGTAACCGTGGTATTTATCATAAAGGATGGACAGCAGTTACGAGACATAAGACTCCCTGGCTATTAATGGATGAAAAGACACTACCATTTGACGATGATGTATGGGAATTATATGATACTACCAAAGATTGGACTCAGGCAAATGATCTTTCCAAAGAAATGCCGGAGAAACTTCATGAGCTTCAAAGACTATGGCTTATGGAAGCAGTTCGTTATAATGTGTTGCCGCTTGATGATGATATTGCAAAGAAAATGAATCCTGATACAGCCGGAAGACCTATACTTATCAAAGGTGATACACAGATCCTTTTTGGTGGAATGGGAAGATTGCTTGAGAATTGTGTTTTGAATATTAAGAATAAATCACATTCAGTCACAGCGGAAATTGAAGTTCCGGATAAAGGTGCAGAAGGAGTAATAATTGCTCAGGGAGCTAACATTGGCGGCTGGAGTCTTTATGCAAAAGATGGCAAGCTAAAATATTGTTATAATCTTGGTGGTATTAATTATTATTATGTGGAATCTGAAAATAAATTACCTGCCGGGCAACATCAGGTACGTATGGAATTTGCTTACGATGGAGGCGGTCTTGCTAAAGGAGGTGTGGTCACTTTATTTGTTGATGGAAAAAAAGACGGTGAAGGTAAAGTCGATATGACTCTGCCAATGGTTTACTCTGCCGATGACGGATGTGATGTGGGTGTGGATTCAGGTGCACCTGTGTCTGAGGATTATGGTCCTCTTGGAAACCGATTTAACGGCAAGGTCAGAGGAGTTCAACTGTCTATAACTAACGATGGAAAGAATTCAGATCACATGGTAGATCCTGAAGATGCTCTTCGGATTGCTTTGAGCAGACAATAAATCAATGTTCAATGTTCAATGTTCAATAAACAATGATTTGAGATCCTTTTAATATAAACTTTCGGAATCTGAAAAAATGGTTCCGGAAGTTTTTTTTATTAACTGCTTTAATTAAAAATTTCAACACTTATTTAAATTTATTTTTCTTTATAGAATTAGAAATAAAATTATAAAGAATTTTTCATTTCTTATCATTATTTTATAAATGCATTTTCGAAATTCAAAATTAATTACTTAACCTGTTTTTACTAATCTAATCCTATCATGATCAGAAAAAAATTACTTTTCTTTAAATCAATTTTTATTTTAGGGATCTTATTACAAAGTACATTTTCATTTTCTCAATTTGACTCTATCGCAGTTGTAACATTAGATAAAATGAGTGATAAGATTCACAGCACTAATTCTGTAAGTTTTACAAGTTATGTTGAGTATGACAAACAGAGTCCAAATTCAGGACTGATCACTCATTCTGATATGGCGAAGGTATATTTAAGAGGTCCTAATAAAATTTTAATTTCTTACTCCGGAGATAACGGACAAAAAAGTTATTATTATAACGGAAAGACTTTTACTTATTTTTCCTTAACGAACAATCAGTACTCTATAATAGATGCGCCTGCAACTAATATTGAAACAGTAGATCTTTTACATAACGACTATGGAATGGAATTTCCTGCTGCTGATTTTTTGTATCCGAATTTTGTAGATGATCTTATTAAGCATTCCAAAAATCTGATCTACCTTGGAGTTACTGATGTGAACGGGAAAGAAGTATCGCATATTGCCGGTGCGGGTATTTCAGATAAAATGACTTATCAGTTCTGGATCTATAATGATACATTTTTACCGGCAAAGATAAAAATAGTATATATTGATCAGCCTGGCAATCCTCAGTATGAAAACACATTTAGTAACTGGGATATTGGTCCTGAATTAGAGGATTCTATGTTTGAATTTCGGATTCCGACAGATTCAAAAAAAGTTGAATTAAAGAAGTCCAACTAATTTACAAATGTATTAATCAATAATAATTATTAACTAAAAATAAAATTATCATGAAAACGAGATCATATATTTTTATACTGATAATCTCTCTGATGATTATCAGCATTATTTCAGAAACAACTTATGCACAGAGATTCGGACGCGGCGGATTCAGCAGAGGCGGCGGATTTGACAGAGGCGGCGGGAATTTTGACAGAGGCGGTGGATTCGGAGGAGATGGTATGAGTGGATTTGACCGCGGAGGAATGAATGGTTCGCGTGACGGAAGTTTCAATAATGGAAATTTTAATAGAGGTGACATTAATAACTCTGATATTAACAGAGATAATTTTAACAACAATGACATAAACAGAAATGTTAATAATTATTACGGGCATAATAACATTTACCACAACGGTGCATACGGATATGCTGGATATCATCCATATGCCTATCATCCTTATCACCCTTATGCTTATGGTCCAACATGGTATGCTCCCGGAGCTATGTTAACTACGATGTATGCCTCTGCAGTGATGCTGAATGTTGCAAATCAAAGTTATTATTATAATGAAGGTGTGTTTTATGAACCTGTCAGCGGAGGATATACTGTCGTGAATGCGCCTACAGGTGCGGAAGTAACTCTTCTGCCTTCAGGTTATGAAGCTACTAACATTGGTTCAGAAACATATTATTATTATGGCGGGACTTTTTATCAGCAGCAGGGAGCTGGATATTATGTGGTTGCAGCTCCTGTCGGTGCAGTGGTTTATAATCTTCCGGAAGGTGCAACTCCTGTAGCTAACAGTAACAGTCAGCAGCTACTTCAGTACGGCGGCGCATATTTTCAGCCAATTACAAAAGATGGTCAGGATGCTTATGAAGTTGTGACTATGAGTTAAATAAAAGCAATAGAATTTTTTAAGATAAACTCAGAATCATTCAGATAAATTTATATAATTATATCTGGAAAATTTTGAGTTTTTTCTTTTGACCCTTGACCTGAATAAAATCAGCAAAAGCTTTTCTTCATTTGATTTATTTTTTTTGTTTTTCAATAATTTATTTACAATTTAAATTATTATTTCTTTTTTTAAAAATATCATTTGATTTTTAACGATGCTTAATTTTAAATAACTCAAATTAAACTATGCTGAAAAATCTTATCAATCTTGCTTCATATCTTGAAACTGCAGTAGGTTTATCTTTAATTCTTTTTCCTACACTGTTATTAAATTTATTGCTGGGAATAGAAAATACTTTACAGGAAAACATTATCGGACGTATTGGAGGGATTTCACTTCTGTGTCTTGCTATTGCCTGCCGACAAGGAAAAAATTTAACGAATGTTTTTCCGGCATTTACCGCACTGTTAATTTTTAATTTCTTCGTCTCATTTTTTTTGTACTATGTTAAATTTTCTTTGGGCTTTCAAGGTGTGATATTACTGCCTGCAGCAATTCTTCACAATTTAATCGGAATAAGTTTACTATATGTGTTTTTTAAAAAAGGGATTAAAGATTTAAAAAAAGGATTAAGATAACTTCAAAAGTTCTTCAGCTTTTTCTTTTAACCAGTCAACTTTTACAAATGAATTCTGTTTATTTAAGAATTCATTTATTTTAAAAATCTCTTTTTTAACCGGAGACTGTTTCAGTTTAATTAATTTTTTATAAACTTTCAAAAAATTCAGATGCTTCAAGGTATAATTTTCAGAATAAATATTCTTTCGGGAAAAGTGATGTCTCATGCTTTCAGCAAAAGATTCGCATGTATCTAGATAACCAAGTTCATAATATGATTGAGCTTTAAGCAGATAAATATCCGGTTTCAAAAAGCCCGACTCCATTTTCAGATCAGCGCAGTATTCAAGGCACTTGCCATATTCTTTTTTGGTAAAATAGATATGCCCGTAACCATACTTCATCAGATTTTTTCTTGATTCATTTTTAATACAATAATTATGTTCATTAATAAAGTTTTCAGCCCATTTAATTTTATTATTTTTTATTGCAGTGAAAAGAATTGCCCTGAAGTCAATTAAATCTAATCCTGGCGTATCCTTTAAAAAAAATAATCCTTTTTCAATCATGTATTTAAAATAATTAAAAATATCAGAATCAGCATTTAAAGTCTTTTTGTTTCGGTTTAAAGTGCAATAAACAATCAGTCTTTTAAAATAATAATGTTTTAATTCATCATTTAAATTAGAAAGGTTTTTGGTGACAAGATTTTTAAGAATTTTATAAGATGTTAGTGAGTTAAAATTTGAAAACAATCTGAAATCATTTAGGATCAACTCCATAAACAGCTTGTTCTTTTTATTTTTACTTAAAGGAATTTGCTGCACAAGAAATTTTTCAATATCAAAACTATCATAAAAATGTTCAATTGAATTTCCTAAATACTCTTTGGAAAAATTTTTCTTATTTAATAATACTTGTCCATAATAAGCATTAATATTAAAAAGGAAAAAAAGAAGTAAATTTGTAAAAGAACTTTCTATATCCTTTTCTGTAAATTCAAATTTACTATTCCGTAATTTTTCAAAAAACTTTACCGTGTCTAGTCTGTATAGTGTCAGATAATCATAGTAATTCAGTTCTGATTTACTTTCAAAATGATGTTGAATATATTTTAATTTTTTAGAAAATAGTTTATGGTCATCTTTTTTGCAAATTTCAAACAGAGATTCAATTTCGAAAATATTTTTATTCGAAAGATAATTTTTGATTCCAAGGAATTTTATGGCAAGCTCTGTAAGTCTTGAATAATATTTTCTGAGTAAAACATCATCATACTTTTTACTGGGGTTAACGGATTTAAACAGTTGCTGATTAGTAAATAATTCACTGCTGTATGACGGGTGATGTTTTTTAATTACAGCAAATAATCTGACAACAGTTTTATGTGTGTTATGAAATGGTGAATCTAAAAACTTATGAAATTCATTTATCTCTCTTTTCGTGAATTTTTTTATGAGATTAATGAATGAGTTGTTGATTGTAGATACTATGATTTTTTTAGTTCTCAATTTCGCAATGTGTTTAAGTTGATTTAATTTTATAAATTCAGAAACAAGTTCACAAATTTTTATAAATCACTCTGCAAAATAATAAAAATTAATTGAAATTAATGTTGTAATGATAAGACTAAATCAAATCTGTACAGTGATAATATTCAGGTATAAAAAAAGTAGTTAGAATGTTTTTTTTTAAATATAAATCAATACAGAGTTTTTGCAGCATTACACTTTTAGATATCCAATATGAATGACAAAGTTTTAACAATTCACAAAAGAGATTCGATGAGAAAAGATCTCAATTCTATTTGAATAACCCTACATTTTTAATTTCAAAAATTGTATTAAAAAAGCTAACTTGTATTTGTGATTTACATTACGTTTAATAATTTAACTTTAAATAATTAATTATATGGAAAAAATCTTTTCAGTTTTAGTTTTTATCTGCTTACTTACTTTAACAAATACAGTTTACCCCTGCACAAGAGTTGTGTATAACGGACCTAACGGAACTATACTTACTGCCCGGTCTATGGACTGGGAAACAGAAATCTATACAAATCTCTGGATCTTTCCAAAAGGGATGGACAGAAATGGAGAAGCAGGTGCTAATTCTCTAAAATGGAAATCTAAATACGGAAGTGTAGTCGCTGCAGCATTTGAAATTGCGAGTTCAGACGGCATGAATGAAAAAGGATTAGTCGCAAATCTTCTCTGGCTCGCTGAATCTCAATACCCAACATTTAATTCGGATAAACCGGGATTGTCAGTTGCCGCATGGCTGCAGTATGTATTAGACAGATTTGCAACAGTAGAAGAAGCTGTTAAAGAACTCAGGGAAGATAAGTTTACAGTTGTAACTGCTGTAATACCCGGAACAGAAACGGTAGCTACTGTACATTTAGCAATATCCGATCCATCAGGAGATAATGCAATTTTTGAATACATAAACGGTAAGCTGGAAATTCATCATGATAAGAAATATCAGGTAATGACAAACTCTCCGGCTTTTGAAAAACAACTTGCCCTAAATGAATACTGGAAAGATATAGGTGGAACAGTGATGCTGCCGGGAACTAACAGAGCTGCTGACAGATTTATCAGGGCTTCTTTTTATATAAATGCAATTCCGCAAACGGACAACATAAAGGAAGCACTTGCTAGTGTTTTCGGAGTTATAAGAAACTGTTCAGTACCTCTTGGAATTTCGACTCCCGGTCAGCCAAATATTTCTTCAACACTATGGCGTTCTGTGTCAGATCAGAAAAATCTTGTTTATTATTTTGAATTAACGACAACTCCAAATGTTTTCTGGGTTGATCTGAGCTCTGTTGATCTTTCTGAAGCAGGGCATGTAAAGACTTTAAAGCTGACCGGCGGAGAAATATATGCTGGAAACGCAGCGGATAAATTTGTTGATTCTGCACCTTTTAAATTTGCAGGGCTAGAGTAAGTGCAAGTTTAAATTTAAGAAAAAGAGTAATAATACAATTACAAAAGAGATTTATTCTATTAAGGGTTTAAATCCCCACAGCTTGCGGCGTAAAGATTTATGATATAGTACTTAAAGATACCTCGCTGCTTGTGGCTGGGAGTTTTATTGCTTGTTCTCAAACCCTTAGCTTGTCTGAAAACTTTCCAATTTCCTCAAATTATCCAAGACTCAAAATAAAAAAATATATTTAAACTTCTTTAAGATATTGGGACAAACCAAACAATTTTGTTTTTTGACAGAATATCGGTTTTGGAACGAGCGCAAAAAATATTTTTAAATTTAAAAACAGGTTCACAATATTGTTTTTTTTTACATGAATATTTAGTGGTAAAGAATTGATACTTTGTTTTGAAATTTTTAGGTTTAATCACTTCAAAATAGTTTTCCGATGGACTATTGTCAAAAGTTTTTTAATTGCAAGAAGTAAATAACTCGCTTTCATTTGGGTTAACGATATAGTTCCCTGTATTTTTTTACTTTTTAGTTAGTAAAGGATATTTTTTTACAGGGGATTATATTTTTTATATACACAAATTAAAGCAACTCATTGTGAAAATGAAATAATTTTTTAATTTAATAAAAAAGATAAAACCATGTCATTAAAAGAATACAAACCCGGCCAGACTTTTCCGGGTGTCATAGGCAGAACTTATGACCAGTCACAGCCTGCATGGCCTGAGCCAAACCGATCAAAAGAAGGTGCGCCGAATGTTTTGTCTATTGTACTTGATGACACAGGATATGGTCATCTCGGATGTTATGGCAGTCCGATCAAAACTCCGAACATTGACAATCTTGCAAATAACGGTCTTCTGTATAACAACATGCATACTACTGCACTTTGCTCACCAACGCGATCATGCATTTTAACAGGAAGAAATCATCATTCAAATCATGTCGGATGTCTGACTAACGGATCAACGGGTTATCCCGGAACTGACGGGTATATGCCTTTTGAAAATGGTACAATGGCAGAGCTTTTAAAAGAAAACGGATACAATACTTATTGTGTCGGCAAATGGCATTTAGCTCCAGAAGAAACAATGTCGGCGGCAGGACCTTATGACAGATGGCCGCTTGGAAGAGGATTCGAAAGATATTATGGATTTCTTGGCGGAGATACTCATCAGTATTATCCTGAATTAGTTCGCGACAATACTCAGACCGAACCTGAGAAAACTCCTGAAGAAGGTTACCACTTCACTCCTGACATGACCGAACAGGCAATTTCAATGATCGCAGATTCGAAACAGATCGCACCGAATAAACCTTTCTATATGTATTTTGCTCCGGGTGCAATGCACTCTCCGCATCACGTTCCGAAAGAATGGGCTGATAAATACAAAGGAAAATTTGACAAAGGATGGGATGCTTACAGAAAAGAAGTTTTTGAAAAACAAAAGAAGCTCGGCATTATCTCCAAAAATACTAAGCTCTCAAGACATGATCCTGACGTTCAGGACTGGAATAAACTTACTGCGGATGAGAGAAAAATTTATTCACGGATGATGGAAGTATTCGCAGGCTATCTGGAACATACAGATCACTACATTGGAGAATTAATTAATTTTCTAAAAGATATCGGAGAGTATGACAATACTTTAATAATGCTGATCTCAGATAATGGATCAAGTGCGGAAGGCGGTCCTACCGGTTCTGTTAATGAATGCAGATTCTTTAATAATTTATCTGATACTGTAGAAGAGATACTTGAAAAAATTGATGAAATTGGCGGACCAAAATTATTTAATCATTTTCCGTGGGGCTGGACCTATGCAGGTAATACACCATTCAGAAGATGGAAAAGAGAAACTTACCGAGGCGGAGTCAGTGATCCGTTTATTGTTCATTGGCCGAAAGGAATAAAATCCAAAGGAAAGATCAGGACACAATATACTCATGCTATTGATATGGTACCGACAGTATTAGATGCACTTGGAATTGAACCTCCTGCAGTAATAAAGGGAATTACACAAGCACCAATCGAAGGTGTAAGTTTGGTAAGTACATTTGATAATGAAAAAGATCCGGGAAAACATATTACACAATATTTTGAAATGCTCGGACACCGTTCACTTTATCATGACGGTTGGAGAGCAGTATGTCCGTGGCCTGGAACATCTTTTGTAGAATCGGGCAGATCATTCGGAACACCTATCGATGATAAAATTCTTACAGAACTAGACACAAAAGGCTGGGAGCTTTATGATCTTAAAAATGATTTTGCGGAAACAAATAATCTTGCCGGAAAAGAAAGAGACCGTTTGATAGCAATGATTGGACTATGGTATAATGAAGCAGGGAAATATAATGTACTTCCAGTTGACGGAAGGGGAACGCAGAGAATTGCTGAAGAGAGACCAAAAGTATCTGGTCCGAGAAAAAGATATACTTTGTATTCGGGTACTCAGGCAATTCCCGCAAATGCCGCACCAAAGATTCTGAACCGACCTTATTCATTTACAGCGGAAGTTGATATTCCAAAAGGCGGAGCCGATGGTGTATTATTAAGCATGGGTGGAAATGACGGTGGAATTACTTTTTATGTACAGGACGGATTTTTGTGCTATGCAATGAACTATGTTACCATAGATTATTTCCGTGTGAAGTCAGACAAGAAAATACCTGACGGTAAACATTTTCTCAGTGTTGAATTTAAACCTACAGGAAAAGCTGAGCCGATGAAAGGAAAGGGAACACCCGGTGATGTAAAACTTTTGGTTGACGGTAAAGTTGTAGGGAAAGGAAAATTCCCTGTAACTACTCCGATACGTCTCGGGCAGGGGGCGCAGATGCAGGTAGGTCAAGATTCCGGCTCGTCAGTCATTCCTGATTATAAACCGCCTTTTAAATTTAACGGTAAAATCAAAAGAGTAATAGTAGATGTCAGCGGCGAGCATGTAACGGATCATGAAGCAGAGATGAAGATTTTTTTGATGAAACAGTAAAAATAATTTCAAATTACAAATTTCAAATTACAAATAGTTTTATATAAACTGCCTGTTCTCAAACAATCTTTCTTTCTAATCAGAGACCGTAATTTCAGGTAAAATTTTGTATTGCTGTATACCCGATCTTTCACTAATTCTTAGCAAAGAATTATCAACAAAGTAATGTTTGCTGCAATTTAGACAAATAAAAAATGAATAAAAAAGTTAGTATAACATGTGTTTTGGTTTTATTTTTAGTTTTGACAAATTCAGTTTTGGTAAATGCACAGGGTGACGGACCACGTGCCTTTTTGTTAGCACCTAAAGGAGTTATAGGGGTCAATGCTAAATGGCTGAATCTTGATCAGAACTTTCTGCCGGGAAGTAATATCTTATTAGAAACTGCTGATCTGAAAATAAATGTATTTCCCACTACTTTGTTTTATAATTTTGGTTTGGCAGATCACTATATGCAGGCAATGTTTATGTTCAATCCGGGAAAAGCAACGGGCAGTATTACTTCTGATGTAAATTTACCTTACACTAATTTAAATGCCACCGGATATTCTGACGGATTTTTTGGTTTTAAAATCGGATTGCTTGGTGCACCGGCGTTAAATTTATTACAGTTTGCAAAACACAAACCTGACTTTTCTATGATGGCATATTTCAGATTATGGTATTCAGGAACTTACGAAAGCAGCAATCCGCTTAATCTGGGCTCAAACCGGCTGACTTATGAAATGGGACTTCCGATGGAAATTCCTGTATTTAAAAGCGCAAAACATCCGTTATGGATCGAGACCTATCCGTTTATACAATTTTATTCCACTAATACAGATCCTTCAATCATAGCAATGGCAGACGAATCATATCAGAAACCGCTTTTTGGATGGGAGAATCATTTTACATATAATATTACAAATGCATTCTGGGCAGGAATTGATCTGCGATATCAGTATGGCGGAGCAGTTGAGCTTGATGGTGTTACGCAGGATAATAAAATTAACTTACTTGGAGGTGGAATATCAGCAGGTTATCAAGTCTTACCTTTTTTAAGTTTTGCAGGCACCTATGGTACAATTTTAACAGGGGATAATAATGCAAGTTCGGATATGATAAGATTAAGTCTGGTATTTGTTTATGCTAATACAAAAAATTTAAAACAAACTAATTTTTAACTAAAAAATTTCGATCAATGAAGTCAAGTAAAGTAACAGCAAAGAAAAAAGATTCGGGGAAAGTTTTACCCTTCCCAACAATCCCATCTGCAAGCAAGACAGGAGAAACACTTGCAGAGAGTACAATGAAAAGACGTCAGCAGCCTGACCATCTTTCAAAAGATGCACCAAACGTTTTGATAATTCTCATGGACGACGTAGGGTTTGGACAATGCGGTACTTTCGGCGGAGAAGTAAATACTCCGACAATTAGCAAATTATGGAATGAAGGAATTGCATATAATACTTTTCACACAACTTCGATATGTTCTCCGACGAGGGCATCAATATTGACAGGAAGAAATCATCAGAGAGTTCACTCAGGTACAATTGCAGAAAGAGCTGTTGACTGGGACGGATATACAGGTGTCATTCCTGAAACATCAGCAACTGTCGCAGAAGTTTTAAAAGAATATGGATATAAAACATGTGCTTTCGGAAAATGGCATAACACTCCGGCAGATCAGACAACTTCCATGGGACCTTTTGACCGCTGGCCGAATGGTCATGGCTTTGAATATTTTTATGGATTCATGGCAGGTGAGACTTCGCAGTGGGAGCCGAGACTTTATGAAAATTATAATGCTATTGAGCCGCCCGGAACTCCTGAAGAAGGATATCATTTGTCGGAAGATCTTGCTGACAAAGCATTATGCTGGCTAAGTCATCACAGAGCATTTTCACCTGACAAACCTTTCTTTATGTACTGGGCACCAGGCGCTGCACACGGACCTCATCATATTCACAAGGAGTGGGCAGATAAGTATAAAGGTAAATTTAATGACGGATGGGATGAATACAGAAAGAGAGTTTTTGATAGACAGAAAAAACTTGGATGGATTCCGAAGGATACAATCCTGACTGAGCGTACGGAGACAATGGCTGCATGGGACAGCATTCCCGAATCTGAAAAAGCATTTCAGAGAAGACTGATGGAAGTATTCGCAGGATATGCAGAGCACGCAGATGCTCAGGCAGGTAAAGTAATTGACGGTCTTGAGAAGATGAGAATAAAAGATAATACTTTGATCTTTTATATCTGGGGTGATAATGGCTCGAGTGCCGAAGGACAAAATGGAACTATATCAGAGCTGCTCGCACAAAACAATATTCCGAATACAATCGGACAGCAGCTTGAGGCACTTGATAAACTCGGAGGGCTTGATGTACTTGGCACTCCGAAGACCGATAACATGTATCATGCCGGCTGGGCATGGGGAGGCAGTGCACCTTTTAAATATACTAAGCTGATAGCTTCTCATTTCGGCGGAACAAGAAATCCGATGGTAGTTTCATGGCCGAAAAAGATCAAAGCTGACAAGACTCCGCGTGACCAGTTTCATCATGTAAATGATATTGCGCCGACAATATATGATGTGATTGGAATTACACATCCAGATTCTGTAAACGGTTTTAAACAAGATCCGCTTGACGGTATTAGTATTAAATACACTTTTGATAAAGCTAAAGCAAAGGGAAAAAAGGGATCTCAGTATTTTGAAAATAACGGCAGCAGGGGAATCTATCATGACGGATGGTTTGCATGTGCGTTTGGTCCGTTATATCCATGGCTTACAGTAAGTCCGGGTCTGTCAGAATGGGATCCTAAAAAAGATAAATGGGAGTTGTATGATCTGAAGAAAGATTTTTCACAGGCAGATGATCTTGCTGAAAAATTTCCAAAGAAACTTGCAGAGATGAAAAAATTATTTTTAAAAGAGGCAAAGGCGAATAAAGTATTTCCGATCGGAGCAGGTATATGGCTGAGACTTCATCCGGAAGACAGAATTAAAAGTCCTTATTCGAGCTGGACTTTTGATCAAAAATCAATCAGGATGCCTGAATTTACTGCACCGGGACTTGGAAGAGAAAATAATAAGGTAGTAATAGACCTTGAAGTAAATGAATCTGCAAACGGTGTCTTGTATTCACTCGGAGGATTTTCCGGAGGACTTGCATTCTTTGCTGAGAATGGGAAGTTGGTTTATGAATACAATTTGATGATCATCGAAAGATATACCGTAGAGACAAAACAAAAGCTTTCTAAAGGTAAACATAAAATTGAAGTGATCACCAAACTGTCAAGTAATAAACCTTTATCTTCTGCAAAGATTACGATTAAAGTTGACGGTAAAGAATGGGCTAGCGGTTTGGTTGGCAGAACTGTCCCTGCGGCATTCACTGCAAGTGAATGTTTTAACGTAGGAGTTGATCTTGGCTCACCGGTATCCGAAAGATATTTTGATAAAGCACCGTTCAGATTTAACGGGAAGATCAATTCGGTGAAAGTGGATCTGATCTGATTTTAAATTTTTGAAATTCAATAACATACCCTGATCTGAATCAATGATCAGGGTGTGTTAATAAATAATGATTCTTGTAATTTACTTTTTGAATATTTATTTTGCAGTCGGGGTGTTGTCTGATCCTGGATTTTATTAAGATTAAATGATTTGCAGGGTTTTGAGATTATTGATAAAAAAATTTATAGAACAAAATAGTATAAAATTAAACTGAAGAAATTATGAAAAACAAAACAGCAATTAAGATTTTTGAATCAAAACAAATCAGATCGGCTTGGAATGAGGAAGAAGAAAAGTGGTATTTTTCAGTTATTGATGTAATTGAAGCTCTGACCGGAACAGACCGTCCCAGGAAATACTGGAGTGATCTAAAAAAGAAGTTAAAAAAAGAAGGAAGTCAGTTGTCCGAAAATATCGGACAACTGAAAATGCAATCTTCTGATGGTAAATTTTATAAAACTGATATTACTGATACTGAACATCTGTTTCGATTAATTCAATCAATACCCTCACCAAAAGCAGAGCCATTTAAATTATGGATAGCTAAAACCGCCCGTGAAAGAATTGATGAAATTGAAGATCCTGAAATCGGTTTCGACCGTTTGATGGAAACATATCTTAAAAAGGGATACAGTAAAGAATGGGTAAATCAGAGATTAAAAAGTATTGAAGTAAGAAAAGATCTTACAGATGAATGGGAAGACCGTGGAGTAAAAAAGGGATTGGAATATGCTATTCTTAATGATGAGATTACCAAAGCATGGAGCGGCTATACAGTTACTCAATACAAAAAACATAAAGATTTAAAAAAGGAAAATCTCAGAGATAATATGACAAATCTTGAACTTGTACTTAATATGCTGGCAGAAGCAACGACTACAGAAATCAGTAAAGAAAAGAAGCCGAGAACTTTTAAAGAAAATAAAAAAGTAGCTAATCAGGGAGGAACGATTGCAGGAAATACCAGAAAAGCTATTGAAGAAAAAACCGGTAAAAGTGTTGTTAGTAAAATCACAGCAAAGAAATTATTGAAAAATGAAAATAACTCATTGTCCTAAGCATAAAAAAGTTGAAATATTTATTTACGAAAATTATAGTCTCACTATCATCTACTAACTATTAACAATATCCATGGGTGAGATATTTTTAACGATCATCGGATTAAGTGCAGTCATAGCAATTCCCTCGCAGTCAATTGTACTTGGTCTGAATGCAGACAGACCTTATTTCAGAGAATTACTAAGTCAAAAGTCTCTCTTGATCAGATTTATATTTACGATGTTTGTAATTATTCCTATAGTCGTAATCC
>JBATSB010000015.1:0-37623 GCA_049293015.1 Ignavibacteria bacterium
TAAAAAACCTGCTTAATCTGTCCCGATATGATGTAATAAAAAGCGGAAGAAAATTTCTGATGCCACTCTATATTCCCCTGCTGTCTGCATTTGTAAATAAATTTATTGCGAATCTTCCTTTGATAAACAGGTTATGTCTGATTGAATTTATAATTTCGAGAAAGATCATAAATCAAACTCAGGAAAAAACTGTCAGTGTAGTAATACCTGCCCGAAATGAAAAAGGAAATATTGAAACCATTGTACAAAGAGTTCCTCAAATGGGAAGTAATACAGAAATTATTTTCGTAGAAGGAAATTCCACAGATGATACTTATGATGAAATAAAAAGGATCTGTGAAAAATATTCACATAGTCATGATCTGAAATATTTCAAACAGGAAGGGAAAGGTAAAGCTGATGCAGTCAGGAAAGGATTTGAGAATGTGAATGGAGATATTCTTATGATACTTGATGCAGACATGACTGTGCCACCTGAAGATCTTACAAAATTTTATAATGCTTTTGTTCAGAGAAAAGGTGAATACCTGAGCGGAACAAGATTAGTTTATCCTCTTGAAAAAGAATCCATGCGAACTCTGAATATTCTTGGAAACAAATTCTTTTCTCTTATGCTGACCTGGATCTTGAATCAAAAAATTAAAGACACTCTCTGCGGAACAAAAGTTATTTCCAGGGAAAACTATACAAAACTGAAAGAGGTGAAAAATAAATTTTTAGGTGACGTAGATCCGTTTGGAGATTTTGATTTAATTTTAGGATCCTCAAAACTCAATATTAAGTATGCAGATATTCCGATCAGGTATGATGCGAGGATTTACGGAGAGACAAATATTTCGAGATTCAGTCACGGATGGATGCTGATGAAACTTACTTTGTTTGCTATGAATAAATTCAAATTCATTTAATTTTGGAAGATATTTATGTAAAGCACAGAAAAGTCTGGGATGAAAAAAAACTTCTCCGTGAGATTTATTCTGAGTGGTATCAAAAAATAATTGGTGATCTTAGTATGTCAGAAGGAAAAACACTTGAGCTTGGCGGAGGAGGAGGTAATTTTAAAGAATTTAAACCTGATATAATCTCTGCTGATATTGTAGATTTGGATTGGCTTGATATGTGTTTTGATGCACATGAAATGCCCTTCAAAGAAAATGAAATTTCTAATATTGTAATGATAGATGTACTTCATCATTTGAATGATCCTGTGAAATTTCTAAATGAATCTTACAGAGTGTTAAAATCAGGCGGCAGAATTATAATGATAGAGCCTTTTCCTTCACCATTTTCTCTGATGGTATATAAAAGATTTCATCCCGAACCGTTTGATCTTGATGCTGATTTCTATTCTGAAATAAATGAAGATGAGAACAAAGATCCTTGGGATTCAAATCAAGCGATTCCATATTTGCTGTTTTACAAATTTAAAAATAAATTTGATGATCTGTTTGGAGATAAATTTAAATTTATAAAAAAAGAAAAATTCAGTTTTGTATTATATCCTGCATCAGGAGGTTTTGAAAATAAACAGATGATACCTGACTTTATGACCGGTGTTTTTAAGTTAATTGAAAAAACTCTCTCCCCTTTTAAAGATCTTCTCGCATTCAGATGTTATATTGTTCTTGAAAAAATATGATGAGTAAGAAATATTTAATTCCGCTTTTACTGATTCTTCCGGTACTACTTTTCATTTCAGCCGGTTTACTAAAATATGCCCAGGGTCCTTATTATCTTAATTTCTATGATCCGAGTTATGTGTATCTTATAAACGGTTTAAATCTTGCTCAGCTCAATGGTTATGGAGTCGGTCATTTTGATCATCCGGGCACTACAGTTCAGGTGATCTCCGCTGTTGTCATAAAATTTTATTACGCTGTATCTTCTGTTAATATAGATGTGGTCAAAGATGTTTTTTCCAGACCTGAAGAATATCTGATTAAAATAAATGTCTTTTTAAATTTTATAAATTGTCTCGTTCTTTTTCTATTCGGCTATTTTTTGTATGCACGTTCAAAGAATATTTATCTGACGCTTTTAATTATGTTGTCGCCATTTGTTTCTACTGAACTCTTTTATGGAATGATTATTGTAACACCTGATAATCTGCTGATCACTGCATCGCTTTTTGTCATTGGAATAATTTTTTATTGTCTATATAAGGAAGATCAAAATTACAATATCAAAGAGATCATAATATTTGCAGCTATCATTGCATTTGGTCTGGCTACAAAACTAAATTTCATTCCTATGATCCTGATACCTATGATAATGCTGAGCGGTATAAAAAATAAAATCATCTTTCTGACATTCTGCCTGATATTTTTTGTGATATTTATTCTCCCCGGAATTTCAAACATTGAATATTTTTTAAAATGGATTGAAGGACTTATATTAAGAGAAGGTAAACATGGCAAAGGTGCAGCCAATGTTATAAACACTGCTTCGTTTTCAAAAAATCTTTTCACTATTTTCAAAACTGATATTTTATTTACAATATCATACTTCACTCTTCTGATAACTTATTCAATAGTTCTCTATAAAAAACATATAAAGAAATCTGCAGAATCTATTTTCAAAACACCTGTCCTTTACCGCTTGCTGGCTGGAATTCTAACAGCTATGACACTTCAATTAATTATTGTTTCAAAACACTATGCACAGTATTACATGATCCCCTCTTTTATGCTGACTGTCAGCGGATTTTATATTTCATATCTGGTAATTTTTGAGATCGCAGGTGAAAGGTTCAGAACTGTTAAGACAAAAGTTATTTATATTTTTTCATCATCTGTTTTGGTTATGATTATTTCATATCAGATAATTTCTTCCTATTATGAAGGCACTGAACAAAAGAATGATGCTTACTCAATCGTTAATTTTATAGAAGAAAAATATCCTACTTCTTTGATAATACCTTCATTCGGCAGTGCAAACAAAGAAGCTCCGTTAGCATTTGCATCAATGTATGCAGGCAGTATGAAAGCGACATATAAAAATTTATTGGGTGAACAGCTTAATTCAGATTTGTTTTTTAATCAGTGGATCAATGAATTTTATATTTTATCAGAGGAGAAAAATCCTCTGAATAATTTAACTGGTAATAAAAAAATATATCTTCAATTGAATAAATACGGTTCAATAGAAGAATTTGCAAATAAGCTTTCTGAACTTACCGGCAAAAAAAATATAAGCTACAATGTGATCTTTACAAATGCAAAGATGGAAAGTGTGTATGAAATATTTCTTCGGTAAATTTTTGAGATTAAATTATAACTTATAAACGACAAAACTCCAATTTTAAAAAAGGGTTTCGTCATTCCCGACCGCCTGCCGGAGTACAATTGAATTTAAAGTTACTTGATTTGCAGGCGGAGCGGGAATCCAGAAAAGTTTTTATTGCAGTAAATTTATTTTTATTAATCCCATTTCTAGAAAGCAGCTAAAGTAAAAAATTATGATTGAATTATACGGTCTCCAACATCTTAATTCTATAATTAAAATACACAGTGCTCTTCCTGGATTCCCGCTCTCGCCTGCCTTTAGATTCAAAATTTACAGAAAATTAAAGACAGCAGGCGAGTCGGGAATGACATGCTGCTCTTTTGAGATTTGATGAATCAATTCAGTTAAGATTATGACCACATAATAATTTTGTCGTATACTCAAAATTCTTAAAAGTCATTCAAACATTCATTGTAAAAAATTTTTATTAAACATATCTTTGTAACTTAATTCTTTATATCTAAACAATACAGCGTCAAATCTCATGGTTTTGGCACTTTATACTTTATGACCGATAGCAATATTATCCCCCAAAATCTGACAATTTCAAAAAAGGACAGAAATAAACTTCAAAATAATAAGTCATTTGTGATTTGGTTTACAGGACTTTCAGGTTCAGGAAAATCTACACTTGCAAATGAAACTGAAAAGCTTTTGAATGAAAAAGGTTATCTAACCTATATACTAGACGGCGATAATATCAGAGGCGGATTGAATAAAGATCTGGCATTCAGTGAAAAAGACAGAAAAGAAAATATCAGAAGAATTGGAGAAGTCGCAAAACTTATGGTAGATGCAGGAGTCATTGTATTGACTGCATTTATTTCACCTTTTAGAGAAGACAGAGATTCTGTCAGAAGAATGTTAGAGAATGATGAATTTATTGAAGTTTATCTAAAATGTCCTATAGAAAAATGTGAGGAAAGAGATGTCAAAGGTCTTTATAAAAAGGCAAGAAACGGAGAGATAAAAGATTTTACCGGAATAGATTCACCTTATGAAGAGCCTGTAGATCCTGAGGTTGTGATTGAGACAGGAAAAAATTCATTAAAAGAATCTACAGATTTATTGATTAAAAAAATTGAACATATTTTAACAAAAGTATAGCATTGGAAAATTATAATTTAAATTATTTAAAAGAGCTTGAATCGGAATCAATATTTATAATCCGTGAAGTTGCAGCGCAGTTTGAAAAACCTGCATTACTTTTTTCAGGAGGTAAAGATTCTATACTGCTCGCTCATCTTTCAAGAAAAGCATTTCACCCTGCGAAGATACCATTCCCTCTGATCCATATTGATACAGGACATAACTTTCCTGAAACACTGACATACAGAGACGATCTGATAAAAGAGCTTGGAGTAAAACTAATCATTGGCTCAGTTCAGGATGCAATTGATCAAGGGAAAGTAAAAGAAGAAACAGGATTTGATGCCAGCAGAAATATGCTTCAGACTGTTGCACTTCTTGAGACACTTGAAGAATTCAAGATCGATGCAGCAATGGGCGGTGCAAGAAGAGATGAAGAAAAAGCCCGTGCTAAAGAAAGATTTTTCTCGCACAGAGATGAATTCGGACAATGGGATCCTAAAAATCAAAGACCTGAACTGTGGAATATTTTTAACGGCAAGAAAAATCCAGGTGAACATTTCAGAGTATTCCCTATCAGCAACTGGACTGAAATGGATGTCTGGAATTATATTCATATGGAAAAAATTGCAATGCCTGTAATTTATTATACTCATCAAAGATTATGTATCCGCAGAAACGGAACTATACTTGCACATTCTGATTATCTGAATCTCAGGGAAACTGAGATTCCTGAAATGCTTCAGGTTAGATTCAGAACTATCGGAGACATGACTTGCACTGGTGCAGTAATTTCAGAGGCAAATTCACTTGAAGATATTATCAAAGAGGTTTCCATCTCAAGACAGACAGAAAGAGGCACTAGAGCTGATGATAAAAGATCTGAGTCGGCTATGGAAGATCGGAAGAAAGAAGGCTATTTTTAATGTTCAATTTTCAATGTACTATGTTCAATGGTTTTTCTATTAGCTTTTAATTATTAGGTGCTTTATGATTTACTGTAAATTTTTTTAATGTACCAAAACCTTATTTATCAACATCTTAAACTTTTCTTCATCCCATTCCCGCATGCTCTTAGCGGGAATCCAGTCAGAAAGTTTAGATAAAAAGTTATGAGTATTTATTGTGCACATATAATAGTAAGTGTGAAAATAGCACTATAAATATTAAAATTATTAATATTTTTCAATAATATTAAATGGAAAGATCAAAAATATTAAATGAGTTTTCGTGATGATTAGATTCCCGCTAAGAGCATGAGGGAATGACAAATTTTGGGAAAATTAAAAAATATTTATTATATTATTTTCCACTATAAATCATATAGCACCAATTATTAACTATTAACTATTAACTGTTAAATTGATCAATTATAAAAATAACGAGTTACTGAGATTTACTACAGCAGGCAGTGTCGATGACGGAAAGAGCACTTTAATTGGAAGGATGCTTTATGATTCAAAATCAATTTTTGAAGATCAGCTGGAAGCAGTAAAAAAGTCCAGTGAGTATAAAGGTTTAGATTATGTAGACCTTTCATTACTGACTGACGGACTTAAAGCAGAAAGAGAACAGAGTATTACTATTGATGTCGCTTACAGATATTTCTCGACTCCGAGAAGAAAATTTATAATTGCAGATACACCTGGTCATATTCAATACACAAGAAATATGGTAACAGGTGCATCTACTGCAAATCTTGCAATCATCCTTGTTGATGCGAGACATGGCATAGTAGAGCAGACATGTAGACATTCTCTGATAGCGTCACTTCTTAAGATCAGCCACATAGTTCTTTGCATAAATAAAATGGATCTTGTTAATTATGATAAAGATGTATATGAAAAAATTGTAGCTGATTATAAAAAATTTGCATCAAAACTTGAGGTAAAAGATATTCATTTTATTCCAATCAGTGCGCTGATGGGAGATAATGTAGTAGACAGATCAGAGAAAATGGATTGGTATGAAGGTTCTACTTTGCTTTATTTATTAGAGAATGTTCATATTGCAAGTGACAACAATCACATAGACTGCAGATTTCCTGTACAGTATGTGATCAGACCTCAGTCAGATCTGAATCATGATTACAGAGGATATGCCGGCAGAATTTCAAGCGGAGTTTTTAAACCCGGCGACGAAGTTACAGTACTTCCTTCCGGATTTACATCAAAGATAAAATCCATTGACACTTTTGAAGGACCTGTCAATGAAGCATTTGCCCCTATGTCAGTTACATTTCGTCTTGAAAACGAAATTGACATCAGCCGAGGAGATATGATCGTAAGAAATAATAATCAACCCGAAGTCGGACAGGATATAGACGTAATCGTTTGCTGGCTGAGCAACACTCCTTTGAATCCTTCAGCTAAATATATTTTAATGCATACGACAAAGGAAGTAAAAGCAATTATTAAGGAGATCAATTATAAATTTGATATCAATACTCTTCACAGGATTGAAGATGACAAAGAATTAAAGATGAATGATATAGGAAGATTAAAACTCAGAACTACTCAGCCGCTTTTTTATGACAGTTATGAAAGGAACAGGAATACAGGGAGTCTGATAATGATAGACGAAGCAACAAAAGTAACAGTGGCCGCTGGGATGATTATTTAATTTTCAAAATTAATTAATAATTTAAAAACATTAGTTTTATGGAAGATGTTTTAGTTGAAAATCTAAATAACTTAAAGGAAGAAAAAATAATATATCCTTATACAGAAATATATCAAAACGGAAACATAAATTTCAAATACTGGATAGTTGATGAAAACTCCAGGTTGTTATACAAGCCTAAAGAATTAATTAATCAGGGCATTATTGAAAGTTACAAATTTATTATTGATAAGGGTGAAAAAATCCTTAATGTTGGAAGCGGTTATGGAATTACAAATTGCTTGATCAGAAATTTAATTGGAGATGAAGGATTTTTGGTAGGAGTTGATCCAATCCCAAGTAACTATTTAGTATCAAATTCTCATTTTGGCATAAACAATTATAGTAACTGTATTATTAAAAATGTTGCTGCCTCATATTCTAATGAAAAGTGTATTGTTTGGAATAAATCAAACAGTTCAGTTAATTATGTTCATTCTTCAGTTGATGGTGAAACAATTTCAGTTGACGCAATTTTATGCAATGATTTAGTATCAGAATTTGGTAATTTTGACACACTCATAGTAGATGTAAATGGGTATGAATGGTTGGTACTTATTGGCAGCCAGATTTTACTTACTCAGAAAGTAAATTTAATTTTAAAATTAGATCATACTACTTTAAGTAATAATAATTCTACTTACGAAAATATATTCGAAACAATTAATGTTCAGGATTATGAAGGAATTATGTTGATCAATGGAAAAAATGAATCTGAAGTATTTGATGCTGACTTATTATTATCAACTAAAGAAAGTGCAACAATATTTATTAAACCAAAAGATTTAAGTTCTACTTACGAATCTGAAAAAAATAAAAAAGCAGGTTTAATAAAAGATCTTGAAAATATTTTAGAAAAAGTCGCAGTCAATGGTATCGCTCCGGAAGCAATCCGCAAATCAGGTAATAATTTTGATGAGACCGAAAGATTATGGTTAAGATATTATCTGAATAAACCTTTTGCAGAAAAATGCAGAAAAGGTAATATTGCAATGTTTCATCTTGGTAGATGCGGTAGTTCTGTACTAGGTTACCTACTTGAACAGCATCCTCAAATACACTGGGATGGTGAAGTTTTTCATTCTGTTTTCAATGATGAAATGAAAGAAAAAAATATGACTTCAGACCCTATGGAACTATTAAAGATCAGAATGAGCTGGACTCATAAAGATTATTATGGTTTCGAAACTAAATTTAGTGAGGAAGAGCATTTAAGAGAAGAATTAGTTAACATGAACATTCACAATTATCTTTCTACTTTATCTGAACTTAGGTATGAAAAATTTATTTTATTAAAAAGAAAAAATTATTTAAAGCAGATAATTTCATTAATTGCGGCTAAACAAACTAAGAAATTCCATACTGCTTCGGAAATTATAGAAGCTGTTCCAATAAAAATTGATCCGAATAAAATATGGTTTGGAAAAAAATCATTCGAACTGATCGAACTTTTTGAATATATTGACAAAGCTTACAAAGAATTAGAAGATCTCTTAAATCAGAGAGATGCTTTATTTATAAATTACGAAGATGATATTCTTAAAGATCCTTTAATTGCTTTTCAAAAAGTCTGCGACTATATGCAGATTAAAAATAATAATCCAATTGTAATTCATAAAAGAACAAATCCATTTGAAATAAAAGATCTGATCGATAATCATAAAGAAATTATAAATACACTGGAAAATACAAAGTATTCTTGGATGCTGGATGATAAATAAATAATATCTTTTATTAAATATATACAAAGACTGAAATTCCGAATCGAATAAAAGCTATTCTTAATTTTTATTTAAAATTTTAAATATTTTCATTTTTTGTAAAATGATTATATTATTAATCTGGCATTTGGTCTTAAATATTTCCGATAATTAGACTCTGAATAAAAATGGCAGTATTTCTTGTGATGATCAACCATTTTTTAAAAAACATCTACCGAAAAATTATACTCATATAGTAATATTAGAATAACTCAATTTTTTGTATTGAAAGGTTTTAATTTCATAGATTTTATTTATTCATCCGATGAAATTGAACTTCTGGAATACAATCATTTTGTAAATACAAATATTGTAACAAATGCAAAATTGCTAATATATGATATTGGTAATATTTTTTTAGTTTTAAAATATTTTTTAAATAGGATTGTCACAGAACTGTAAATTCATTTATTTCCTTTTCAATTATGTAAGTAGGATAAACAGATTTACAAGACATACAATTTTACTTGCTGGTATGGATTTGTTCTTTGCAGGAAAAAAAAAATTTTACACTCTCTTACTAAAAAAATTTCGGCTAAAATTTTATGTCACAATATATTGTGGAAAACATCTCCTGAACTTTTTTCTTTTCCTACTTAATTATCACCTCTTTATTTTTTTTAATTTCATTCGTTTGTTATCTCAAATATATAACACTAAAGATAATTTTGTTTATACAGTTTTTTTAATATTTTAATAGTTAATTTAGTGCAAATGAAAAATATAATTTCCAACGAATCTTCAATTTCTGCATCTCCCATATTTTCAGAAATAAATTTTAATAGTTTTACATATTCAAAAAAAGCTCATTTCCAGTTTTTTCAGGAAAATAATTATGATTATATATTATACGGAAGAAGGATAGAACCTGAAGAAAGTGATATCAGGATATATCAAAATTTATTAATATATGCTTTTGTAATAAATAATATTGAAAAAGGGGCAAAGATTTTAGAAATAGGTAGTGAATATTCCCAGGTATTTGAAAAGCTTAAAACAGAATATGAATGTTGGAAATTTGTAAATCCTGTTGAATTGGGGAAAAATATTATGGATCCGGAAAACTTATCAGATGATAATCTAAATAAGCCAGAATCTACGGATAACATAAACCTCACCAAATACTATTTTGATATGATATTTTCCATATCTGCATTTGAAAACATACCTGAAACAGAAAATTACTTCAATAATATATCTTTAAATATAAGAAGTTTGTTAAAACCAATTGGGTATTCTGTCAATTGTTTTATAAATGTGATCAATAAAGATAACATAATCTGGTCACACAAATTGATAAATTATTTTTTTGAAAATGAATTTATTGTTAATGAGTACACTGATAAAACTAAAATTATTCAAGATAGAGACCTTTTTATTTTATCTGAGAACTATTACAAAAAATATATAGAAAAACATACAAATTTATCATTTCAGGATTACGGTAAAATGTTTTCCTATAATTTGGTATGGAAGAATTTGAAATATTTATCAAGTGATAATTTTCAGGAATTTACATATTCAAAAAAATCACATTTTGAATTATTCAATAGTTTTAAAATTTCCGAAAATATATTTGGGAAAGAAGTGGATTCGTCAGAGTACGATATTCTTAAATACCAGGAATTATTGGTTTATAGTTATATAAAAAATAATCTAAAAAATGGTTCAAAAATTCTCAAGATAGGATCATTAGGTGACAATTTAATTAATGTGCTGAAAAATGAGTACGAAATTTTTAAATTTGATAATGTCTTAGAATTTAGCAGTAAAATTTACAGTAAAGACAATTTCGATTTTCAGTTTATCAAAAATATTAATAAAAATCAAATAGAGTTTTTTCCTTTAAAATATTTTGATTTTATTTTTACAATTAGCGGATTTGATGAAATAGAAGATAACCTGAGAGTATTTACAAATGTAATCAGCAATATTAAAACTTTCAAAAGTGATTATGCTTTGGTCCTGCTTAGTTTTAATAATATTTTTTATGATGGCATTGCACAATCAAATTCATTGATATATTTTCTTTTGAATAATGTTGAAATAATCAACAAATTTTACAGGAAAATATTTATGCTTGAAGACAAAGATATTTTTTTAAAATCAGAAAATAATTTTTCCCTGGAGGAAAAGCAAAGTTCTGTCTCTGTAGATAGAGTCTGCTATAATATACTTTGGAAAACCACACCTCTTCTTTCTACTGTTTCATATACAAGACCAAACGAAACATTGAAATCAAAACCAGCTTATATCTTTCATCATATAATGAAATGTGGAGGCACTTCTGTTGTAAATTCTCTGTACAAATGGTTCTTTATTCAATTTGATTATACAGATGACCCAAACGGTATTTTATTTAAATTAAATGATTTTCATAAATTCAAGTATAACCTATATAATATATACAGCGACACATGTTTAGTATCTCATTTTCAATATGATGGATATTTATTACCTCAAAGATAACCCGAAATATTTCAAAGACCTGAAGAGTTCAGAATTTTTACTTTTATACGTGACCCCTTAAAACTAATGATTTCTCTTTATTATTATGGAAGATCAAATATTAAAAAAACAACCAGTTTAATAGATTACATAAATGGTCATAAGAATATTCTTGCAAATTTTTTCCCATGTGATGAAAATAATTATAAGGAAGTTTTAGATAAATATTTTTTTATAGGGATTGTTGAAAAAATGCAGGAATCTTTTGATAAATTAGCTGACCTTACCGGAAAAACAAGAATAAATTTGCCTATGTTAAATTTATCTAAAAAGGATGATCAGGCTGCAGAACTGTCGCCTGAATTTGTAAAAATGTTTAAGGAATACAATAGTCTTGATTATAAAATATATGACTATTGTGTTGAGAAGTTTTATAAAATTTGATTCAGATTAATTTAACATGGATTATTGAATTACAGAATCTTTTTATTCTTGAATCTGAAATTAGATTATCTCGTTACTAAAAATTTATTGAAAATCTGTAATTTAATATTTTCAAATAACTAAGATTGTACATTATCTCCTGAATTTCTCATACTTAAAATGATCCAATTTTTTCTTCAACAAAATAGCGAGGTCTGTTTTTTGTTTCCATAAAAATCTTCCCGATATACTCACCAATAATTCCTAAAAAAAATAACTGGATTCCGCTTGAGAAAGTGATCAGAGATATTATGGTAGCCCAGCCTAAGACTTGAAAATTAAAAAATATTTTTTGTATAGCCACAATAATAAAGTAAATAAAACTTAACGAAGAAATAATAAATCCTACTCCGGAAGCTATTCGTAATGGTTTTGTAGAAAAAGAAAGTAAAAAACTTATAGCCATATTGACCTGTCTGAAAAAACTGTATTTTGTATCACCGGCTGTTCTTTTACCTGAGGTAACAATAACTTCAGAGGTAGGAAAATTTACTATACTTATGAGACCTGTCATATTAATTTCCTTTTCTCCAAAACTTAAAATGCCTTCAACAGTTCTCCTGCTCAATATCCGGAACATGCATGTATTAAAATCAATTTTATAATCGGACAAATTATTTAATACTTTGATAAATGCTTTTGAGAATAAATTTCTTAAAGAAGAATCATTCTTTTTTTCCTTTATTCCATAAACAACATCAAATCCTTCAATATATTTTTCATACAGTTTAACTATATCTTCAGGATAATCCTGTAAGTCTCCGTCCATTATTACTACTGCATTTCCTTTTGTTGAGTCCAACCCTGCAATAACAGCAATATGCTGACCGAGCCCGCTTGATAATTTTATAGTTTTAATTCTATTGTCATTTATATTTAATGACTTCAATATCTCAAGAGTTTTATCCCTGTTAATATCTGTAACAAATATAACTTCAAACGACAAATCCATTTTACTCACTGTTGTTACAATTCTTCTGACAAGTTCAGTAATGTTATCTTCTTCATCTCTTACAGGTATGACAACTGATAAATCAACCATACCATAATCCGATTGTAATTTTTGATAATACTATCATTTAACTAAATTGATTAATTGATCACTCATATATTTAACATCATCCATCTTAAGGTTTGCATACATTGGCATTGTAATTAAATTATCTGCAACATAATCTGTGTTAGGCAATTCCTTGTAAAAATCTTTATAGATTGAAAACCTGTGAACAGCCGGATAGTGAACACTTGTTTGAATACCTGCTTTGGCAAGTTTATCCCTCACTGAATCTCGTTTTTCGTAGGTTGAATTTTTAAGAATGACAGGGAATATATAATTAGATGAGAATTCATTATTATCTTTAAAAGGAATGATTACTTCTTCAACATCAGATAAGCAATCGTTATATACCTTACGGACTTCAGCTCTCATTTCCAGATCTTTCTCGATTTTATCCAATTGAACAACTCCTAATGATGCTCTAATGTCATCCATTCTGTAATTGAATCCAAGTTCGATCACATCATACGATGTACTGTGTCCTTTAGATCTTTCGTAAGATAATGATGTCATCCCGTGCGAACGCAGCAATTTTGCTCTTTGAAAATAGTCTGAATTATTTGTAACTAACATACCACCTTCGCCTGTGCTGATGTTTTTGTTTGAGAAAAAACTAAAACATCCGATATCTCCAATTGTACCAAGTTTTTTTCCCTGATATTCAGACAGTGGACCATGACAGGCATCTTCGATTACTTTTAAATTATGATTTTTAGCAATACACATTATTTCCTCCATATCACAAGCAAACCCGCCATAATGCATTACTATAATTGCTTTGGTCTTGGGTGTTATGTTTCTCTCAATCTCTTTCGGATCAATCGTCAGATCTTCATAACTTTTAATATCGGTAAAAACGGGAACTGCATTTACATATCTGATAGAATTCACGGTAGCTACAAAAGTAAGTGATGGGCATATTACTTCATCACCATCTTTAACGTTTAACAACATCAGTGCAAGATGTAAAGCTACTGTACAATTTGAGAGTGCAAGAGAATGTTTGACATTCAGCATTGAAGCGAATTTGTTTTCAAACTCAATTGTCTTTGGTCCGGTTGAAATCCATTTGGATTTTATTGTTTCTAAAACTGCATTTTCTTCTGCCTCGTCGAAGTTTAAATCAAACAGTGGAATTTTATAATCCATTTAAATTTATATATTATAAATGTTACTTTTATATTTTGCCAAATTGCTTTTATCCTTAAACCACTCAATTGTATTGTGTAACCCTGTTTCGAAATCATATTCTTGTTTCCAATTTGTCAACTTTAACAACTTTTCATTTGAGCCATACAATCGTTTAACTTCACTTTTCTGTGGGCGTAATCTTGTTTTCTCTGTTTTAATTTCAATATCCTTTTTCATTAATTTGAAAATTTTTTTCGCTATATCTTCAATCGAGATCTCAGATTGGGTAGCAATATTTATTTCTTCCCCCACAGTTTTATTACTCTTATATATTTCAATAAATCCATTTACTGTATCCTTTACATAAACCATATCCCGAGTAGGAGTTAGGTCTCCAAGCTTTATTTTATTCATACCAGATAATAATTGAATAATTATTGAAGGTATAACAGCACGGGCTGATTGTCTTGGTCCGAATGTATTGAATGGGCGAACTATGGTTACGGGTAATTCAAATGATCTGAAAAATGATTCAGCAATCCTGTCTGCACCTATCTTTGTAGCACTATAAGGAGATTGTCCCTGAAAAGGATGCAATTCAGTTATTGGTACGAATTGAGCTGTTCCATAAACTTCTGATGTAGAGGTAACTAAAACTTTTTTTATATTTAAATTTTTTGCTGCTTGAAGAATATTCAAAGTACCTTTTATGTTTGTATCAACATAACTATCCGGTGAATGATAACTGAATGGGATTCCAATTAAAGCAGCAAGATGGAAAACGCCATCCACATTTTTCATACTTTCATATACACCGTTAGGGTCACGGATATCACCAGAGAATATCTCTATGTTTTCCTTGATATTTTCACTTAAGGAATCTATCCAACCCCAACTATTAAATGAGTTATAATATATAAAAGCCTTTACTTTGAAACCAAGTTGTACAAGACCTTCTACTAAATGACTGCCTATAAAACCATCAGCTCCTGTGACTAAAACTTTATCCATTATTTAGTTTACTTGCTCGAAATGTTCATTGTATACTTCCTGCGCTTTCTCATAATCATTAAGCCGTCCGATATCCAGCCAATATTCTTTTAGCTCATATTTAGATACTATCGAATTTTCTCTTATCATTTTCAAAATTAAGCTATCCATTCCAAAATATTCATCTTCTGGAAAAAACTTAAAGATATCCGGTTTCATTATATATATGCCAGCTAATATGTACATGAGTATGTTTGGTTTTTCCTCTATTCCCGTTACCCGATCTCCCTCAAAAAAAATATTACCAAAAGCAAAAGGAGTAATTTCTTTTTTAATTGATATTGTAAGTAATGAATTTTGTTTAACGGCAAAGTCATAAAGCTTTGAAAAATCAACTAGACTCAATATATCACCATTCATTACAATGAAAGGCTCAGTTAATCGATCCTTCAATATTGTAAGAGGACCGGCGGTCCCAAGAGGTTTCAATTCTTTGCTGATTTCCAATTTTACACCATATCTGGAACCATCCCCAAAAAATCCTTCTATATAATTAGATTTATAATTTGTCGCTAAAAATATTTCATCAAATCCATATTTTTTCAGTCTTTCAATTTGAATCTCAAGAAGAGATTTTTCACCAATTGGTAAAAGTGGTTTCGGAATTACTTCCGTAAATGGCTTTAATCTGGTTCCTAATCCACCGGCGAGAATTACAGCTTTCATTTTATAATTATATTTTGTTTTGAAAGATTATTATGTTCAAATTCTTAAGATATTACTAGCATTTAATAACAGGTTATAGAATTATATTGATTTGTAAACTATTATCTAAATATTAAGAAATTTCGATTACAATTTTTAATAATGCAATATATTATTAATGTATATTAAATACACTGCAATTTTCAGGGAAATCAGTCAATGTAAGCTATGTCCATTCAAAACAACTTTAAGTGTTAGTTGAAATTAATTCAATAATTATGTAATTTTTTTGATTAGTCAAAATTGTTATTTTAAATTTCAAAAAAAACCGCAAATGGACACTTTGAATCTAAATAGTGAGATTTTATGCAAAAATTATTGAATTATAACTAAAAAAATCTTTGTTGAAAATTATAGAAGCAAACCCTGATGATTTTTTAAAGAAATTTCAGAATAAGGTTTTATTAGTAGGAGCATTTCATGAGATAATTGAATTAGCAGAAGATAATGGGATGGAAATTGCAGGAATGATCGATAATGAAAAAACCGGAAATTACAGAAAGTATAAAATAATTTGCAACGATAAAGATGCCCCCAATTTATCCGACATATACAAAAATATACCTTTACTAATAACTCCTGATGTTCCAATGATTAGAAAAAAACTACATAAATATTATCGTGAATCTGGATTTATCTTTTCTTCTCTAGTTTCTAAAGACTCAATGATTTCGAAAAGTGCTGTTATTGGAACGGGAACAATAATTCAATCCGGAGTCAATGTTTCTGCGGAAAGTAAAATCGGAAAATTTGTAAAATTAAATACAAAGTGCAACATAATGCATGACTCAACTATAGGTGATTATTCAACAATTGCACCAAATGCTGTTTTACTTGGCAATACCAATGTAGGTGATTTGTGTTACATTGGATCAAACGCTACAATTTTACCAAATGTTTGTATTTGCGATAATGTAATAATCGGAGCCGGAGCAGTTGTGAATAAGGATATTGATATAAGTGGAACATATGCTGGAGTTCCAGCTAAGCTTCTAAAATCTGCTTAACCTTTTCCTTTTCAAATTAGTTTAGATTCTTCTAAACTCATTGAATTATTTAAAGCAGCTAATGTAACATCGGTTGTTTCGAACTAAAGTAAAGTTTAATATACCGCACAAAAGTAATCTAATAAATCTAACTTCCAAATAGCTTTTTCTCATTTATCCTTTCAGATGCTTTTAAATATTTTATCATAATAAATGATAAGCCTCTTAATTAAATAGTATAAAACCTTAACCTCGTATATTAAAAAAAGACTTAAAATATTAACTGACTATGAGTTAACGAAAAAAGTATTACTAGTTTATATCTAAAATGACCTAATATATCTCTATCGGTATATTTACCCAAACCGGAATTGCAGTAGTCGTTTGTTAAACTCAATTATTTTTTGATCTTATTCTTTAGTTTTTAAGTATACCATGTAAAGTTTTTCTCCGTTCTTATTGGCGAAAACTTCTTTATATGTAATATCCTTTTTCGTAAGTTCAGATAATTTATCCTTAAAAATATTGAAGTTGTTTTCATTGAACGCATGAAAGACAACTGAATCGGAATTTATAAGTCTTTGTTTCTTTTCAGGAGTTTTATCAAGGTAAAGGAATTCGTTTCGATATCTTTGGAAATAAATATAGTTCGGAAATTTTTCATTAAGGATTGATAAATATCTCTTTGTTTGATTTCCGGTATGAACCATAGAGTAATATAATGCCGTTGGGAGACTTGAAGTCTGATCACTTGCAATGATCAATTGATTAGGATAATTTTCTTTCACGTATTTTAGTATCTTATGTGATTCATTTTTACGCTTGTTGTAGTGCTTGAGGTATTCCCCGAATTTTCCAATTTGAGGAAAACTCAAAAGTATCAGAAAAATGAATAAATATGCATACTTTCCAAATTTAAAAAACCTCGGAAATAAATCCACATAAATTGAATTAATGCAGAATAAAGCCATTACAGTAAACATCACTCCCGGGATTAAATAATATATCTCCATTTGTTTAGCAACTATTAAAATATATGCCGACATGATCACAAAAATTCCAATGAGAGTTCTGAAATATTTATTATTCTTTATTTTAAATTTGAGTTTAGGAATAAATGAGAGAAAGAGTGTTATTAAGACCATTATATAAATAACAAGAAATATTCTGAATTCAATCATAATTTTATTAAATGCTGGACCTATCATGCTTGGATCAAGAAAGTTCACAGTTCCGGTTCCGTATTTGCCGCTATGTAAAATATTTTTAATCACAAAACTCCACATCGTGGAACTGTCAGAACTTACCGTAAAGTACAGAAGGGCAAAAGTTGTAAGCGAGATAATAATAAAATATAATTTATCTTTAAACTTCCTGATCAGGAGAAATGGTAGTATAAAAAATGGTAATAATGAAATTAGCGTCGAAATTAACAGTCCGCATGTAATACCGAAAAATATAATATATTTCTTATACTTTTTTCGAATCAAATTATCTTCATTGACAAATGAAATAATCAATGTTATCAAAATAAACACATAAACCAAAATAACGGAATATACCGTATTACTTGCCAGGTTGTAGATCAATAATATTGAAATAAAAGGAGTAAACTGCAAAAAAAGACCTGTCCAGAATTCACCTGTCTTTCTGTAAACAATTTTTCCAAAGTAATAGAGTGAGATTGAATTAATAAATGCAAAAACAATATTAATCCTGTTAAAGTAAAATTCCGGTCTGTTAAAGGTGTCCATAACTACACTTGCATCATTTCCCTGGAGGAAGTGTGAGAACTTAATTATAGAAGCGATTATTAGCTGGGGAATAATTCCAGGATGCTGGAAATATCCCGGGCGGTCAAAATCTGCAATATTCAGAGAACCAATAAGGTAAGCATATGGACCGTCATAGTTAAAATAAAGATAATATTCTCCTCTGGCATGCTGAATCATTATTTGAATTAAAAGTAATATAATTGGCAAAATAGATAACACTATAACAGTATATCTGCTCTTGATGTATGAAAACAATGATAATGATTAAGGTTTATGTTGTAATTAGTACTTTAAAATTTTATTGATATAAGCTGCTTTCAAGATATATTCTGCATCTAAAATATTCAATGAACTAAGCAATAATTAACTTTAACCTATCATATCCGTCCAAACATCTTTAAAAAAATTAAAATTATATTAAAATTAAAGCTTTTCTTTTAAAATATCCCTGTATATGCATTCGGGGAAGATACGATTGGAATTCGTTATTCCGGCAGGAAAACTTTGGGTCTCAATTGCTATAAAATTTCTACTGAAAATTTGCTGGGACAATTTCTCAAACAAGTAATTTTTCAAACAGAATTGATCATGAACACTATCAATAATTTATCATAGATAAAGTCCAATTGTAGATTTGACAAAAAACATTAATACTATTTAAAATTAGATTAGAATAGAATAGAAATTTTGTATTCAAAAATAATTTTGACAGCTTAGTTTGTCGAAAAAATTAGATAAATATTAACTTTAATAAATTTATATTATTTACTATATTTACAAAATAAAAAATAGGAGAAATAATGTTCGGTAAAAAACTTGTATTAACAATATTTAGTTTAATAATTTTTTTTGGTTTTTCGATTTCTGACAGTTTAGCATTAAGTTGGTTTCAGAAAACTACAATTAAAAGTGATAGAAGCGGTACTATCACACTTTCGTACTCGGCAGCAGATTCTGATTTAAAGGGTGCTGATACATATAAATCACTTCCATTTACAGAAGATAAAATAAGAGTTGTTTATTCATCAGATAATAATAAAGTTGAAAATGTAAAGGTCACTAAAAAGAATGACACATCTTTTGTAAGTATAGTTTTGTCATTTAAAAATATTATTAATTTAAACTCTTCTCAGGGTTTTTCAAAAGTAAAACCTACCTGGTATAAGAATGGTGACAGTACTGTATTTATGTATAAAGTAGAAGGAAGTGAAGATTTTGCTGGAAATTTAAATGCAAGTTGTACTTTTGAATTACCAACTACTGAAATTATGCGGTCAAATGGATTTAAGAGTGGAGACAATAAGTTTTCATTGCAATTAAAACCTGAGAATTTTAAAAATGGTTATAATATATTTGCAGTATTCAAAAATTCTGCAGATACACCAGAAGAAAAAACATCAACCGGTAAAGAAGAAAAGGAATCGGAAGGTAGCTGCGGATTATTTGGTTTTGAAATGCCTTTTATTATTGGATTAGGTATGCTTTTTATGAGGCGCAGATTTAAAAAATAAAGAAGTATCAATAAGTTAATAATTTTTTAAAAAACAGATTATATTATATAATCTGTTTTTTCATCTTATAATTAGAAGTAATCAATCAAAACTAATGTTTAAACTTTTCCGAAAATCAACTGAAGATACTTTAAGTATTGGAAACATGAGAAAACTGCTTAAGGATCTGAATTCCAGGGGATTCAAACCCAAAAGCATAATTGATGTTGGAGCAAATAACGGAGAATGGAGCAAGCTTGCAAATAAAATATTTAAGGATACAAATTTTTATCTCATAGACCCGCTTTCTGAAATGGAAACTGATCTCAGTGAATTTTGTAAAGAAAATCCCGGATCTAAATATTTTCTTTATGGTGTTGGCTCAAAGAAAGAAAAATTATATCTAACTCTGGGTGGGGTAAACTTAACCGGCTCTAATCTAATGTTTGGAGAAAATGATCTTCTCAAAAAAGTTAATGAACAGCGTGAAATTGATATAATAACTTTAGATTCACTGATTGAAAATAATGATATTCCTTTTCCGGATATGGTTAAGATAGATATTCAGGGATTTGAGATCGAAGCGCTTAAAGGCGGTGAGAAACTGTTTCAGAAAGCCGAAGTTTTCATTATTGAGACAAATTTTTTTGAATTTATGAAGGGAGTTCCGTTAGTTCATGAATTGATTATATATATGGCAGAAAGAGATTATGTTATTTATGATTTTCCCGGTTTTCTTAGAAGACCTTTTGACGGAGCATTAGCTCAAATGGATGTATGCTTTGTAAAAAGAAACGGAATATTAAGACATTCTAATGAATGGTAATTATTAATATTATAGGTATTTTTCAATTAAAATCTTCTAAAATACTTTTCGCCGTTGTTGGTCTTAAGAGAGTGGAGCGAGCGTGACCAACAACTACTGAAACTTGAATTCGGAAGATGTAAGTTGTTGGTGACCAAAAAGTTTGCTAAACGGAACAGTAAATTGAAAATTTAAAGAGCAAACTTTTCGGAACACCAACAACGGCGAAAAATACACAAATACTTGTCATTCCCGCGAATGCGGGAATCTCAAACTGAAACCAGACATTTTTTCTTAACTTAACCATATAAAGCTTTTTGTCTATTTCGATAGTAAAAAAATACCAAATTTCCTTATAGCTTCTCCTTAAATTAGATTCCCGCATCCGCGGGAATGACATTTTTTGGAGCATTCGAGAAAGAAAGAATCTGTGAAAAAAATATTTTCTAAATATTTTTCATTGTAAGTCATACAGCACCATATTTATAAATAGTTTTTTAAAATCTTGTTAAATAAATTAAATAATGTTAAGATTATTTTTTTCAACTGCTGTTATATTTTTTAATCTTTTTTGTGGCTTTACTTTTTCAAATGTGTATTCAACGAACTTATACCAGGTTACAACTCTTAACAATGACAGAAGCGGTAAGATAAAATTAACATATTGGGATGCAACTTCAAAATTAAAAGATTTAGAAAATAATACCTTTTTACTATTTACGGAAGAAAAAATCCGAACAATTTATGCTTCAGATAATAATACAATTGATAATATTACCATCAGTAAAAACAATCCTGAAACTACTTATGTTAATGTTTTTATAACTTTTAAAGACTTCTTAAAGATCAATTCTGCTGTGGGTTTTTCAAAAGTTGAACCTACCTGGTTTGTTACACCTGACAGTACAACATTATTATATAAGTTTGATAAAAATGATGAGTTTGCAAAATTAAAATCGGCAATATACAAATTTGAATTGCCGACATCAGAGATCTTGCGATCAAGTGGTTTAAAGGAAGGCAGTTCATTTTCTGTTAAAGTAGATTCAGAAGAATTTGCAAAAGGTACTACTATTTTTGCTGTATTTAAAAATTCAGACAAGGAAGTATCTTCAAATCAGACAAATTCAAGTGGAAATAAAGATAAAGAATCTGAAATTGGAAATGACAATTCAGAATCCCCAAAAAAATGCGGTGTATTTTCTATTGAACTTCCGGTGTTAATATTATTTGGTATGTTTTTTAGAAAAAGAAACTTATTGAAAAAGTCTTAAAAAGCCGTTTGATTTTAACTTATTTTTTCTTTAATATTAATGCGGTTTAATAGCCATAAGCTTCTTCTACTACTGCAACTATTCTAGCCGTTGTTGGTGTTTCAAAAAGTTTCTATGCTAAACATGAATTTACTACTTCACTAGCTAAAACTTTTTGACCAACAACAACAAAAGCAGCTGTTCACAAACTCTATTCTCATTTTAATTTCAACTTGAATTATAGTAAGAAAGAAATTATTTATTTCGGTCTAACGAGATCAAGCTCTCAGGTTGTTGGTGACCAAAAAGTTTTCTTGAATGAATCTTCAAATTCAAAATCTGAATCAAAACTTTTTGGAACACCAACAACGGCACAAAATTATTTCTTTCTTTTGAAATAGAAACGAGACACCCAAACAGCAAACCAATTATCAGTGTTTATAGGCATTTGCGGACGTATTTATCCAATTTTTGAAAAAGTGCGGTAAACAGGAGAAAGTCTAAAAAAGCCGTTTGATTATTAATTTATCTTTTCTTTAAAATTAAGGCGGTTTGATAACCATAAGCTTCTTCTTCTACTGCAACTATTTCGAATATTTTTTGTAAGGATTTTTTCAGGTAATCCAGGTTATAAAATACCTGTGAATCAGGTCCTCTTCCTCCAACGATAATTTCAAAATTCTTTTTATTTTCAAAGAAAAGAGGGAAATTGTTCATATAGATTGAAAGCCACTTATCATTGTATATTGTATCAAGGAGTTCAATTGTATGCTTATCATTAATAGTAATATATAGATAGGCATTTTTTGAACAAATTCTTCTGAGTTCAAGAAACCAGGCTTCTGCCAGATCATCGATGTGTGTAAACACGGAACCTGAATAGATCAGATTAAAATATCCGTCTTCAAAAGGGAGATGAGGAACAGTTGTTGTTGTTGCAAAATTAAATGGTGGTGTTAAATATTGATTTGCCCAGAATATGTGATCTGAGCTGATATCAGTTCCCCATATTTCACATTCATCCGAAAAACTGTTAAGCCATCTTATCATTCTGCCTGCACCGCAGCCAAAATCCAGGACATTATCTTTGGCACTCAATGAGAAATCCCATTTTTTAAGGATATCAAGCATTTTGTCAACCTGAATTTTTCCATTAAGATATTGCTCAACTGTATCTCCATATCCAAGCCATAATTCTTTTGGAGGAACCGGTAAACCAAGTTCACAAACAACATTATCTTCATTTGTTTCTTGTATTAGATAACTTTCCGAGTCTTTGTGGTAAGGATAATATAAATTTCTGTAATAATTATTTAATTTTTCAAATTGATAATTCAATTTTTTTTCTTTCTCTAATTCCACCTTGACAATGTTTTTAATTTTTCTTTTAATCCATTTTGCAACTGAATTCGGGACTAATACCATATTTATTTGTTTTTAGATTTTTTGAAGAAATCAGAAATGATTCTCTAGCTTTTTACAATTCCACTATCTTTTTTCGGTTTTTGCCATAGTATGTTATAAGATAAAGGTTTGAATCCTTCATATGGTTGTTTTACTGTGCTTTTCCAGGTCTTATTATAAGCTTTTTCAGACATTATATAAAGGTCTTCATCTTCTTTCATATTTTCAAAATCAACAAATTTATTTACTGGGTTCTGAGTTTCAAACAAATTAATCAATAAATCATTTGTCCATACAAAACTATATAAAAAAATCACATCAAAGCAATGAAGAGAAAACCCACCCGGTTTAATGACTCTGTTCAAATCATCTGTCAGATCCTTAAATTTTTCACTTATATTATTAGGTGAATCTTGAAAAACGGAAATTGAAAAAACTAAATCAAAATAATCATCGGGAAGTTCTTTATTAGAATTACCTATATAATCATTTACTAATTTGAAATCGGATCTGCCATTTTTTCCTGTTGATTCCATTTTATCAATATTCCAGCATTCATATTTATCTTTAAAATAGGAAAGTATTCTGGAATCAGCTCCGCCGACTTCAAGGATCTTTGCATTCTCCGGTAGATTATGAACAAGAAAGGAAAAAACAAGCAGATCCTGATAATTTTTTAGATCACAGATACTTGGATCTATTTTCTTACCAAATAATTTGATATCAAAGTTATCTAAATCAAATAATTTGAAATGTTTTTTTTTTGAATATGTGAAATTTTCAAATTCTGCAGGAGACGTAAATCTATACATTAATTTTTTGTGTGTTTTAAATTTAAAGGATAATGAATAATTTAAGTTATTTATATAATTTATTAAAGGACAATATTTTGAATTTCCTGAGATTCTCTACACATCCGTCCAAATCAATTTTACAGATATTTTATTTATTCAGTTTCTACTTTTTTTTAAGCTATTCCTCAAAAGCATAACTCGAGGACAGACTTTCAAGTTTTTTGTTTTATTTATAGAATGTTAAGGACGAAAATGAACAAGTATAGAAGTAAGACTCGCTTTTGAAACATCAGCCTTGTATATTTGTAATTCTCTGTAAAATTTTATTATCAGAAAAAAGCATGATTTGTATAATGGGGGAAAATTTAAGATTATTTTCACGTTTAAATTCATGCAAAACAGAATTGATTAATTAATCACGGAATAAATATAATTTCAAATGATTCACATTTCCAAAAGCAGCAGGATGTATGATTATAATAAATTATAGATTTTTGTACCACAATTAGCGGGGAAGGGATCTCAAAAAATAGATTAAAATTTTATAAATAAATTAAATAACTTTTAAATAGGTATGGCAAACAGCAAATTTCCGTATGTAGAGAATTTTGAACTTGGAAATATAAATTTCAAATACTGGGTAACCAGTCAATATTATGAGGAAAATTACAAACCAAAAGAATGGAAGGAATGGTGTCTTACTTCAGAATATAAAAATTTTATAAAAAAGGGGGACAGAATTTTAGAGATTGGAAGTGGTAACGGATTCACTACTTGCTTACTTAAAAGTTTAACGGGGGATGAAGGATTAGTTGTAGGTTTAGAATTAGTCCCTGAAAATTGTCTCATTGCAAATTCCCAGATTGCTTTAAATAATTTTGATAATTGTTACATATTAAATTATGCTGCTTATCATTTAAACGGAAAAGAACATTATACTGATAATGGAACCGGCAATGGGAAATTAATATACAGTGATAGTGATCAATATTCCAAGATTGATACAATTGTTTGCGATAATTTGATAAAAGAATTTGGACATTTTGATGTAATTGTTATTGATGTTAATGGATTTGAGTTAAATGTATTACGAGGAGCTACTACAATTATCAACTCTCAAACTAAAGTTATTCTTAATGTAGTTGAATTTGAAAATGAGCTTCTTAAATCTAATTATCTGGAAATACTTAAATTGATAAATGCAGAAAAAAGAAAAGGATCAATTTATTATTTTGATGAACAAAAAATATTTCCATTTGATTTTGATACTGTTTCAAAGGAAAAAAAATATGCGAAAGTATTATTAGATTCGTATTCAGATGTAAAAAAAGTCAGTTCAAATGTAACATATGAAATTGAGGATCAGAAATTTTTAGAAAAAGTATATGATTATATTCAGAAAAATAATAAATATTATGAATTAAGCGAAAAACACTGGTTGAAATATTACTTTAATAAACCAATTTCAAAAAAGCGAAGGGAAGGTAATGTTGCAATGTTCCATTTGGGAAGGTGTGGTAGTTCAGTACTGGGTCATATGTTGAATGAAAACCCCAATATATTTTGGGATGGGGAAAATATAGGAAATTTTTATTTAAAAAAACTAGAAGTTGGTAAACTGAATGAAGACGTAAAACATTTATCTGATATCGTTGCTGAAGTAGATGAATTATATATGACCGATAACTTACAAACTTATCTTAAAATCAGAATGTACAGGTCTCAGAAAAAGATTTTTGGATTCGAGACTAAGTTTTCAAAATACGAACATTTAAGAAAAGATTTACTGAACTTAAATATAAATGAATACATAGAATTTTTAATACAGAATGGATTTAATTATTTTATTACATTAAAAAGAGATAATTATTTAAAACAAATTCTATCCTATTATATTGCTGAAAAGACTAAAGTTTATCATACTAGTAAAGAAATAACAAAACCTACTTCTATCTTTCTTGATGTGAATAAATGCTGGATCGGCAACAGAGAAGATTCTTTGATAGGTATATTAGAGGAAATGGATAAAGAATATCATGAATTACAAGATATACTTGTAGATAAAAATCACCTTGATTTAATCTATGAAGAAGATATTCAAGCGGATCCTTTGATAGGATATAAAAAAATATGTGATTTTATAAATGTAGAATATTATTCACCAAACATCGTATTAAAAAGGACCAATCCATATAAAATCAGTGAAATGATTGAGAATTTTGATGAAATAAAAGAATATCTAGGTAACTCAAAATATGATTGGATGGTTGATGAATAATTTGACATTCATTTTTTAAAGAAAATTATTGATTAAAATTAATATCGAAATTTATTTTTACAGTAAGTATACTAAATAAATGTTTCAATATTTTTCCAAGTAAAGTTATGTTTATAAATAATTTCTTTTTAACTTATTATATATAAATATTATACTTTAAAAGAAATCTGATCAATGAGAAATTTTGAAATGTAATTTTTAATCATTACTCTTGATGATTTTAGATTTGGAACTTTACTCTAACTTTCATCAAATTAATTTTTATAAACTTAATCTAGATTGTATTAACAACATCACAACCAAAGCCGGAACGGTAATTTTTCTAATCATAATACTTCAAACTAATTTTTTAAATGCTCAATTCAATTCCAATAGTTTTGGTAAATTGCAATCACGTGTCTTTTTTATAAGTAACACTGGAGACGACAGTAACTCAGGTACATCTGAAAACAATGCCTGGAGAACAATCCAAAAAGTATCTTCATTTAAATTTAAACCGGGTGATATTATTCAATTTCGCGGAGGAGACCTTTTCACAGGTAATCTATTATTTAATGACGAGGAAGGAACTGAAACTGATCCAATCGAAATCACTTCTTATGGATTTGGTAGCGCTATACTTCAATGTAATTCCGATAACTGCATCACAATAATAAATAAAGGTGGATTCTTAATACATAATTTAGAAATCAAAGGAATTTACGATCCGGACATACATTACTCAAAAAAACACAATAAAGGATATAATGGAATTGTGATTTTCACATATGGAAAAAAAACTTCTCCTTTGATCACTATTAAAAACTGCGTTTTAAGAAATTTCAAGGACAATGCAATTTCAATTGGAGGTGATAGTAAATCAAAATCCGGATATTCAATAATTACTGTAGTCAATAATTTAATTTATGATTGTGGTGATATTGGGATAAAATTCTGGGGTCTCCAATACAATAAAATATTGATCAGTGGAAATACAATTTATAATATTAAGGGTGTTAATCCTCATCTTCACGGATTCAGTGGCAACGGGATAAGTATGTCGCATATTTATGGTGCGGAAATAGAAAGAAATCTTATATACAATAATGGAAAATATGCAAAACACTCAGGCGGTGGAATTGTAACAGGCGAATCCAGAAGTATTATTGTCAGATATAATGAGATCTATGGAATAAAATCAAATGACGTTGACGGGGATGCAATTGATTTTGATAACGGATCAGACAGTTGCATAGCAGAATATAATTACACACATCAAAATGACGGAGCCGGAGTATTGATCTCTGGTGAAAATAAAGGTAGTGGAAGTGACAACAATATTGTAAGATACAATATTAGTAAAAACGATGGGCTCAAAAATGACCTAGGTGCTGTTCAGATATATTCTCTCGTCGGAGCTGATAACAACAGAATCTATAACAACACTATAATATCTACAGCTATTGGAAAAAATTCTCCTGCATGTTTTAAAATTCAAGGATCTACAACAAATACGTTTTTTGAAAATAACATACTCATAACTGTTAATTCAGCTTTATTTATAAATATAGATGTGACTGAACAGACAAATTTAATTGTGCGCTCTAACTCATACTTTCATAAAGACGGAATATTTGCAATTATCTGGGGGAGAAAAGTTTATAAAAGTTATGAGAATTTTATAAAAGGAACCGGGCAGGAATTTTTCAATTCAATAGAAACCGGTATTTTAGGCAATCCACAGTTAAAAAATCCTCTCACAAATATCGATACCGTGAATAACGCATATAAGATCGATACTCTTTCATCTTATAAATTATATTCATTTAGTCCGCTTATTAATAAAGGGACAAATATACAAAGTGTGTTTTTAGAGGCTGAGAAAGATTTTTACGGAAGTAATCTGACTTTGGAAAATCCACCTGATATCGGTGCCCATGAATATTAATAATTGAACCGGGATTTTATTAAGATTATAAGATTTCCAGGATTAATATCAAAAATAATTCTATATTTTAAAAAAATTTGTTTCCGCAGAGTCAAGTGCTCTTCGGACTCTGCGAAATTCGGTTTGTCTGAACCATGATTAATATGATTTGAAAGATTTGCATGATTTCTATATAGTAGAATTTGAAAGTTGTCGAATCACCGAAATCAGGATAGTCCGAAATGAGATTTATAACTATCAAACCCCGCAGGGGTTACATTATTATAGAAATTCGATTTACAATATTTTCAAACCCCGTAGGGGTGACATTATTATTATTCGCAATGATCGGCAGTTGTCGATTAAAATAAATTGTTTAAATAATTTCACCCCTTCGGGGTTAGTGCGTATATTATTTTTTTTTATAAATATTTCACCCCTTCGGGGTTATCAGGGTTTAATTTAAATTATTATTAATAGTAAAGAATTAGAATCAGCAAAATCAGGATATTTAGTGTAATCAGTGGTTCAGACAATAACAAAATCTGGCTTGTCTGAACCGGGATTCTTTTAAGATTATAAAATTCCCAGGATTAATGACAAACATATATCTATATTTAAAATAATCACATTATCCTATCATCCTTTAATCCTGTAAATCATGGTTCAGACAAGCCAAAATCAGTTTTATCTACTCAAATATCAATATATAAACTTTTTTGACCTCAAATTTACTTTGTCCATTTTCACAAACCCTTTCTCCGCCTGTCTTATATCGATGCCAAAACCATTTTTTCACAAACTGCCTTTTTTACCATTTGACTCGTTTGCTTATTATTACTAATTTGTGAAAGGTAAAACAAGAGGTCATTAAAGGAAGAAATAATTAAACTCTCCTGCCGGTTTTTTAACTATGAAACCGCAGGGGAGAATTGACAATTTAATCAGTGAATTTTAACAGGCTAAATAAATAGTACAAATAAATTCACAGATTTTTTAAACTTTTAAAATAAATATAGTATTTGATTAAATACTTTTATAAAAATAAAACATGAATAAACTCTTTACTACATTTCTAATAATCATCTCAGCAATCACAATGAACTTAACAGCCCAGTCCATCTGGCAATGGCAACAGCCTCAGCCGACAGGAAATTTGATGGATGCAATGGATTTTGTAGATGAGAATACAGGTTACGCTGCTGGTGTATTGGGTACTGTATTAAAAACAACAAATGGCGGTCTTAACTGGAATGTTAAGAATATTAGTCCTAATATACAATTGTTGGGAATACATTTTATTAACGGAATGACTGGATTTGTTGTCGGTAACGATAACGGAAAAATGTATAAAACATCCGACGGTGGTGAAAACTGGAATCTGGTATTAACAGCAAATTCTACTTTATGGGATCTTGATTTTGCTACCAATACTCTTGGATTCGCAGTTGGATTAGAAGGAAAGATTTTTAAATCAACTGATGGTGGAAATCTCTGGAATCAGATCAGTTCACAGACATTAAACCCATTATTCTGTATTGATATGTATGATTCGTTAAATGGAATGGTTGGTGGAAGAAATTATTTAAGTAAGACTACGAATGGAGGAATAAACTGGGTTGTACAAAATATTACATATAAAAATGTATTTTCACAGATTGTGAGCATAAATTTTGTAAACTTTCATTCACAATTTGCTTTGCCTGTAAATGATGATTCACTTTTTTTGACTACCAATGGAGGTTTAAACTGGTTTGGAAAATTTATGCCTGAAGTAGATTTTGATGCTTATCGTGCAATATCATTTATAAATCCGGATACAGGTTTACTTGTTACAGATTATGGAAGATTGAGGAGAACATATAATGCAGGCACAAACTGGATAACAAATTCAACCTATAAGCCAAGATACAGCCAGCCGAATATATTATGGGCAGGAGAATTATTAAATTCTAATGTAGCGTATGCATGCGGTGCAGGAGGCAGAGTTGTAAAATCTACAGACGGCGCAGTGACATGGTTCACGACTACTGGTGGTAATGAAAATTTTTATTCTAATTATTTCATAAATTCAAATACAGGGTTTACAGTTGGTACAGACGGAAAGATATTGAAGACAACAAATGCCGGAGTGAACTGGATAGAAAAGCAAAGTAATACATTACAAAGACTACGTGAGGTTGATTTTCCAAGTGTTAATATCGGTTACACATGTGGAGATACTGGTACCGTACTTAAATCCACTGATGAAGGTGAGAGCTGGAGTGATATTAGCCCAGGTGGAACGAATAACTTTTTTGGATTAGATTTTATAGATGAGCAAACAGGTTATATAAGCGGTGGGAATAGTGCAAGAATACTTAAAACAACAAATGGAGGTGTAAACTGGGAAGATCAAGTTATAGGAGTTAATCCGTTGGCTGTAATAGGTCCGTTGATTTTTGTAAATCATAATTCAGGATTCACTGCAGGGGATGAAAATCTTAGAACGACAAATGGAGGTGTTAATTGGATTTTAAATACTCAAGGTGCAGGTATTGATCTATTTTTCCCAAGTTATGTAACTGGATATCATACCAGTGGATCCGGACTTATTTTGAAAACTACGAATGCCGGGATAAATTATTTTGCTCAAAATGGTAATGTTTCTTCTAATTTGAATTCAATATTTTTTTTGGATGATAACAATGGATTTGCAACAGGAAACAGTGGAGTTATAACAAAAACAACGAACGGAGGAGTATTATGGATAGCTCAAGAAAAAGTAACTTTGAATGATCTTAAATCCGTTTTTTTTACAGATGCAGATAACGGATATATAGCGGGAGATTTTGGAACAATATTGAAAACAACAAACGGAGGACTTGTATTTATTTCCAATAATTCATCAACTTCAGTTCCGGAAGAACACACACTATATCAAAATTATCCAAATCCATTTAATTCTTCTACAGTTATTAAATATAAAATAAAAAAACCCGGTTTTATAGAGTTAAAGCTTTATAATATTTCCGGTAAAGAGATTATAAAATTAGTTAATGAAAATCAAACACAGGGAGATTACAGCGTTTTATTTTCTCCAAATGAAAATGAAGTTCAATTGAATTCAGGTATATACTTTTATTCTCTTTTTTTAAATAATACAATTATAAAAACTAATAAATTAATCTTAATTAAATAATAAAAAATATGAAAACGAAAATTATTTTTACATTTGCGGTATTGGTTTTGGCTTTGTTTACATCAAAAGTTCAATCTCAATTAACATCAGATTATCCATTTAAAACTTTTTTAGATTCTGAAAACAACTTATTTGTTACAGGATTCGATTATAACTCAAATACTAATTCTAATAATATTTCAGTATTAAAATATACTTTCGAGTTAGGGTATTTGAATAGTTATATTTATAATAACTTTTCCGGAAATGACAGAGGAATGGATATAATAGTTGACCATCATGGTTATTCTTACGTATCAGGTTATATTTATAATCAGCAGTCTCACAGTAATGATATTATAGTTTTAAAATTAGATCCTCAGTTGAATTTAATGTGGCATAGAGTATTTATTAATCCGGGAGATGATAAGGCTTATGCTATAGACATATTGAAAGATGATTTTGGAGATATAAATGAAATTTATACAACAGGATATTATAACAATTCAAATAATCAAAAAGAAATCTATGTTAGTAGATTAGATGAATATGGCGGACTCTCCTGGCAGACCGACACTTCCTTCTCAGGTAAATGGGATGTGGCGACTGATATTTTTGCTGATTATAATAATGTTTATGTGAGCGGATATTCATTTCAGGGACATCAAAATGGAGATGATGCAATTTATGTTACTCTAGATAAAGCAAGCGGAAGTATTGGTGCAGGTGATGTAATAATCCATAATATCCCCGGCAGTAATGAGAAACCAACCGCTCTTACTGTTGTGAACAGATCAGATAGCTATCTCTCAAAGTCGAGAAGTGTTGTGACTTCAATCTCAGATAATTTTGGATTAAATAATAATAATAATAAACCTAATGTATTCAGAACTACTTTTTATAATTTAGATTCCAACAATAAAGTTAGAATTAAATGGAGTAAAGAATTTAGAAACAAAGGAGTTGGAGGAACAAATATTGCAACTTCCATTGCTAAAGATGACTTTGAAAATATCTTTGTTACAGGATATTCAACAAGCAATATTTCTGAAAATGAATTAGACTTTGTTACAATAAAATATAAATTTGAAGACGGATCTTATGGCTGGCCAAGCAGAGGTGCTGAGTTTTATAATTTCAGAAATGATTCAATTCCTTCCTCCTCCTATAATGACAGAGCATCTACCATCAAAGTATCCGGCGATACAATTGTATATGTAGCGGGCATGAGTGATGCGTCACCTTCAGGATTTTCCATCATACAATATAAAAATGATAACTCAGGAAATCTTCCGACAAAAAGATGGGCAAAAGTGTATAATCCAATTTTTGAAACTCCATATACAACTGCAGAATCATCTGCTCAAAGATGGGCTACGATAGAAGTCGATTCAGAAGGACAGCCAATACTGATTGCGATGGAATGGAACGGAGATTATGCCGACTGGAAAGCAATCAAATATGATGTAGATGGAAATGTAATTGCAACAACAAGTAATGAGGATAATTCTGATCAAATTGTAAAAGAAAATTCAGGATCAAATTTAAAAAGATCCGGCGATGAAATTACTAAAACCCAATTACTTCAAAATAAACCAAACCCGTTCAATCCATCAACAGAAATATTTTACAGCGTTTCGCAAAACGGCTTTGTAAATATTAAAGTCTATAACCTTCTCGGACAGGAAGTCGCTGCACTTGTAAATGAAATGAAGCAGCCGGGAAATTATCAGATCAGATTTGACGGGTCAGGACTTTCGAGCGGTATGTATTTTTATAAGATGTTTGTGAATGAAAATCTTATAGACGGTAAGAGGATGCTATTGCTGAAATAAACCAAAGATTGTTATTCATGTAGTTAGTTTTCATTTGGCACCGGTTGTGTTTTTTGCAGCCGGTGTTTTTTTTGTATGAACCGGGATTTTTTAAGATCAAAGGATTTGCAGGAATATTAACAAACATAATTTTAAAAATTACAAAATCCTATAATCCCATTTAAATAAGCTCCCTCAATAGGAATACAAATTAGTAAGCTCCAAAGAACCAGAAAAACGATGATGAAATAAATTCCCGGAGTTGAGACTGAAACTGAGTTTTAATTAAAAGTGCGATCTCAATCGAGGAGTTTGGAAATGCGTAATAAATAAATAAATTAGTCTTATTATTAATCTACTCAAACAATTTTATTAAACTGAATTTAATTCAATTTTACGTTTTATCTGAACATCGTTATTACTATTATTATAATCTTTATTTACTGTTTTATCAACAAATTCTCTGAAAATTCCATATGAAAATTGCAATAATGCAGCCGTATTTTCTACCTTATATCGGATATTTTCAGCTTATAAATCATGTCGATAAATTTGTCATTCTGGATGATGTTCAGTTTATTAATAAGGGATGGATCAACCGAAATTATATTTTGCAAAATGGGAAACCGCTTATGTTTACTATTCCTGTTTCAAAGAAAAGTTCGAGAAGCTTAATTAATGAAATATCTGTTTTTTATGAATCCGAAAATATCAATAAATTTTTGAAAACTATTAAACACAGTTATTCAGAAGCAATTTATTATAATAATGTTTTTCCGATGTTAAAAAATTTATTCGAAAATAATTGTTCATGTATTTCTTCGCTTGCTGTAAAAAGTTTACTTTCCGTAAATAAATATTTGAATATAAAAACCGAAATAATAGAATCTTCTACTATTTATAATAACCAACAACAAAAAGGCGAATACAAGATCATTGATATTTGTAAAAAGGAAGGTGCAGACGAATATTTCAATCTCTCCGGAGGAATTGGTCTTTATTCAAAAGAAGTATTTAAAAATGAAGACATTGAATTGAAATTTATAAAAACAAAAGAAATAAAATATAAACAGTTTCAAAATGAGTTTGTTGGACCACTTTCTATAATAGATAATCTGATGTTCAATTCACCTGAAGAAGTTAAAAACTCTTTATCTGAATTTGAAATATTATAATTTTTTTAAAAAAGATTTATGAACAGGCATTGTATGATACCTGTTGATTCAACTGAATGGGATGATGTTATTAAAGATATCGGACATTCTTTTGCACATACGAGAGAAAGCTGCTATGCAATGAGTCTTACTACAGGTTTCAATACATTTCTGTACAAATTTGAATCAGATAATGTAAAGATAGTTTGTCCAATTTCGGAAAGAGACATTAAAGGATACATAGACATTGTTACTCCATACGGCTTTTCAGGATTTACGGGAAACGCTATTCATCCTGAGTTTATTAACTACTGGAATGAATTTGTAAAAGAAAAAAATTATGTCTGTGGTTATCTCAGCATGAATCCGCTTTTTGTAAAAAAAGAATATTATGCTGACAGAGATAATTTCAGTAATACAAATCTATATTTTATTGATCTCAATCTAAGTCTTACTGAACTTTTTGAAAATTTAGATACAAACAGAAAACGGATAATTAAGAATTTCAGAAAAACCGAATCATGTTTTATTTATGATAAAGAAAAATTAACTGAGTTTTTTATAAGTAATTATTATAATTTTCTTGACAGTATAGATGCTTCATCAGCAAGTTATTTTAAAAAAGGAACTCTTGAATATATATGCAGTCTCGAAAATGTATTTATGACAGGTGCAGTCGAAGAAAATAAAATAGTTGCTGTTTATATTTTTGCTCATACAAAATATTCTGCAGACTGTCTCTTTAATGTACCTTTGCCTGAAGGCAGGAAATACGCGCCAACTTTGCTCTGGGCTGGATTGAAGTATTACAGAAATAAAAAAATACCTGTGCTGAATCTCGGAGGAGGTTTAAAAGAAGATGATAATGTTGCTTTGTCCAAAGAAAGATTCGGAGCTTATAAACTTCCTTTCAATAATTTAAAACAGGTTTATAATAAAGATCTGTATAAATCTCTTTGTATCAATGCAGGACAAGATCCGGATGACTTGAATGGTTACTTCCCTGCTTACAGAAAAAGTTTAATGTAAATGAATTACCGCCGTTGTTGGTCTTAAGAGAGTGCAGCGAACGTGAACAACAACAACGGAAACTTGAATCTGAAACATGCATGTTGTTGGTGACCAAAAAGTTTGTTAAGTGGAACAGTGAATTGTAAAATTAGAGAGCAAACTTTTTGGAACACCAACAACGGCGACAATTTAAACGAACTAAATTTATTCACTAAAAAATTTTTATAATTAATTAATACTCTATTTTGTTTGTAAAATCCGCTAAGTTTTATGATGCTCTGTATCATTTTAAAGATTATAAAAAAGCATCTGACAGACTCACAGAAATAATCAAATTATATAATCCGAATGCTGAATCCTTATTGGATACTGCCTGCGGTACAGGTAAGCATATTGAATATTTAAGAAATGAATTTCAGTGTGAAGGTCTTGACATCAATCATGATCTGCTTGAGATTGCAAAAGAAAGATGCGAGGGAATTGTATTTCACGAAAGTGATATGACTGAATTTGACACTGGGGAAAAATATGATGTCGTATGTTGTCTCTTCAGTTCAATAGCTTATGTAAAAACTTATGAAAATCTTTGCAAAGCTTTTTCATCAATGACAAAACATCTGAATCCGAACGGACTGTTGATAATTGAGCCGTGGTTCAGTAAGGAAACATTTTTTACAAATACGATCACAGCAAATCATTATGATGAAAAAGATATGAAGATCGCATGGATGTATAACAGTATTCTCAAAGATGAAATGTCTGTGCTTGATATTCATTATCTTGCAGGCACTCCGGAAGGTATTGTTCATTTTAATGAGCTGCATGAACTTGGATTATTTGATGATGCTCAGTACAAAGGAGCAATGGAGGAACAGGGACTTAAAGTTCATTATGACAAAGAAGGATTGTTTGGAAGAGGCATGTATATAGGAATTAAAAGTTAGTAAAAAAAAAATTATTTTAATACATTCTCAAATTATTAAAGAGTTAAAATGAAGGTCAGCGTCTGGATGTCGTCTTACAATCATGGGAAATATATTTCGCGGTGTCTTGATTCTGTCCTCATGCAAAAAACTGATTTTGACTTTGAAGTTGTAATTGGTGAAGATTGTTCCAAAGATAATACAAGAGAAATTATAAAGGAATATGCAGAGAAATTTCCAGACATCATAAAGCCATTTCTGCCGGAAAAAAATATTGGGATGATGCAGATGGATGTAGCAACATTTCCTTTATGCAAAGGTGAATATCTGGCACTGCTTAATGGCGATGATGAGTGGACAGATGCGAATAAACTTCAAATACAGGCTGACTTGCTTGACAGTGACAAAGGAATTTCGATGTGCTATCATCAGTCGAAAGTGATTGATGAAATTTCAGGTCAGGAGTGGGATACTGAGTTTACAGGAGAAGGAGTTGAATTACCGATTGAAAAATTATTTCACGGGTTTAATCCGATTATGACTGCATCTGTAATGTGCAGAAAAATTAAAAAATTACCTGACTGGTACGAAGAGCTGCCTTACGGTGACATGCCTTTATATCTGATGTTGTCTGAAATGGGAAAGATAAGATATATTGATAAGGTGATGTGTCTTTATAGAATACATTCAGCCGGCAACTGGCAAGGAGATAATTTAAGAAATAATCTGATTAAGGATCTGAGTTATTATAAAGTTATAAATAAAGAATTTGGTTACAGATATAATGATTATATTAAAAGAATTCTTGCGCTCAGATATTTCAGTCTTCTAATTCTTTGTATCAGAAATGATGATAAGGAAGATGCCAAAAAATATTTTAAAGAATTAATCCTAAGTGACAAAGATTTTCTAAATTCAAGAGAGAATGAGATTCGAATATTACAGAATATAATTAGTGATAATTCAGATAAAAATGATCATATGGAATTAATAAATACAGATCCCGGATGGAAGGTAAATTAATAGTTAATAGTTAATAGCTGAAGTTACGCAAAACATAAAACTATAAGCAAAATAAAGCGGTTATATAGTTTTTATGAACAAACTAATTTTCAAAACCGCCTTATTTGCTTATATAAATTCTATTTGTTTTAGAAATATTACTCCGACATGTGTTAAAATTTCTAAAATTTATAACAAC
>JBATSB010000016.1:0-6243 GCA_049293015.1 Ignavibacteria bacterium
TTGCTCTAAAAATTCTTAAATCCTAATTTTTAATTTCTAATTACTTGAGAAGCATCATCTTTCTCACCTGCTCAAAATCTCCCGCCTTTATCTTGTAATAATAAATACCGCTTGAGAGATCAGCTCCATTAAATGAGATCGTATAACTTCCTGTTGTCTTAAAATCATTTACCAAAGTCCTGATTTCCCTTCCAAGCATATCATAGATTTTTATAGAAACTAACACATCTTTCGGCAGATCGAATTTAATGTTTGTCGATGGATTGAATGGGTTTGGATAATTACTTAGAGAATATTCTTTCGGCAAATCATTATTCACATTTGAAACAATAATATTATCAGGACCGATCTCACCCTGACAGAATGGACATACATATCCGACGTAAGAAATTGTGTCAGAAGTAATCGATACTTTATTAGAATTATCAACAGCTACTGCATAATAAAATAAATTATCAGGCGGCGGATCTACAGGGTCTGTATTTACATAGATAAGATCTTCAGTAGTGTCAATGTACTCATCGCTCGTCGTGCTGTCAAACAAATAATAATGATAAGTCACCCAGTTCTTTTTATAAATTCGATATTTTAAGAAATCCCTGTCGCCTCTGTTGAACAGCAATAACTTTGGATGATAAATTGTATCACTCTGTACAACGTCTCTAAATAAATATGCCGGAGCAGGAACAGCGTCTGAGTCTGAAGCGTTTATTCTAATCATTGCTTCATATTTTTCTGCAGATGTAATTCCTATCCATCCTGACATGATCACGCCAATACCGCCTTTGTTATATAGATCAACAGTTTCAATTTTATTTGCAAAAAGTGGTGGAATATAAAATGGTCCGGGTGCACTTTCGAATTGAAAACTCTCAGAAGGTGAATTTGAAAATAATATTGAATTCTTTGTATTTAGAAATAAAGCAATAGTGTCAGTTCCTATATCAATTACCATATCATTCCAGCCATCTTTATTAAAATCAGCAAATACCAAAGAGTTTGAATATCTAATCCCAGCAATAGTAAAATCAGGAGTAGTATTAATTGTACCTGAATTATTAAGAAAAAATGAAACCCTGGAGTATGTAGTAAAATCTAAAGGTAATTCGTATTGAGTTATTGAAATAATATCATTATACCCGTCATTATTTACGTCTGCGATTTTAAAATCTGCAAGTAATTCTGAAAACTCAATAGTTGTAGTAGGACTTGAATTAGTAGTGTTATTATTATTGTTATTAAAAATGTAAATATTGTTTCCGTAATGAGCTATAATTTCATCCCTGTCATAAGTTTCGTTTTTAATTACAGCATATGGACCATAATGCTTATTGATCTGAGCAAGACTTATTCTTTTAAAAACATAGTTTTGTAAAAAGAATAAATCCTCCAATGGAGGAGTTGATCCGCCAACACCTTTAAATATTCTAATACCTGTTGGAGCAATTATTGCAACATCCTGTAATGTATCTGTAGAAAAGAATCCTGTAACAGGCATTCTCCCATAAACCTGACTTATTGTTTCTTCTCCAGAAACTTGAATCTTTCCTTCATTCTTCCTGATTTCCATAACTCCATTTGATTTTAGTACAATAATATCTTTTGCTTCATTTTCTCTTAAACTAATAAAACAAAGGCCTGTAATACTATCTGTAATCGCTGGTAACTCAGAATAAATAAATCTAAAATTAGAGTTTTCGTAATTAAAATTTTGGTTATTCTCATTTTTCAGCCAGTTCCCCCAAAGATAATCACTAGATGGTCCTGATATTAATTCATTAAAAGCTATACAAATATCCAAACGGTGTGTATTTGTATCTATCGAACTTAAATCCCAATAAATTGTCCTTTTATCAGTTGCTTTGACCGAATCTATATTATCAGGATTCCCATTTCTTAAATAAACAAAATCTGCATTATTAAAATAAGTACCCTGTGAATTTGATTCTTGAGTTAATGTTAATAGAAGAGTTAGACTAAATATATATTTTATTATAATTGTTTTCATTTTTAGTGTTTTTATGTTATTAAAAATTATTAATTTAAGCAAATAAATAGAGGGACCAGAGATATCTCAAAGTTTTGAGATTCTTATTTTTGCTTGCAGGCTAATATAAGTTACTCCGGTACCCTCTTTATTTATTTTCTGCTACGCTTTTAAACGCAGCAGATTTATATCAACATAAAATTGTTTTTCATTCTGTTATTTTAAGATTAAAATTATTTCAAATAAACCATTCTCTTAGTTTCGATTAAATTTCCTTCAACATACAAGCTATAAAAATAAATACTACTCGATAGATTTAATCCTTCAAAATTAATTTCAAATATTCCTGGTGATTTAATTTCATTTATAAGTGAATTAATTTCTTTTCCTAATGAATTATAGATTTTTATTGTAACAAAACCTGTATTTGAAATCTGATATTTAATATATGTATTTGGATTAAACGGATTAGGATAGTTCTGATACAGGAGGTATGTTTCAGGTTCGAAAGTATTAGAGTTATTTAAATTTGTAATAAAATTCTGATATCTGGCAGAGATAGTTTTAGGATAATCAACTCCCATTATTATATAATCATTATTACTTAAGAGATTGATTGATATTGAATTATTAATTCCAAAATTTCGAAATTTGCTTAAAAGAACTCCGTTTGAATTGTAATACATAACACAACTATATCCCTGATTATAAGATGATGAACCATGAACCAATATATTTCCTGATTTATCTAATAATACAGATGTAGCAAGATCATTACTGTATCCAGTTACTTTAATTGAATCATTTAACCTGCTATGCCATAGTTCCTGACCACTTTCTGAATATTTCACTAACATATAATCATATGAAGCTCTGACATAATAACAAGAACCTGAGACATAAATATTATTATCTTTGTCAACTGCTAAATCTGCAACCCAATCATTTTTAAGTTCTCCATCAAAAATATTTGACCATAACAAATTACCTGATGAATCATATTTGTACACAAGGTAATCCATTTGAGAAGTATCGCTCTGATAATAACTTAAAACAATTAAATTATTTAATCTATCAAGTTTACTAAACAGTGGTCGAATATAATCAGTACCTCTGTGATTAAATCTTCTCTGCCAGATCTCATTACCAGTGCTGTTGTACTTTAAAGTTATTATATCATAATTAATGTAAGATGCTGACAACGTAAATCCCGACACATATACGTTACCGGACGGATCACTGACAATTGTATAACCCCAGTCTGCTATATCACTATATCCGGAAAAACTATTGACCCATTTCTGCTCTCCTTCAGAATTATATTTCACAGTTACCATGTCATATAGCTCATGTCCGTTAAAAGCTGCCGTCGCAAGTCCTGTCACATATACATTGTTATTTGAGTCAAGACACATTGAATATGCTCCATCGTTTCGGCTTGCAAGCCAGTCTAATCTTCGTGCCCATAATAATTCACCTTCAGGGCTATACTTCAATGTTGTATAATCATTTTTTACTGTATCATTCCAGCTACTTCCGGTGACATAGATGTTATTGTCTCTGTCTATCACCATATCTTTCGGGATGTCTGAACCGTTTCCTGAACCATTAAATCTTCTTACCCATAATTTTTGTCCCATGCTGTTATATTTTATCAAAACATAATCATCGCTTGTTCCAAGACTGCTGTTATATCCCTCTGCAATAATGATTACATTATCCTGATTATCTGTTTTGCTTTTGACTGCATAATTTGATTCTGTCAATGAATCATTGTATGATGCCTGCCAGACAGGATTTATCTGGGAGTGTAATTCATTTACCGAAATTGTAAATAAATTAAGTAGTAGGATAAATTTAAATGATCTTAAGAAAATTATTTCTAATGATCTTAGTTTTATTATTATCATTTTTATAATATTAATATACTGTTCAATAATACAAGTTTAGATAGAAATTTTTGACAAGTGTTTTTCAATTTATCTCATTAACACCATTTTATTTGTTTTAACTAATTTTCCGTTTATCTTTAAAGAATAAAAATATACACCGCTTGAATAATTCTCTCCAGAAAAATCTGCTGTATATTCACCTTTGTTTTTATAATCATTTACTATTGTTTTAATCTCTCTGCCGTTTATGTCAAATATTATTAATTCTACTGAAGACGCTTCAGGTATCTGAAAATTTATTTTTGTACTCGGATTAAAAGGATTAGGGTAATTATATAATTCATAGCTGTTTATTAAAATAATTTCATTATTTCCAATATCTGTTAACTGTGAATATTTTACAGTTACAATTCCGGTATATCCAAGCGTTAACTCTCCTTCACCTGATACAAAGATATTATCATTTTTATCTATACTTAAACAATAAGCAAAATTTTCTAATTGTGTTTTGTATCTTTTGGACCAGATAGTGTCTCCGTTAGAATTTAATTTAAGTGTTAAAAAATCCATCCTAAATGAAGTGGATTGCGAAGCTCCAGTTACATAAATGTTGCCGGCTGTATCAGATAAAATAATATTAGCTTCATCATCACTACTTGAATCTTGTCCATTAATATTTAAATTCAATAATGTATCACCTTCCGGTGAATATTTTAAAATTAAATAATCTCCGTAATTATTTAAAAATGTAAATCCGGCTATGAGTATGTTTGAGTGATTATCTATAAATAAAGAATTAGCTCTGTCAATATTTCCTGCGTCATACATCCTGCTCCAGATTAAATTTCCGTTTGAAGAATATTTCAATGTTACAAAATCATAACTATGTGTAGAATCACTGTTTCCGACTATGATTAAATTGTTTTCTTTATCTAATTCAGAAAATGTAGGTCTGAGATAATCACCTGAATATGTAGGATATTTTCTTATCCATTTTTCGTTTCCAAATTTATCATATTTTAAAGTTACTATTTCATTTCCTCCTTGAATTGCGCCATAACCTGAAGAATATACGTTTAGTGAATCATCTATACTTACAGAATATCCCCAGTTTGATCTGTTAGGAAGAGAAGTATAGTTTTTTGTCCAGACAGAATCACCGTAGGAACTATATTTGATTGTTACTAAAGCTCGTTCTATATTTGTAACTCTGCCAAATCCAACAACATAAATATTATTTTCTTTATCTATGTTAATACCAAATGGCTCATCTGTGTTATTGTTTATCCAATTCAGACTTTTTTTCCAAATCAAAACACCTTCAGTATTATATTTAATAGTCACCCAGTTAATTCCTCCGAGAGCAACACCTTCAGAGCTTTCACCTGTTACATATACATTTCCTGAGTCATCCAAAACCATGCCTTTTAAATAGTCGTATCCGTTTCCAATGCCGTTATATCTTTGTTTCCATAAAAGATTACCATAAGGATTATATTTTAAAACTATATAATCATATCCATTTGTACTATCAGTATTTCCTGCGACAATAAAATTCCCATACTTATCAATAGCACTTTTTTTAGGAAAATTAAATCCCGAACCAATTCAACTGTATGACGCTACCCACTCCTGATTCACCTGAGAGTAAATACCTGAGCAGTACAAAGTCAGATTTATAAAAAATATTATTGAGATTTTTTTCATTTGTAAGCTTTCATAAATTTAAATATTAATTTTTCAGATATTAGCGTTTGGGCGGGAATATCCTTTTAGATATTTATGCAAATTGAAGTATAAAAAGAGAAAGAATCAAGTTAAATTTTTCTGCTCAGAATGATTTTTTGGGACGCGTGTAAAAGCAGTGTCAGTGCGCTTTCGCGTTACTTCCCCGCTCTCTCATTTTGAAAGACAAGTAGGGGGATAAGAGTGGGAAATTAATTTTGCGAGGAGCGCAGCTCCGAAACAATCTCCGAATTCACGACAAGAATTTATTAGCATCGCATATCGTAAATTCGGAGATTGCTTCGTCCGAAGAGCACGGACTCGCAAAGACATATGTTTTTTGAGGATGCTTCACCCAAATGAATCCGGGGTCGCAATTCAAACAGGGAGATTGCTTCACCCGAATGAATTCGGGTTCGCAAAGACATATATAAAAAAAAATCCCGCAGAGAAATCTAACCTCTGCGGGATTAAAAATTTAACAAACTACGTATTCATAATTTGAAATTCGTAATTTGAAATTTATTTCACGAGTATCATACGTCTTGTCTGAACAAAGCTTCCTGCCTCTATTTTGTAGAAGTACATTCCGCTTGCAAAGTTTGATCCGTTGAAATTCACGTCATAATATCCGGGTCG
>JBATSB010000017.1:0-18499 GCA_049293015.1 Ignavibacteria bacterium
GGTAGAAAGTATGAAACAAATACTTCAATTTCTGTTAACGTTACAATGTCAATAGAAGGATTTTGGAATGGTAAGCCGATAGTTCAGGATACAGTAACAGTCGAACTTCACAATTCATTTTCACCATTTGCACTTGTTGATTCGAAGAAGGCTTATATTACTCCAAACGGATATCAGACATATGAATTTACTTCAGTTGCATCCGGATCTTACTACATTGTATTAAAGCACAGAAATGGTCTAGAGACATGGAGTGCAGGAGCTATGGCAATGAATCAAGGTGATAACATTAATTATGATTTTACAACTGCTTCTTCACAGGCATTCGGAAACAATATGGTTCTGAAAGCTGGTGAATATTGTATCTATAGTGGTGATGCAAATCAGGACGGTGTTATAGATGCTACAGATCTTGGACTTATTGACAATGACGCATTTAGCTTTGTTTCAGGATATGTTCCAACTGACTGTAACGGAGATGCAGTTATCGATCTAACTGATGCAGGAATAGCTGATAACAATGCAAGCAATTTTGTACAAGTAATGAAACCATAACAACATACAACTTATAAAGAGTGTTCTTTAGTTAGTTAGTTAGTTAATTAGTTAGTTATGTTGGAGAAGGCCGGAGGAGAAATCTTCCGGTCTTTTTTTTGTATTGATATATCCATTCAAAAATAAAATTTAAAGATTTAAATTTTTAGTAATGTTTGTTTATCAAATTTAAATAACTTGAAAAGAAATCAATAAACACTTAGGTTTGTACACCCCAATTATTATTATTTTATTATTAAATTTATTATTTAATTTATTATTTAAATTATTATATGACGGGTATAAAACTAGTTAACTTCATCTCTTCCCTTTTTTCATTTTTCCTTATTATTTTTATTACATTTAATTCCGCTTACTCAGCGACTTATTATATTTCAAACAGCGGAAATGACAGTGCTGCAGGAACAAGTGATGTAACTGCATGGGCAACAATCAGCAAAGTAAATTCCAAGATGAGTACTTTTGTTGCAGGTGATCAGATCTTATTCAGAAAAGGTGATACATTTTTCGGTCAGATCACAATGACAAAATCCGGCACAGCCGGTAATGAAATAATTTTCGGAAGTTATGGTACAGGAGAACTGCCGGTCATAACAGGGGCAATATCACCTCAAAGCTGGATATTGCATTCCGGGAATATTTATAAAACGACCTTAACCGATACTGTTTCAAATCTTTATCTTGACGGAAAGATAATGAATATTGCAAGGTATCCAAACAGCGGTTGGCTCAGAGTTGACTATGGGACAGGGACAGGTGAGAAAGGCGGATTTAAAGATACTGAACTTACGCAGGGAGGAGGATATTGGACTGGTGCAACCTGTAAGATCAGAACTGCTGACTGGTCATATGAAGTCAGAACAGTTTCAGGATTCAGCAGCGGGAATATAACTTTCTCTGCTCTTACTGTTAACAGAATGATCTATGAATACGGATATTATTTTGATAACAAACTAAACCTTTTGGATGTTGAAAATGAATTTTTTTATGACATACCTTCTCAGATGTTATATTTCTATGCACCCGGAGGAGTGAATCCTAATACACTTTCATTGCAGGCGACAGTGACCAGATTTAATATCTATCTGAATCCGGGAGTTAAGTATGTAATCATAGAAAATCTGAATTTGACTAATGCAAAAGAGAAAGGAGTTGAGCAGGCAAACGGTACATATAATACAATCAGGAACTGTAAGATCAGTAAAACTGATAAGATTGGGATCAGGCTTTATGGAACAGGACATAAAATTGAGAACAATATTATAGAAGATGTACTTGATATAGGTATTACTGCTCAGATGTTTGACGGATTTGTAACCGGAAATACAATCAATCGAACCGGATTAAAACCCGGGTATGGTGGCAGCTCATGGGGTTATATTGCCATCAGAGCTGAAAGTGCGACAGGCACAGATATCAGATATAACACAATTGACAGCACAGGTTATACTGGAATACGTTTTGGAAAAAATAATGTATTAGAATATAATATAGTCGATTATTCCTGTGTGACATTAAATGACGGAGGTGGTATTGCAATAGATAATATTGACGGAGCATTGATCAAAAATAATGTTGTAAAAAATTCCATCGGCAATAAAGAGTCATGTCCGGCTACTAATTATAATCTCAGTTATGGAATATATTTTGGAAATACTCTAATTAAAAATCTTGTCATATCAAATAATACTATAGCTCACAGCAGATTTGTCGGAATTTATATTGATAATACTATTACTCTCGACAATATCAGTATAGTTGATAACGTAATTTACAATAGTGCTCATACACAGATAAAATTTTCTGATCTGTCTGCAGTTTCATATGTACCAACATATAATACAATTTGCAAAAGAAATGTTTTTTATAGTCTCGGCTGGAATCAGATCTCAATGGAACATCAGATGTTTCATTCTCTTGTTTTTAGTGATTACGGAGTCTTTGATAGTAACTATTATTGTAACCCCTACAACGAATACACTTTAAAAAGAACTATCATGTCGCCGAATTATTCAAGCAACGATTACAGAATTTCTCAATGGCAGTCAGTCACAGGAGAAGATCCAAACTCTATGTACAGTCCATTTTCATTCGAACAACATTATATAACAGATACATTAAGCAGTAACTATATTACAAATCCTCATTTTAATGATACAATTGCCGGCTGGACTACATGGCCGTCAGGTTCATCCATTGCCAGGGTCGTACATCCTCTTCTTGACGGAGGCTCTATGAGAGTTCGCTGGAACGGTATCGGATATACTGAAAATCTTGCAGTCAGTAATTCATTCCCTACTACAAAAGGAGCATACTACAATGTAAGTTTCAGTGTCGTAGGAGATCAGACTGGAGACTTTAATCTATGGGGCAGGTCAAGTATTCCATATGTTTATGAAATGGGATTAAGAAGAAAACTGAGGTACGAAAATTACAGAAAAGATTATTCAGTCATTTTCAAAGCTGACACTACGGATCCAAGTACTACGCTGACAACCGGAATGAAACTTCCCGATTCACTGACTTTTTTTGATAATATAAATTTTTATAAAGTTAATGTTCAGAAAATTGATTCTACTGAGCAGTCAAAATTATTTATCAATGAAACAAATTCAACTTTGCCATTTCCAATAAACGGAAACAGTTATAAGGAGCTTGATGGTACACCTGTTATTGGATCAGTTCTTGTCCCGCCTTACAGCTCAAAGATACTTATCAATGACGGATTTCAACCTGTTAAAACTCTGAATTTGACAGTATTAATTGAAGGGCTGTATAATACAATTAGCCAGCAGACCAGTACTGATACAGTTACTGTATATTTGAGAAATGTTAATTCGCCATATAGCAGAATTGATTCAGCAAAAAAATTATTTTCTGCTTCCGGACTGGTTTCTATGCAGTTTTCAAATGCCCAAACCGGTTCATTTTATTTTCTTGAGATCGAACACAGAAATTCAATCGAAACCTGGAGCAAAGCAGGTGGTGAGACTTTTACGGGAAACGTACTTAATTATAATATGACTAATGATTCAACAAAAGCATACGGAACTAATTTAATAAAAAAGGGAACCAAGTTCTGCATGTATTCCGGAGATGCAAATAAAGACGGAACTGTTGATCTTGCTGATCTTGCCGACATAGATAATAACGCTGCAAACTTTTTAACAGGTTATTTTAATACAGATATGAATAATGACAACTTAACGGATATTGCAGATCTATCCATTTCCGATAACAATGCCTTTAATATTATAACCAAAGTAACTCCTTGATTTAAATATATTTTTTAAAGTTTAGATGCAATTACAAGCGGTACTTTCAGATTATCTGAAGTACCGTTTTTGTCATCTATTACTTCAATGAGTAATATATAAATACCTGTTCTAAGCTTTTGTTGATTATCATCAAGTCCGTTAAAAATAATTTCTCCTTTATTTCCACTAATAGAGTTACTCATTAAAGTTCGCACGACTCTACCTTTAATGTCATAAATTTTAACTCTGATCTGAGCTATCTTTACATTAAGATTAAAGTTTATTACAGTAAAATCTTCATGACCGTCTCCATCCGGAGAAAAAGGATTAGGGGAAATGTTTACTTTTGATTCACTCTTGACTCCTGTTGTGTAAATACTGTTTATTTTTCCCGGAGTACCTCCTGATATATTTGCCGAAGAGCTCCAGTTGGAATTAACGTCCGACCTAATAGCCGGATTAATTTTTTCGAGTGAAATACCTTTTGTATCAATCAGATTCGGATTGTGAAATGATGCTTCGTAACTTACAGCATCAATTGAATTATTCAAACTATCAGTGATCAATATTCTCTCTCCGCTGTTTGACAAACTCATACTGCTTATAAAAATAACTTTATAAGAATCTGAAATTGAATTTAAATAAGAAAAAGAATTGAATAAGGTTGAGTCACGGGCTATCACAAGATATTGTCCCGGATCTAATACCAGGTCAGAGTCAGAAAGATTCTTCGATGATGAAAATTCCACATACTTCCATTTTTTTAGATTTACAGGCATCTGAAATCCATTATAAAGTTCTATCCATTCTGAATGTCCTGTCAGCGGGTCATACATAATTTCATTTATCACTACTCCCCCGCCACTGCCGCTTTGATCACTTACATAAATTTTTTTATAAAATTTATTATTTAACGGATCATCATCACTGTTATAATATAACTCTGCTATGAATTGCTTCCTGCCTGTGTCAATTAAATTATAAGTGCATTCGAATAATATTGAATCACCTGAATTGAGTATATTTAAATTTTGTGAACAGATGACTTCACTGTTTTGATTTATACTGTCATTGTTAACATCATAAAATATTTTCACTTCAGCTCCATTAGCAGAAGAAATTCCGATATTTCTGATGCTCAGTCTGAATTCAATTTGACCTCCTTTAAATGGATAAGCCGGTTCCGATTCAAGCGAAAAGATCATAAGATCATTTAATAAAGGAGTCACGGAATTTCTTTTACCTGGAGTTGATTTGTCGGGATGAATTGATGATGCCCAGTTTGATGGCAGGTTTGTGCTAATTTCAGTCTGCTTTCTTTCGAGGGAATAGCCTGTAACTCCTGAACCCCAAGAATTATTATAAGTAAGTGAATCCGCATGATTACTTGAAGCATCGTAAATTACAATATTTTCATTCCCTGAATTATTCAAAGCACTCCAACCCGTTGACTGAACAGCTTTTCCAAAAAATCCAAGGTACTGATTTCTGAACGATACAGAATCTTCACAAACTACTATAAAGGAATCCGGCAGTATTGTTAAATTTAAAACAGAGATTGTTCTTAGCGCATTGCCTGCTGCAGCGTCACGCCATTTCCAGTTTTGAAGATCAACTGAAGATGTACCTGTATTTTTTAATTCAAACCATTCCTTATTCGGTGAGACCGGTGCATACATTACTTCATTTATTACTATCTGTGAAAAAACTGCGGAGAGCAATTGCAGATATACTGCAATTATAAAAGTTATCCTTTTCATATTTATTATTTTTAAATTAAACAAAAATCAGAATTTCAAATCATCGTCAATTTTATTCCTTTAATTTTTTTGTATAAATTTCATTTAATATTACATTGAAACCGCGTGATATTTTTTTAAAATTCACAAAACAAAATAAACAATTATGGTTATGATGAGCAAGTTAAAATTATTTATATTTTTAATTTTAATATTATTTTTTTCAGGAGGGGAAATTTTCTCACAGGAAAATTCTCCTTTATATGCAGTTGCTATTAGTTACACACCGGTTCTCAACACTTCAGATTATGAAATGGTCTTTGGTGGTGCAGATGGCGAACAGGTGAAATTAGATAATCAGGGGTTAATTAGAGAAATGGAGTTTATTGCATTTCCGAATACGGTATTTGAAATTATTGAAAGTTTTCCAAAAGAAGATCATAGTATCTTAAAAGTAACAACATCAGATTATCCTTATGAATCTTCTGATTTGTTTATTGACAGCAGGTTTGTAGAAGTCGTCAGTACAAAACCAACAGACAGGGCAAAAGTAATGCCTGATAAAAATGAAATTCTAAAAAATATTTTAAACCTCGAAGGAAGTACTTATATGTGGGGAGGAAATTATGATGCAGGCATTGAAGCACTTTTAGACTACTACAGTCCTGTCATTGAAATTGATAATAACGTAAAGATAAACTGGTGTCTTAAAGGAGTTGATTGTTCCGGGCTGATCTATCAGGCTACAGGCGGTGCCACTCCAAGGAACACTTCTTCACTCGTAAAATACGGAACAGGTCTTGACATATCAGATAAATCTGCAAGTGAAATTGCCGGAATGTTATTACCGCTTGATCTAATTGTCTGGAGTGGACATGTGATAATTGTAGTTGATGAGAATACTGTGATCGAAAGTTCTCCTCCGGAAGGTGTCCATAAATCTGAACTTATGAGCAGACTAAAACAGGTTATTTCTGAAAGGACTCCGGTAAATGAATGGGCATCTACTTCAGGTAAAAGATTTGTCGTCAGAAGATGGGCTGATTAAATTTTTCTTTTTTAAAAAACAGATCCTGTTTTCCGCACTTTTCTATAAATTGAATAAATATGTCTTCAAATCTCTACAAACACTGATAACTGGTTTATTGTTTGGGTATACCATTTCTATTTTATTTCGTGAATATTAGAAAATAAAAAATATAAGTGTTAGTATAAGTGTTCAACTTATCGATTAAATATCTCAATTTTTCGCTCCGCAGTTACAAACCGTTAAAACGGTTGATCTATATTTTCCAATAACTAAATATGTCCTATCTAAATATTCCTCAAAAATTTTTTATTTCTAAAAGCTATTTTCCACTTGGAAAGCTCAAATCTCAGCTCCGCACTTTAAACCGTTAAAACGGTTGATCTATATTTTCCAATAATTAAATATCTCCTTGATAATTTAAAAAACAAATTTAAGCTTGAGTGTGCCAATGCCTAAAACAGAAATCTTCCTTTTATAAAAAAAAAACGGATCTGCTTTTTAATATCTCAAAAACAGATCCGTCCATTATGAAAAACAACTTTTATTATTTTCTGTCACCCATTATTCTTAAAAGAAAAAGGAACATATTTATAAAATCAAGATACAGCATCAGCGATCCCATCACCGCAGCTTTTTTTCCTTCCTCTGTATCAAAGTCTAAAGACTGACTCATTTGCTTGATTCTTTGTGTATCATAAGCAGTCAGACCGACAAATATCAAAACTCCTGCATAACTAATGATCCAGTAAAGTGTCGTACTGTTTAAAAACATATTTACTACTGAAGCTATTATCAATCCGATCAGACCCATAAAGAAAAATGTTCCGAATTTGGAAAGATCCATCTTTGTAATATATCCAAATACACTTACCGATCCGAACATTGCAGCGCAGATAAAAAATGTAGATGCAATTGAACTACCTGTGTAAATTAAAAAAATTGAAGCCATTGTAAGACCAGTTAGTGCTGAATAAAAAAAGAATGCACCAATAGCTACGATTGCTGACATTTTCTTTATTGCAAATGTTAGTCCGATCACTACTCCAAGCTGTAGAATTATTATTCCATAAAACAAAAAGGAATTTGAGAAAAGTGTTTCAGCAAAAGAAGAACCTGAAATACCCCATGCTATTACTCCTGTAAGAGCAAGTCCCATCGCCATCCAGTTATATACATTCAGTAAAAATTTCCTCGTCGCTTCCGTGGAAAAGGAAGCATCTATTGCTCCCGTATTATTTTGAAACTGATTCATTATTATTTACTCCTTATTAAATGTTAATTTATTTTTTTATACTTATTAGCGAATGTTAAAGACAATATATTTTAAAGTTTAGTTCCTATATTTTACAACAATGACAAAATTGATTTTAAGAAACCTGATCTTTATTCAAACTCAGGCATAGTCAGGATCAAAAAGCATTATTAAACTGTTATTGCTCCTCCCCTTTGTCCAAAGGGGAGGCTGGGAGGGGTTTGTAAAATTTAGTTTAATTTGACTCTACTTTTTCAAGTGTTGAGTTTATTACAATTTGTTGTTTGCTATTTCTTTCGGCAACAACCCCCTTCGCTCCCCCTCTATCAAGGGGGAATTACATTTAAATTATTCTGAAACGTACTTTTTGAAATTTAGACTTCGATTCTAAAAAGTAGAATAAAAATTTTCTTACCATTATGAGATTAATTTAATTTTTTATTGATTAATATTTCTATTCCATCGGTTCCATTCCGAATGCTGTCCATTCTTCCTTGGAAGGACCGTAAACTCCCGGAACTTTCAGCCCTGCCTGTCTCATCAGAACTGTCATCTGTCCTCTGTGATGTGCCTGGTGTAAATTAAGATACATAAGCGTCAAACCTTTTTTCCATTTCTCTCCGTACATCTCATCTTCATTTTGAAGAATCTCATCATTCCAGTTATCTTCGATTGCTTTTATAAATGATTCTGATGTTTTTTCATAAGCACTGACAATCTCGCCGGAAGCAGCAGGTACAGCATCTGATTCAGACGGACCTTCGACTTTTAAACCTGTATTCCCCATCATTTCAGGAATAGTCTTTACTAAATGCCATGCGATAAATCCCAGACTTCTTCCGTCGGGTGTAACTTTTTGATTTAATTTTTCATCAGTGAGTGTATTTAATAATTTCACAGTAGAATCGCTTTCATACTTCCAGTCTTTTTTAAAATCTTCTAATGATCGATACATAATATATTTAGTAAATAGTTAATTTTATTTTAAGCCGTAATTTGGAGCTTCTTTTGTGATTCGAACATCATGCGGGTGAGATTCTTTAAGACCTGCATTTGTGATCATTACAAATTTTGATTTGGTTTTCATCTCATGAATGTTCTTAGCTCCGCAGTATCCCATTGACGATCTGAGACCGCCGATGATCTGATAGATAGTATCGCCTACATTACCTTTATAAGGAACGATCCCTTCTATTCCTTCCGGCACAAGTTTACTAATGTCATCTTCCACATCCTGAAAATATCTGTCCTTGCTTCCTTTTTTCATAGCCTCAATAGAACCCATTCCTCTGTAAACTTTAAAACTTCTTCCTTCGAATAAAACTTTTTCACCGGGTGCTTCTTCTGCCCCTGCAAAATAACCGCCGAGCATTACCGTATCAGCACCTCCTGCAATTGCCTTAGAAACATCACCTGTCTGCTTGACTCCGCCGTCAGATATAATCGGAATTTTTCTTTTTGCTGCGGCGGCTGCACATTCTATTACAGCAGTCATCTGAGGAATACCAACACCTGCTATTACTCTAGTAGTGCAGATAGAACCGGCACCGATACCGACCTTTATACAGTCAGCACCCGCATTGATAAGATCAATTGTTGCTTCGGCAGTAGCGACATTACCTGCTATAAGCTCTATATTAAATTTTTTCTTGATCTTTTTTACCATGTCAATTACTCCCTGCGAATGTCCGTGTGCAGTATCTACGACTACAACATCCACTCCTGCATCGACAAGTTTTTTTACTCTTTCTAAAGTCCCCTCTGAGATACCAACTGCAGCTCCTACTCTTAATCTGCCGAAACTGTCCTTGCTGGCATTTGGAAATTTTTTCCTTTTCTGAATATCTTTGAATGTGATAAGACCTTTTAGAACACCATTCTTATCAACTACCGGAAGTTTTTCTATCCTATACTTCTGAAGTATGACCTCAGCTTTTTCGAGATCAGTACCTATTGGAGCTGTAACAAGATCCTTTTTTGTCATTATCTCAGAGACTGATAAAGTTGCATCCGGTTCGAATCGAAGATCTCTGTTTGTTAATATTCCGATGAGTTTATGTTCGGAGTTAATAATTGGAATACCCGAAATACTATATTCCTGCATGAGTAGTAATGCGTCGGCAATTTTTTTATCGGAAGTGAGAGTAATAGGATTTCTGATCATACCACTCTCGCTTCTTTTTACTTTATCTACTTCAGCAGCCTGCATCTCAGCAGTCATATTCTTATGAATGATTCCCATTCCGCCTTCCCTAGCGACTGCAATTGCCATTTCACTTTCAGTAACTGTATCCATTGCAGCAGACAGCAGAGGAATATTTAATATAATATTTTTAGTAAGTTTTGTTTTTAGATCTACATCTCTCGGAAGTACTGAAGAATGCGCAGGTTTAAGTAATATGTCATCAAATGTAATTGCAGTTTCTGTTATTTTTCCTGATTTCATTTCAATAAATTGTTTTAACTTTTATCAGATCATTATAAATATTTTCCGGTAACAGATCTCCGTCGTAAGACTTTACATACATAAAATGCAGATGAGTCGGTGAGCGGGAAGGGTATGCGTTCTTTCCAGTTCTGCCTACTGTTCCCAAAGGTTTGCCCGGTTCTACAAAATCCCCAACATCTACATATACATCATTCATGTGTGCATAATAAAATAATCCATTTGTAAAATTATCATACACATATACAATGTTTCCTCCTTTTATATCCATCCTGTCTGTAGTCCAGTCTTTTCTTGTTTCAATGACAATACCTCCGGTCATTGATAAAATTTCGACATATTCACCTGTCATATCGTCGCGGGAATCCTGATCCCTGTCATCAATAAAAATATCATGAGCAGGATGTCCGCCTGTACTCCCGTCAAAAAAATCAAATCCACCTACAATATAACCGCTACCATTCCTGCCGCCAATTGCATTTGGACCATAACCTTTGATAGGAAAAATCCACTCGTCATCAGAATATTTCTTAATCGACCCGGCATCAATTCTCATATCCATAAATTCCCAAAGCTGATTTGTAAATAAATACAATGAATCAATTGCATCCTGCCTTGTCAATTTGTCTTTTCTTATATCATTAATTATAACCTGCCATCTTGATGCAATTTTATCCGGCTTTCCGTAAAAACTTTCATCAGATTTAAGTTCTTTGATCTTTAAGGATATTGATATTAATGAAGGATTGATCCGTTTGGTTATTTTCTTTGCAGATTTATCAGATTTTTTTTTCTTTGGATTCTTATCGACGGCATTTACATTATTTGTAAAAGCAGTACCAAATAAGATTATACAAATTAAAAAAAAAGAATACAGGATTTTGATCATAACAGTTTGTTTGTAAAAATTAATTTTCTACAATTTCAATTTCATCTGACACAATGACTGTTCCGTCCGGCTTTAGAGCACTTACTTTGAATTTTCCTGTTTCATTGAATTTCACATTATCAAAATAAATGTATTCCATATCGGAATTTGTATCAAACTTATAAGTTTCTGCTACTTCACCAGATTTAAGATTAGTTATGTTAATGTTAACTGAAGTTACGCCCAGCTTGGTTTTAGTAGGTCTGAGATCGACCATTACTGTCAGATTTCCCTGAGTATATTTAGAACTTTTCCCTTCACATTTATCAGTAGCGGAACTGTAACTTTCACAGAAATACAATTTGTTTCCGCCTGCTGAATCTCCTAATTCTTTCAGCTTGCTGCAACCAAGTACAAGGAATAACAAAACAAACAATGCTAAGACCGGTTTGTAATAATTTTTCATGTTTTTATTTTTTTTAAATTTAGCCAATACTATTTTTATATTCCATTACAAATTTTGAGTGAAGGAAATTTATTCACTAGGTATTATTTTCAAAATATTTTATCTGAATATATAATAAAAAGGTAGTAAATTTATTTCATTCGAAAAAATTCACTTCCTTTAGAAAACCTATAATCCAAGTTTATCTTTTAGACCACTTGCCATATCGGCTAATCCTCCACCGATATCTTTTCCTTCAAGAAAATCGCTGACTTTATCTCCGATACCTGCCGGTAGTTTATCTTTTACAAATCCGCCGATAGCTTCAATTGCTGACTTTGCCTGATCTGCTGTAATTCCCGCTTTTTCTGAAACCATTTTAATTAGATCATCCATCTTTCTGAATCCTTTCTTTTTATTTTAATAATTACCGGTTTAAAACCAGCTTGATTTTTTCTTTCTTGAACTGCCGCCAATTCCAAGTACACCAAGAAAACTTCTTGTTACCTCTCGGGCAATTGTCCTTCCAACCTGTCTTACTGTTGTACTTTCAAGGACTTTCTCGACTGTACTTTTTTCTTCTTTTGTTGAACTTTTTTTAGTTTCCTCTACCGTAATTTCCGCTGCTGCATCATTTAACTTTTTTTCTAAAATTTCATAAGCGCTTTCCCTGTCGATCACTTCATTGTATTTTTTTACCAGTTCAGATTTACCTACAAGTGTTTCCTGTTCAGCATCTGTTAAAATATCCATCCTTGAAGCCGGAGCGCAAAGAAGCGTAGCGACAAGCGGCGTCGGATTTCCTTTTTCACTCAGTACTGTAACTGCAGCTTCGCCAATTCCCATTGATGTTAATAGTTCATCTACGTCATAATATTCAGACATTGGATAATTTTCAGAGATCATTTTAATATCCTTTCTGTCTTTCGCAGTAAATGCTCTGAGCGAATGCTGAACTTTCATCCCGAGTTGGCTGAGTACTTCGTCAGGAATATCAGTCGGATTCTGAGTGCAGAAAAATATGCCAACTCCTTTTGATCTAATGAGTTTTATTATAGTATTGATCTGTTCATGCAATGCTTTTGAAGCTTCCTGAAATAACAGATGAGCTTCATCTATAAATATTACAAGCTTTGGCTGATCGAGATCTCCTTCCTCGGGGAAGTTATTATAAACTTCAACAAGCAGACAAAGTAAAAATGTTGAAAATAATTTTGGCTTATTCTGAATATCGGCAAGTCTGATAATAGAAACTCTACCTTTGCCTTCACTGTCAAATTTCACAAGATCATCTACTTCAAAAGATCTTTCTCCGAAGAAAAGGTTTGTATCAGTTTCAAGCTCAACTACTTTCCTTAAAATAGTTCCAATCGTTGCAGCAGAGATCTGACCATATTCTTTTTCAATTTCATCTTTCCCTTCTTCTAAAATAAACTGCAGAAGCTTTTTAAAATCTTTCAGATCCAGTAAGGGAAGTTTTTTTTCATCGCTGTATTTAAAGAGGACAGAAATTACACCTGATTGTGTGTCATTTAAATCCAGAATTTTTGAGAATAATACAGGTCCAAATTCTGTGACAGTAGCTCTCAGACGTGCTCCTTTTTCGTTTGATATTGAAAGCAATTCGACAGGAAATGAAGACGGTGTATAAGGCATGCCAATTTTTTCATGCCGTTCATTTATCTTATCATTTTTTTCACCAGGCTGAGCAAGTCCGCTCAGATCACCTTTGATGTCCATAAGTAATACAGATACACTCTTTGAAGAGAGACCTTCAGTAATAAGTTGTAGTGTTTTAGTTTTACCTGTTCCTGTTGCACCTGCTATAAGTCCATGACGGTTCATAGTTTTCAATGGTAACTTAACGTGAACTCCGGGTAGATTTTCCCCTTTAAAAATCGCACCGCCAAGAGTTATTGTCTCACCTTTGAAATTATAACCTTCATTTACTGAAGCAATAAATTTTTCTTTCTGATCCAATTATTAAATGTAAATTGATTTATGAATTTTTGTGACAAGTTTATACAAACTACAAAAATAAACTCTTTTTTTTTACATATAAATTAGTCTTATTCAAGCATTGCAACAAATGCTTCCATGCTTATATGGATTCTTGCCTCAAAGGCTCGAAGACTCAAAGGAGTTAACTTTTTTACAATTTCAAAATTTTGTTTTGGTAATTTCGTGACAATTCCATCTTTTTCATATAAAATTGAGCTTCGTAGCAATCGCGAGAAATAAATATTTGAAATTTGTAATTTGCAATTTGAAATCAGTCTCTCGCCATTGCAAGCGAGCAGCACATGATCTTCCCTGCACCATTTTCCCCAAGTATGCTTACAGCTTCGTTAATCGTAGCACCGGTTGTAATCACATCGTCCAGTAGAATTACATTTTTGTTTCTTATGAACTCAGTATATTTTTTATTTAAAATGAATGCATTTTCAATATTCTGTCTTCTGCCGGATTTACTCAGTCGTGTCTGAGACGAAGTGTTCTTTACTCTGATCAAAAGATCTTCAACAGTTATTATTCCTGTGATATTGCTAAAACCCCTGCATATAAGCTGCGACTGATTGAATCCCCTTTCCCTGAAACGGGATTTGTGAAGAGGCACGGGAATGATCATTTCAAATTCAGGGAATTGATTTTCCTCCAATGCTTTCCGATATTCAAGACCAAGTATCTCGCCCATATATACTGCAAGATTTCTCATGCCTCCGTATTTGATATTATATAAGATCTTTGAAAAATCATCCAATTCATAAAACGCAAACAAGCTGAATGAATATTCTGAAAATACTTTATTCTTTAGATCAGTTTTATCTTTCTCGGAAATTCTGAAAAGAAGATCAAACTTATCATCCTTTATATATTTATTTGAATTCTCATTACCTATATATTCTTCAGATAAGATACATGTCGGCGGATAAATAAAATCAATTATACTTTCACATAATCCTGAAAACCTCTTTAATATTTTATTTAGCCAAACATTCATACAAACAAATTTATAAACCCTTACAATAAAATACAAATATGAATATCTGCTGATTGTGAAAATTACTTTCACAAAAAATTGCGGGCAAGTATGATCAACAGGCTATGGATTAACTAAAAAAGAAAGTGTATTTAATTTAGTTAAATTATATAAATACAATTTTAATAATTTGCTCTTAATGTTAATGCAGAATTTATACCTGGTGCACTTATTCCCGATGCAAATACTCTGTAATTTTTATCTAATAAATTATTTATCTCAAGCTGCATCTGGAAATTTGTACTCAACTGATACTGACCTTTTACATTCAGAGTAAACCAGTTTGGCATTCCTTCAGGAGTTGCATCCTCAAAATTATCCTCGCCACTTAAACTGTAATCTTTCTTGAGTTTCCATGCATTATAGAGTATGCTGAATTCACCCTGAAATTTGCTGAGATTCAGTAAGAATGCACTTTTACCAAAAAGCGGTGGAATGTGATCAAGAGGTGCAGTCGTATCTGCTGTCGTTACTCTTCCATAAGTATAAGTTACTGTATTAGTCATTGAAATAAAATTTGTAATGTCGGCATTCAGGCTCAAAGTTGTCCCCCAGATGTAACCTGTCTGAGCATTTTGATTTGCAAATACATTGGCTGTATCACCGTCATAAATAATCGTAGAGCTGCCATTGTAAGTATAAGGTGCTGTAACGATCGCATCATTTATATAAGTATAATAACCAACTGCCTGTGCAAATATTCTGTTAGAGAAAACATTTGAAATTCCTATCTCACCACCATAAGTATATTCAGGTGAAAGATCAGGATTTGGTACTATGATCGTTCCATAATCTGTTCCCGTTCTCGGTGTAGTTTCAAATATTTTCGCAAGATCATCAATGTCAGGTGCTCTGAATCCGGTCGCACCATTGATATAAACCTTCCATTCATCTTTTGGTAAAAAAGTAAATCCAAGATTTCCGCTGAATGCGCCGTTAGTCTGACTGATTCCATCAGGATAAAGCTCAGCAAATTTATAAAAACTTGTATCGATAAATGAAGCGTTGAGTCCGACATAGCTGTATCTTGCACCTATATTTGAATAAACTTTTTCATTGATCTTCCAGGTATCCATTATGTATCCTGCAATAGTTGTCATATTATTATCGCCGTCAGGATACCTTGTATCTGCTGGAGATTCAACATTAGTATCGATATTTTTTCTGAATGCAGTCGATGTAACTGTGTTATAAAAACCTTCAATTCCATAACTAAGATCATGATGACTGCTTTTATTTTTTAAATTAATTCTCTTACTGAAATCAACATTTAATGAATATACATTTACATCTTCAGATCTTGATGTCAGATTGGCAGAACCAAAGTTTCTGTTATTTCTATTTTCCTGAACATTCTGATATGCCAGCAGAATATTTGAATTATCATAAAACGTTTGTTTACCTTTCAGCCCAAGCTTATATGACCCTAGGATTCTGCTTTCCGGACCGTAGTACCATTGTGCTGAAGTGAAATTTCCTGTATTCGGATTAATTGTATTGAGTCTGTCATAGCGCGGAATATCTGTAGTATTGGAATACTGGAAATTAAAAGTATGATCAATATTCTCAGACGGTTTGTATAAAGCTTTTCCAAGAATATCAAACTGATTATAACCTGACGGATCCTGCAGATAATAATTATTCGTTGCGATCATTGTATCTTTTCCGTTCACTCTGACAGCATTAAATTTTCTAAGCCAGGCTTCATTTTTTACCTCACTTGTACCCATGCTAAGTGAATTAAAATTTGAATAAGTCACGCTTCCAAGAAAGCCAAATGATTTTGAAGAAAAATTAAAATCAAAGTGACCAGTGTTTTCAGTATTTGCAGAAGAGTATCTGTAATATGCTGTTCCTGTTTTAAAAGTATTATTATCCAGACTTAGAATAGGATTCTTTGTGTAAAAGCTCATAACACCACCGAGCGCATCACTTCCATAAACAGTGGATCCTGAACCGAATAAAATTTCAGTTCTGTTCAGAGCATTATCATCAATTCTCAAAACATTCTGCAGGTGACCGCCTCTGAATATCAGATTGTTTAGTCTGACACCATCGACCATTATCAGAACTTTATTTGCTTCAAATCCTCTGAGTACGGGACTTCCTCCACCCATCTGAGATTTTTGAACAAATATTGTTCCTGTCTGCTGAAGCAGGTCTCCGGTATTTTGAGAATTTGAAAATGCAATATCTTCAGAGTTCAGCACTTCTATTTGTCTCGGCAGAAATTTTGAATTTTCATCAAATTTATTTGCAGAGATAACTATCTCATCTGTCCTGTAACTTTTTTGCGACAAGAAAATAGTGTAGCCGAGCGTTTGAATTTTTTCATAGCTCAGAGTCTGACTAATATAATCAGAAGAAGTTATGATTATTTTTTCTGAATTTTTGAATCCCGAAATGTCAACCTGTCCTAAAACATTTGTATGGACAGAGACATTGTCTGATGTCAGTTTTGCATTTATCACAGGATTTTGGGAAGAATAATCCCTGACTGTTATTTCCTGAGAAAATCCGCTTGCTGAACATATAAATAGCAAAAGTAATATGATACATTTTTTCATAAAAATTTTTTTTTTTAAAAATTGATCAATCAAACTTTACTGCAAATACAGTAAAATTTTATTTTAGAACTTATGTAATTTTGTGAAAAGGTTTATATCAGATTACTAACAAAGCATTTTAGTATTTCTGAGTTCTTTCAGATATGAAAGATCTGTGAATGGGTTATTCTGAAAATTTGCGATTGAAGATAAATGTGAATGATTTTGATCATTTGCTAAACAAGAAGTTATAAGAAAGGAATTATTTTCATCTCCACTTAGAAGATCATTCTGATAAATTTTATTTTCATGAACTTTATAAAATTTATCTCCTGAAAAGAATTGAGGTGAAGTTCCGATAATAACTGTTATATCAGCATAGGAAGTCTGGTTTGAAGCAATAGCAGCGTTGTATATTTCCTCTGGAGAATGGTAAACATAATTATTAATATTGAATACAGGAAAACAGAATATTATTCCTATAAGAATATTAATTACAAACGATATGAAGTTGTTGTTTTTCAAAACTTAGTGTTTAAATTAATTTGATATATATTTAAATTCAAGTCTTGTATTTTGTATAAAATTATCTGCTTAGCACACGACATTATACTATTTAAATTAAAAAATCATCTACAATAAAATTTGAGATTGACTAATAAAAACAATTTACATACGTTTGCTTACCCAAAGCAATTTACGAAACAGAATAATATGAAAACCAAAAAACTCATTGCCGAAAAGATCTCATCTCTGATATATGCAGCAAGTATTATTTTATTTTTTATCGGGTTTAATTTCTCTGATAATCCGCCGTCGGGGTGGACGCAGCAGTTTTTTCCGGATCTGCATGGCAGATTAATTTCGGATGTTTGTTTTACTGATAGTTTAAATGGGTATGCAACTGCTACAGTTTCATTTGATTCAGGTTACATTTTAAAAACTACAAATGGAGGAGATAACTGGTATCTTGCTGATAGTGTTGCTTTTAAATTATCTCAAATTCAATTTATAAATGATAGTGTAGGTTTCGCTGCAGGCGGATATATATGGAAAACAAACAATCGGGGAATTAACTGGAATCGATTACCGGGAATTATTGGTAATGAAATAAGTATAATCAATGAGGATACTTTATTTGTAGCAAACTATTCTGTCTTTGATGGAGGTGTATTCCGAAGTACTGATGGCGGTAACTCCTGGGTTCGGTTGTTTTTTCAGTTTATGCAAAATCCAAAAAAGATCTATATGTTCAACTCTGAGATAGGTTTTATAACTGATGGCAGTAGCACTTATTTGAAAAAAACAACCAATGGAGGTT
>JBATSB010000018.1:0-17701 GCA_049293015.1 Ignavibacteria bacterium
GACATCAGGAGGTACACTTGTAATGCTGACTGAGGAAGAAAGAAAAGATCTTTCGGAAGTTGTATCCATTTTAAAAACAAAAAGAATACAGAGAATTTTTCTGCCGTTTGTTGCTCTTCAGGGAATTTCAGAAGTTTGTTCGGCATCGAATATAAAAGACCTCGATCTAAAAGAAGTTATAACTGCCGGTGAACAGATACAGATAACTCCTGCGTTACTGGAATTTTTCAATAATCTGAATGGATCAACTTTTTCAAATCACTACGGTCCATCAGAAGCACATGTCGTTACAAGTTATACATTTGAAAACGATACTTCTGAATGGCCGGATCATCCGCCAATAGGGAAACCAATTTCCAATAACAGAATGTATATTTTTGATGAAACATTGCAGCCTGTCCCTGTAGGTGTTACCGGCGATCTTTATATCGGAGGCATCTCACTTGTCAGAGGTTATTTAAACAGACCGGCGTTGACAAATGAAAAGTTTTTAGAAGATCCTTTTATTAAAAGTGAAACAATTTACAGTACAGGTGATCTTGCACGATATCTGGAAAACGGTGATATAGAATTTCTGGGAAGAGCTGACAGTCAAATCAAGTTGAGGGGTTACAGGATCGAACTTGGTGAGATAGAAAATGTGATAGGTGAATATGAAGGTGTATTGAATACTGCTGTCATTGCAAAAGAATTTTCAAACGGTGAAAAAAAATTATTTGCATATATTGTTTATTCTGATAAAAATATTAATCGTGATGAATTCAAAGAGAAACTCATTTCATTTTTAAAGTCAAAGATCCCTGACTATATGATCCCGCATGATTTTATCTTGATTGAGAATATGCCTCTGACGGGAACGGGAAAGGTCGATCTGAAAGCATTGCCTGAACCTGAACTTTCCAAAGTTGGTGGCAGCAATAATTATGCTGAACCAAATGACCCGCTTGAGCTTCAGCTTGTAAATATCTGGGAAAAAGTTTTAGGAATTAAAAATATCGGAATCAGGGATAACTTCTTTGAGCTTGGTGGACACTCGCTTCTGGCAATGAGAGTTTTTGGATATATTGAAAAGCTTACCGGGAAAAAACTTGCACTATCTACTTTATTCAGTTCTCCTACTATTGAACAGCTTGCAAATATTTTAAAAGATGACGGTTGGAAGCCAAACTGGAAATCATTAGTGGCTGTAAAACCTGGCGGTTCTAAACTTCCTTTTTACTGTGTACCGCCTGCAGCAGGGACAGCTTTGCATTTTCAGGATATGGTAAAATACATTCCAGACGATCAGCCGTTTTATATTCTCGAATCTGTTGGTCTTGACGGAAAAGAAGAGCCTCATAATGACATAAAGGAAATGGCAACTTTTTATATAAAGGAAATTCAGTCATTGCAGCCGGAAGGACCTTACCTTTTAGGAGGAAGATGTTTTGGAGGAAGAGTTGTTTTCGAAATGGCTCAGCAGTTAATTAAGCAAAAACAGAAAGTTGCTCTGCTTGCAATTTTTGATACGTGGCCTCCCTTTACAGAGACTCCAAAAGATTATGTACAGCCAACAAGAGATACGAGACATATTTTTACCAGGTCATTACATCATTTAAAGAGTGGAGAGTTTTTTAAGGTCGGATGGAATTTCACAAAATATAAAGCTTCAAAAATAAACTGGAAGATTAAAAATAAAATTGAATATTTTTTCAGTGATGAGCTTTCGAGAAAGTATAAAGAAATAATGCTGATGCATTTCAAAGCCCAGGACAGATATATTGCACATAAATTTCCTGGAAAGATCACGCTGATAGAATGTGCTACCTTCAGGCAGGATTTTAGGGATCAGTGGAAAGAGCTTGCAGGTGGCGGGTTTGAGACTTATGTAGTTCCTGATACAGATCATAAGACTATTGTAAAAGAACCTAAGCTTAAAGATTTTGCAGAGAAACTGAATATAGTTTTGCAAAAAACTCATGATGAAATAAATGGTATAAACTCTTCTGTAAAAAATAATTCAACTGCAGTCAGCAAAGATCATACTGAACTTTCCAAAGTTTAATTTCATTAATCAAATTTGTCAAAACAGAAAATAAATATTATAGGCAATGAAGTTCATGTCTATCGAATAAATATTTCTGAACAAACGAATAAAATTTCCAATCTTAGAAAACTCCTTTCAAATGATGAGACGAAAAAAGCAGACAGATACAGATTTGCCAAAGACTCAAATTCATATATTATAAGCAGAGGTTCTATCAGAAAAATTCTCTCTGAATATATTTCTATAGATGCAGATTCAATAAATATTTCTTACACAGAATTTGGAAAACCTTTCATAGAAAATTCTAAAATCAATTTTAACTTATCTCATTCAGGAGACTGGTGCTTTATTGCTGTTTCATTGATAAAGGACATTGGCATAGACATTGAAAAAGTCAGAAAGATAGAAGATGTATTAAAAATTGCTGATAGATATTTTGCCATAAATGAGTATGAACATATAAAAAATTTTGATAGTACAGAACAGATAAATGAATTTTTCAGGATATGGACTTTGAAGGAAGCTTTTATAAAAGCAATTGGAGAAGGACTTTCATTTCCTCTAAAAAATTTTTCAGTAATATCTGATAAAAGTGACTCCCCTGTTTTGAATTTATTTGAGAATAAAGATGAAAGTGAATTATGGAAATTAGATAGTCTGGAATGTCAGAAAGGTTATAATGCTTCGCTGACTGTGAAAGCAGATGGTATTGATCTGATATATAAATAATCTTGTTAATTTGACTTTATCCATTTTAGGTTCCTCTCGTTGCCAAACTCAGTTTGGTAATGACATTGCTTTTGAAACTCCGTTTCAAAACTAATCAGCTTGTTATGTGAACCACTTTATACATTTTTCCCTATCACGATTTTGCTTGAAACGGAGTTTCAATTCCATGTACATTCCCAAATCGAATTTGGGAACGAGCACATTTTATTTTCACCCTTTACCAAACCAGCTCATTACCAAACTCCGTTTAGTAACATAAGACTAAAACAATATTTATTCATAAAAAAACCGGTTAGAAAATTTACAACATTCTAATTTTCCATCGGTCGAAATTTTGAAGTTGCTTGTATCAATACAACAGATTAATTTTACATTAAGCAAAATTTATAATCCATTAATAAGGAAATTGATATGAGAACTAACATACTTTTATTTCTATTTATTTTCTTGCCTTCTGTTTCAATCTCTCAGCCATATTTTCAGAAAATTACTTCAGGTGATATAGTAAATACTCAAAATTATAATCATACCGCTGCAAGTGCTGATTATGATAATGACGGGGATCTGGACATAGTTGTCACAGGGCTTAACGATAATTGTTCGGGATGTAATATAAATATTTTATTTTACAGAAATGACGGAGACGGAAATTTTACTAGAATTTATGATAATGCAATAGCTCAAACATCAGTAAGGAGTCAGGGACTTGCATGGGCTGATTATGATAATGATGGATGGATGGATTTATTTATATGCTGTATTGAAAATACCCGTAACAAATTATTTCATAATGACGGTAACGGAAATTTTACTGAGGTAACATCAGGTGAGATCGTGACAGAATTAAATTCCAGCCAGTTTTGCGCATGGGCTGATTATGATAAAGACGGCTGGCTGGATATTTATGTAACAAACAGATATGGAACATACAGCAATCGGTTATACAAAAATAACGGAGACGGAACCTTCACAAAAATTCTTTCCGGCAGTATTGCAAATGATATTGCCGAGAGCAGAGGCTGTGCATGGGGAGATTATGACAATGACGGTTGGCCGGATCTTTATGTCACAAATTATTCAGGACAGAATGATTTTCTTTATCACAATAATCAGGATGGTACTTTTAGCAGAATTTTTAATGTTCCGATGGTGAATGTAAATTCATGGGCATCAGCAGCACAGTGGATCGATTTTGATAATAATGGAGTACTTGATCTTTATGTTACAAATAATGACCGAAACAATACGCATTATTATAATCACGGAAATGGAAATTTCACTGTTAATAATTCACTCCCTAGTAATGATGGAAAAGGTTATGGCTTTACTTCCGGTGATTATGACAACGACGGATTAACGGATCTTTTTATTTGCAACATAAATAATTTAAACAAATTATATAAAAACAATGGTGCTTCGATGTTTACAAAAGTTACCAATGAGATCATTTCACAGGAAGGAAATAACAGTACAACTTCTTCACTGTTTGATTATAATATGGATGGGAAACTTGATCTGATAGTAACGAACAGGTTCGGATATCTTTATAATTATCTTTATAAAAATATTGGTAACACAGGAAATTATATCACTGTAAAATTAAATGGATGTACGAGTAACAGAAATGCAATAGGTGCTAAGATCACCGTGCATACGGGAAATATGAAACAGTATAAGGAAGTTTCAAGCAGCTGGGATACACAAAATTATCTCTGGCCGCATTTTGGAATTGGAAACTATAATATGATTGATTCATTAATTGTAGAATGGCCTTCAGATCAAATAACAAAATATTATAATTTTGATGGAAACAGGATTGTCAGTGTTGATGAATGCTTAGGTATCATCGGTATCAACGAGGAAGTTTCTAATGTAAATAATTATGAACTATATCAAAATTATCCGAATCCATTTAATCCGATAACCAATATAAAATATGAGATTCCTTCTTCGGGTCATGTCACTTTAAAAGTATATGATATACTTGGAAATGAAATAGCATCTTTAGTAAATGAGTATAAGCAGACAGGTAGTCATCAGGTTAAATTTGACATTCAAAATTCAGGTATAGAATTATCAAGCGGTTTATATTTCTACAGGCTGTCTGATGGAATAAATATTATTTCAAAAAGTATGCTGCTGATAAAGTAATTTCGCTTACTTCCAAAACTGTTCGTTGAATATTCAACTCGTTACCAAATTCTGTTTGGTAATGACAATGCGTTTGAAACTCCGTTTCAAAACGACTCACACTTTACAGAACCAACTCGTCACAAATCTCCGATTCAAAACTTATCTCTTCTTTCTGAACTCTGATTAAAATAATTTTACTTAAACAAATTCTTCTCCGGATACACAATCTTCGCTAACTCCGTAAATATTTTATCAACCGCTCCGCCCTTTGGTCCGAACTCATTTACAGATACAAGAAACAAAGCATCAAGCTCAGGATTATAACACATCATTGTATTAAAACCTGTAATGCCGCCGTTATGTCCGATGAATCCGCCGATATTAAAAATTCCAAGTCCATAAGTTGCAAAATCTACAATACCGGTCTTGACAAATTTTAATCTCTGCTCCTGCATTTCTTTATTAAGCATAGTTCCTTTTGCAAGTGCCAGTCCATAAATTTTCAGATCAGTAAAATTTGAAACTATACATCCTGCAGCTCCTGTTATCGATGGATCAATTATAGTTACATCGATTATCTTTCCGGTAGCCGTATCAGTCATATAACCGTGGCTGTAATCTCCGGTAATAAAATTCTCAACTGGGTATTCTGTATTCACAAGACCAAGCGGCTTTATTATTCTGTTTGTGATCTCATCACCAACTTTATTTCCGGTTACTTTTTCAATTATCATCCCGAGTATATTATAATTTCCGTTTGAATACTGCCATGAAGTACCGGGAGGGAATGCAGGACCAAGTTTTATAGTAGCATCAAAGATCTCTTTCTCTGTAACTTTCGCTGTTCTGTCATAAAAAAAATCATTCCCTAATGTCGGATCTTCAAGAAAGTCAGGTATGCCGCTTGTCATATCAAGAATTTCTCTGATCTTGATATTTTCTGAATTCGGATATTCCGGGAAAAATTTACTGAGCGGATCATCAAGTTTAAACTTCCCTTCCTGTATCAACTGTAAAATCACTGTCGCAGTAAAAGTCTTTGTAATACTGCCGACTCTTATCTTATCATCATATCGCCTGTCAACTCCTGTCTGCAGGTCTCCTTTTCCTACTTTGTATTTATATGTGAATTCAGGTGTGAAAATTTCGGCAACTATACCCGGTAAATTTTCAGCTTTATAAACTGAATCAATGTATTTGTTTAATCTGACAGTAACGGGTTCAGATTTTTCTTGTACCTCTTCTTTTTTTTCACAAGAAAAAGTAAAAAAACATAAAACGAATAAAATAAATCCTGTAAATAAGGTCCGGTAATTTCTAAAGAAGTTTTTCATGATGTGTAGGTTAAGTTTATTAAAGTTAATGTAGTTAAAGTATTTACTGAATAAAAATTTTAATGGATTAATAATAAATCATATAACTTTTGGATGTTCGAGTAATTTCCCCATACCGATTTTATCTACTCTGTTTAAAAACTCTTCACGCGAATTTCTGTTCGGATAATCTTCTTCGGGAACAGGTACATTTAAAAAGCTGCATAATGATTCCCATCCGTCAGTTGACTTATAAAGTAATAATCTTTCAGGTGGAATTTCCTTCTTCACATTTTCAGTATGTTTTATAAATGCTTTTATAACTTTATCCTTATCCGAAAGATCATTGCCAAACTCTTGATCCATTAGGTTTCTGTTGTACTTGAAAACTTTGAATCTTTCTCTTTGATGTTTTGAAAATGGAAAATTAATTGCAAACTTTAAAAGCCTTTTTATATCAAGATTTTTTGCCATGAATATTGTATGCTTTGCGCTTTCATACCATTCTTCAGGATCTCTGATTGTATGAATGACTTTTGCGTCAGGGTAAAATTCTGCAAGCTGTTTATAATACCTTGCAGAAGGATAATCAACTGCTGAAGCAAATCCGGTAAAGAGTTCATCCCAGTTCACAGAGTTTCCATTTTCAGCATCCCAAAATTGTTTAACTCCTTCGGGCTTTTGAAACAGCTCCAGCATGTGATAGCATTTCCCAAATCCAAGATGTTCAAGTGCAAGCTTCAGAGAATAAGTCCCTGTCCTGCCAAGCCCGCTGCCGATTACTTTTAATGACATGTTTTAAATTAATTTTTCATTTTCTGACAGTTTGAACCTATTTTCAAAATTCCCAAAAACTTAATTATTATGTCGCCTCTAAGATTCGAAGGCTCAAAGAAATTATTACTGGTTCAAAAACACTGATTGAAAATATTTATACTTTTGAAACTTAGCTATAAATGAAAATTATTATTAACTATTAACTACTAACTATTATTTTATTTAATGAGAGTCATTTTTTTTGTTTGAGAAAATTCACCGGTTTTTAAAGTATAAAAATAAATTCCGCTTGCAAGATCTCCTCCGTCAAATTCCACTGAATAACTTCCGGCATTTTGCTTTTCATTTACAAGAGTCACCACCTCATTTCCCAATACATCAAAAACCTTTAAGCTTACAACGTCGTCACTCGTAACTTGTAACTCGTAATTGATCACAGTCTTAGGATTGAATGGATTTGGATAATTCTGATGAAGTTTAAATCCGACAGGAATCTCATTATCAGTCGTTATATTACTCATCGTGGTATCAGAATTCAAATATTTCAAAATATCTGTGGCAAGTTTATCTATGGGAATGGATTGATTGACGATCATCGCAACGCCACTTTTAATATTTTTCGAAGAGTCAGTAGTAAAGCAAATAAAGCTGGAAAATCCGGGCACTCCTCCGTCTTTCCAGGTAAAATAAAAATTATTATTCAGCTCCGGAAATAAAGGTGACATCTGCCAGACCAGCCCTACCCTGCCTTTGGAGTTTGGATTATGACATGTATCGTTGCTTACCCTTCTAATTAAATGTGCTGAGTCGAGTACATTCTGCATTCCATTATTTATTAATCCCATATTAAATTCCAGATACTTTGTGAAATCTTTTATAGTAGTATATAATCCTCCTGCTGCATAAAATGCCGGCCAGCTGTCTTTAAAGTATCCGGTAGAATCTCCGTTAGGACCATAACCTGTAGCTCGTCTAAGATCCTGTTCCTGTGTCAGAAAAATTCTTGTATCAGGTAATCCAAGCGGGTCAGAAATTTTCTGTATAAAAAGTGAGTCAATTTCCTTTCCGAGAGTATGAGTTAATACAACTCCAAGAAAAGAAACTCCAAGATTTGAATAGAGGAAACATTCACCGGGTGTCCTAGAAAGTCGGTGATTGTTCAGATAATTATACATCATTTGATAAGTCGTACTGTCATTTACGGGATGTATCGGATCATCAGGCAATGCGGAATAATGAGTGGCAAGATCTAGAATTTTCATCTTAACAGTATCACCGCCTGTGGTTACAAAGACCGGAGCTTTGACAATATTCAGCGGAATGTGATCTTCGACAAGATCATTTAAATTCAGAGGACCACCCTGCTGAATCAGTGAAGACAAAATGGTAGCTGTAAAAGATTTTGTAACAGAGCCTATATGAAAAATTGTTAGACTGTCCGGTCTTGGAGAACTCGTATCTTTCCTGACATGACCAAATGAAAATCTTTTTGACATCACATCATTTCCTTCAGCTCTGACCACGCCGATTACCATACCGGCTTTGTTTGTATCTACATATTCTTTTACTATCCGACTGATCTTTATTTCAAGTGAGTCGGGATTGAACTGTGCCTGGATGGGTAAAATAATAAGAAGTAAAAAAAGTAATAGAAATGCTCGTAATTTTTTAATCATAAACTGTAATTGGCTATTCTGAATAATTATTTTTTAAAATATTTCTTTTAATTTTAAATTTCAATTGAGGTAAATAAAAAAATCAAAAAGTAAAAATATTCAATTGTGTCCGAAATATTTTGACCCAACTGAAGTAATGTAGTGTTTATAAAATTCATATTTTGTAATTTATTTCAAAAAGATTCCTTTCAGTTTAGAAGTTCATAATTCTATGATTAATAGTGTAACTACGAATATAATTCGTACCAACTCAAATTTAAAGTTAGCCTTTTATTAATTTACGATAAGGGGATATTAGATAAATTATGAAACCAACATTAATTTTAATTTTTATTGTAATATTTTTACTTTGTGATCAAATTGCATTTTCACAATCACAATGGTTCTGGCAAAGTTCAGTTCCTCAGGGAAATAGCCTTGCAGGGATAAGCATCATTAATTCCGGGAAAGCTGTTACAGTAGGTGGTTTGGGTACAATTATGATGACTGACGATGCAGGCTTGAACTGGGATATTAAATACCACATAGCAGGTCCTTACCAATATCTTACTTCAGTCTTTTTCATAAATGAGAATACCGGCTGGGTTACCGCATATCAGGGAAATGTAATTAAAACTACTAATGGCGGATTAAACTGGCTGCAAGTATCTTCAGCCGTACCTTATCCTGCAGCTATTGATTTTATAAATGAAAACTCAGGCTGGATCACAGGAATATTTGGAGTTAATAGTAAGACAACAAATGGTGGTTTGTCATGGATCAAACAGGACAGGGTTACAGATTATCTTTATTCAGTTGATTTTTTAAATAAGGATACAGGATGGACTGTCGGCGGAAACGGATTAAACGGGGCAGCAATTTTCAGAACAACTAACGGAGCTCAAAACTGGGTTACACATAAAACACTAACCTATGGTCCATTTCGCGGCGTAAAGTTTATTGACAGGAATACCGGTTGGGTGGTTGGTAATTCCAGTCTGGTATTTAAGTCAACAAATTCAGGAGTAAACTGGAATCAAATACAATTAGCGCAGAATGTAGATCTATTCAGTGTTGATTTCAAAGATCACAACACCGGCTGGACAGTTGGAAATTATAGATATGATGATTATAAAAGTGTTATTTTAAAAACAACAGACGGAGGGATTTCATGGGACAATCAGGACATAGAAAGTTATGCTACACTTACATCAGTTAAATATAAAGATAATATTTGCTGGGCAGTTGGCGCAAGCGGAACAATATTCAAATCAACAGATGAAGAAAACTGGATCCCACTTTCCAGAGGTGTACAAAACACAATTAATTCAATTTTTTTTATAGATACTCTTACAGGATGGTGTGCGGGAAACACAGGTACAATTGCAAAAACTTTAGACAGCGGGAGAACCTGGGAAAGGCAAGTCAGCGGAACAATTTACGATCTTCCCGCAATAGCTTTTGCTAATCGTGATACCGGATGGGTTGTCGGAGGATATGAGGACATGTTTACAGGATATAAATTTTTTATTAAAAGAACAACTAACGGAGGAATGAACTGGATCACGCAGGACAGCGGCAGGTTTCCTCAATTGAATTCAATCTCTTTTATATCATCTAATGAAGGCTGGATATCCGGAGCTGTGGGGACGATCTTACATACAACCAATGCAGGAGAGAACTGGAATTTTCAGGTTAGCGGAGTTACTGATAAATTACTTTCAATTATTTTTAAAGATAATGTAAACGGCTGGGCAATGGGAGAATATGGAAATGTTTTGAAAACCACTAACGGTGGTTTAAACTGGCAAATTGTTGATGTTAGTAATAATGCAAACCTTGGAACAATGTTTTTTCTGGATATAAATACTGGCTGGATTGGAGCAGGTCCAAATATTTTAAAAACTACAAACAGTGGTAATAACTGGAATCTTATCTACTCTACTACGGATGTCAGCGGATTCGGATCACTTTATTTCACTGATACCAACACAGGATGGGGTGTAGGTGGCAGATATTTTGGAGTAACAATTGGATCTGTAAAAAAAACAACTAACGGAGGATTAAGCTGGACAGAGCAACCTATAAATGTTGAAGGAACATTAAATTCAATTTTCTTCACCTCTGCAAATGCAGGATATGCCGCAGGAAATGGAGGTGTAATTATTAAAACCAATGATATTTTGGTTTCTTCAAGTTTTCTTAATTCAATTGTACCCGATGAATTTATTTTATATCAGAATTTCCCGAATCCTTTTAATCCTTCTACCAGCATAAAGTTTGCCATTCCGACCTCAGGCAATATTTCTCTGAAAGTATTTGACATAGTTGGCAAAGAAGTCGCTGAGTTAATAAACGGATTCAGGAATGCAGGAACTTATGAAATAAATTTCGACGCATCATATTTGTCATCAGGTATTTATTTTTATAAACTTGTTACCAATGGAAATGTGAAGACAATGAAAATGAGTTTAATCAGGTAAAATGGTTTTATTCACCGTTATTTGTTTTCTAAAAAAGTTTGCTTGAGTCGAAACGCGTAATTCATAATTCGTAATTCGTTATTTGTAACCCGTAATTTGTAATTTGTAATTTGTAATTCGTAATTCAAAAAACTTCTTCCTTGAAAAAACTTCATCAATAAACTATTTTTGTACACACAAAATTTAAACTATTTACATTATGCAAAAGTCAGAATGTCCTGTATGCGCTGCTGAAGTTGAGATCGGCGAAGGTACATTAAAAGGCGAATTACTTGAATGCAGTGAATGCGGATCCGAACTCGAAGTTACCAATCTCGATCCTTTCACTCTCTCTGAAGCCCCGCAAGAAGAAGAGGACTGGGGTGAATGATCCCTCCCAAATTATAAACTTAATCACAATAAATTGAAAATCGGATTTCTTCATTCCTTAATTAGGAAAGATGAAAAATTTCTCATTGAGGAATTTAATAAACGTAATTCTGATCTTGTAATGATCGATGACAGAACCATCGATTTCAATATCGGAAAAGATAAATATGATATAAATGTACTGATCGAAAGATCCATCAATCACTCAAGAGCGCTTCATGCTATGAGACTTTTTGAAAGTGCAGGTGTAAAGTGTATCAATAGTTATGCAGTCGCAACTGTATGCGGTGATAAACTGCTGACATCTATTGCACTTGCCGAGGCAAATGTTCCGCAGCCCGAAGTAAGAGTTGCGTTTACTGAAGAGACTGCTTTGGAAGCCATTGAGAAAATGGGCTACCCTGTTGTGCTGAAACCCGCCGTTGGTTCATGGGGAAGACTGCTTTCTAAGATAAATGACAGAGATGCTGCTGAATCTATTCTCGAACATAAAACTGTCCTAGGCTCATATCACCATTCTATATTTTATATTCAGAAATATGTAGAAAAAAAAGGAAGGGATATCAGAAGCTTTGTAGTCGGCGATGAATGCATTGCTGCCATATATAGAAATTCGCCTCACTGGATCACCAACACTGCTCGAGGCGGAAAAGCTGAGAAATGCATTATTACAGATGAGATAAATAAAATTTCTCTCGACGCTGCAAAAGCAGTTGGAGGAGGGATTGTAGCTGTTGACGTTTTTGAATCTGATGAAGGTCTTATGATAAATGAAGTGAATTATACTATGGAATTTAAAAACAGCATTGACATCACAGGCGTGAATATTCCAGGAAAAGTTGTCGATTATGTACTGGCAAAAGGAGCAGAGACAATTGTCTAAGGTAAAAGTTTCCATTGCAGGTGCTTCAGGCTATACCGGCGGGGAGTTGATCAGACTGCTTTTGTCACATCCGGGTGCTGAAATTAATCAAGTTACTTCAGAAAGATTCAGCGGAAAGTCTGTTACTAAACTTCATCCGAATCTGAGGAAAAGAACTGATCTTAAATTTACTTCATTGTCTGAACTTGAAGAATGTGATCTGATATTTCTTTGTCTTCCTCACAAAAGTTCATCAACGAGGATTACTGAATTTACATCCAAAGCAAAAAAGATCATTGACCTTAGCGGAGATTTTAGATTGAGGAATGCAGATGATTATTTAAAATGGTACGGAGCTGAGCATCCTAATAAAGAATATCTGAGCAAATTTGTTTACGGAATTCCCGAGCTTCATAGAGAAGAAATGAAAACTGCTAATTGCATTTCTAGTGCCGGATGTAATGCTACTGCGACTATACTTGGTCTTTATCCGCTTTTTAAAAATAAACTTGTAGATTTAAAAAGAACTGTTGTCGAAGTAAAGGTTGGTTCAAGTGAGTCAGGAAATGAATCTACCGCTGGTTCTCATCATCCCGAAAGATCCGGATGTGTGAGATCCTTTATGCCGACAGGTCACAGACATACTGCTGAGATCTTACAAGAGCTTTCATTTGGAGAAGAATTAAATATCCATTTCTCAGCTACTTCGATAGATATGGTAAGAGGAGTTCTTGCGACAAGTCATGTATTTTTGAATGAAGATCTTGAGGAAAAAGATATCTGGAAAGTTTACAGAAATGAATATTCCTCAGAGCCATTCATAAGAATTGTAAAAGAGAATGACGGCATTTATAGATACCCCGAACCTAAGTTACTGGCAGGTACAAATTACTGTGATATTGGATTTGAAAAAGATAAACATACAAATAGTAAAAGATTAGTTGTAATAAGTGCAATAGACAACCTCATGAAAGGTGCTGCAGGACAGGCGTTGCAGGCGTTTAATATTATGAATGGTTTTGAAGAAACTACAGGTTTAGAATTCACTGGTCTACACCCGGTTTAATATAATTACAAATTACGAATTACAAATTACGAATTACGAATTACGAATTACGAATTACGAATTACGAATTACTCTGTTACCACCTAAATTAATCGCAAAATGGTAAGAAAATTTTTACTCGATATTTTAGAAACGAATTGTAAATTTCAAAGAGCACGTTTCAGAATAATTTAAAAGTAATTCCCCTTTAAAAAAGGGGGAGCAAAGGGGGTTGTGCAGAAAGAAATAGAATAAACTCAACATCGTAAACAGTGGGGTTAAATTAAACTCAATTTTACAAACCCCTCCCAGCCTCCCCTTTGGACAAAGGGGAGGAGCAAAAATGTTAATAGATTTTCTTGGTTCTGGCTAAGCCAGTGTATGAATTACGAATTACAAATTACGAATTTTTAAAATACCCATTTATTTTTTGTAATTAGAAAATTTCAATTGGCAACACCCCCTTGCTCTTCTTTAAAAGGGAAAAAACTTATAATTTAAATTTGAATCGTGCTCTGAAGAATCAAGATTTATAAAATATACATAATTAATAAAAAGAGTTTATCAGAAAGTTTATTACAATTTTTAATTCTTAATTTTTAATTCCTAATTGCTTTATTATGTGTCGATTACTTTTAGTCAGATCAGATAACGAATTCAATATTAAAGATTATCTTGAAAAATTTTCTGAAATTTCGAGAAACAGCAAAGAGTTTCAGGGGCACGGATGGGGATGTTCATATCTTAATGAAGCTGAGGGAAATGAATGGAAACATTATAAAGATATTTCTCCTGTCTGGGTTGACGATCTTTCAAAATTTGGAAAGACAAAATTACTTATAGCACATGCAAGAAGCGCATTTAAGGATGAGGGAATTGTGATTGAAAACAACATGCCGTTTTATGATGACAAATATGTGTTTGTATTTAATGGTGAACTCAGAGGTGTAAAGATAAATTCAGAAGGAAGGATCGGTGCGGAAAAAATTTTTAATTATATAAAAAGATTTGACAAAGGGAATTTTTCAGAAGCTTTGAAAAAAGGAACTGAGATCATTGACAAAAAAACTTCATTTATCAGAGCAATGAATATTATAATGTGTAGTAAAGAGAATGTTTGTGTGTATTCAAAATTCAATGAAGACCCTGATTATTTTACAATGTATTATAAAAATGAAAATAATACACTTGTCATTTCATCCATGCCGTTACAGGGAATAGATAGTATGATAAAAGTTGAGAATAATTCATTGAATAAATTTTAATTTAATTTTTTAAATTTTTTTAATAATGATAATAGTAAAGATTGGCGGCGGGAAAGATATTAATATTGAAGGTGTCATAAAAGACCTAAGTAGTATTAAAGAAAAATTTATTATCATTCATGGCGCGAATTATTTAAGAGATGAGCTTTTAAAAAGTCTTGGCATTTCAAAAAGAACTATCACATCTATCTCAGGATATTCAAGTGTATTTTCAGATGAAGAATCAATTGATGTGATGATGATGGCTTACTCGGGACTTCGAAATAAAAGGATCGTCGAACTCTGCCAGCAGAATGGAGTCAATGCAGTCGGTCTTTCAGGTCTTGACGGCAAGGTGATTCAGGGAAAAAGAAACATCGGAATTAAATACAAAGAGGATGGTAAATTAATGATAGCAAGGGATTTTTCAGGTAAGCCAAAGGAAATCAATACCGGATTGATGAATTTACTTTTGGATAACGGTTACACACCTGTACTATGCGTACCGATAATTGACGAAAATAATTTTGCAATAAATTCTGAAAATGATGACATAGTAAATGTTTTACAGTCTTCACTTAAAGCTGATAAGATTATTCAGCTCATTGAAGCACCCGGATTTCTTGATGATAAAGATGATCCTGATTCACTTATCAAAAATATTTCAAAAAGTGAATTGTTTGAAAAGGAAGAAAAGTCAGAAGGCAGAATGAAACGAAAGATGCTTGCATTAAAAAAATTATTCGAAGAAGGCGCTGCTGAAGTCTATATCAGCGACGGCAGAACTGAAAATCCGATAAAGGATGCATTGGAAAATAAAGGTACATTAATTAAATAAATTATGATCGATATAAATAATATTAATAACACAAAAGAGATACAGGAAAAATACGAGCTGGGAGTTTTTCCGAGGAGAGATATTATCATTAACACCGGTTTGAATGCATTGCTTTATGATGAGACCGGAAAAGAATACATAGACTGCATTTCAGGGAACGGAGTTGCAAATATCGGACATGCAAATCCACTTATAGCTGCAGCAATTAAAGAACAAGCTGACAGACTTATCACATGCCCGGGGATTTTTTATAATGATAAGAAGGCTGAACTTTTAGAAAAGCTTGTGAAAATATGTCCCGATAATATGCGGAAAGTTTTTCTCTGCAATTCGGGTACTGAAGCTGTGGAAGCTGCAATTAAATTCACAAGATTCGTTACCAAAAAGCCAGGCATCATCAGTGCAATGAAAGCATTTCACGGAAGGACTTTCGGTTCACTCAGTGCAACTGCAAAGAAAGAATACCGTGAAGGATTTGATCCCCTGCTGCCGGGTTTTTCATCTGTACCTTTTAATGATTTTGAAAAACTTGAGAATGCTGTAAATGATCAGACTGCAGGAATTATGCTTGAAGTCATTCAGGGTGAAGGCGGAATTAATATCGGAAGTAAGGAATATTTCACAAAAGTAAGAAAGCTGTGTGATGAAAAAGGGATCATACTTATAATTGATGAAGTTCAATCGGGATTTTGCAGAACAGGAAAGATGTTTGCCTGCGAACATTTTGATCTAAAGCCGGATATACTATGTCTTGCAAAAGCAATCGCCGGCGGTCTTCCAATGGGAGCTGCTGTTTGTTCAGATAAAATTGACATCCCTATTGGAAAACACGGCACTACATTTGGTGGAAATCCATTGACATGCGCAGCTTCGATGGCAGCAATTGATTTTATGATCAATAATGATCTTGCTGAAGAGGCGAGAAAAAAAGGTGAGCATTTCCGAAAAAGACTTGATGCCACTGAATTAAAAATGGTCAGAGAACTGAGACAGATCGGACTGATGATAGGAATTGAACTAAGAGTAAAACCAAAAGAATATATTCTTAAATTAATGGAAGAAGGGATACTAGTACTGCCGGGAGGAATGACAGTTTTAAGAATACTCCCTCCTCTGACAATTGAGTATGAGCTGATCGATAGAGTTTGTGATAAATTGATTAAGGTATTGAATATGGAACTTTAGGTAATTTTAAATAATAAATTTTAAATAAGAATTTATTATTCCGAAACCACATCCGTCCAAAACGTTGATATACAAAATTCAAGTTTCATTATTTTCTACTTACTTTTTTTTAACGACAAAAAAAAGTAACAAAAAAAGTCACCCGCTGGTGATAACTTGCCGGAAATTCTTTCGCATGGCTACAAAAATATAAACTCCTCACCCGACAGAAAAGCACTGCCGGGTTCGTCAAACAAGATATTTATGCTTTACGCCATTGCTCAGAATTTCTTATCGGCAATTTATCACAGGCGGGTATTTAAGCCATTTAGTAATTTACTTAAACCATTAAGTAATTTACCTAGACCAATAAGTAATTCACTCAGACCATTATATGATTTACTCAGACCATGAAGTGATTTACTCAGAACGTTAAGTGATTTACTCAGACCATTAAGTGATTCACTCAGACCATTAAGTGATTTACTCAGGCCATGAAGTGATTTACTCAGACCATTATGTAATTTACTTTGACCATTAAGTGATTTACTCAGACCAATAAGTGATTTACTCAGACCATTAAGTAATTTACTCAGACCAATAAGTAAATTACTCAGACCATTAAGTAGTTTACGCAGACCAATTAATAATTTACTCAGACCATTGAGTGATTTACTCAGACCATTGAGTGATTCACTCAGACCATTATGTGATTTACTTAGACGCTTATGTTAATTACTTTAGCCATTAAAAAATTTATACAAAGCGATTAAAAATAAATTTAATACTATCAAAAATATAAATAACGTGTTCTGAAATTTACAAAAGTAGTTTAGAGTTCAATTTTACCCTTTTTAGAAATATCTCAATTGCTTTCAGAAATTTAGTTTCCTTTTGAATCATTTTAATTTCTAATTTAAATTCTTAATTTTTTCTAAGCACCTTTCCGGGTATTGTTTTATTTAATTCAATAGTTTAAGTTTTAAGTAATTTTAAAAAGGAGAAATTATGAAACACCATTTTACTACATTAAAATGTGCTTGCTTGCTTGCTTGCTTGCTTG
>JBATSB010000019.1:0-40285 GCA_049293015.1 Ignavibacteria bacterium
GTATCCGGAACATTCGGCGGAGTTATACCGACTCCTGCAATGGACAGGATTGCAAAAAACGGATTGAAATATACTCAGTTTCATTCGACTGCATTATGCTCTCCTTCAAGAGCTGCAATTATTACCGGAAGAAATCACCACTCAGTAGGATTTGGAGTTGTGACAGAGCAGTCCACAGGTTTTCCAGGATACAATTCTATTATTGGAGTTGACAATGCAACTATCGGAGAAATATTAAAACAAAACGGATATTCGACTTCGTGGTTTGGAAAGGATCATAATACTCCTGATTTTCAGTATTCCATGTCAGGACCTTTTGATCAATGGCCGATTGGAATGGGCTTTGAATATTTTTATGGATTTGTGGGAGGTGAAACAGATCAATGGACTCCTTTCTTATTCAGAAATACTACACAGATATTTCCATTTAATGATGACCCTGAATATAACCTTATCACAGGTATGGCAGATGATGCTATTAATTACATGCGTCAGCTTGATGCCGCTGATCATGACAAGCCGTTCTTTGTTTATTATGTGCCCGGCGGAACTCATGCACCACACCAGCCGAAGAAAGAATGGAGTGATAAGTTTAAAGGAAAATTTGATATGGGCTGGAATAAAATGAGGGAAGAGATATTTGCTAATCAGAAAAGACTTGGAGTAATTCCTCAGAACACTCAGTTGACCGCATGGCCGGATGATCTTCCGCAATGGGAAACTCTTGATGCTGACAGCAAAAAATTGTTTGCAAGACAGGCAGAAGTTTTTGCAGGATATGTTGCTTACACAGATCATGAAATAGGACGCGTTATACAGTCCGTTGAAGATATGGGTAAACTTGATAATACTTTGATCATATATATTACAGGTGACAATGGAACAAGCCCTGAGGGAACAACTTCTGGAACACCATTTGATCTAGCTGCTCTGCAGGGAATTCCTGTTCCAGTAAAGGATCAGTTACCATACTATGATGATTGGGGACAAGCGGGAACTCAGCCTCACATGTCTGTTGCATGGTCGTGGGCTTTTGATACTCCTTTTAAATGGACAAAGGAAATTGCTTCTTTCTTTGGAGGCACCAGACAGGGAATGTGTATTTCATGGCCAAATCGTATTAAAGATGTAGGCGGCATAAGAACACAGTTTCATCATCTTATAGATATCGTCCCTACAATTCTTGATGCTGCACAAATCCCTGCTCCTAAAACAGTTGACGGGATTGAACAGAAACCTATTGAAGGTGTAAGCATGTCATATACATGGGAAAAAGCAAATGATAATGTACCTTCAGAAAGGAAGACTCAGTATTTTGAGATGTTCGGCGAAAGAGCAATTTATAATGAAGGCTGGATAGCTTCGACAGTTCCACCGGAACCACCTTGGCTTATGGGAAGGGAAAAAATGCCACCTCCAAAGGATTACAAATGGGAGTTGTATAATATAACTGATGATTATTCACAGAATTTTGATCTTGCAGAAAAGAATCCTGAAAAGCTAAAAGAACTCCAGGCATTATTTGTATCAGAAGCAAAAAAGTATAACGTTTTTCCTCTGGATAATTCAGTTCTTCCAAGAGTCCTTGCTCCACGACCCAGTGCTACTGCCGGTAAAAGTGAATTTACATATACAGGCGTACTTTCAGGATTACCTATGAGCATCGCATCAAATATTCTGAATAAGGATTATACTATTACTGCCGATATAGAAGTTACACAAAACGGTGACGGTATGATCGTAACAGAAGGAGGTGCCTTTGGCGGATACGGATTGTATTTATTAAAAGGCAAACCAGTCTTTACTTATAATTTACTTGCTCTTGAAAAATTTAAATGGGAAGGAACCGAAGCTCTTTCACCCGGCAAACATACTATTGTATTCGATTTCAAATATAAAGGTCCCGGATTTGGAAAAGGTGGTTCAGGTAAACTGAGTGTGGACGGTAAGGAAGTTGTAAGCAAAGATATACCGCATACTACTCCGTTCCTGCTTAATCTTGGTGAAACTTTTGATGTCGGTATTGATACACGTACAGCAGTTGATCCAAAAGATTATACACTTCCGTTCAGATTTAGCGGGATTATTAACAAGGTTACAATAAAGATCGGAAAAGAACAACTTGCTCAATCAGATCTAAGTTTGAAACATAATATTCTTGCATCAATAAATTATTGATCAATATTTTAATATATAAACTTAAAAAACCGGAAGAGTGGTCTTCCGGTTTTTTTTATTCTATAATCAAATTTCTGACCATCTGTTTATAATAAAAAATCTTCTTCGACAGTGTACTATACAAATTACAGATTTTTAATCTTTATATTTTAATTCCTCTACCGAATACAACTCCAGCTCCTCAGACTTACCTCTTAATTTTATTTTGCCCATGGACTCTGTTTTATACTCATCTTTCAGATCCATTTTTTTAAGTAATGTCTCTGATATCAGAAATGGTTTTCCAAAACCATTACATTCATACTGAATCCGTGACGAAGTATTCACTGTATCGCCGTGATACACAATATCTTTTTTTATGTCGCCGATCTCTCCTGTGATTACCTTTCCGCAATGTATCCCTGCTTTGAATTCAGGATATACATTATACTTTTTTAAATACAGATCTTTTTTGTCAGTTATTCTTTTTTTTATTTTAAAAAAACAACTGATACAGTTATGATTGCTTATACCGTCTTTCATACGCCAGGTTATTACTATCTCATCGCCGACATACTGATAGATCCTGCCTTTACTTTCTAAAATGGAATCTGTCATATCATAAAAAAAATCATTCAGGAATGCATGATTCTTTTCAAGACCAATTCTTTCAGCAATTGCCGTGGATGACTTCAGATCCAGGAACATAAAGATAAGTTCTTCTTCAAGAGGTAACTGATATTTTCCTGTAATATAATTTATAAGTACATTCTGTCCCATTAGTCTGTTGATCTGCCTGATAAAATTTATTGTAAAGATCATTAAGACACCAACAGACAGCATTGTAAAAAAAGCCTTGCTCTCTAAAAAGTTTGTCAGTGTACCGAATTTTTTTACCTTTTCTTGAAATTCTTCGTTATGCTCAAATCCCAGATTAATTTTTAATATTATAAACAGAATTAACATAAATACAAAAATATACAAAAGACTTCTTAAAATTACTGAAGCAGAAAATTTAAGTCTTCTGAATCTTTTTTCAAGAAAATATATCTCAAGTATTGAAATGATCAGGCCAAACACCAATCCAAACAGAAAATGGTTTATAATTGGTTTAAGTAAAAATCCCTGAATTATAATACAAAAAATTACAGAAGTGGCTGACGTTACGGATATAAAAAGCAGAACCGAATTTATGTTACGTTTTCTTTGGATATTTAAACTCATAATATTTTTAACTTTGGGAATGCTTTTTAAAAAATTAAGCTCTATGCATAATAAATATTTATTCCTCCCAGATATGAAACCTTATCCCATAAGGATCTGCGATCATCTTACTTTTTTCACTGTACACCTGAGTGACTTTACAACCTTCTCCATCTAAAATTTTCAATGCCTCCTCTACACTTTCCACTTTGAATTCAAAAAATGTACAGCCGCCGTCACTATTCTCCATATAAAAATTTATCCCGTCCTTTATAAAATGAGTTTCCTTATCGGAGGTCTTCTTCATTTCCATTCCCAATACATTTTCATAAAATCCTTTTGCCTTTTCATAATCTTTTACCTGTATCGCTATATGCGGACTGAATTTGAAATTCATTTTTATTGATTTATTTTAAAAATAATTTTGATGCTCGTTTCCAAACAAATTTATTTATTTTGCCTCAAAGTCTCTAAGGCTCAAAGAAGTTAAATTTATATGTTTTTAAACTTTGAGTCTCGGAGACTTAAAGGCAAGCCAAACGTTTAGGGAATGTCTCTATAAAAATAATCCCGTTCCAAAGAAAAATTTAAAACCTTCATCCGATTTTGCTACCGTTAATCCTAAGTTAAACATTCTATCTAAATATGTGATCCAGACCGTAGAGCCGAATGAACTATGCCATCTTTCAGAATCTTCTCCGCCCAAGTAAACCCTACCGGTTCCTCCAAATACAGAAAATCCAAGCATTCCGGGTACAAGTATGTTTACCCTTGCAACTGCTAATCTTATTTCGGATTGAGCTACTACCACTGCATCTCCTGCAAATCTTTCTCTTGAAAATCCCTTTAAAGAATTTGTGCCGCCGAGAAACATTGATTCATAGAACGGATAATCTCCCCATACTTTTCCCGCTCCCGTCCTGAATGCAAATGTAACGCCTTTTACTGTATCTGTTGAAACATATGCTCGGATATCTATTCCGGCTTTGCCGAATCCATAATTATTATCAAAAATATTCGGCGTCCAGTTACCAAGTGCCTGTGCATAGATTCCCTTGTATGGCTCCATTGTATTATCACGGGTATCATAAACAAATGAAGTATTTATCCCGGCAAAGTTTAATCTGCCAATGCCGTATGTATCAGGATCTTGTCCGAGTAATGTATTTTGATCATAACTGACATTCGGCTGTTTATAAAATGGTGTTAAAGTTAATTCCAGATCTTTCCTGAATGGAAAATAAAATGTAGTTGCAACATTAAACAATCCCTGTTTTACATTATAATATTTGTTGTCCTGAAGACTGTCCACTAATATAGTTTCATTACCTTCTCCAAAATATCTTGTGATAGCAAGCTGAGTCATAAGTAACTCTAAGTTTATACGTTTATCATTTATTATAGAATAAAAATCTCCCGTGTATTTGAAATTATAACTCTGAGCATTAAAAGCATAACTTCCTGAAAGAGTCATTTTATATACATAAGGTTTGCTTCTGAATCCATACTTATAAAAAATCGGTTGGCCTCCTAGTTCAATGCCATTATCCGAATCATAATTAAAAACCGGCATAAATCTCCATTCACTTCCCCTGTCATTCACCGGTGGTTCATTTCTTATTTGAATATTATCATTTGGTCTGTCATCTTTGTAAAATTCTATATCGTTATCTTTATTCCCTTTTACAGTCAGTTTTTGTTTATCCTTTATCACTCTGATCTCAATGCCGCTGTTATTTTCACCATTAAATTCCAAAATGTCTTTGCCTTCATTTAAATATATCCTTATCTCATCTGTGTACTCCGAATCAAAAGTCTTTTTAAAAAAAGGCTCTCCTTTCTTTTCCTTTGTTTCCTTATCCTGTTTATATATTTTCACTTCGATTTTTTCATCACTGATATTATTTATCTCTATATATTCTCTTTTATCACTTCCATAAATATCAGCAACGGAATTTAATAATTCATAATACTCATCGGCTGCTTCCGGAAGCTGATCCCTCCTTGATTTTATCATGTCTGTAAGATATTTCCCTTCGAGACTATACCATTCTACAGGTATCTGCTTTACAGCGTTTACAATAACTTCATCTGTGATCCTACTCTGAATGAATCTTGCCACAGAGTCAAATTGTTTTTTGGTCGGCTGAGTCAGAAATTTTCTGTCAACGTATCTGCCATTCCATGAAAGATCATATATCCCCGGATAATTTTCTCCGTATCCTTCGATCTGTGTAACATACTCACCGACAAAAAACGGGATCAGACCGTCATATAAACAAAACGCCTGGTCTCTGTCACGCGGAATCGGCTTATAAACCATTTTACCGTCTTCTTCAAATCCTGCCCAGAGCCACTGGTCAGAATGCCTGTCCCAGTCTCCTATCATCAGATCAAATAATCTTGCTTTTAAAAATTCTATATCATCTACCTGATTATCGTTATCATTTTCTAATTTCTTATATAGCTTATATGAATTCATTATTTTATCAGACTCGGCAAAACCTTTTTCATCTTCATCACCGCTTTCAGGATTTTCTTCAAGCGTACCGAGTACTTTTGCAAAATCTTTTCTGTATTCGCCAAGTTTTGGATCATCCGGCATATACACAATTATAGGTACGGAATTTATGATCCCGACCTGATTCAGCATTGATGCTACTATAATGGCAGCAAGCGGATTTGATGTGCTGATCTGATCCTGTACTGCATCGGCAAACACAGTTTCCTGTAGATCTTTCGGTAGAATTTTTTTTGGGTCTTTGTCAATCGAACGGAATTTATAAACTTTTCCGTCTTCACCTTTAAATCTAAGTGACTTTGTCTGCAATCCGCCTCCGCGTTTATATGGAGTCAGTCCGCCTGCAAATGTATTCAGGTTAAGTATGTTTACGTCAAACGGGGTAGTCCACAGATCCCTCCAGTGCTTGCCTAGAAAGATTTCCGAAACTCCGCTTATGTCATATTTTTCTCCCGCAACGACTCTGATCTTTCCTGAAAAGCCGCTTTTTGAAGTATCCGGTTTTGACTGTGAAAAAATAAATTCGGGGGTTAAAAGTAGTAAAAAAAGTATAACTGTTTTTTGCATAATACTTTTTATTATTTTTAATAATTATTCTGTTTTTTCTTTAACACAAATATGAATAAATTAAATAAGAAATGCTATTTCTATATATTTTTTCTTTAAAAATTATTCCGCTGATGATATTTTTCTCATCATACCGCTAAAAATAATTCCATGAAATGGCAAAACTGCATACCAGTATATTCTTCCAAATAAACCCAGAGGTCTGAATGTAGCAGTCTGATATAATTTATTGTTTTCGATTTTAAATTCCAGCCATGCCTCACCGGGCAATTTCATTTCTGCGTAAAGTAAAAGTCTTTTCTCTTTTTTATCAGCATTTAAAACCCGCCAGAAATCAAGTGAATCTCCTGCCTTGATCACATTACTGTTTTTTCTTCCTCTGCGAAGTCCAACTCCACCAAACAACTTATCAATAAACCCTCTGATTCCCCAAAGCCAGTTCCCGTAATACCAACCATTCCTGCCGCCAATTGACCATATCTTATTTAAAACTGCATCTGGATCTTTCATTTCTGATTCTCTTTTATCGACGTAACATCCGTAAACCGGCACGTTGATATGCTTCGTTATTCCCTCACCAAGTACTCTGCTTGACAAAGCATCTTTCCAGCTGGACACTACTTCCTCATTTTGTATCCTGTCAAATGCCATTGATATTGACTCTTCATATGTAAGTAAATTGATGTCCAGCATTTTACTCAGATTATTTTCCTTACATATTATTTCAACTCCCATACTTTTCACTAAATTAGTAGCCAGAGTAAATGAAGTGGAAGTAACAAAATACAGCCAGTATGATGAAAGTTTCGGAGTCATTACCGGAACAGTTATTATCCTTCTTTTCAGATTACGGACTTTCGCAAATCTTAAAAGCATTTCCTTATATGTCAATATCTCCGGACCACCTATATCATAGCTTTTGTCAAAAGTTTCTTCATTTAGTAAAACTCCTGTAAGAAATTCAATTACATTTCTGCTTGCAATCGGCTGGGATTTCGTACTCAGCCATTTTGGAGCTATCATTACAGGCAGCTTCTCCACCAGATCACGTATTATTTCAAATGAAGCACTGCCTGAACCTAATATTATTCCCGCTCTCAATGTTGTAAGATTATAATCTGAATCCGATAATATTTTTTCTACAGCTCTTCTCGACTTTAAATGTTTAGATAATTTTTTATCATTAATTATCCCGCTAAGATATATGACCTGTTTGGCATTAGTTTCCTCTATTCTGTCTCTGAAATTCTCCGCAGTGATTTTTTCCAGCGATTCAAAATCTTCATTAGCTGCTGACATTGAATGTATAAGATAATATGCAGCATCTATCTCAGCAGGTATCCGAGTTACAGATTCTTTGTTAAGAAAATTTACTTCAATGACTTTAAGCTTTCCCTGCTTATATTTATCTAAATCAAATCTGTTAACATCTCTTACACAGCAGATCACTTCATGCCCATTCTGAATTAATGCCGGTATAAGTCTTTGACCGATATATCCTGTAGCTCCTGTAACTAATATTTTCATTTCTAAACTTTTATTGATGACATTCCGCTGTCAACGTGAATGTTCTGAAACTGTTTTATTTCTGTTTTAATTATCGTACACTTTAGTAAAGAATGCTGTAAGCATTTGAGCTGGTTTATTTCCTCTGTCGGATGAAGCTCCGACTATCCGGTATTTTGACATTTAAATTATAAATAATTTTTAAAGTCATTCCCCAAAAAAACTTCAACCTAAATAATTTTTTCACCATCAAACTTAATGTACTCTGTGTTGCGGAATTTCATTCCGCTCATCTCACATTCATAAAGTACAAATGCCCCATCACCTGACTCAGAAATTGTTTCTATCGGTATTGAAGGATTCATGCTGCTCATTGACCAGCACTTTTCAAAATATGCTAACCTGTCTATGTGATCATCCTGTGGACTTGTAAAAATGAATTCGTCCGATAAAATTTCTTCGATTGTTTTTCTGTCACCTGTTTCATATGAGCCTAAATACTTCCGGATTATTTCTGACTTTGTCATTTTAAAATGAGTAAGTTATTCTTGGTAAATTTTTAAATTAAGTAATTTCAAATTACAAAATTCAATACCGTTTTACAACAGTCACATTTTTTATATTAAAAATTTCTCTCGTTCCATAACTGGACTGCTTTTCTTAAAACGTTGAAATTGCCTCTAAGCCTCAAAGACTCGAAGTTTAAATGCACTAAAAATATCTACTTTAAGACTTTGTGACTTTGTGACTTTGTGACTTTGTGACTTTGTGACTTTGTGGCTTTGTGGCTTTGTGGCTTTGTGGCTTTGTGGCAAAATTAAATTTATCTATTTATATTTCATAAAAAATTACTACTTTTGTATAATCAAATTTAATAAAATGAAAAATTTAATCTTAGTCTTATTCGTATTAGTAATTTGCAGTAATGTAAATGCGCAAAATCTTACAGAGTCTCAGGTTCCTGAAGCTGTCTTAAATGCATTCAACACTATCTATCCAAATGCAGATAATGTAGAATGGGAAGCTGAAGGCGCTTACTTTGAAGGAGGTGTAAAGATCAACGATTTGGTAACATCTGTATTGTTCGATGCAAACGGAACTGTCATTCAGACTGAATCAGAGATCGCTATATCCGATCTTCCCGAAGGTGTAACAGATTATATTTCAAAAAATCTTAACAACGGACAAATAGATGAAGCTGCAAAAATTACTGATCCCACCGGTAAAATATCTTATATGGCTGAAGTAAAAGGCAGCGAGTATATGTTCGATCAGGACGGAAAACTTCTGTATAATTTACAGGGAGATTCTGACAGCGGTGAGAAAGAAGATTAGTAAATAATTTTTATTCCGTAATGTTTTCTAACTTTTTGTAATGCTCTGAAAATTTTTCAAAGTCTGCAGATTCAAAAAGTTCATAAATCATATAATGTAAATTCTCCGACGTTTCATTTTTTAGATATTTAACTAACTCCAGAGTTGTTGTATATGGCGGTCCCTTAAATTTATTTTTTTCAAGAAAGGATCTGAGTATTCTGTTTAGATTTTTTTCTCCTAAATATTCACTCAAAATATAAAACGCTATAGAACCCTTACCATATGAAATGTAAGTCTGCTCAGGATTTACATACTTCAGTGCAACTTCATTTTCATTTTCTTCAGCTCTGCCTTTCAGATACCGGTCATACTGAATTTTCAGAAAATCTAATGCTTTCTCTTTGCCAAATTTTCTTTCATAAATTTTTGCAGTGGTATATTCCGTGATGCTCTCGGTCAGCATATGCGCACCTGCTGCATCTGCAGGTATGATCTGATTTCCCCACCACTGATGAGTCAGTTCGTGAGCAGCAGTATAAAAGGAAATGTCAGTGTTCGCTTCTCCGTCTTCTCCTGCATCATTTATAAATCTAATTTCTGAGATCTGAATTGTATTTCCTGAAGTAGTTGCATAGCTGCCTTCGGACCTTGGAAATTCAATTATCGAAATATTACTGTGCTGATAATCTCCAAAATAATCTGTGTTATATTCTAATGCAGATTTAATGCCGTCTGCAAAATTATCTATGTTATTTCTGTGATCCTTATTATAAAAAATACTGAGCTCTTTTCCTTTATGAGATTCATTATAAATATTAAACTCTCCCGAATTTATTCCTAAAACAAATTTGATATTCCCTTCGGATTTGTATTGAAAATATTTTCTGCCGTCTTCCTCCCTTTCGTTTATGAGTACTCCAGGCATAACAACAGTCTGATCTTTGCTCGTACTTACAATTGCTTCGTATTCTATCAGGTCAGAATCATATCTTTGATAATGATTTAAATGTAAAATACTGTCTTCCGGATTTATTTTATTTTCATTCTTAAGATTTAAAAATCCAATTTGAGGGAATATGTCACTCTTTATAAAAGTACCGTCTTCAAGTACATTGGAGTTTTGTGTAAGTAGTGTGTTTGAAATATTTTTAATACTGAAGTATAATTTTATAGAATCCATTGGCTCTATAACTTTACTTAATTTATATACGGAAAATTTTAGAACGCTGTCATATGCTTCCCTCTCTGCTCCTTCAGAAAAAGTATAAGAAGTAATTTCGTCATAGCCGCTTTTTAAAAATAGTTTGTCGATTGCATAATTTGTTTTATTTACCAATATATAATATCCTTCTGTTGTAAATGAACTTTCATCAGGAAAAATATCCATATTAAAATTCAACTTAACGATCCTAGGCTGAGGAAGAGATTCATAACTTCCAAATTCATTTTGAAAATATGACATGTGATCAGATTTCTGATCTTCTGTAAGTTGCATCTTAGACTCATTTTTCTTTTCATTGTAAATATACATTCCACTCAGAATAAATACTGCCGTCAATCCTGCCAATGCCATAACCTTTCTAGAACTAAAGCCGGATCTGACTGCTTTGTTCCGCTCATTTATAGTATTCGCTTTAATTCTTCTGTTTAAAATTATTGAAAGATTGATCAATACCAGACAAAACAGAGTCCAGTATAATTTTGAAATAAAATATGGATATACAGAATGTCCGAAACCTGATATCTCAGAATATTTCAGAAAAAAATCCGGCTCAGGATTCTTGTTGAATTTTAATACAAATGAACCTGCATCTCCAAATGGCAGATAGTCTATTCCTAAAAAAAGTAAAACCAAAATTATGAGTCCTGTAAATGAATTCGTTACTATGGTTTGAATAAACAACGCCATTACAGCCCAGATGACAAAACCGATGAGATGAATTCCGAACAAAGTGTAAACATAATTACCGATATCAAAATTGTAATATCCGCTGTAGATCTGTATCAGGATTCCGGTGATCATCATTATCAGAAGCATCAGTATCTGAATTTTAATCAGCGCAGTCAGCTTTGAGAAATACAAAACAAAATTCGGTACCGGTGTCACGCATTCTAATTCTTTCATACCCGCACTTTCAGAACGGTTCATCAGTAATCCTGAATAAAGAAATGTGAGAAATATTATAAGCAGCGAGTAAAATATAAAAGGAATACTCATTATTGTCCAAGTCACCGGAAGTAATTTTACACCTGTGTCAGTATTTCCTTTCAAGATTAGTACACCAATGAATAATGCACCGATAACTGCTAATATCCTGAATGACAGATTTCTTGTTATGAAATAAAAATCATATTGAGATAGTCTCCATATTGATTTTACATTTTCACTGAAACTAAAATTGAATACTATGTCGTGTGATATGGGAGAAAATTTTTCCTCCGTGTATATTTCTTTTCCTTTTAAAAATGATCTTGCATTTATTTTTTCTGTCTCACTGAATGAAAATTTTCTATAGGTATAAAACAAGATTACTAAAGCTGTCATCATCCAGAATATTCTGTTTACTAGATATTCTATTCCGAATGGGATTGGTATGCTTGCAAGTTCTAATGCAGAGAAATACTTTATTTTATTCTCAAAAAATATTTCACCAAATGGATCTGCTGTGATCTCAGGAAATCCGAAACCTGTACTGAACATGATTCCGCTGATCGATCTCGTAAGCAGTAATAAAATAATAACTGCTAAAAATCCTGAATAGATGTTCTTTTTCCTTGAGACTACTGCGAAGACAATTACTGAAACCAAAAATAAATTAGGAAGGAAGTAAAGAAAAAAGGTCTGTAAATATGCAGTTAAGTTAAACTCAATTACCTGGTTTGAATTTATACCCGGCAGCAATAATCCTAAAGCCATACCCGACATTACTAAAATGGAAATAAATACGACTGTAATAAAACCGCCTGTGAATTTTCCGGCTAAGTAATCTGATTTTTTTACGGGATAGGAAAATAAAAATCTGTTAGTTTTGCTGATGTAATCTCTGCTGATAACTGTTCCGATGATTACTGGAATCAGCAGCAAAAATAATTTATTAAAAAATATAGCTGTCGAAAGTATATCTACAGGTGAATTTGCAATACCGGTACCTCCTGAACCCTCACCGAATAATCCTGCAGATCCCGATAATGAAAATAGTGCTGCAAAAAAAAATACAAATGAGTAAAAATAAAATGAAAGACTTTTCAGCCAGAGTCTTAACTCAAATTTAATAATAGAAATAAACATCAGCTTATAATGTGCTTGTCACTTTCAAGTACAGAAAAGTAAAGGTCTTCCAGATCAGGATCAGCTTCAATAAATTCTGAGGTAGGTTTTTCTTCTGAATAAACTTTTACACTAAGAGAATTGTCTTCGTTAAATTTAGATGAAATTACTCTATGCGATCTTTCAAATTCTTCCAGATCATTTTTATCAATATTAATTATCCATATCTTTTTATCTAATTCTTTTACAGCAGAAGAAGGTGAACCTGTTTTCAGAATTCTTCCTTTGTTAATTATTGCCATGTCATTACAGAGATCTTTAATATCATCTACAATATGTGTAGAAAAAATAATTATGTTTGTACTGGCAATTTCACGAAGGAGATTTAAAAAACGTTTTCTCTCAGCAGGATCCAGTCCTGACGTTGGTTCATCTACTATTATAATTTTCGGATCGTTTAAAAGTATCTGAGCAATTCCAAATCTTTGTTTCATCCCGCCTGAATATTTACTGACATGCATTTTTCTGACATCTAACAGGTTTGTCATTTCCAGAACTTTTTCCGCTATTACTTTTCTATCTTTAGATGATGAGATCCCTTTTAAAATTGCAAAATAGTCAAGCAGTTCATCTGCATTCATTCCCTGATAAATTCCAAATTCCTGTGGTAGATATCCAAGTAATTTTCTGTAACTCATCGGATCTTTCAAAACATTTATCTCATCAAAATAAATATTTCCTTCATCAGGTAATTGAACTGTAGCAGCGATCCTCATCAAAGTAGATTTGCCGGCACCGTTTGGACCAAGCAGTCCAAACATTCCGTGACCGATTTCAATATTTATATTGTCGAGAGCTTTACGGGATCCTTCGTAGGACTTACTTAGATTATTTATAGAAAATTTCAATAGGAATAAAATTTAATTTAGTGTACTTCTTAAATTATAAATTTTTGAACTGAAAGAACTGATCAGAGGAAAAATATACGGAATAATTCAGGCATTAGTTTAAATACGATTTTAAAAATGAAGGAATATTAATTTCAGCAGATAAAACAGACAACTGCTTAATAGAAGTCGATTTGGTTTAAAATTATTTTTTATAAATCTTAAGATCTCTGAATTTAAAATAAGAAAAACCTGTAGAAGTAGTTGCTATCTTGTAATTAAAATATTCGTTTACTTTCGGCGAAACTATGGTGGTATCAAAATATTGTTCGACTGGAGTAATGTTCAGAGTATTCGCAATATAAATTGGTATATCTGCTGATCCTGAGTTGTATTGAATTTTCAATGGCTCTGTAGAACTGTTATTTTCTCCCGAATAGTAAAAAGTAATTCGAGCACTGTCTCTGTCAGTAAAATTTAATGTACTTCCTGAAATGCTGATTTTTTTGGTTGATAATCCTGATGTTACACCTATAGAATCCCCTGATACTTCCGCCAGTAATACTTCGCCTGTCACAGGTGGATTTACTGAACTGTCCTCACTGCTGCATCCGTTAATTGAAAAAATCATTGCAATGCTTATAAATATGATCACAGGTAAAAAAAGAACTTCAATTCTTTTATACATAAGAAAAATTTTTTATTGATTTAGAAGTATCTCAATTTATGAAAATAATTTATTACATTCTACACTTCAAAACTGACGTAACATACTCTCTAATCTGAAGCTATTTATTTTGGAATATTAATGTAAGTATTCTCGGAATGCCGATATGTTCTTCATTGTCAAAATATTCATCTATTTCTGAAATTATGAGACCGTTCTTTTTTGCAGAATTTATAAAATCAGAAATATTGTGATCAAAGCAGGTTACTAGTTGAATTCCTTCAGCAGTTTCGAATCTGGCTTTGGTTCCTGTATATTGTTTGAAAGGATGAAGCTCACCTATATAGACATGACCTTCTTTGGATAAAGCTTTTGAAATTTCATAAAAAATATGATCCAGATCTTCTATGTGTTCAAGTACAAGACTGAAACTGATCAGATCAAATTTCTCTTTTGAAAAATTCCATTCCTTATTAATGTCTACCTGAATAAAATTAACTTTATCCGATCGAATCTTTTCCTTCGCCTTTGAAATCATCTCAGGTGAAATGTCAATGGCAGTAACCTTTTCTGACTTTGTCAAAAGCCATTCAGTATTTTTACCTGTGCCGCATCCGATCTCAAGACAATTATTAAAACTTATACTTTCAAGTTCTTTCCTTAAAGCAAATCCTTCGAGATCTCTGGTTTTATTAATATTAGTATCATATTGCTCAGACCATGATCTGTATGCGTCTTTTGGTTTCATCAATTTAAATGTAATTTGAAATTAATATTATAAATAAAATCATAGTACCAGAAGAGTCACATATTCATTGTTCCCGAAGAGTCACGTGCTCTGCGGGTATTGAATTAAAACTTGCCTTGTTGATACTCAATTGTTGCCGCAACCTAAAGGTTGCGGCTACTGAAATTTAAAATGTATTCAGAATTTTTCTATCCATAAATATCTTCAAGCTCCAGTTTCTCTATCCGCATCTTTACCGCATTGAGTGTCCTACCAAAATGTTTTGCCATTTTCTTTATACCGGCTCCTTCACAATACATTACAGTGAGTTCATCATCCAACTTCTCTGTCCAAGGCGTATAAGCAGATTTAAATTTCTCTCTGACCTTATCAACGGAATATACTTTGCCGGTGCTGCTGAAATCAGGTTTCTCATACGGAATCTTTGAATAATTTTTATTATCTTTATTTCCTGAAACCGGCTCACCGATAATTTTCTTTATCCTGGGTGAGTCCGGAAAACCTTTCGGGAGAAGTGTTTCAGGTATCTGAATGCAGTTCTTTGTTCTCGTTACCGCTACATAAAGAAGATTGATCTCTTCATTAATCTTCGACAATCCGGAACCCGTTTTTTTTAATTCCTCTTTCTGCTTTTCAAGTTTTTCTTCATTAATAAAATCGTTCACTATCTGAACAGCGTCATATTCCATTCCTTTACATCTGTGCACAGTCGAAAATATCACATCAGCTTTTTCTTTTTTATCATCTGACACATGCAGCTCTTTGATCTTTTTTAAGATCTGCGGAATGTCATTTCCATATTCCTTCACGATCTCTACAAGCATCGACAATTGTGAGTCTCCTGTCTTGTTAATATAATTCTGAAGTTCACTCAGAGACCTCATTTGTTTAATAAGTTTATCTTTTATACTTTTATGTTTACCGTTATAAAGATTTAATACATCATAGAGTGATGCACCTTCTTCCGAATAAGTATATGAATTGAAATTACCTTCAAAGTAAAGACTGTTGATCTTTTTCTTTCCTGTTACGATTTCAATTGCATTTACAAGCAGACCAAGATTCGTCCTGCCAATGACAGCAGTTGAACCTGTTTCGCCCGAAAGATTTTTTCCAAAAATAGGACTGGGTTTAAAAGAAGCAAGCTGACTTTTCAACTTAAGTACTTCCATTGCAAGATCCGCAATGTCCTGACTGAAACGAAAACTGTTTGTAAGACTGAATGTTTTGAATTCAGCTTTCTCAAGAGAATTCACAGCAAATCTCCATCCGTAAATCTGCTGATGAGTATCACCTACTATTACTTTGACCGCGTCCTGCTTCAGAAAAACATCAAGCATAGCACCCGATGCATCCTGACCTTCATCAAAAAGTATATAATCATAATTAAGTTTTGGATTTGACAACTGAAATTTCTTTAAATAAAAATCATGAGTGATCTCAATTTCACCGCTGTTCATTTTACTAAGAAAAAGTCTTGTCTGATTTTCAATATAATCATAATGCTTTGAGACAAATGCATTTGCCCTGTTATCCGAAACGACATCCGTATAATTCAACTCGCTGACTTTTTGTTTATCACTGTTACAAAAATATGAAATGAATTTGCTTATGTGATTTGCAACTATATGTTCACCATGCTTTTCTCCCACTCCGCTGAGATGCAATATTTCACAGATCTCATGCGACTTGTAACCTTTCGCACTGACTCTGTATCCGTGCCCGTACACAATATGTCCGTAAGCAAGTGAATGCGCAGTCTCGACCTTTACATTGTATAATTTTTTTGCGGCAAATTTTTTGATCGCTTCTGTCTTTACCGATTTGTTAAATGCGAGATAAAGTATTTTACTGTTTTCAGGGCGGGCTTTGGCATACTCTATAATAGTGGTGGTCTTGCCTGATCCGGCTACTGCGTTGATCTTAATATTCCCTTCGGATTTTATGATCTCCTTTTGTTCATCTGTTAATTTCATATCTTCATTTTAATTTTTAATAAATTCATTTTATTTTCATCTGTTCATTTTTAAAAAGGTCTGAAATTATTTAAATTGAAATTTCCAAACCTGTTCAAATTAATTAATACATAAAAAAATGTCAAAGCAGTATTCTGTTTTATAAATTTATCATAAATAAAACATTAATTAAAAATAGTTAAAATTGATTAAAGCCGTTTCCATTATTTAAATTTAAAGAACTCAGTTTTTCTCAAAATACTTTCTCACCAATGCAACCATTTCATTCTCTGTCATCTTATCTGAATTTTTCTGAACTATTGACTTCGATGCAAAAAGTTTTTTCTCTGAAAGGAAATTACTTAGTTCGGTTTTTGCAAGCGTAGGTCCAAATAATAAGATCATATCATATTTTTGCAATCTTTTCTCCAGATCCTTAAAATAAACATTCTTGTCATTCTGTTTCTTCTGATGAATTTTGAAATCTGTATTTGAAAAATATCTTTTTCCAAACCGTGTCTGAACATTGCTGCTACTCTCTCCGGGAATCCTTATCCGCCTTTTATATGGTGAATGAACTGTTGTGATCTCTGATCCGCCTTCCATTATTTCTATTAATTTTGCTTTTGAATGGTCTAGCCAAACTCCTATTTTCTTTTTCATTTTTACTCCTTTTTCTTGTAAGTTTAATGATTCGTAAATTGTATTTAAATGAAGAAATTTTTAAAAATTCACATCCGTGTCAGAAGTTTTGTAATTTCAGAGGTAATAGTTTTATACAATTTTTTAACTATGGATTTGATTAAATTATTTTTATAAAATTTCATAATAAAATATATTCCTGTCTGTATTTTAAATAAATACTTTTTATAAAAATGATTATGCGAAAAAAAACTACATCTGTTCAGAAATATGTATTCATTGCAATAGCTGCTCTCCTTGGAATACTTTCACTCATCGCACCGATATGGCCTGAAGGACATTTAGAGCCGCGTGTGGGAGGATTGCTGATACTTGCAGGGATACTGGAAATTTTTCACGGTTTCAGAAGAGCTACTGACGAAGAAAGAAGATCGGCGTGGTTCAGTTCAGCGATCACACTTTTATTTGGTATATTACTTATCAATGCATCTCTGCTGATGGGAACTGCACTGATAATTTTTATTGTGATCACATTCTGCATAGATGGAATTAAATACGGTGTGGAAGCTGTAAAAAGTATAAAAAATAAAAAAGATTATTTGTATGATGTACTTGCTATGATCGGAAATTTTGCCGTCATCGCAATAATTCTATTTACAAAAAATTTCGGAACCGACTGGACAATTGCTATAGTCGGCGCTTGGAGGATCTTCGGAACTGCCATAAATATTTATCACGCAAAAGAAGGTAACTACAGATCAAGCGGTGAAGATGTGATCAAAAGTCTTCATCTGCCAGATACTCCTTCGGTAAAATCTGCAATCAGTAAAATTCAGTCAGAAGAAGATGCCAGATACCCGGCAGACAAGTCTTGGATAATAGTTTTTCTTTTACTGCTTTTTGTAATTCATCTCGGAAGGATGGGTTTTGATAAAACGTCTCTTGGAATATTTTCACCGGCAGTTGCACTCTTCGGCGATATTGTAGTTGCACTAATAATCACTTACGGAATTATCACTCCGCTTCGGGCTTTGTTAAAAAAAATCACAATACCAATTACAAGAAAGTTGTGGCTGTGGGTAGATAAAGTACCTGCTGATAAAAGAAAAAAATTCAGTCCAAGAAAATTAGTGAATGCATATCTTGTACACCGTCTCAGAGTCTCCGTCCGGATACGTAATGCTGGATATTCTTTCAGATCTGCTTTCATGACGGGAATGAAAACGGGACTTCCTTATGCTGCGATGCTTGCTGCTATTATTCCTGTTTTTGGAATGAGCTGGTATTTTGATACTGAAAACTGGGCTGCGGGAGTGTGGGACAGTTGGGCTGCAGCGCGGACTGACAACTGGAGAATGGCTATCACAAGATCTGTCGGAGAACCTCTTGGTCCGGAAGCTTTTATGCTAAAGCCGGAAGGAGTCACTGACAATTCAGATTTTTCTTTTATTGTAATTGGTGATCCGGGTGAAGGTGATGCTTCACAGCTTATTCTCAAAGATCAGATACAGATAGTTTCAGAAAAACCCGATGTGAAATTTCTTGTCATCTCTACAGACATTATTTATCCATCAGGTGAAATGAAAGATTATGAAAATAAATTCTGGCTCCCGATGAAAGGGGTTCAAAAACCTGTATATGCAATCCCCGGAAATCACGACTGGTACGATGCCCTCGAAGGATTCACTGCTACTTTCTATGAACCCAAGGCAGCATTCGACGCAATGAAAGCCCGCGTAAATGCTGATCTGAAACTTTCTGCATCGACTGATGGACACATTTACGGTCTCATAAAAGAAGCTGACAGACTTAGAAATAATTACGGAGTACCGACTGGTTTTCAGAGGTCTCCTTATTTTCAGATTCAGACAGATAAGTTTGCATTCATCACAATTGAGACAGGCGTTTTAAGAAGGATAGATGAAGATCAGATGGCCTGGCTGAAACAGGCACTCGAAGCTTCAAAAGGAAAATATATAATGATACTGATAGGACATCCCTTGTATGCAGTTGGAGAATATATGGGAGACCTCAATCCTGATTTTAAAGCCATTCATGAACTGCTGAGGCAATATAAAGTCAATCTTGTCATGGGAGGAGATACTCATGATCTGGAATATTATGTCGAGCGCGGATTCGATAATGATCCTGATTCTAAAATGTATCACTTTGTCAACGGCGGCGGCGGTGCTTATCTCAGTATCGGCGCAGCTTTAAAACCGACAGATGAAATGCCCGAAAAAGAATGGGCACATTATCCTGCTACTGTTCCGCTTATAATGAAGATCGAGGACAATAATAATATTCTGAAAGAACCTGCATGGTACTGGACTAAGAATCTCAACGGCTGGCCTTTCACGCCTGAGTTCCTGTCTGCTGCATTTGATTATAATAACTCGCCTTTTTTTCAAAGCTTCTTTCAGATTAAAGTCGAGCCGTCAAATGGCGTCATCAGATTCATTCCCTACGGTGTAAATGGTCAGCTCAAATGGAAAGACATTGAAACTTCAGGTAATGTAAGACCTGCCGATAAAACTCCTGAGGATGACGCGGAGTGGGTGTATGCTTTGGTGGGGAATTGATCTTTGATTGCTTGCCACAAAGACTCGAAGGCTCAAAGAAATTTTTTTTGCAAACTTTTTTTAAATGATTTTAATAAATTTATTCTGGAAAAAATAAATACTTATACTAAATTAATTTTATGAAATACGCTATAATAATAGAGGCAGGAAAAACCAACTACAGTGCATACGTACCTGATCTGCCAGGCTGCATCAGCACAGGAAAAACTATAGAAGAGTTAAAGTATAATATGAAAGAAGCAATAAATTTTCATATCGAAGGATTAAAAGAAGATGGAATTGAAATTCCGTTGCCGAGTTCTATTTCAGATACTATTGAAGTTGGGGTGTGATGTCTGCAAAAGTGATAATATACTGAGAAAAATATTACTTACTTTGCAAGAACCATTTTAATAATACTTTCCTGTTTGCCGGCTGTAAGCTTTGCAAAATAAATTCCGCTCGGAAGATTCTGTCCGTTGAATATTATACTGTGATTTCCTTCACTAATATTTCCGTCAATCAATCGTATAATTTCTTTTCCTGAAATATCATAAATTATTAATTTTACCATAGAAGATTTCTCTAAAGAAAATTTTATACTCGTAGAAGGATTAAATGGATTTGGATAATTTTGTGATAATGAGAAATTTAATACACCTGCTGAATATTCATTTACTGATGTAAGTATATCTTTTCTTGGCATTCGCCAAACTCCGTTTCCCTTTGTTCCCGCATAGATATAAGTTGAATCTGAAATAAAATTGGTTACATCAAGATTAAATTCAGTATTGTTAAGAGAATGCCATTGATTCTCTGAAATTCTTTTGTAAAAAACTCCATTAGTTGTACCTGCAAAAACTAAATTGGAATCTGTAAAAAGAGTATTTATAAATTTACTTGTAAGTCCGGTATTATCAAGATTAAAACTTTCTCCGTAATCAGTCGAAGCCAATATACCTGTATCCTGTAAAGAGATGTATGCAAGAAATACATAATTCTCTTTTGCTGCGAGATGTTTTAAACGGAATCCGGAACCTGTATAATAAACAGGTGTCCAGTTGTTGCCAAAATCACCTGAACGAAATAATGTAGTTGTGCTTACAGAAGTCCCTGCAATTACATAAGCATACTGACCGGTATAACGAAGCTCTCCTCCATGATGTCCGGCTGTAAATCCATTATTGCTGAGAGTCCATGTAATTCCACAATCAGTAGATTTATATGGCATTCCCTTAAGAGCAAGTAACGTATCGTTTAAATTGAGAAACCCATAAAAATGCGGAGTAGAACTGCTTCCAAATGTGCTCCAGTTATCGCCGCTGTTTGTTGAAATAAAATTCCTGTGAGAATACAATAAATAATTTGACTGACAATTACCCATGGATTTTATTTGATCATGATCATAACTCGAAAGATTAGCATTTGCATTTATCCAGATATCGCCGCTATCGGTTGTATAAAACAAGCCTTTATGATTTGCTGAGGTATAGATCCGGTTGTCAATCTTATGCAGCATAAATATATTTGTACCAATTATATTTGAAGAAGCCGGAATCCAACTGTTTCCTTGGTTAGTAGATTTATAAATAGAATGTGGATAGATTTGTTCACCGACTCCAGCATAAATATTTTCTCCGTCAACTGAAATTGACCGGACATTTATATACGGTATTATTCCGTTTGAATCAAGATTCCAGGTCAATCCCTGATCAGTCGAACTATAAAGTCCGTCGCTCGTCCCAGCCAGAACTTTATCATCAAGTATCTTAATTGAATATATTAGAGACGGAGCATTTGAAACAAAACTCCAGTCTAATCCGGAATTTGTGCTCCGGAAAAGACCCGTTATAAATCCACCTGTATAAATTTCTGAACCCTTTGAATCAATTGTCTGCAGAGCAACCCAATGATTAGGATCATTCAATGTAGTATCCCAGGAAATTCCATTATTACTTGTCCTTATAACTGTCGAATATGAAACAGCAGCGTAGATAAAATTATTTGTAGTTGAAAGTGATGTAATGCCAATCCTGAAAGAAGGGTCAGGTTCAATCCAGTCTGTACCTCCATTTGTAGATGTGTAAAATCCGTCGTATGTAGAAGCGTATAATGTATTTCCTGATTTGATAATAGATGATACATTTAAAGTTCTAAGTCCGGAATTCGATTTAACCCAGTTAACTCCGTCATTTGTAGTTTTGTAAATACCTGAATCTCCTGAAGATGCTAATACTGTATTACCAATTGAAGTAAAACCACTTACATTGACACCTTTAATACCGGAAGTTCTGATTTCATAAGACTGACCGCCATCTGAAGAAAAATACATTGTTCCGTAATCAGCCGCAGCAAAAACTTTTCCGTCAACTGCAAATATTCTGGATACAGATCCGCCATTAATTCCATTTGTCTGCGTCCATTGAGCAACACTTAAACTAGAGGAAAATATGATGATCGATAATATTAGGAATATTTTTTTCATGCTTTGTAAAATTAATTACATTTGCAGGCAATGTCAAGAGAGGTGTAGTGAGTAACTGAAGTCCGGCAGTTGTTTTATTGTATCGGACTGAGACGTTTCAGTTGTAGGTCTTATAGACAGATTAATAATCTGTCCCACAATTACAATCAAACAAATCTTTTTTTAAAAATTTTTCTTCTGATGATATAATAAATTGTCAGTGAAGGTCCTATCAGCATATATATCAATCCTCAATATCCTGCATTTTCCGGTTCTGCCAGATATGCAACTGAAACAGAAAACACACAAATTTTATTTTAATTTATTGTACTACTTTCACAGCATTGATCGCAAACTCAGCTATTCCGTTTGCTTCATTCAAAACTATTTCAAAATCCCAAAAATTTGCAGCGACAAATACTGTAACACCCGTCTCAGGATTATAAAAATCTGACAGCAGATAACTCAGATGGGCACCGTTGTGTCCGTATCCAAGTCCTTCAATATAACTTATCCCAAGACCGTACTGTGTATCGATCAGTCCTGTTTGTCCTGTTGGTAATACCTGTTTCATCAATTCCACATTGTTCATATTTATTCCTGCCTGCCCTGTGAGCAGGAGTGTGATCCACTTAGTAATATCATCCGGTGTGGAATTAATGTTTCCTTCGGATACATGAGGGGACATATTCTGAAGTGTCGTGTTTATTACTTTTCCTTCATTATAAAATATTGATCCGATGAAAGGTGCAGGTATCGTTTCGTCATTACCCAGCACAGGAGCAGTGGTATTATTTAGATTATACGGCTGAAAAAAATTAGTTTCAATGAATTCTGTGAATGACATTCCTGATACACGCTCGATGATCTTTCCAAGTATATTGTAACCGGTATTGGAATAATGGTATTCCTGTCCGGGAGGAAAATATGAGATTTCATTAACTGCAGCGACTCCTACCAATTCGTCAAATGTAAAAGTATGAAATTCATTCCCGGGTAATTCTTCAATGTAAACTACATATAACATTCCTGCATATGGCTGCTGAACAGAAACAGGGATTTTTGAATTTGTAATATCGAAAACTCCAGCCCTGTGCTCGAGCAGCAATTTCAAGGTGATCTGATCTTTAAACGGTACATCATAGTCAGGAGAGTCAGGAGTATATGGAATATTTGTTCCAGGCAAATTTGATGTTATATAATCATATATATTTATTTTACCCTGCTGATGCAGAAGCATTATCGCTGCAGCCGTGAATGTTTTTGAAATACTTGCGATTCTCAGATGTGAATTTCCTTCAACAACCGGATTGATCCCGCTTGATGATAAATAATTTCCTGATGGTGTATTGATCTTTATCAGAAATCCACCGTCTGTAATATTTCTTTGTGTGTGATAGTAATTTGCAAGACTATCGATCATTTTCTGCAGCTCTTCATTTTTCATATCATCTCCGCTTGTAACAGGATCGTCCGAGCATGCAAATAAGATCAGTGAAAACAAAAAGTAAACAAGAAATGAATATTTCATTTTTTTTTAATTATTAAGAATTCCATACTTTAAGGTCTGATATTTCTCTTTAAGAAAATACAATTTCAACAATATAGCTCCTATAATTTATTACAAGTATATGTAAAAACAATTTTCCCTTTCACAGGATTCTTAATGTTCTTTCCGCTTAAGTTGCCTAGTCCGTCATAAGCAGCGTATTTATAAAGATCATGAAATGTCGGATAATTAAACACTGTTGCTATCATCTGATCAAGTGTCTTCTTATCCTGCACAAGTGTCATTCCGTAGTGGATCAGTTCGGTTGCTATCCTACCAATGATGTGAACTCCGAGGATAACTTTTGATTCACTGTCAAAAACAAGTTTAAGAAATCCGTTGTCGGGTGAACCCTGAATTTTACCACGTGCAATATCACTGACACAGCTAACACCTGTATTATATTTTATGCCTTTTGATAAAACTTCCTGTTCAGTCATTCCTACCATTGAAACCTCAGGTACGGTATATATTCCGTAAGGAAATATTTTCTGAACACAGTCCAGATCATTTGTTCCAAACATATGAGAAATAGCAGATCTTCCCTGATCCATACTTGTACTTGCCAGCGCAGGAAATCCGATCACATCTCCCACTGCATAAATATGCGGAATGTTAGTTACATAAAATTCATTTACCGGAATGGCTTCACGATCTCCTGTGATGATACCTGCTTTATCACAATTCAGTCCTTTCGTATTTCCGCATCTTCCTGCTGCATAAAGCACCATATCAGATTCAAGTATTTCACCGTTTCTAAGGGTCATTTGAATACTGTCTGATGCTTTTTTTGGTTTGGAATAATTTGTAATGGAAGTATTAAAAAGTATTTCAATTCCCTGTTCATTCATATGTTTTACAAGCGCTTCTGCAATTTCCATATCCAGAAACGGTAAGATCTTGTCTCTGTTATTTACAAGATAAACCTTGACACCCATAGCTGCATAAATAGTTGCATACTCACAGCCGATGACTCCCGCTCCGATCACACATAATGATTTTGGAAACCGCTTGATCTTAAGTATTGTATCTGAATCAAGAATTCTTTTTCCGTCAAAAGGAATTTCAGAAGGATTCATAGGATATGAGCCGGTTGCAATAATTATATACTTTCCGTAAATAATAATATCACCTGTACCTTTGATCTGAATTTTGTGAGCGTCTATGAATGAAGCAAAACCTGTATAAACATCTACTTTATGTCTGATGAGATTATTATCAACTTCTTTCTGCATATCATTTCTTACTATATCACGTCTGTATGTGAACTGCTTATATTTAGTATGAGCTGAATGTTTTTCTGTCGATTCGAAAATATGCTTTTCGTAAACGCGTGAAAAATACAGTGCAGTTTCTTTCAAAGTTTTTGACGGGAGTGTACCTGTCTGAACGCCTGCCCCGCCGGTATCAGGAGATTTCTCAATCAGCGCAACTTTCTTTCCAAAGTATGCAGCTTTTACTGCTGCTTTTTCTCCGGCAGGTCCTGAACCGATTACGATCAGATCATAAGTTTTAATTTTTGGCATTTCGCTGATAAATAAAAAATTTTGAACAAAGTATAAATATCAGATTGAAAGTTCAAAGTAAATAGTAAAGTTTTAACTGAAATGAATTTGATAAAAATCTGAAGGCAATACATTTTTATGAAAGAATCTTTTTTTTAAAAATTTATTCAATCCAAACTCTATAAAAATCAGAAAACATTTTTACTCCAAAGTTTCCAGCACAAAACACATTGTATATTTGAGTAATTAATCTGCAATATGCAGCGAAAGGAGTAAAAAATGAATAACTTAATCTTCTCAAAAAGCAAATCTCTTCAGGAAAGAGATCAAATGCAGTTAACTTTGGATTTTGACAGTACTCAAATTACAAAATACTCTGTAATTTCATTAGTTTCAAATGATTCAAAGCAATTAAATTTATTCGATTGCATCGTCAAAAAAACTTCTAAACCAATCGAAATTAATTTACACAAATCCGAAGTAAACTTATATCAGGAACAGGAAAATGTTGAAATTCTTGAATTACAGAATGAAATGGATAAATATAATTTATCTGAACTTTTTGAAACTAGTGATCCGGATAATACCATGAATGAAGAAATTTATTCAGCAATACATTTTGAAGAACTTTCTGACAGCGATGACCATCATCTGTTTTGGGAAAAAAGGGATTTTATAAAGAATTTTAGGAATAATATACATTGAATATGATAATTCTTAATAATCATGACAATATTTGATAAATTTTAATAGGATACAATAATTTTTAATCTTTTGTTATCATCATCAAAACTTAAGTTTATTTTATTTAACGGTTCTGACTTATTTTTGCCTTCAGATTCTAATGTAATCCAAAAATTGTTTACTGAAATAATTTTTGCAGTAATTCCATTTTTAGGCCATCTATGTTGAATAGTATTAAATATACTACTTATTGAACTACTGTTTCCTGTTCTGTGGACTGGTGCAGTTTCATCTAAATGAACCGATATTTTTTTATTAAACCATTTACTTAATTCGAACACTTTTCCATTTCGTAAATTAATTAAATTTTGAAAGATTTCATCATTTGCTTTTATTGTTTCAGACCCTTTCCTTATCCAAGCAGATCCTCCAAAGTGAGGAGTTTCTCCATCATATTCAATTTCAACTATCACGCAAGTCTTTTCTTCCTTTGTATAAACATTTGATTTCCAGATAATTGGTGGGTATATTTTATCACAAGTTTCTCGAATTTTCCGTTGTATATTATCCGGATTTGAAACACCTGAAACACTTCCATCATCTTTCTCACCTATTAGTAATGTTGCAATATGTCCAGGTTTAACAGTATTCGCAAAACCAACAATTGTTTTTAAAATATCTTTTAAATCAGATTCTACCTTTTTTTCTAAAAGATTGTCTTCCCAAGTTAAATTTTCCAAGTTTTATTTATTCATTATATAAATTATTTTTTGTTTTTTGTCTTTCTGTAATCTTTCCAAACAGTATCAATAGATTCATTTTTTAATTTGTCTTTTAGCTTTTCAAGTGTTTTTTGAGAATATCTATCAAATTTAGTTTTGTTTATTTTAATTTGTTTGAAACATTCAATATCCTCTTTAATATTGAAATACTTAATTGCAGCTGTTGTTTTTGGACCTGAAATATTTAATTTTTTAGCAATTTGATTTCTACCCAAATTGTAATATTCAAGTTCATTTACACGTTTTATTGCAACTATAGCTGCTCCTGGTGTTCCTTCCGGAACAGGTGTAAACGGAATACCTTCTTCTGATTTAGATATTCGAAGATCTAATGTTGGTCCATAACCAATTGATGTGAAGTTTATTGTAGATGCACCTGGAAAAATTTGATTCCAGGTTGATCCTTTTCTAAGTTTAGAAATTAAAGATTTCAATTCTGCTTCAGATGGTTGTGATTCAATTCCCTGAATAGAGTTTTCTAAAATTGCTAAAGCTCTGAGTTTTTCCAAAGCTTCCAATTGTTTCCTGACAGTTGGTCGAATAAGTTTTTTTACTTCAGTTATTTCATGATTAAATAATGATTGAATGTCCATAGGAGGAGAGGTAGATAACGGCAAAACTCTTGAAGGTAATTCCAAACTTAATTCAATATTAAAAACTTTTTTAGTAATATCTCTAAATAAAGTAATTCCCGATTGAGCTTGTAAATATAAAAGCTGTTCTGACATTTCTAATGTATAATGTTGAGCAGCATCTCTAAATCCGTTCAAAGATTGAATTGTAAGGACTTCTTCTGCACTTAAAAATTTCAATTTTGAATCACTGAATGCTTTACGAACACATAAACTAAATCCAATTGTTTCCTTTTGTCTCCTTTCTCTAATTTTTCCGCCTTTGTGTAATATAGATGCTTTTAATAGCATTTCAAAAGAGTGATCCATAAATATTAATACTCCATGTATCCTTCCGCACTCATTTGGCCGATTAAATAACTCAATGCTCAATGTCAATGAATCAATAGCTTTCTTATATAAATGTTTAACCTCTTTTTTCATCTGGAATTTTTAATATATATGAATGTATAAATAAAGTTTGCTTTAAATTGTTATTTCTATAGATTTTCATAATCTCCTTTTTTTAATTCTAGCTTCATTTTATTACATAAATCATCAATATCTATACTAAGATCTTTTTTTATTTCTTCTGGATCTTTATCTCCACTTTCTAAAATCGGAATATATCCGAATATTTCAGAAAAATCGTATCTGTGAAATAATAATTTAATGTTTTTTAAAATTAATTCTAGTTTTGAATCAATTTCTTTTGTCATATACAGTTTTGACTCCAAATAAAAATTATTGAAATTAAAAATTGACGTTTGAGCTCCTTCAAATTCTTTTTTCCTTAATAATTTTTCTAAATATTCTTTACATCTTTTTTCACTTTCTTGCCACTTACTTTCTAATTCAATTAATGTAGAGTTTGGAAATTTTAAACTATTTGCAATTTCCAATATAGATTCAAGTTTTAGCTCTTTAAATTCATACGTAGATGTAAAGCCCCTTAAACCGATTACTTTTCCATGTGCAATTAGCATAATTTTATATATATCCTTATATATTTCATGTCTTTTTGAAGAATATAAATTGAAATCATAAATTTTGCGTTGAAAATCAAATTTCAAATTTTCAGTTATTGAATTTAGGTCATGCTTAAATTTCTCTAATTGGCTATCAAATTTACTTTTAATATATTTATCCAAGAAAATTTTTATTAATGGAAGTAAAATTATAGTACTTCCGGTAATTGTAAAAACAATATCTGTTAGATTCATAATAAAATTTAATTAATTATTTAATGTTTTTATCCCAAACCAATACTCAAACAACTCCCTCTCAATTTCCTCATGATCCTTAAACTTCGTTTTGATCACTTCCCAAAATTTTGCATTATGCTTTCTTGAGATCATATGTGTCAGCTCATGGAACACAATATATGAAATAAGTTTTTTTGGTAAATATTTCATGTCAGGATTAAACATCAAATTTCCAAAATTTGAACAACTTCCCCATTTTGACTTCATTTCTCTGTATGAAATTCTGTTTGCGTGTACTCCTAATTCTTCTGAATACTCGTCGATAAATGACTGAACTAATTTTTTTAATCCGTTCAAATCTCTTTTATTTAGCTTTTTCTTTTTTGCAGCTTCAAGTGAGCGTTTTATAAATAATTCCTTTTCCTTTATCCAACCCGAGTATTTTATCAACAGATCTTCCGGCTTTTTTCCATGCGGAAGGATCATTATCAATTCACCTGTTCTGAATTCTAATCTCGGATATTTTACCTTTCTGTAACTAAGTTCCATAGCTGACCATTTTTTCGCTGATTCCTGAATGAATTTCATTGATCTTTTCCAATGTAACCGGGTATTTTGACTTCACTTTCAAAAATAGAAACTGCCTAATCTTTGTCTCTATCGACTTCCTTAGTTCAGTATTCTTTGTCCAGCCGGGTATCATTTCAGGTTTCAGTTCTATGAATAGATCTTTAAGTGAATCAAGTAATTCTTTATCCATTTCTATGTCCAGTACATTTTTAATAGTCAGCCAGACAGACATTTGCTCATCTGTCAGATTCAACAATTTCTTATTTTCCTGAATCTCAATTATTTCATTCGATATTTCTTTTGCCTCAAGGAATTCATTACTGACATTTTCACCTTTTTGTATTCTTTCTCTCCATCTTTTCACAAGTGATTCTACTTTTTCGATGAGAGATTCATAAACAGGGTTTTTATGCTTATCAACTAAAACAAACTTATTCAGTGTAAATATCAAATCAGAAGCTTTCTTATTCTCATCATCTTCACTCCCCGAAATTTCTCTCATATAATTTTCATCAATCACCTTTTCTACATTACTTGATATTAATTCCTCTACACTACTTTCCTGATGTATCAGATTCAGAGTTTTCTTAAAATACTTTTCAAGATACTCCTGATACTTTTCATCTTTCTTTACAATCTTTATATAATTGGTATATACTCCTGTAAGCCATTTATAATTATCTAAATTATCAAGTTTTACTTCATCAGATCCCAAAAATTCATATAATCTTCTAAGCAGATTATAATCCGATATAAAATCATCTTCCGTCTTTTTATCTGAAGTAATAACTTCAAGTGTTTTTTGCAAAGTCGGTTTTTTATAATCTTTAGGAATGCCTTCAAATAATTCCAACAGCTTATTTAATGTTTCTTCAAAATCTTTTGCCATTTTATTTATATCAAGAATTACACCTGCCAGATCTTCTTTTGTATAAATCTCAAATGCCTTATCCACTCTGTCAAAAATTCCCACATAATCAATTATTAGTCCTGTCTCTTTTTCTGCGTAAGGTCTGTTGGTTCTGGCAATAGCCTGAAGAAGTCTCTGCTCCTTAAGTGGTTTGTCTAGATACATTGTCTGCAAAACCGGTGCATCGAAACCTGTGAGAAGCATATCAGTTACGATCAGAATTTTAGGCTCTTTCTCTTCTTTGTAATCATCAATAATTTTTTTTGTGATCTGCTCGACGTCATTATTGTGAAATCTTTTTTTGAGATTTGTCAGATAGTCGTAAATTTCTTTATCATCTGCATCTTTAGTCGGATCATAAGTCATTACAACTTCCGAATATGAAGACGGCAGATATTTATCAAGAGCATTTTTATATCTTACACATGCTCTCCTGCTTGCAGTTACTATCATTGCTTTGAAATTACCTTCCACTTCCTCACGGAAATGAGTCGAAATATCCTTTGCAATTTCTCCTATTCTTATTACATCTTCAAGAAATACATTCAGTACATTTAACTTCCGTTTTATATCCTGCTTAATATCAGTTCTGTATTCATCAGGAATTTCATCGTATTCAGAACTTAAAAATGCTTCTAATCTTTTATGATCAATATGAAAATTATCTAATCTTTTTTCGAAAGTAATTTTTTTTGTAAATCCATCCTCTATCGACTCACCTATGAAGTATTTATCTAGATATAATTCTTCCGGCGGATAACAGAATTCATTATAAGTGTTCCTTCCGATATTTGAAACCGGTGTACCTGTGAATGCAAAGAAAAATGCATTCTTCAATATTCTTTTCATCTGCGAAGCAAGCAAACCGTATTGTGATCTATGACCTTCATCTATAAAGCAAACGACATTCTTTCTTCTTGCGATAGTTTCACCTACCGCTCTTTCCATAAGTTTTGAAATTTCATCAAACTCTCCCGGTCTGAACTTATGCATCAAAACAACAAAGACTCCCCTCGATCCTTTTAATGAATCTGCTGTGATTACTTTTCTTAATTCTTCTATTGATTCTATAACTGTGGGAGAATTCATGTCCAAAGCATAATAATCTCCCGAAAGCTGAGTCTGCAGATCATCTCTGTCAATTATCAAAAACTGAGTAGGATTTTCAAGTTTGTCAAAAGACTGAAGCTTATTTGCCGCAGTGATTATCTCAAATGTTTTTCCCGATCCCTGCCAGTGCCAAATCAGTCCTCTGTCTTTTGTGTCTTTTCCTGAATAAAAATCTTTAACGCGGTTATAAATTTTATTTACAGCACGGAGCTGCATATATCTTGCAATGACTTTTGTAACTTCACCTTTTTCAACTCTGACAAATAGAAAGTTTTTTAAAATGTCGAGTAATGTTTCCGGATTCAACATCTGAATTACAGAATCTACAGTATCTTTTCCGTCAGATTTCCATTCATAGGTCTTCATATTATCTGCCCACTGAACAATCGGAAAATATCTTGCACGGCTGTTTGCAGCTACACCAATCTGAATGTATTTGTAAAGCTCCGGAATTTTACTGAAGTAATCCCTTATCTGATTATAAGCATTCTTCCAGCTCTCTGAAGGATTAGTCGGATCTTTAAGCTCAATGTTTACAAGTGGAATGCCGTTTACATAAAGTATAATGTCATTTTTTATTCTCTCGGCACCTGAATGAATTACCTGTCGGCTTAAAGTAAAACTATTATTTTCAATATCATCATAATCAAACAGCTTTGTGAATTTTACTACACCATCATTTTCATATTTGACAGGAACTCCGTTTTTATAATAATTTAAAATTTTCTTTGCGCCTTCTTCACTTGTAGTTGTAAACTTCAGTTCATTGATTACATGTTTGACATCTTCATCTGTAATTCCTTTGCTTTCATTCAGGGATTCGATCTTTGATGCAAGTTCAAGTTCAAGTAACTGCTCATCAGATCCAATCCTGTCCAAAAGATCACTCCTGACAAATTTCCAGCCAAGCTTCCCGAGTTCTTCAGTGAAATAATTTTCTAATTCAAGTTCGTTTTGATTCATGATAATTAATTTATTTTTACTCTCTTTTTTCCTGTTAGTAAATCATTCATTAATGATTTTTTTATGTTGATGAATTTTTGTTTGCGTTGAAATTCTGATTTTAACTTTAAATCAAAATTTTGTAAAATTTCTGCAATTTCTTTTTGCTCATTAATGGATGGAATAGGAATTTCCAGATTCCTTAATGAATCCTTAGAAAGCTCCTTAAATGTACTTCCTCCGCTAATACTCTCTAAATATTTTCTATTCTTTACAAAGTAGTAATAATATAATTCCGGAAAGATACTTTGATCTTTTGCAATAAGTGCTTTACATCCCTGATTGAATGATGCTTCCTTTTTAATAATTGCTACATAACCTACTGGTGCTCTTGTTGATAATATAATAGCTTCTAAAGGAAGTTCTTTTAATCTTACATTCTTTAAAGCATAAGAAGTTATTTTTCTTTCAGAATCGAATACATATTTTTCATTTTTTAGTTTGCTTAGATCTGTAGGTGTAATCCAAAGTTTATCTCCATTATTCCAATATTTCGCTTCTCTTGTGGATGGAGTAGTACCGGTTATAATTTCAAATATATCTTCTACTTTATCTACTTTCCATTTATCAGGTATTCTTCCAATTTTCGTTTCTTTAAAATTTTTATGTCCAATTCCTTTTGTAAGTAATCTGTCCATCATTTCTCTCTTAAGCCGTTCAGTTCGCATTATCGCTTCATCAGATTTTTGTATTGCATCATCTACAGTTGAAAGAATTTCTGCGATTGCTTTTTGTTCCTGAATTGGCGGATAAGGTACCTCCAACTTTCTTAGCTGATCTGCATTAATGGCTTTGAATGTTGATCCCATTCCAAGATTTTCTATAAAATCTTTTTTAAACTGAAACCAGTAAAAGTAAAATTTGAAATCATTTTTCACAAATCTAATTGCACTTAATCCTCTTCCAATGCATAATTTATATGGTGCAATATTGACATCTCCAACCGGTGCTCTCACAGAAATTAAAATATCATTTTTCTCAGCGATTTTTATCGGACCCGTAGTATATTTTACCGGTTTTGGATAAATGTATTCAAACTCTGTTTTTCCCTGTAAGAAAGGAGTACCTTCCTTATCATTATATGTATTTGAGGAAGGAGACTGTCCCATTATCATTTCACATAAATCCGAATCTCCTAATTTTTTTACTTCCCAGTTTTCCATTTTCATATAAAAATAATTTTAAATAGTAATTGTATTCTTAATTCGGTTCACTAAGCTTTTATATAATTCTTCTTCTGTTTCCCAGGCAATATGATTAAATTGTCTTGTATCAAAATGAACCTTATCCAGTTCATCTTTTCTGCAGGTCCAGATCACATCTAAACCCAATCCTTTTGCAAATCCGGCTTCAAAATAAACCCCGCCTCTGTTTCCGGTAAAGTCAGCAATCATAAATCCGCTGTTTCTGATTTCCACCATAATCTCATCATCTATTTTATTATTGTGATCTTTCAGATCAATTCTCATTGGTTCATATCCGCAGTCGATGACAGCTTTTCTAAATGCATTTTCATAAACATTATTCATTTCATCATCAAACCACATTGCTATAAATGCCTGTCTTTTTTTACTGATTTTTCGTTGTAATTCATCGACTCTGTTCCAGCCATCAAATGTTAATTGATATGCTTTACTTATTTCAACAGTGTAAATCAATCCTTTTTTTATCAAATGGTTTAAAAGAAAAATGAACTCCTCTCTGTTTTTGCAAAATGCAATAGGGTAGTCATAAATTAATTCTATTTTAACTGCTTTTCCAAAGCCTGGTGATTTTTTTGAAAAATATCTAAGAATAAGATTTAATTTATCTGATAAATTTCGAGGGATGAATGGTGAATCAAGTAACTTCTGAATGTTACCAGTTAATATAGTTTCAACTGGAAAATCATAGTCAGTCCTGTAGCGAGTGACTCCGGATAAAAGAAATTTATCTTTACTATATATCTGATTATCAATTAATACAGCTTGTATTATGTCTGAAATCTCTACAGTACCACATCTTTTACAAATATACCGAGAACCTAATCTTCCATTGGACAATGATTGAAGTTCTATATTATCTAACTCACAAAGATCACAAGTATTCATATTAATTTTTTAAGTTTATTTATTTTCTAAATATTTTAAATCATTCAAATATTTTTCAATTTTAATTTCTATTAAGCCAATTTCTTTATCAATACTCTTCAGCTCTTCCCATTCTTTTCTGACATCTATATCTACAGTTTCAGCTTCGGCATATACATAAAGAGAGACATTCAGATTTGAATCATTTTCCTTTATCTCTTTGAGATCGACTATTCTGTAAAATCCTTTTTCCGATTTACTGCCTTTAAAAGCGGAGACAATTTTTTCAATATTTTCATCACTAAGGGAATTCAGACGTCTGACTTCGGGATGTTTAGTAAATTCTTCTGATGCATTTATAAATACAATTTTATTTTTGAGTTCAGGACGTTTCTTTTTATTTAAGATCATTACTGCTCCGTTAGCAGGTGTATTATAAAATAGTTTTTCCGGAAGCAGAATGACACATTCAATATTATCATCATTTAAGAATTTTTCTCTGATTGACTTTTCTTTACCGCCTCTGAAGAGAGCGCCGTTGTCAATTATTACACCGACTCTTCCGTTCTCATCTTTTGCAGAAGCCCACATATGTGAGATCCACAGCCAGTCAGCCGACTGATCAGGAGAAAATCCGTATTCATTAAATCTTTCTTTCCAGAGTTCACCTTTTTTGATCGTGTCTTCACCGTACCCGTCTAAATTCCACGGCGGATTTCCTATCACAATATCAAATTTCTGAATCCGTCCGTCTTCTTTGAATTTTGGATACAGTAAAGAATCTCCGTATTCAGGAATTCCGTTTTTGATTCCATGCAGATATAGATTCATTTTCGCAATTGAGCGGGTTTTATAATTTGCTTCCTGTCCGAAGAGAAAAAGTTTTTTGGCTTCATCATCTGAATATTTATCTTCGACATAATTATGCGACTCGATAAGCATTCCTGCCGAACCAAGAGCCGGATCATAGATACTTTCATTTGGTTTTGGTTCAAGGATGCGGACAAGAAGTTTTATAACTTCACGAGGCGTATAGACCTCGCCTTCTTTAGCTTTCTGCGGAGCGAACTTTCGGATAAGCCATTCATAAGAATCTCCCAATACATCGGGGGAAGCTTTTTCAAGAGAGTTTATGCTGAAAAGTTCAACAAGCTGGTTTAGAATTTCCTGATTTTCACGATTACCGACAAACTGCGCAAAGTCAAAGTTTTCAAATACATCTCTGTAAGCCGGATTTTTTTCAGATAGTGCTTTCATAGCTTTTGAAAAATATTCAGCAAGTTTATCAGGATTTTTACGGATATTGTCCCAGAGAAATTCTTCGGGAATAATGAAATCATGATAAGTCCTGTCCTCAGCATTCTTTTTTGCTTCTTCCTTTGTAAGATGGTAAATCTCAACTGATTCTTTAAATGCTTTTTCATAATCATTATGCCATTTGTCACTTAGCTTTTTATAAAAGAGTAAAAGAAGAATGAATGAATAATCAACTTTGGTTCTGATCAGATCGGCTGCTTCTTTTAATAAAGATTCAAGATCACTTCTGTCCAAGACTTCCTTTTGAATTAACTCAGCACTTTTATCTATTAAAGAATATTTTCTTTTCCTGCTGTCCTGTTCATCTAATTCTACAGAAATAAATCCTTTCTTTTTTAATTCAGACAGAAGTACAAGTATTTTCTCATCTTTGTCTTTATATTTTTTTGAAAGTAATTCTTTTATTTCATCGAAAGTGAATGGATCTGTCTTGAATCTTTTCTTAATCTGAATGTATCTTGTTTTCAACCAATTTTGCATGAGTTGTCTCTGTTTAAGTTTTTTATTCGTTCAATATAAATACATTAATTAATTTTGTCAAGTTAATTATATAAACACATACAACATTATTTAGGTAATTTTAGTGGTAGAGAAATGTTTTAATTTTAATTGTCCATTTATTTAACCGTTTTGTTCAATATCTTTGTCAGTTCACATTTTTTGAACAAGTTTAATACTGAAGAAAAGTTTAGTATTATAATATTTAGTTTTAAAACTCAAATGAAACGAAAATACTTGAAATCTTATAATCCTGAAAATATCTGTTCAGACAAAAATTATGAAAAAATTTTTTAAAACAGTAGAACTCAAAACATTTCAAAAATGAATAAAATAGTTTGAAAATCTTAACAATAAGTTTTTTTTATAACTTTTGAACTTTTTTTTATAACTTTATATAATATTTAATTTTTTATACTATAAATAAAATATTTTGAATTTTGAATCACATATTTATAAACTAAAAATATTACGCTATGAAATTACCATATCTTGAATACGACAAATGGACTGAGACCCGAATAACTCTTCATCTTATATTTCAGATTATAGGAAAGATAAGACTTAAAACCACTCCTCGGAAAAATCACTGGTGGTATATTACTTTATATCTTTCTCCAAAAGGATTTACAACCGATCAAATCCCTATGAGTGACGGCTCTAACACATTTGAAATTATTTTTAATGTGCATAAAAAAGCTGTGCAGCTTTTTAACAGTAAAGGACAAGATATAGAAATTCCACTTGTGAACGGTTACACGGTAAGCGAGTTCTATAAAAAAATTATGGGAATCATGAATGAATGGGGATTGCACCCTGAGTTTATTGACAGACCAATGGATATGGTAACCGATAAACCATTTGACAAGATCACTGAATATCATCATTATGACTGGGATTCTATAAATTTATTCTGGCAGATGATGCTATGGAATGATGGTGTTTTTAAAGAGTTTAGCGGAAGGTTCTATGGAAAGACCTGTCCTGTACATATTTACTGGCATCACATGGACTTAGCCGTTACAAGATTTTCCGGAAAACCTGCACCGCCTATGCCTCATGAAGCCAGAATTTCCGACAAAGATGCTTATTCTCATGAAGTGATAAGTTTTGGATTCTGGGCAGGTGACGATAATTTACCCGAGCCTGCTTATTATTCCTATACTGCACCTGCTCCTCAGGGTCTGGATAAAGAATCTATAAAGCCTGAACAGGCATTCTGGATGGATGCAAATGGAAGTCCAATGGCAATTCTTAAATACAAAGATCTTTTGACATTTGATAATCCGCGGAAAGTTCTGCTGGAATTTTTAGAAAGTGCTTATACTGCCGGTGCAAAACTTGCCGGTTGGGATATTGAAGCATTTAAAGTACTGCCTTTGAAAGATCTTTAATTAGAAATAAATTTTTTGAATATGCAGACATATAAAATTCAGTCCTCTTACAATTCAATTTACAAAAACCCAATTGTAGTAATACCCGGGGAGATAGTAAAAATTCTTGAAATTGAAAAAGAAGAAAAGTGGAAAGGATGGATTAAAGTGGAAAGCTCTTCAAACGCCGGCTGGATCCCCATTCAGATAATTGAACTTTCGGACGACGGGATTAAAGGAAAAATTCTTGAAAATTATACTGCTAAAGAATTAGATGTCGATATAGGTGATGAGATCCAAAAAATTAATTCTCTTAACGGATGGACCTGGTCAAGAAGAATCATTGATAATGAAGAAGGCTGGATCCCTGATGAAATTATTGAATAGAACTCCCCAAAAAAAATATTGCAGTTTTAAATTTGGCTTTTTAATATTTGAATTTAATTGACCAATCTATTTGACCATTATCATTTTCCTTACCTGAATAAAATCTCCTGCCTCGATTTTATAAAAATATATTCCGCTTGATAAGCTGCCTGAACTAAAGTTTACTTCATAATTTCCCCGCTGTTTGAATTCATTGATCAAAACTGCAACTTCACTACCAAGGACATTATAGACTTTTAAAGATATAACTGATGATGATGGAATCGAAAATTCGATTGTAGTGGAAGGGTTGAATGGGTTTGGATAGTTTTGATACAAAACAAATTTTTCAGGAATTTCTTCTGAATTTGAATTTATCCCTACACCTCCGTTTTCTGTATAAAATATCCTGCCATTCTGTCCGACTGTCCAGCCTTTGTTTTCATTCACAAAAAATACACTGTAAAGATCTCCTGTAAAACTTATCGTTTGCGAAACCCAGTTATTTCCCCCATCTATAGTCTTTAGGATGCTTCCTGTTCCTACCGCAGTACCTGTGCCTGAGTTTGAAAAATAAATGCTGAAAAGATTATTTACAGTATTTGAATTTTGAGCAATCCAGTTTGATCCGCCGTTTGTAGTTTTTAAAATTTTACCGTTATAGCCGGCTAAAAAACCTGTATTCTGATCTGTAAAAAAAATACTTCTCAGCTCTGAAGTCAATCCGCTGTTCTGACTGGTCCAGTTTATTCCACCGTTTGTTGTCTTGAGAATAGTTCCGTTAAACCCGGCTGCATAAGCCGTTGTACTGCTAATCATTGTAACTCCTGCTATCTCAGAATTAACGCCGCTGTTGTTTGTGATCCAGTTTGTACCTCCGTTTGTAGTCGTTAATATTACTCCGTTTTGTCCACCTATAATTCCGTTCAGAGCATCTATAAAATTCACATGAACAAGATGCTCTGTTGTATTACTGATCTGCGGGATCCAGTTCTGACCACCGTTGGTCGTTCTTAATATCAAACCTGACTCACCGACTATCGCACCGTTAATTTGATCAGAAAAATAAATGTCTCTTAAAAAACTTGTCGTTCCTGAAGGCATAATACTCCAGTTTGATCCACCGTCTGAAGTTTGAAGGATCAAGCCCGAAGTTCCAACGATGTATCCGTTCATCTGATCAGTGAATGAAACACCGAGAAGAGTTCCACTGGTATTGCTAGTCTGCTGGATCCAGTCTGCATTTGCATTTGCTAGACTAAAAACAAACAGAGGAATCAGTAAAGTTTTTTTCATTGGTTAATTTATTTTTAGATTATTGAAAAATGTATTTTTGGTTAATTAGAAAAATCAGATTTTATTAAAATATATTATTGGGACAAATGTCCTTATTTAAGTAAAACCATCCTTTTAGTTTCAACAAACTCTCCTGCCTGCAGTTTATAAAAATATACTCCGCTCGGAAAATTACTTCCGTCGAATGTGACAGTGTATCTGCCGGCAGATTGTTTCTCATTGACTAAAGTCGATAATTCATTTCCCAAAACATCAAATACTTTCAGACTGACAAGATAACTAGTGACTTGTAACTCGTAATTTATTACAGTCTTAGGATTAAATGGATTTGGATAGTTTTGTTCGAGTTCAAAAAAATCAGGACTGATACTTTGATCTTTTACAAAAGTAATATTCCCATCTTCGCTTACTGTGATATATCTGTTCACCTGCAGATTGGTAAAAATGGAAGTAGTTCCTGACAGCCATTCAATTTTCATGGAATCTATAACTGCTGCATTCCCAAGACCAAAATTCAGAATAAGATTTCCGCTGTTATATCCGGACTGAGTTTGTATTTCCCTTAACTGCCAAACCGGCTGACCGTTTATCTGAGCTTTGATCCTGACCTTTGTTCCTATTGCACTCTTTGCGGAAATGACACCTTTGCATTTAATTCCGATCCAGCTATTACTGTTTCCATTGTTCACATATAAAAAATTTTTCTGATTAAGTCGATTGGCAACAAACAAATCCAATGCACCGTCATTGTTGTAATCACCGAACGTACATCCAAAAGAATTTCCAGCGTCATTTACAACTGAGCCTGTTGTAATTTTTGTAAAATCATAATCAGGAGCACCGTTGTTCAGATATAAAAAATTGTTTTGAAGATCATCGTTGCAAACGAAGAGGTCCAGATCTCCGTCATTATCAATGTCTCCCCAGCTGCTTCCCACACTGCTTCCGCCGTCATTGGAAACAACACCTGTATTT
>JBATSB010000020.1:0-14725 GCA_049293015.1 Ignavibacteria bacterium
CACCTCACCTGACAGAAAAGCACTGTCAGATTCGTCAAACAGTATATTTTTGCTTAACGTCATTACTCAGAATTTCTTGTCGGCAATTTATCACATGCGGATATTACTATATAAGTTAAAATTAAAAATTAAATTTAAAGGGGTTTTTTTAATTTAACTAATAAAGTGCTTTCTCTTATATATATCAAACTATTTGCATTATAGTAAAATTGTTTTGGACAATACTGATTTGTAAATCATTTTAAGTTTTTTTCAGTTGTTCACTTTCTCATAATCTTTTATTAAATTGAGTTAACAAAAATTCACTCGACAGATTTATGCTTAATAATTTAAATAAAAAGAAATTAGATGACCTGCTTTATCACTGCAGAAAAAATTTACCCGCAGGTCTCTCTGATGAAAAGCTGATCACGCATGCATTTAAATTTGCTTACGAAGCTCATAAGAATGCAAAACGTATGTCGGGCGAACCTTTCTTTTCGCATCCCTATGAAGTTGCAATTATACTTGCACAGGAAATTCCATTAGATGCTGTATCAATTGCTGCTGCATTGCTTCATGATGTAGTCGAAGATACGCCATTTGATTTGAATGATATTCAAGCTGAGTTTGGGAAAGAAATTGCTGACATAGTGGACGGCGCGACAAAGATAGAAGGAATGTTCGAAAATTATGAAATGAAACAGGTCGAGTCTTATAAAAAGATGCTGCTTTCAATGACTTCCGATATCAGGGTCATTCTTATTAAATTTGCCGATCGTCTTCATAATCTCCGGACTCTCGAATTTCTGTCAAACGAAAGACAGGTTAGACTTGCACAGGAAACTCTTGAGATTTTTGCTCCGCTTGCTCACAGATTTGGATTGTCATCAGTAAAGACTGAGCTTGAAGATATGTCATTCAAATATCTGAACCGAACTGCCTATGACGAGATCGCAAAAAAGTTGCAGTCAAAAAGACGAGAACGTGAAAAGATAATTAAGAAATTCATTGAGCCAATCAAACACAGATTAAAAGAAGACGGATTTAAATTTGAAATATACGGACGGGCTAAACATCTATACAGCATTTACAAAAAAATAATCAGCAGAAATAAATCATTCGAGGAATTGTTCGATCTCTTTGCTATCAGGATCATTCTCGACACAAAAAATAAAAATGACTGTTTTTCAGTTTATGGAATTTGTTCTGAGATCTATATTCCTGTTCCCGAAAGATTTAAAGATTATGTTTCACTTCCAAAGCAGAACAGCTATCAGTCTATTCATACGACTCTTGTTAGTAAAGAAGGTAAAATGTTTGAAGTTCAGATCCGAACAAGAGAAATGGATGAAGTCGCAGAAAAAGGTATTGCCGCTCACTGGAAATATAAAGAGAATAATAATATTCAAGATAAGAAGCTTGAAGACTGGATGAAGACAATTCGTGAAAGTATAGAAAATTCTTCAAAAGACGAAACATCTACTGAAGTAATGGAAAATTTCAAACTGAATCTTTATCAGGATGAGATCTACTGTTTTACGCCAAAAGGTGATCTGAAGATACTACCATCAGGAGCTACTGCTATTGACTTTGCATTCGATATACATTCACAGATCGGAATGAAATGTATCGGAGCAAAAGTAAACGGTAAGATAGTGAGTCTTGATACTCATTTACAAAGCGGTGATCAGATCGAAATTTTAACATCTAAAAATCAGAATCCAAAAACTGACTGGGAAAAATTTGCAGTAACTCATAAAGCAAAATCTGATATAAGAAAATTTCTTAATACCGAGAAGAGGAATTTAATTCAGAAAGGAAAAGAACTCTGGGAAAAGAAGTCCAAAAAATCGAAGGTTAAATTATCTGACGAAGACCTTACAAAAGTTGTTCATAAATTTAAGTATAAAGATACCGGAAATTTCTTTCATGCTATTTCAATTGATGAATCAAAGATAAACCCGATCATAGATTTTATAAGCGATAAAGCTAAACTAATTACACTGGATCAGAAACCGTCTACCCCTGAAGATAGCAAGGGAACTGAAGCAGACAATTTTGATAAGTATGTAGATGAAGCCCGAACGTCCGCCAATGGAATATTCATCGGCAACGGTACTTCACAGAATATAAAAGGAATCAAATACGAATATGCAAAATGCTGTAATCCAATTCCGGGAGATGAAGTGATCGGATTTATTAGCAAGGAAAAAGGAATCCGTATTCATAGAAAGACATGTAAAAACATTTTAAACTTATTTTTAAAAGAACCTGAAAGAATAGTTCAGATCAACTGGAACGAAGCTGAGTCGGGAGAATTCACAGGCGGAGTGAAGATTATCGGTGAAGACAGACCCGGTATTCTTAATGAAATTACAAAAACAATTTCAAAAAATTTCAACACTAATATAAAGAGTGTTGATATAAAAACAAAGAGTTCAATGTTTGAAGGGACTCTGATATTAAGTATTCAAAATTTAAAACAACTTAACCAGATAATTGATAAAATTACTCAACAGGAAGGAGTGTTTAGTGTTACGAGATTTGAACTTTAAATTTTTTATTGCCTTATTTTTATTTTCGGTAACCGTTTTATATTCTTGCAAAAACTCAGATACAGAAGAAAATAAAACCGTTGTAAAGTCCGGTGATGATTCACTTATATTACCGGGTGAAAAACATTTTAAAAATATAAAACAGCTTACATTTGGCGGCGAGAATGCTGAATGCTATTTCTCTCCGGATGGAACCAAATTTTCTTTTCAATCAACAAACGGCGACCTGAACTGCGATCAGATATTTACAATGGATCTTGAAGGCAATAATAAAAAACTTGTCAGCACAGGAAAAGGCAGAACAACCTGCGCATACTATTTACCCGATAATAAAAAAGTGATATTTGCATCTACTCACGAAGAATCAGATGACTGCCCCCAAAAGCCTGATTTCTCAAAGGGTTATGTATGGGCACTTTACGATTCTTATGATATTTATTCTGCAAATGAAGACGGCACTGATCTGAAAAAGCTTACAAATGAAAAAGGTTATGATGCTGAAGCAACTGTTTCACCTTTAGGAGACAGGATAGTTTTTACTTCTACTCGAAACGGTGATATAGATATTTATTCTATGAATACAGACGGCAGTGATGTGAAACAGCTCACGGATACTTTAGGCTATGACGGTGGACCGTTCTATTCTTATGACGGAAAAAAAATAATTTACAGAAGAACTACTTTTGAAAATGATGAATCTGTAAAAGAATATAAAGAACTTCTATCACAGGGTTTGATCAAACCATCACAACTGGACATCTGGATAATGGATGCGGACGGCAGCAATAAAAAACAGATCACAAAAAACAGTGCTGCCAACTTTGCTCCTTTTCTGTTTCCTGACGGAAAAAGTTTGCTGTTTTGCTCAAACGTAGGTAATGAAGATAAAAGGAATTTTGACATCTTTAAAATAAACATCGATGGAACAGGTCTTGAGAGGATCACTAATTATAATGAGTTTGACGGCTTTCCGATCTTTTCTCCGGATGGAAAAAAACTTGCATTCAGCTCAAACAGAAATGGAAGTACCATAGGTGAGACAAATGTTTTTATCTGTGAATGGGTGGATTAAAACCTTTGTATCCGCAGAATCACGTGCTCTTCGGACTCTGCGGGTACTGGATTAAAATTTAATCTGATCAGAATCTCCTGATGAGATAAAATCTGTTACTGACAATATTACCCTGTGGAAAGAGCACAATAGTATTTTCATCAAATGAATATTCAAATTTTTCTTCGAAGCTGACATTGTATTTTGTAAAGCCCTCGGCTTTGGCAACACCTTTCATATTTATTATATCTCCGTAGATCTTATAAATGCCTTTCGCTCTGAATGGTTCATAACTCATGTCAGTATCATCATATAATTCACCCATCTCTATAAAAAATGAATCCTTTTTGAAAATGAACTGATAATATTTTCTGTCACTTCCAATGTCACCTGCGCTCTGAAGCTGATTTATCCAGGTTCCATCAATATCTGAGTGGATTATTTTCTCTGAAGTAGAGCAAGACATAATAAAAATCACAAATACTAAAATAATTCTGTACATAATTTATTTTCCATCCTCACAGCTAACTACTGCACAAGCATAATCATCGGTATGAGAAATACTTATTTCGAATTTATGAACTGAAAATTCTGACTCTTTAAGATGTACAATATACGGCTTACCCCTTTCGTTATTCAGGATCTCAATATCTTTCCAGCTAAAACTTTTCCCGACACCTGTCCCGATCGATTTTGAATAAGCTTCTTTAGAAGCAAACCTACCGGCAAGATGAAGTTCAGGTTTGGAAAATTTCATGCAGTATTTAATTTCATTTTCGGTCAAAATTCTTTTTAAAAATCTGTCTCCGTAATCATCCATTATTTTTTTAATTCTCTTAACTTCTATAATGTCTGTACCAAGTCCAATTATCATTTTAGTTTTTTATATTTCTCTATTTTCTTTTTTAACAATTTCGATCAGTTCCGATATTGAATTTATATCGTAATCTGATTCTGGATTTATGGTATCAAAAGTATCTCCGTATCTGGCAAAAACTGTTTTCATTCCTACAGCTTTTGCACCTACCATGTCACGCTCTGCCCAGTCCCCTATCATCAGACATTCATCTGCATTTAATCCCAGTTCTTTCAGTGCGAGATTAAACGGCACAGGCGACGGTTTTCGTTCCCTTGTCTCATCATATGTTATCACTACATCAAATAAATGATGAAAATTTATGTAGGATAATCTGAGCCACGCTTCCTTCGATGGAGCATCAGATACTACTGCAAGTTTCAGTCCCATTTTTATCAGCTCGATAAGAGTTGGTAAAACACCCGGATATGGCTTCAAAGCAGCTTCCCTGGCTTTTCTGTATGCTACAATTCCCGCTGACATAATTTTGTAATCTACTTTTCCAAGTGTTTCTTGCAATAGATTATCAAATACCTGCTGATATTCAATTCCCTCGGATTCATAAATTTCATTTATTTTATCTAAGACTTCAGCATGCGTAAGCTGCAAACCCGCATCTATCATTGCATTAATCGCAGCATTTACTGCAGCTCGTTTTAGCAGCATAAAGTCCACCAAAGTATTATCAAGATCGAATATTATTGCTCTTATCAAAATATGTTAATTTTAGTTTTTAAAAATATTTACACCTTTGCTCTGCAATCTCCGCAGATCCCAAAAAATTCAAGTGAATGTGTGATCTCTGAATAACCTTTTTTTGATAAAAATTTTTCAATGTTATCAAGAATACATGTCTCTACATTTTCAACCTTCTTACAATTCCTGCATACAATATGATGATGATGATGTCTGTCATAAATTAATTCATAGCGTTTGAATTCATCTTTAAAATCAATCAGACTTACAATGTTCAGCTCTTCAAATAAATTCATTGTCCTGTAAACAGTTGCAAGATCAATAGAATCATCAATTAGTTTTCCAGAAATTTCAGAGATTGTAAGCGGCTTATGATTTGACTTCAGAATTTTTAATATCTCTAAACGGGGTTTTGTGATCTTCTGAGAATGAGAATTCAAAATTAGTCTGAACTCTTCTGTATCGCTGTCATATTTAGTATTTATTTCCGTCTTCTTCATTTTTCATAATTATAAAATCCCCTGCCCGTCTTTCTCCCAAGCAGATTAGCATCAACCATTTTTTTCTGAATAAAACTCGGACGGTATTTTGGGTCATTGAAATAAGCTTCATACACAGATTTTGTTACAGAAAAATTTACGTCAATTCCGATAAGATCCATCAGCTCAAACGGACCCATCGCAAATCCACCACATGCTTTCATTAATTTATCAATCGTCTCCGCATCAGATGTACCCTCGCTAAGTATTTTCAAAGCTTCTCCATAGAATGGTCTTGCTATCCTGTTCACAATAAAAGCCGGTGTATCCTTTGCCACGACAGGTACCTTATTCATTTTTTTTGTTAGTTCTACAGTAGTTTTTAAAACTTCATCCGATGTAAAATCACCTTTCACAATTTCAACCAATTTCATTATGTTTGCCGGATTAAAAAAATGCATCCCTATTACCCTGCCCGGATTCTTTATAACTGCAGTAGAAATATTTGTTACGGAAAGTGATGATGTGTTTGTAGAAAGTATAGCATCTTCTCTGCAGATCTTATCAAGTCGTCCGAATATATCTTTCTTCAGATCAATGCTCTCAAGTGCTGCCTCTATAATAAAGTCACAATCACTCAGATCATCAAACTCCGATGTGAAAATTGTTCTTCTTAAAGCTTCTGACTTTTTTTCTTCCGTTAATTTTTTCTTTTCAACAGATTTTGAAAGATCCTTTTCGGTTAAGCTTTTTGATGAATTAATAATTTCATCCTTTATATCATAAATAATTGTATCGATCTCTGATAAAGCTGAGCAAATAGCAATTCCCCTGCCCATAGTACCAGAGCCGATCACCCCGATCTTTTTTATGTCTTCGATTTGCATTTTGGATTATTTTTAAAATTGAATTGTCAGAATTATTATTTTAAATATAAAATTTTATATCGACTATTTTAATCTATTTAACAATCTCAGGAAGTCACTTACAAGAAAGAAAGAACCCGTAATAAGTATCAGATCATTTTTTCCTGTCATACTTAATGCATGTTCGTATGCTTCTTTAATATTTTTTTTGTGATCAAATTTTTCTTTATTCCCCTTTACTACTTTGAACAAATCCTCAGGCTCTGCAGATCGCTTGTATTCAGGTTTTGTAAATATCACATGATGTTTCAGTCGTTTCAATTCCATAATACATTCCTTATAATTCTTATCATTCATCATCCCGAAAATTATAACCGCTTTATTAAATTTGAAATACTTTAAATTACTTTCTATATTTTTAATACCCTGTAAATTATGAGAAATATCTGTTATCAGTTTAGGACCATCAGATGTTCTTTCCGACACGATTTCAAATCTCCCTTTGTATCCTGAATTTATTTTTACATTCTGAAAGCCTTTCTTTAATATATTTGAATCCGCAGCTATTCCAAATATGTCTTTCAAAATTTTTAAAGTGCTCATCGCTGTACCTATATTTTCAATCTGATAATCACCGATCACAGGAAAAAAATATCTTTCCTTTTTTTTATCTTGGGTAAAATAAAATCCGGTTTCAGTTCGTTTTACTATTTCGTATTTCTTATCCTTAGATGAATTGTAGATAGGTGAATTTTTTTTACGGGCAATGGCTGATAAAATTTTTTTAGAAACGGGTTTGAGATTTCCAGTAACTACAGGAACCTTCTTTTTAATTATTCCGCCCTTTTCTCGGGTAATAGAAGAGATACTGCTGCCGAGATATTCTGTATGGTCAATTGAAATACCTGTAATAACTGAGACTAAAGGTGTGATGACATTTGTAGAATCTAATCTTCCACCGAGTCCGGTTTCGATCACTGCAATTTCCGTTTTCATAAAGCTGAAATATTCAAATGCCATTGCCGTAGTCACTTCATAAAAACTCGGCTTGATCTTTTCAATTTTATCATACATCCTGTTAACAAAACCGAGTATGAAATTTTTAGATAGGAATTTACCATTGACAAGTATTCTTTCTCTGAAATCAAGTATATGCGGAGAAGTATATAAACCGGTATTAATCCCTTTCTCTATCAGCACTGAATTAATTACAGACGACACTGATCCTTTACCGTTAGTACCGGCGACATGAACGGATTTAAAATTTTTATGTGGATCCCCGAGTATTTTCAAAAGTTTTCTGATATTACTAAGATCGTACTTTATTCCGGCACGTTCCAGTTCATATAGATATTTAAGAGCTGTATTGTAGTTGTTGAATTTATCCGAATTCATTTGATAGATGTTAAGTGGAGGTCAGAGATTATTTAACAAATTTATCGTTTCGATCACTGTCATTGCGGATTCGAAACCTTTATTATTTTCAGGATCAGGCGGGACAAGGCTTCTTTCGTATGCCTGCTGAGGAGTATAACATGTAAGGACACAGAATCCAACAGGTATGATATATTCACATGATAATCTGTTTATATTTTGAGAAACACTGTCGCAGATATATTCAAAATGTGCAGTCTCACCTTTAATTACACAACCCAGTGTGATAAATCCGTCAAAATATTTTGATTCAGCATTTTTACTGCAAAGAGATTTTAATACAACAGGAATTTCAAATGCACCCGGAACATAAAATATTTCAATGTTTTTCTCTTCGACTGCACAGGATTCAAGAGCTTTCAGAGCACCTTTCAAAAGGTTCTCAGTGATTGGCTCATTGAATTTACTAATGATGATTCCTATCCTTAATTCTTTTCCATTACAGTCAGCTTTTAACTCTTTTATCATATACTATTCTATATAAACAATCTTCTTTTCATATTCTGAATCTCTGTCCCGCTGATATAAAATTTTCCTAAACTTGAAGAATCGTTTTTTATACCGCCGTGAAAATCCGATCCACCGCTGGACAATAGAAATTTTTCTGAAATTATTTTATTAAAATATGCCATTGATTCTTTATCATGTGATGGATGGACAACTTCAATGCCGTCAAGACCTTGTTCTATCAACTTTAATAATTTTTCATCCCTTATGTGTTTTCCCGGATGAGCAATGAAAGACAAACCTTTACATTTAGAGATCATTTTAATAACGTCCTTAGCATCGGGATTTGTTTTCCTTACAAAAGCAGTTTTATCATCTCCTATATATTTAAAAAAAGCTTCGTAATATGTTTTGACAAAACCTTCATCATGAAGTTCCATAGCGATATGTGGACGCCCTAATGAAGACTGCTCACCTACTTTTTTCAATAAATCATCAAAACTAATCTTACTTCCGAGATCATTAAGTCTATTTACGATCTTCTCATTTCGCTCTATTCTCATTTGTCTGGAATTTTTCAAAAAATCAAGAAACTCAGGGTTCTTATGATCAATAAAATATCCAAGTATATGGATCTCACTATCTTCAATATCAGCGCTGATCTCTACTCCCGGAATGACCTGAACACCGACAGAATTGCCGTATTCTATAGCTTCATCAATCCCGTTGACGTTATCATGATCGGTAATACTGATCACAGAAAGGTCTTTCTTCTTCGCAAGATCGATCAGTTTGGAAGGAGAAAGAACACCGTCGGAATAATTTGTATGTAAATGCAGATCTGCTCTGTAATTTAACACTGTTTAAAAAAAAATTTTGTGTAATTTAGCTTTTATAGTTTCTTTTAAAAAGTCAGAAGAAATTTTAATCATTTCCCACGCATCATTAAAATTATTTAGTAATCTTAAAAAATCAAATAAAATATCATTAAAATTATATGGAAAATTATTTCTACAGTTACTATTATCAATTTTTCAAAAATAATCTAACTGACAATGAATATTTCTTTAAGAAAAATAAATGAGGATAACTGGAGAGAATGTATCGGGCTTACAGTGAATGAAGATCAGCTGGAATTCGTAGCTACCAATGTTAACGGACTCGCTCTTGCGTATGCCCATAAAGAAATGAATCCTTATGCAATTTATAATGATGAAACAATGGTCGGATTCTTAATGTATGCGAGGGATCCGGATGACGGCGTATACTATATTAACAGACTTATGATAGACCGGAAGTTTCAGGGAAATGGGTTTGGAAGGCAAGCTTTGAGTGAGCTTATAAATTTACTGAGAGATCTGAAAGTAGATTCTGTGGACATTCTGCATAAGCCCGATAATCATAAAGCTATAAAAGTATACGAAAGTCTCGGATTTAAATTAACAGAATCTAAAGTTGATGATGAAGTTGTATCAAATCTAAAATTGTAATAGCTTTAATTACTTCAATACATTTATAATTTCGGTTGAATTTTCAATTATTATAAATCGAAAATCATTTTTATTAATTATCTTTTGAAACATTAATACATTTTCTTTTGGTTAATTAATTATTCTGAATTGTTTGTTCTAATCAATAATCTTATTTTTGTATAAATGCATATTTTAATCAACAATAATTTAAAGTATATACTGCTTTTTTGTATTCTCACCTTTCTTAATACTTCAGAAAGTGATTTATTTTCTCAGTCACAAAAAAGAGGATCTGTTAGTGATGATGATAAAGCCATGTTTTATTTTGTAGAGGCAAAAACATTAGAACTAAAATCCGACTACATTGGAGCTGTTGAAAATTACAGAAATGCTCTAGAGTTTGATAAATCACCCGGTATTTATTACTCTCTCGCACTTGTGTATTTCAAAATGAATAAAATTGATGAATCTCTGACCGAGATAAAGAAAGCTCTTAAACTAAAGCCGAATGATCAGGATTTTATAGAAATAAGCGCAAATTTATATATTGTAAAAAAGCAATTTGTAAAAGCTATTGCTGCTTATGAGCAGATCATTTCATTAGATTCAAACTACACTTACGGTTTATACTCACTTGCGAGACTTTATCAGGAAACTAACATGCCTGCAAATGCACTTTCAGTGTATGAAAAAATTACGACCAAGATCGGATATGATTTTGACGTGCTGAATAAAATGTATGAAATATATATCGCAAATAAGGATTATCCAAAAGCTTCTGACGTCCTTGAAAGCATGCTGAAAATAGACCCGTTTAATGCAAATATAAAAAAGATACTGGCTAATCTTTATCTGAATAATAAAGATTATGATAAAGCCAGAGTTATCTATGAAAGCATACTTTCATTAGATCATACTGAAAAGGAAGTACAAAACGAACTTGTAAAGATTTATTTTCAATTGAATGAGAATGACAAAGCCTTTGATAATTTCAGCAAAGTACTTGGAAAGGATTCACTGAATTTTCTTGAGAAAGTTCAGGTAGGCGAACTATACTTTAATCTGATCGCACAGGATAAATCTGCAAAGGAAATTTCAAAAAATATTTTTGCAGGGATAAACAGCGAATATCCTGATGAATGGATTCCCTATTATTATCTAGGTGTTTTTGATCTTTTGGATAAAAATGAATCGGCATATAAAGAAAATTTTCAGACAGCTCTTGAGATGGCTGATACTGCAAGAGATGTATATATAAATATAGGATTTTCACTGTATCAGGAAGGATTAACAGATGAAGCACTTCCCGTGATTGATCAGGGACTTTCAAAATTTCCGACAGATTACAGGCTTAATTTTATAAAAGGACTTGCATTACAGGGATCAGGAAATGAAACCGAATCCGTGCCATATTATGAAGCTGCACTTGACGCAAATCCTGCTGATATAAATACACTTTCAGCACTTGCACTTATTTATGATAATCAAAAACGATACGACAAATCAATTGATACATATGAGAGAGCTTTAAAAATTGATCCTTACAATGCACTTATACTTAACAATTATGCTTATAATCTTTCCGAAAGAGATGCTGATCTGGAAAAAGCTTTATCCATGTCAAAGATAGCTGTAGAAAAAGAACCTGGCAACGCATCATATCTTGATACTATAGGGTGGATTTATTTTAAAATGAAAAAGTATAAAAAAGCTGAAGAGTTTATCGGAAAATCTTTAGATGTAAATCCAGCCAGTGCAGTAGTTCTTGAACATATGGGAGATGTGTACAGCAAACTAAAGGATAGTAATAAGGCTGTAAAATACTGGAAAATGTCATTGGAATTAAATCCTTCGAATGAAACTCTTAAGGACAAGATTTATTCTTCACAGATCGGTTAATTTTATTTTAAGAAACAGAATTATTACAGTAAATAAATTATTTTAAAAATAATCTAATAATGGAAATTTCAACAAACGGAACATCACAAAATCATCACAAAGTAATTGTAATCGGTTCAGGTCCTGCAGGTCTGACTGCAGCATTGTATTCAGGCAGAGCTAACTTGGATCCGATAATATTCGAAGGCAGTCAGCCCGGAGGTCAGCTTACAATTACAACTGAAGTAGAAAATTATCCCGGATTTGAACACGGTATTCAGGGACCGGAGCTTATGGACATTATGAGAAAGCAAGCTCACAGATTTGGTGCTAAATCAATTTATAGAAATATTACTAAAGTGGATTTTAGTTCAAGACCGCATAAAATTACTGACGAAGAAAATAATGAGTATACTGCTGACACTGTAATTATTTCTACCGGTGCATCTGCAAAATGGATCGGACTTGAATCTGAACAAACTTACATGGGCTATGGAGTTTCTTCATGTGCTACATGCGACGGTTTCTTTTTCAGAGGGATGAAAGTTGTAGTCGTAGGAGGCGGAGATACAGCAATGGAAGAAGCAAATTATCTGACACGTCATGCAAGTGAAGTTATTTTGATTCACAGACGCGAAGAGTTCAGAGCTTCAAAGATCATGCTGGACAGAGCTAAGGCAAACCCCAAGATTAAATTTATTCTAAATACTGTAGTAGAAGAGATCCTCGGAAAGACAGAAGACAATAAGAAATCTGTTACAGGTGCAAGAATAAAAAATGTTTTAACCGGTGAAGTTTCGGAAATTGAATGTGCGGGTTTTTTTACTGCGATAGGTCATGAACCTAATTCTAAGATATTTAAAGGTATTCTCGATATGAATGAATACGGGTATCTTATTACAAAAAAATCTACTTCAGAAACAAATGTCGAAGGAGTATTTGCATGCGGCGATGTACAGGATGACTATTACCGACAGGCTATTACTGCTGCCGGAACGGGATGTATGTCTGCCATTGATGCCGAAAGATATCTGGAGAAAATTGAGTTTGAACAACAAACTTAATGTTCAATGTTCAATGTTCAATGTTTAATGTTCAATGTTTAATGTTTAATTTTTAATTTTTAATTTTTTACCAATGCCATTTTATTATAAGCTAGGCGAGATTCCTCAAAAAAGACATGTACAATTCAGACAACCTGACGGATCTTTATATAAAGAAGAACTTTTATCGACAATAGGATTTGACAGTATTTCTACAAATGCTTATCACATAAATTCACCTGCAAAAATAAAAGAAATTTCCCCTGATGTTGAGATCGTAAAAGTAGAAGAATGGGAAGAATCTTCTCTTCGACCTTATCATTTCAGGACAAAACCAATGAAACATGATGGAGATGCTTTCTCTGGAAGGAAGCCCATTATGTTTAATAATGATGTAGTGATGAGTGTTTGCAGAGTTAAAGATCAGATGGATTATTTTTATAAAAATGCTTTATGTGATGAAGTTATATTCGTCCATGAAGGAAAAGGAACTTTACAGTCAAATCTCGGATATATGAAATTTCGTGAAGGAGATTATATTGTAATTCCAAGAGGAGTAATTTATAAATTAGTTCATGAGACTGATGATGCAAGATATTTAATTTTTGAAACTACCGGACCGATTTCAACTCCTTCAAGATACAGAAATGAGCATGGTCAGCTGATGGAACATTCACCTTACTGTGAGAGAGACATTAAATGTCCTGAAGAGCTGGTTACTTTTGATGAAAAAGGTGATTTCAGAATGAAGATCAAAAAAGGTGAGAAAGTTGTAACATACCATTATGAGTTTCATCCATTCGATATAGTCGGATGGGACGGATATTATTTCCCATGGATATTTAATATTGAAGATTTTATGCCGATCACAGGTAAGATCCACATGCCTCCTCCAATACACCAGACATTTGCTGCACCAGGTTTTGTGATTTGTTCATTTTGTCCGAGACTTCTTGATTATCACCCTAAGGCTGTTCCGATTCCATATAATCACAGTAATCTTGATTCGGATGAAATGCTTTACTATGTAGATGGGAATTTTGCAAGCAGAAAAGGAGTTGACTTTGCATCCATAAGTCTTCATCCAAATGGCATACCACACGGTCCTCATCCTGGTACTGTTGAAGCAAATTTAGGAAAAAAAGAGACTTTAGAAACAGCAGTCATGATGGATACATTCAGACCTTTAAAATTAGCAAAATTTGCTGAAGAAGTTAATGATCCTTCATATTATTTAAGCTGGAATAATGATGATCCTGTTGAACTGATAAACGAAGGTCAGTAAAATTTGACTATTAATATTCAAATAATTATTTTTATATAAATTTTTTATAATTTAATATGATCAAATAAATTATTCAGAAAGATTCTGTTGTTTACTGTTTCCCCAAAGCAGTAATTAATATTCCCAAAAATATTAAGACAGAATTTTTCTGATTTAAAAAACCCAAAATAAACGAAAGGAGAAAGAAATGAAAAAGGTTATTTTTTCATTTGCTATTTTTGTTATTACTGTTATCACTTCTGTTTCGTATTCTCAATACGGACTGAGTGATGCAATTATAACAGGTACAGGAAGTGGTGGGAATGTTACATTTACCGACCCTTACACAAATCAATCTAGACAGGTGTTTGCCGGTCAAATGAACGGCACTGTCGATGGTAACACAACAAAATTTTACTGCATTGATATTCAGAGGACATTAAGTTTTCCTGATGAATGTCACAAAGATTCTGCAGTTTCGAACTCAAAGATTGTTTATATCTTAAACAATTACAATCCTTACAATCCTAATCCAGTCGGAGCATTACCGGATCTAAATAATGAAGTAGCTGCAACACAATGCGCTATCTGGCATTTTTCTGACGGAGTGGATGCAAATACAATTACAGATAATACAATAAAAGTCAGAACTCTTGAAATAATTGCAGATGCAGATGCAAATGGGGTGATAACAAATATTGT
>JBATSB010000021.1:0-1621 GCA_049293015.1 Ignavibacteria bacterium
TCTTTACTACGTATCTCACAAGTTCCATGGTCTCTTCATTTTTTGATAACCCGGGACCGATCAATATTGTATCTGCCCATTTAATTTTGGTTTTGATCTTATCATAAGAATTCAGACTTAGAGTACACTCAATTGTTTCACTGACAGGCATAGTCATAACCTCTGTCATTTTTATTTCAAGAATATCATTAACCGATTCAGGAACAGCAGAAATCACAGCACCTGCTCCAGTTTTCATTGCAGAAACTGATGAAAGATAAACAGCTCCAGTAAGACCCTTTGAACCTGCGATCACAAGTACTTTGCCGTTTGTATATTTATTTGAATTCTTTTTTCTTAAAGGAATAAAATTACTTACATCTATTTCTTCTGTGAATTGAATCTTCTTTTTATTATAGTTAGTAAATTCATTTTCAGGAATTCCTATATCTGCTATTTCTATCTCACCACTGAGCTCTCTTCCTTTATAAAACAGTGTATGGAATTTTCTCACTCCCATAGAAATAGTTACATCAGCTTTGACAAATTCAGTATCCTGATTATAATGGCTCAAACCTGACGGAACGTCAGCAGCAAATAAAGTTTTACATTTTATCTGATTTAGAAATTTAAAAAGATCTGACATTTTTTTATCCGGAGCACCGCGGAAACCCACACCGAAAATTGCATCAATAATTATGCTGTTTTCAAAATTGATCTTCCTTTTAATATCTGAAGTATTTTTGAATCTGAAGATTCTTAAATTTTCTGAAATAGTTTTGGAATTTCTAATTATATTATAATTCACAGCAGCATCGCCCTGAAGATCTTTTTCTCCAGATAACAAGACGAGAGTTACTTTAATGTTTTTGTTACATAAATGCCTGGCAATCACAAAACCGTCACCTGCATTATTTCCTTTCCCCGCTAATACTATAAAATTTCTTTCATTATTAACATAAGTATCTATTTCCGATAATCTATTTAATAATATTTCGGTGAAATTTTTTCCGGCATTTTCCATTAAGATAACTGAAGGAATTTTCAGAGAGGAGATAATTTTTCTTTCTGCATAGAGGACTTCGTTATTGAAGAATACGTTCTTCATTTTTTTAATTATCTTAAAATCAATTTATTCAAATTAATGACCGCATTTTTGACATTACTTCTTTTCTTTCTGTGGAATTAAATATCGATGAGCCGCAGACAAACAGATCCGCACCTGCTTCAGAGATCATATGAATATTAGTCAGATCAATTCCGCCATCTACTTCTATTTCAATACTATAGCCTCTTTTCTCAATCATATTTCTAAGACTGCTGATTTTTCTGAGTATATTATCAATAAATTTCTGACCTCCAAAACCCGGATTTACCCTCATTAGCAATACATAATCCACCGAACTCAAAATGTCTTCCAGCATAAAAACAGGTGTTGCTGGATTTAAAACAACTCCGGCTTTTACACCAAGATCTTTAATGCTTTGTATAACTCTGTCGAGATGTATATTATTTTCATAGTGAACTGATATCATATCCGCACCAGCTTCAAAAAATTTTCCAATGAAATTTTGCGGATTGTCAATCATAAGATGTACATCCAAAGGCAGATCAGTGATCTTATTTATGTCTGAGATTACTT
>JBATSB010000022.1:0-127505 GCA_049293015.1 Ignavibacteria bacterium
CAGACTAAGGATGTTAAGTTGCTTAGACAACTAGGATGTTGGCTTAGAAGCAGCCACTCATTTAAAGAGTGCGTAATAGCTCACTAGTCGAGCGACTTAGCGCCGATAATACTCGGGACTAAACATGGCACCGAAATTGTGAAATTGATAGTAATATCAATTGGTAGGGGAGCATTCTCTTTGCGACTGTGGTGAACACAGGTCCTTCGGGACGAAGGTGTCCGGCGACGGATGTTGGAGCGAATAGAAAAGAAAATGTTGGCATAAGTAACGATAATGCAGACGAAAAATCTGCACACCGCAAATCCAAGGTTTCCTGAGCAATGTTAATCAACTCAGGGTTAGTCGGTCCCTAAGCTGAGGCCAAACGGCGTAAGTAATGGGAAACAGGTTAAATATTCCTGTACCTTCGACATTTAAACCAAAATGACGCAAAAGTGAAAGGAGAGCCACCTGATGGATGGTGGTCTAAGGTCGTAGTTGCGAGCAATCGTGATGAAAGCTGAACGGGATGGCGTAAGCCTATAAACTCTCCCTAATCATGTTGCCAAGAAAAGCTCCGGCGTATACTAAGAAGACCGTACCGTAAACCGACACAGGTAGATGAGGAGAGTATCCTAAGGTGCTCGAGTGAGCCGTAGTTAAGGAACTCGGCAAATTAACCCCGTAACTTCGGGAAAAGGGGTGTCCCGGCTATGCCGGGATCGCAGAGAAATGGGCCAAGCGACTGTTTAACAAAAACACATGTCTATGCAAAGCCTTTAAGGCGAAGTATATGGACTGACACCTGCCCGGTGCTGGAAGGTTAAGAGGAGAGGTTAGCTCTTTAGAGCGAAGCTTTGAATTGAAGCCCCAGTAAACGGCGGCCGTAACTATAACGGTCCTAAGGTAGCGAAATTCCTTGTCGGGTAAGTTCCGACCTGCACGAATGGTGTAACGATTTGGCCACTGTCTCGACTACGGGCTCGGTGAACTTGTGGTACCGGTGAAGACGCCGGTTACCTGCATATGGACGAAAAGACCCCGTGCACCTTTACTGCACCTTAACATTGGGTTTGGACACAACACGTGTAGCATAGGTGGGAGACTATGAAGCGGTGGCGCTAGCTATCGTGGAGTCACAATGTGAAATACCACCCTTGTTTTGTTCGAATTCTAACCTAGACCCCTGAATCGGGGTTGGGAACAGTGTTAGGCGGGTAGTTTGACTGGGGCGGTCGCCTCCTAAAAAGTAACGGAGGCTTTCAAAGGTACCCTCAGCATGGTTGGTAATCATGCGTAGAGCGCAAAGGCATAAGGGTGCTTAACTGTGAGACCTACAAGTCGAACAGATGCGAAAGCAGGACTTAGTGATCCGACGGTAGAGTGTGGAATTGCCGTCGCTTAAAGGATAAAAGGTACGCCGGGGATAACAGGCTGATGACTTCCAAGAGTTCACATCGACGAAGTCGTTTGGCACCTCGATGTCGGCTCATCATATCCTGGGGCTGGAGAAGGTCCCAAGGGTTTGGCTGTTCGCCAATTAAAATGGTACGTGAGCTGGGTTCAGAACGTCGTGAGACAGTTCGGTCTCTATCCTATGCAGGCGCAGGAAATTTGAGAAGGCTCGCTCTTAGTACGAGAGGACCGGAGTGAACGAACCAATGGTGCGCCAGTTGTCATGCCAATGGCACAGCTGGGTAGCTATGTTCGGTTGAGATAAGCGCTGAAAGCATCTAAGCTCGAAACTCGCTTCAAGATTAAATTTCCCTTCCCGATTCGTCGGGAAATAAGACTCCAGGAAGATGACCTGGTTGATAGGCTATAGGTATAAGCATAGTAATATGTTCAGCCGAGTAGTACTAATAAGTCGAATGACTTTTCCTATTTTTTTTATCTTACAATGATAAGGTAGTGTATAGGGCATCATATAACATATTTTTATATAAGTATTTCCGGTGATTAAATACAGGGGCTACACCTCTTTCCATTCCGAACAGAGAAGTGAAGGCCTGTATCAGTGATGGTACTGCAGGGGTAGCTGTGCGGGAGAGTAGGATTTACCGGATTTAAATTTAAAGCCGTTTCGAAATTTTTTTCGAAACGGCTTTTTTGTTTAAGATTGAAAATTAATAGTTAGGAATGAAAAATTGTTAAGAAAAAATGAGTGGTAAATAAAAAGTATGGAAATTTAGATACATATTGTAAGTTATCTATGATCAACAAATCAATAATATTTGTTAAATAATACTATTCATTTTAAACTATGTATTAATTATTTTATTCTTGTGAAAAATAAATTTATAAATATAGACTCTGAAATACTTAGCGGTATTCCTGTTTTCTCAGGTACTCGTGTGCTGATTTATATTTTGTTCGATTATATTGAAGGCGGAGAAACTTTAAATTCATTTTTTGAGAACTATCCTTCAATATCAAAAGATCATGCGATAGAAGTTTTGAAACTTGCGGAAAATTTGTAACAACAGATAAATATGTAAATGAAAATATTGCTGAATGAAAACTTTCCTTTTAAACTTAAAGAGGACTTTTTAGGATTTGAAGTTTATACAGTTACTGAATTGAATGGGAAAGGTTTTAAGAATGGAAAACTTCTAAATTTGATGGAAGAAGAAAATTTTAACTTTTTAATAACTATCGACAAGAAATTAATTTATCAACAAAATCTTAATAAGTTTAAAATTAGAATAATTCTTTTTGTTGTAAAAGATGCATGAATCAGTAACTTAAAACTTTTGATTAAAGAATGTATCTCAATTTTAATTTCTGATAATTTGGATAATTTCTACTCAATAAGGGATTAAATTAAAATAAGACTCCTCTTTCTATTTAGATACACTAGATAATTAGATATAGTATGATTTCCTTTGTGATGGACTTATATTTAAAAATTTATCATTTAATATTTAAAATTGATCTCAAGGGACTACATGGGTAACTGTGCGGAAATGCGGGATTTACAGGAATAAATTTTAAAGCCGATTCGAATTTAATTTCGGAACGGCTTTAATTGTATATAGTAAGTAAAAAATTAATTTGGTAATATTTTAAAGGAAAATTATAGATATTTTGATTTTTCATAGCGTTATGACAAAATTAATATTACAGTATTGTCTGTATGAAAGATAATCTGACAGGCAGATTTAAATATCAAATCTTGACACAAAAGAATAAATAAACTTTTACAACTCCTTTTTTCCTATATTAACAGTTATCTTAATTATTTTTCCGGTAAACTTGAATGGAACATTGTAATCTTTGTCATCAACAGGGGTGCCGGTATCCGAGCCAACATTAAATGCCTCATCCCACATAAGTGAAATTGGCAGGCTCTTTGGCATTGGATGAGTTTCAGCAACTACACCATCTACCTTCAGAGTACCTGTTCCGCCTTTTCCAAATCCGGGACCGTCATATTTCCAGTCAAATTCCAAAGTATGTTTCCCAGGTGAAAGAGCTCCTTTTCCCTGCCACTTTACCCATTCAAGTCCGACAAGATTCCAGGTAAATACCGGCTTGCCTTTAAGCAGATAAAAACCATATCCTGCAAACCTTCCGCCATCAGTCATTAATACTCCTTCAGCTCCGCCTGCGGGGATCTCAATTTCAGCCGTTATAGTATATGACCTGTCAAGTAAACTTGGAGCAGTACCAGTTTCAGCAAACATAATATTACTTACTGGTCTTGTATAAACAAAATTTGTTCTATCGCGTGTATAAGTTGGTTTTTCAGAAATGAATCTTTTTAGACGGGTATCATCCAATGGAAACACATTATACTTTTCTCCTTCCTGTGTAAACAACTTCTTCATTTCATTCAATTTATCAGGAAACTTTCCAGCAAGATCATTCGATTGTGTCCAGTCTTCATCTAAATTATAGAGCTCCCATTTAAAACCATCCATTACATCACCTGGAAGTTTTTCAAGGGAGAGATCCCAAGGTTCTAAGATTGGAGGTGCAGATGCAATCCAGCCTTCATGATAAATTGCTCTTGAGCCAAACATTTCAAAATATTGAGTGGTTCTTTTACCGGGAGCATTTGCATTTTCCCATGTATAAACCATGCTTGTACCTTCAATTGGTTTTTGCTCTACACCATTAACGGTTTTGGGTTCAGGAACACCTACAGCTTCTAAAATAGTAGGTACGATATCTATTATGTGATGAAACTGAGTTCTGGTTCCTCCTACATTTTTAATTTTCTTTGGCCATGAAATTGCCATGCCATTACGTGTTCCTCCGAAATGAGATGCTACTTCTTTTGTCCATTGATAAGGAGTATCCCATGCTAAAGCCCAGCCAACTGCAAAGTGCGGATATGTCATGTCTGTTCCCCATTTATCATAAAATTCCATATTCTGTTCGACAGTGGGATGAACAGCATTAGCCACAGCATATTCATTAAAGAGTCCATTAAGAGTACCTTCAGGGCTTGCACCATTATCACCGCTTACATACATTATAAGAGTGTTATCCAGTTTACCAATAGCTTCTATTTCCGAAATAACTCTACCTATCTCATGATCAGTATAAGCAAGATATGCCGCATAGATTTCAGCCTGCTGAATATAAAGTTTTTTGGCTTCAGGAGAAAGCGAACTCCATTGAGGAATACTTTCAGGAAACTTTGTGAGCTGAGCATTTTGAGGAATGACTCCAAGCTTTTTCTGATTTGCAAAAATTCTTTCGCGCTGTGCATTCCAGCCTTCATCAAACAGATGCATGGCTTTTATTTTTTCCACCCATTCAGTTGTAGGATGATGTGGAGAGTGTGTTCCTCCCGGTGCATAATAAATCATAAACGGTCGATCAGGCTGTACACTATTCAAATAATTAATATTTTCAATAGCATCATCAGCCATTGCAGTAATAAGGTTCCATCCTGGATTTCCGATATATGGTTCGACCGGAGTAGTGTTACGGAAAAGATTGTTTGGTTGCCATTGACTTGCGTCATCTCCAACGAAACCAAAAAAATAATCAAAACCTTTTACATAACCTGTAGGCCAGTTATGAAACGGACCCGCCATTGTTCCTTCCCATTGAGGTACATTATGATCCTTTCCAAACCATGAGGTATGGTAACCATGATATCTAAGAATTTCCCCGATGGCTATAGCATTATTTGGAATCACGCTGTTATAGCCTGGAAAACCTGTTGCCTGGTCTACTACTACTCCGGTTCCTACCGAATGATGATTACGTCCGGTCAAAAGAGCAGCACGAGTCGGCGAGCAAAGTGCGGTTGTATGAAATCTTGTATACTTCAATCCGTTGTTTGCAACTCTGTCAAGTGCCGGTGTAGGAATTACACCTCCAAAAGTAGATGGTGCTGAAAAGCCAACGTCATCAGTCATAATTAATAATATATTAGGAGCTCCTTCAGGTGGGACAGTAATAGGCGGCCAGTAAGGTGTTGATCCGTCTGCATTGTATTCCATTTTTCCTCCAAAATTTCCCGGAGGTGCAGGTAAGTTTACCCCATCTATTGTTGTTGTAGAACCGGGAGCACCCGGCTTACCTTTAGTCTGAATATTGTTATTGGAAGTTGAATTAGAAGTCTTTTCATTTTTTTCTTTACAGCCGGTTAAAAAAATTCCACACAACAAACAGATTAGTACTATCTTTTGTCTCATAAATTAATTGTGATTGGTTTAAATGATTCGATTTAATTAAAATTTTTATTTATAAAAATACAATTGAACGCAATAATATTTAGCTATAAAGTTAAATTAATATCTGTAACCAATTCCCAACGTCGGACCATATTCATTAACTGTCCAGTTCAAATTATTCTTGTAGTAATTTACACCTAAATATTTAAATCCAAAAGTTAAAGGAAAATTAGGTGAAAGCATATAAGCAAGTCCTACATTCATCTGCCATGTCATTTGGGAATTAACCCCAAAACCGCCGATATCACCTTTGGTCCATGCAGCCCATTTATGTTTTGAATCAAGTACAAATTCTGCGTTTATACCAATTACCGGATCAAGCCATGTGTTTGAATAACCCGGAGCAGTATTTGTTGTACCGTTTGGGTTTATTACTGTAGCCTCAAGATCTAAACTCCATAATCTTCCACCTCCATAAATATCTATCATTGTTTTTTTGCTTTTTGAAGGGAATAAATAAGCTAAAAAAAGATCCATCACTGTCTGCTTTGCAGTTGTATTTAATGAAATCTCTTGTGGTAAATTCGGATTATTTGAAGTTGCACCAAAAGATTTATAGTTAATAAAACTTACATCAAATATAAAACTAACTCTCTCATATTTGACCTTACCTACGAACGCTGCATACATATGAAGATTTTCAAAAGTGAATCCTTTATTGAATCCAAAGGTCTCTCCGTTAAATTGTCCGACTGTTCCTCCAATTCCAGCAAACCAGGCGTAAGGTATTATGCTGAAGTTGAATTTCTTCGGAGTGTTAGCGCTCTTATCGTTTATTTTCTTGTTTAAAGTTAACGGAGTTAATAAATTATCGGAATTGGGTTTTCCATTAAAATTATCATTTGATAATAAATCAATATTGCTGATACCCGATAAATTTTTTATTTCAGATAATCCCGGATATTGTTCTTTAGCATTAACGGTGAAGCAAAGTAAAAACAATAACAAAAAGGTAGTGATTTTTTTCATGCTTTTTTTAATTAGTTTTTTAGTTAGTAATTAATTTTTTACTTTTATAAACTTTGAAAAGGGAGTTTTTTCTTTGAATATGAAAATAATGTCAAAATTAATTCTTCCTGATTTCAAAAACAACCTTTCAGTTTTAAAACCTACCCAAATTAATTCTTTCTTTAAAACATCAAATTATGCATCTTATTGAAAATGTGAAATCATTAAGGATACAATTATTACTAATAAAAAAAATCAAATTGAATATTCATTTAAAAAAAAACTTAAAATTTATTTCACTTTATAATACTTTTACTGAGAAGGAAAGAATTGAATTTCGATTGTTTTTAAAAAATGAGAATGAAGGCGGAAGGAATTATATACAGATAATTGACTCAATCAATTTTAACAACCCCGGGGCAACCGTAATAAAAGGTTCAAGATCCAGAATCACAAAATGGAATAGGTTATCCGAACTTCAGCATCTGGCTGAAAAATTTCTTACTATGAAATCCTTTAAGGAAAAGAGTCTGATAACAAGATATTTATTGATGAAAGAATATGAAAAAAGGAAATTGTTGCCGCTTTTCGAAAACATATACATTACACATAAAAAAAATATTTCAAATAAACCGGTAATAAATTTTGAAGCTGATATTATTAATTCTATCGACAAATTATATATTGATCACCTGACAAAGAATTCGGGCATTAAAAAATATGAACTAAAAGCATCTGAAATAAATGATTATAAACTGGGAATTATATTAATAGACTTGTTTGAATTTGTTATTGAAACATGGATAGCAAAAAAAACTATTCAAACCTCTTTAAATACTTTAGAAAAAGATCTTTTTTATACTTTTGAATTCGAAAAAATTTATTCGAATCTTTTAAAGAATTTTCATTCGCAAAAAAAATTGCTTACTTTATTAAAATTTCTCCATCAGATATGTTTATGCATAAAAGACCTAAATGATAGTATAAATTTCCAGAAAGCTAAAAATTTTTTTTTTAATGAACTGAATACCATATCCTCTGAAAAAAGAGAGAAGTATTATTCCTTTTTGATAACAATTGGAATTGAAAAGCTTAACCTTGGTCATTCGCTGGAAGTCGAAGATCTGTTTTTTATCATAAATAAAAAATTTAAGGAAGGATTCACCAGTGATATCGAAAGTAAGGATCTGTCTTTAAATAATTTTCTGGATTACATACATACGGCATTAATTATTAATAAAGTAAAATGGGTAAATGAATTCTTAAAAAATTTCGTATCTTATCTGCACTCAGATGTCCGGGTAGACCTAGAGTTATATGGAAAAGCAATTCTGAAGTTTAAAGTAAAAGATTTTAAATCATGCAAAATTTTACTGTATAAAATAAAAAGAAACAGTCCTTATATTTTTGTAGATGTCTTTATATTAAAGCTGAAGGTTTTGTTTGAGCTGAATTTTTATGATGCATGTCATGATGAATTGAAAAAAATGAATGCATATCTTAGGAAGAAAAGGCAGGTTAATGATCTTTTAATTATTTATGCTAAAGTATTTTGTAAAGCTTATGCGCTTCTTTTAAAGATTTTTCAAAACCCTACGGAAAAATCTATTAATGAACTTCAGTTTTTGCTTTCGAATGAAATAATGATAGGAAAAAAATGGATTATTGAAAAATTAAATTACCCTGCTTAAACAGTATAGCTATAACCCGGCAAACTAAAGATAACAAACTTAATTTATTCTACTCTTTTCTTTAATTGAATTCTTAAAATTTTTTTGTCGAAATGTCTGTAAAATTTGACCGGGAGTTAATGAATGGTCAAATTCTGCAACTTCACTTCCCATCATTTTATTATTTAATTACTGCAATCTTTTATAAATCTCTAAATGACAAATTATTAAATCATCTAAAATTCTTTAGATTATATTAAAGAAGCAAGAATGATTAAGATAAAATATTGATTGGAGAGCTCAAAATTATATTAGAGTCGTAAAATAAATGCATATTAATATTTTCTATCTAATTAAATTCAGAGCTTATTACTCTTTCTATTCCGAACAGAGAAGTTAAGGCTTGTATCACTGATGGTACTGCATGGGTAGCTGTGCGGGAGAGTAAGATTTACCGGATTTTATTTCTAAAAGCCGTTTCGATATTTTTCGAAGCGGCTTTTTTGATTATATAAAAATTAAAATCAGAAATGTAAAAATATTGAGGGATAATGAATGTTTTTAAAAATGGAATGGAATTTTCTTTTATAAAGAAACTAGAGATTTAAAATTGTTTACTTCAGTTATTTCTACTTTTAATACGCATCCTTTCTATGTTCAATTGTCAATAAACTGACTATCTTTTCCTTTTCATCAATAACAAAAAACATTCTGAATTTGCCGATTCTATATCTCCAGGTGTTTGGTCTATAACTTATTAATTTTTTTATATTATTTCCGAAGTGTTATTGATTTCTTAACTGAGGATATATGGAATTTTGTAACTTAGTTAAAATAACAGATCTTTCTTTTATTGATATTTTATTTAACTTATCAATAAATTCGTTCGTCTCAAATATTCTATATAAATCATGCAAAGCGACCATTCTTGGCTTTTACATCTGATAGTCCTCGTTTTAAACTCTTATTTAATTCCGAATTTTTTTTAATCTCCAACATTTCAAATTCGTCTACCAAAGACTCATTCTCAACAAATTTTCTTGCAGCATTTTCTATGAAATTTGGCAAAGGACGATTGTCGCTTTGTGCCATTTTTGAAAACATTTTATAATTTTCTTCACTTACTTTTATTGTTATTGTCTTTGCCATAATATTGATTACTTAGTTTTAAAAAATAGATTTGATTTACAAAACCTGAAAAAGTAAAATAATAAATTCATATTGATGATGAAATGAATTTTATTAATCGATTCAAACAAAATTATTTTCCTTCTATAAATATTTCGGTTAAACTAAATGTGATACATCAATCATACTTACAAATAGAGAAGTTAAGTCTTTATTTACTTAATTTACTGCATGGGTGAATAGGACTCACCGGAATTATTTCTATTACAGATTCTATTTTTTGCGATTTATTTCTTTCGGAATGTCCTCAAGTATCTTAGCAAAATCATCCATAAGTTTGTCATACTTTTCAAAATTTGCTTTTAAAATATTTACATCATCGGTCTCCCAGTAATAACTCTCGTCTACTATCTTAAACTCTGAAAAATATTTAGAACTTAAATATCTTAAAAGATCTATGACTATCTTGTGAGCTTCCATACCTGCATATTGTGTTTTTGAAAAAATTGTATATTGTTTTTTTGTCTTAACTGCTGAATCATACTCAGCATTTGCAAATAAAATACTTTGTAATCTCCTGTTCGAATCAAATGTCAAAGCGATTGGTTCACTTTTGGGCGGAGAAAAACATATACCATATATATTGTTGTCTACATTTTCAATATCAGAAATTTCATTTTCAAATTCTTTTTCGAAAATGTGATACTCCCATTTATGTAAAGAAGCAACCTCTGCAACTTCTTCAATCATATTACTCAGTAATTCTTTTTCCTTAAATCATCCACTATAATAAATTGTTAGTCCCATAATATTTTTTTAGTTTTAAAAAATTGTTGCTAAATAATTTGCTGTACTTCTTTCAGCTAATCTATCTCAGGAAATTTCATTTCAGATATCTCCCAGTAATAATCATTATATAAAACATTTAGCTTGAAAAACCCTGAGATATGCGCCGGATACTGATAGCAATCAATAATAGAAAATGTAATCTCTCCTTCGGCAGTCCCGCATTTTCTATCAAGGTCAAATATTACATTAGTAAAATCCAAACGATCAAGATTTACCGGCTGGACTTCCTCCCTGAATGATTTTAATATCTTTACAAATTCATTTCTCTTGTATTGTTATCGTTCATAAAGTACTGTGTCAGCTATCTGAAAATCTGCATGCTTTTCATCCCAATTCTTTGATAGAAAATAGTTAAAAAAATCCTTTGCAAGTTCGCGGATATCATATTCATGATTAGGATAAAAATCTTCATATATAAAAGATGTATTCAAACCTTCTATCCGTATATCGTCAATTGTTCTTTCCAAAAATTCTTCTGTAATAAATTTGTAAACCGTTCTATCTTCGTAATCGCAACAAAAGTGAAGTTTAACTCTGCTTTTGAATATAAGCTCAAGTAAAAAATCTAATTCTTTTGAAATTTCTTCGTCTGTCAAATCCACTGCTTTTCTGCAAACCGGATTTCCAATGGCTTCACTGATTTTGATTTTCTTTACATTCTCACAAAGGGCTTCAAAATTACAAATGTAATTAAACCAGTCATTTTCAATTTCAGGAGGGAGAGCTGAAGTATCTGAATCTTTCATTCCGAATTCATTAGTAAGTTTGTTTTTGAGGAATTCATTCTCTTCTTCAAAATTTTTTAGTGGTTTAAAGTCATTTCGATCATTTTGATTTTTCATAGGTAGTCTAATTTTAAGTTAATAAAATCAATTTTTATAATACAAGCCGTATAAAACTATACAGAGTAAACTTTTGATGAAGTCAATTTCATCTGCTGTTTACTTAACTTATCACAAAACTATGTAAGATATTTCCGAAAGTCAAACGTAAATATTTGAGGTTTGTGAAAATAATTAATTCCGATATTATCAGAAGTTAAGAAATGTATATTTTACGCTACTGAAATTACAGATTTGTGGAAGTGCAAGATTTACAGGATTTATTCTTTGATGCCTGTTATGATTTTTTCGTGGAGGACTTTTAGTTTAATTTATTATTTAAAATTGATCTGAGATATCTTTGTAAACTTTGATTAAGAATATGTAATTCTTTTTAAAATTGTTTTGCTATTTTGAATTTATGAAAAATAAAAACATAAATATTGACCCTGAAATCTTAGGAGGAACTCCTGTATTTTCCGGAACAAGGGTTCCAATACAATCTTTATTTGACTGGCTTGAGACTGAAACCCTCGAAAATTTTCTTACGAATTTTCCCGGCGTTAAGCTGAATCAAGCCCTTGATGTGTTGTCGCATGCAGAAGAATTGATAATCAATGAAGCTATGAATGAAAGTATTTTTAGATGAAAATAGTCCGATTGAAATTAAAAAAGAGTTTAAGATATCGGAACTTAGCGTATTAAGTGTGAAAGATATGAATTGGCACGGGATAAAAATGGTAAGCTTTTAAGAGAAATGCTTAATGAAGGTTTTGATGTTCTCATTACAATGGATAAAAACATTGTAAACCAGCAAAACATTAGTAAAATAAATTTGATGATTTTAATTATTAAAGCACATGATAACAAACTGTAAACTTTGAAACCTCTAATAAGCAAAGTCGAAAAAGCTTTAATGGATAAAACCTCTGCTCAAATAGTTTTTGTGGAATAAAAAACCTACAATTGTTAGAAATTTTTAAAGCCGTTTCGAAATTTTTTTTGGAACGGCTTTTTTGTTTATAATTTTGATTTTCTGATTTTTTTTGGAAGGACTTTATTTATTTAGGCTTTTGAATCTCTAATAGACTGGATGTAATAATCTTAATGATTATAAAGCTGAATTAATTTTTAGTTATAAAATTCAACCTAAACAATATATTCTTTATTCATTTTTTAGTTTAGTAATCTACCAGAACTAAGCTAAAAACAGTAATTGAATATTGAATTACATTCTGAATTTTATTTGATCTGTTTTTTTGAAATCGTGAAATATGCAATTGATGTGAAAATTACAGTTATGCTTATTCTGAAAATCATTGCACCAACGGTTTTAGTTTCATAAATACCTCCTGCATTGATATGTAATACCAACCCGATAAATGCAATTATAAGAATAATAGAAGAAATACTCAATAAAAGTGCAGTCCACTTTTTAATTGTGAAAAATCCATAAGATGCAAAAAGGTAAAGAATACTGCTGATGAAATTTGCCCAGACAACAAATAAAACATAGTTACCTTCTTTTGCTCTGATACCAAATAAATCGAATATAACTGAACCGCTAAGAAATAATGTAAGCAGACCAAATCCGCCTAAACTTATTCCAAATATGTAGGGAATGTATTTTTTCATTTTAATTTTTGTTAATTGATTGTTTCTTGTGTTGCCATTTCAATAAGTATTTTAATTTTGATAATGTTCAATACCTACTGAATTGATTTGATAACATAGACTTTGAATATCTGACTGTTTGCTTTACTTTGAGTTCCACTATTTGTGAAAAATATATTCTTTGCAGAACTACTTATCCCACCATAAATATATCCGACTAATGTGCTGTCGGCTGTAAAATCATCTAATTTTAAGACTCCATTTTTATATTGAGGAATATTGTCAATCGGAATAAACTCAGAACCGGCACCAAGTAGAGCTGGCATTTCTATCGGTAATTTATATTCAACCAATGTTCCGCTTGCATCTCTTGTAACCCGCGCAATAGTTTTTGTAAATGGCACATTGTTATCCTGAACTAACATTCCTAAACTATCATAGTATTGCGCTATACCACCAAAAAATACATTGTGCATTTCATTGTCAGATGTTGAATAAATTGGTAAAACTGGACAGTGATAATGATTGTAATATTGTTGAAAAGTATTGTTAACGGTATAACCTGTGCTGTCAATAGTTATGGAATTTAAAAACGGTAAATTAACAGTTGGTTGAAAAACTCCTGAAAACATTGAAATTCCTTCCTGACCATCAGGTAAGATCTGTGCTTCTGCATTATTATCTCTTCGGTGTAAATTTACACTGTCAATGTAAGACGGTAAATGATTTATTGTAATAGTAGTCCCATTATCAGAAAGGGTAAACTTTTTAATCATATTAGAATATTCTTGTATAAATCCCGGTCCGTGGTCTGGTCCCATTGGGTTGTATCTACCAATAAACTTTTGTCCCCCCAACAAATAATATATGTCATTAATTTTCTTTAATTTTCCACCTGTTACCTGAAATTCCGGGTCAGAAATTTGTCTGAAGAAATCTGTAAACCCAGAATTCGATATGACTGCTGCAATAACATCAGAAATTTTTATTGCAGTCAAATTACTAAAGGTAGTGTGATCTCCAATTGAGGAACTATAACCGTAACCACCTGTGCAATACAAATAGTCACCTTCTTGGTAAAACTGCATATTGGTTGAGCTCATCTGCTCTTGTATGGAGACTGGCAGTACGGTTAATGAGGCAGTCCATATTTGTTGATTAACAGGATCAACTACGTTGAGTTGATAATTGTGTCCTGCTTTATCAAATGCTGCAAACGGCTGTCTGCGGTGAAGTCCGTCAAGCCGTCCTCCAATGATAAGCCATTTTCCATTGTGTTGTCCAAATGCATATGCCTGAAGTCCGCCAAGTCCTGTAATATTTAATGGTTCGATGTTTATGTTGAAAGGGACTGTTTGTGAATAACACATTAAACTTATTAGTTGTGGCAAAAGCAGGAGAAGTGTTAATTTCAATATTCTCATACTATTTAGTTTTTATTAAAGTAAGAATTGCTTGTATCATATTATCTCCATTCCTAATAATGTCGAATTGAAAATTTTCCACTCTCCATTTATACATTTGCAGTCTGAATGTTCCCATTACGATATGAATTAACTCTTCAGCAGTTAGTGTATTTGTAAATACTTTCTTCTGTTGTCCTTCCAATATGATAGGTAATAAGTGTCTCATTTTTACGGACATTATATTCAATATTGACTCATTAATTTGTTGGCTCTCCTCCATTAATCCATCAGAAAAAACAGCAACTACAAAATGAGGATTCGCTTTAAAGAATGAAAATTGATTTTGAAATAAGTTTGTGAATTTAACTTCCGGAGAAGATTCTCGCAGATTAACCAGCCTTAATCGCTCATCCATACTTGTTGCCAAATAATTTAGCATCGTAATGATTATATCTTCTTTACTTTCAAAATGTCTGTAAATGGCACTTTCTGAAAATTTCATTTCTTTGGCAAGGTTCTTAATCGTTAAACCACTTACACCAGAAGCTGAAAGTATTTTTCCTGCGGCTTTAATAATTTCCAATTGTCGATCTGTGATTTCTTTAACCATTTTAATATTTATTTATTTAAGAATGAAGTAAACATACCAACTTGCTTTTCCTGAAACCTTATGTAATCGCTCATTAAGGCATTGGTCCCATTATTAATATTAGAATTTTAAATTTATTGTGTTATGGATTTCATTTTTAAAAAAGTTACGCCCAACCAAATCACAGAAGCTGTCATAGCTATTGCTCCAATTAAAACAAGTAGAGGTGGAAGACCAAAATACACTTCTGATAATATTCCTATTGGCATTAATAAACCTGTTAAAGCCAACCAGGAAATTACTCTTACATTCTTGAGTTTGTCTTTAAAATGTAGAAGCAAGTAGCCAATAAGAATATTTAAGAATGCAAACAAGTTACCGTGAACGTGAGCCAGTCTGCTTTCAAAATGTTTACCGATACTGTAAGAGTTAACCCAGTCTTCTTTATCCGGAGCAAAGTCACGAAGATAGATTAACAAAAAGCCATAAGCCATAAAAAAGCCCATTGTAAGGAAGCCTATTGCGATGTTGTTTTTACCGTTGTTCATATAAATCGTTTATATGTTAGTGAATGTTCACTCACAAAATAGCATTGTTTAATAACTTCTTCAAGTCTATTCGACATTAAATTAAAAAACTTACGAATATCATACTTTTTTGAGGGGTTTAGTGTGATTATTTTACAGGGTTTTATTTATAAAGACTTTTCGAAAATTTTTTGGATCGGCTTTTTTATTTGATTTAAAATGATCTGATAACTTTCCGAAAAAGTATTGAAATTGTAAAAAGTATGTGTTACTCGAACTGTTATTTTTTGATATAGAAGAATTTTAAAGATTTTATTCAAACCAATAAAATCTAACATTAATTTACATTGAGATTGCAGCCTAATTAAATTATTTTGCAATTTAAAATTTAAAATTTAAAATTTAAAATTTAGATTATGTGCAGATGGTTAGCTTACACCGGTTCACCTATATGGATGAGCAAAATTCTTATCGAACCAAAAGACAGTCTTATAGATCAGAGTCTTCATGCAAGAAAAGGAATCCCGACAAATGGTGACGGATTCGGCATCGGATGGTATGACAGAAATAACAGTGCCGGTCTATTCAGAAGTCTTCGTCCAGCATGGAATGATCCTAATCTGAAAGATCTTGTATCCCATATCGGATCACATTTATTCCTTGCTCACATTCGTGCAGCATCTTTAGCTCCAATACAGGAAACGAATTGTCATCCGTTTAGATATAAAAACATTTTGTTTGTACATAACGGACAGATCAATAATTTTGATAAAATACATCAAAAGCTTATCTCATTAATTTCACCTGAATATTTCGGGAATATTCAGGGCTCAACGGATACAGAAATAATGTTTCATCTTGCTCTTTCATTTGGATTAGAAAAGGATGTCCCTTCTTCAATTTCAAAAATGGTACAGGCAATAAATTCTGCAGGTAAGGAAGCAGGAGTAAGTTGTGATCTGACAATGACACTTGGTATTTCGGATGGAAACTCTCTGTGGGGATTCCGATATGCAAATGACGGAAATTCACCTTCACTTTTTATAAGTCCGGGTATTGAAGATCTGATAAGACTTAATCCTTCATTAAATGGTAAACTCAATAACTTTGCGGCAAGTCTCGTTTCAGAACCAATTGGCAAATATCAGGAAATATGGAAACCGGTTCCGGGAAATACTGTCGTTCTTATCAAAGATGAAAAAATAAATTACGCTCCGTTTCAGGTGAATAATTAGTGTTGTCAATCGCTAAATCTTTAAATCACTATTTTATCTTCAAGGCGTTTAACATATTTTGTGATGAATCTTTTTGCAATCTCAGTTTCATCCAATATAAGCATATTTGTGAAGCACTGATTAAAACTGTCAGCGGGAAATACATCTCAACCTCTGCTTGAATTTTTCAGGTCTGCTCAACCCTTCAGTAGTTCCCGAGCTTTTTTAAGCAGCCAGAATTGAGGAGTTGATTCCAATTCTGAAATTAACTTTGTTATTTCAAAATTATTATTTTCCAAGTTGTCATTTATTTTTAAGAGTTTGCTGTAATAATTTATGAAAGAATTCGATGAAGTCTTATAAATTACAGGAAGAATTTTGTCGATTTTAATGAAGTATCTGTAAGCATCGAGAAGATCTCCTGCCGGAATAAACCATTTCAGTTCATAATAAATCATCAAGGTCAATTGTTTTATGGCAGCCTTATAATACACATTCTTAACGATGCCGCTGCTTCCGAGTTTTTCAAGTGATTCAGAGAAATTACCTTTTTCAAATTCTAATTTGGCGATGTTGTAGGCATATACATATTCTTTTTTGCCGGGTTCAATTCTGCTGATATAATTTTTAATAAATTCCTCTACGTAATCAAATTTTTTCATAGATAATCCCGACCAGACTATACTCATAAACCTTGTTTCACTCATGTGTTTTACGCCGGGTGAAGTTGTTATGATATCTTTTTCGATTGAGAATTTAAGAATTTCAAATGGCATTTCAGTGAATTCCATTTTCCCTTCAAAAAGTCTTTGCTGTGCATAATTCCTTAATACAGCAATAAGATTATGCTTTTCCACATAGCACAGATCTTCGATATCATCAAAAAGCATTTTTTTCAGGTCATAAAAATATTTATCGTCTTTTGTAGTAAGCATTAAGACTATGTGATAATATACTTTTAAAGCAGATACATTCAGATACTCTTCATTTGATTTTAAAAAATCCAAAATACTGTTCATAAATTCAGGATACCCTTCTGCATTAACAACAAAATTCTTTTGATTCAGAAAATATTGAAAAAATTTTAATGAACTGATGAAGTAGAATATATTCAGATTCTTTTGTTCAATCATCAGATCTCTGTCCAAAGTATCCTTATAAGTAATGAATTTTGTGTCTCTGGCTTTCAAATCATTTTTAAAATACTCAAGTTTGTATTTCTCAAAATATGTTTCGGCATTTTTTGCTTTTTGCTTATCTATTTTTTTATCAACTTCAATTATTGATTTCATCATTAATGTATTCAGCTCTCTGAAATTCAGCTCATCAATAAGAATGATTTCATTCATATAATCATTTTTCTGAAGATTTTTCTGGATCAAAAATTTCTTTGCTAATTCTAACAGGCGGGAAACTGTCATCCGCATAAAACCATCATTGTAATCAATTTCTCCAAACGCTTTTAAAAACAGTAATTTTTTATCCATATCTTTTTCTTCGAATTCGGGATAATGTATTTTAATCTGTCCATACAATTTCATTACACTTTGATTGGAGTTGAAAAATGGCGAGCGGATAAATAAATCGAATTCTTTAATCTCTTCCTTATTAAAAGTTCTTACCGTTTCTATTAAATTTGATTTAAACATAATCAAAAAATTTATGAATTCATGGTTGCATTCCGGGTGTTAAATTGTCTAAAATTCGTTCAAAATTCAACTAAATTAGCGATACTGTTAACTCTAATTTGTTGCAAATTGAAATATCTCTCTTTGTTTTCGAAATTAAGCACCTATATTTTTGTATGTGAATAAAATGAAAATTATACCGGAAAATTTATCTTCAGCGAAAGGGGATTTAAAAGGAGAAATAAATCTTCAGTGGGATTCAGTTGGAAATGCAGTTTCTTATGTGATTGAATTTGCACGCCTTAGTCATTCAAAGGAAATTAAGTGGAAAATTTTTGATGTAATTTCCGATTCCCGATACACTGTAAAAAATCTTAAATCAAATAAGGATTATTTTTTCCGTGTAGCTTCGTTGAATGGTGATGGACAGGGAGAATTAAGTAAGAAAGTTATTAAGAAAGCACCATGACAATTATCAATTATAAATTATCAATGTTCAATGTTCAATTTTTCAAAATCCATGAACTGTTTTTGAAATTCTGCAAACTTAATTTAAAATATTTTTTAAAAATCAATAATACATCAATTATGAAAATGCTCATTACTTTAGCTTTCCTTTTCACTTTTTGCACTCACAGCTTATTTGCTCAATGGGAGCCGGATGTGAGGCTGACAAATTTTGCTGATGCTTCCTATACATCTTTTAATAATGCAAGGAATGTCGCATCCAATGGAAATACTGTGCATGTCGTATGGTATGATAATCGTATAGATCCTATCAACTATGAAATATACTACAAACGCTCAACTAATGCCGGGGTGAGCTGGGGAGCGGATATTCGCCTGACAAATAACACCGGTGATTCACATCTACCTTCAGTATCAGTATCAGGTTCAGTTGTACATGTTGCATGGCAAGACCGTCGTGATGGGAATTTTGAAATTTATTATAAGCGATCAACAGATGAAGGAGCAAGCTGGGGAGCAGATGTTCGGTTGACGAATGCTTCATTTGAATCATGGCATCCTTCTGTATCTGTAACAGGATTGAATGTGCATATTGTATGGCAGGATCGGCGTGATGTCGACGATGAAATTTATTACAAACGATCCACAGATGGAGGATTAAGCTGGGAAGCAGATATTAGACTTACAAATAACGCTGCTATTTCTGCTATACCATCTGTAAGTGTGTCAGGATTGCTTGTACATACAGTATGGAGTGAATTCCGAAACGGAAATTTTGAAATATATTATAAACGATCTTCAGATGGAGGTGCAAGCTGGGGATTGGATACTCGACTGACTACTAATTCATCAGTATCAAATTCTGCCTGCGTCTCTGCATCAGATTCTGTAGTGCACGTTACATGGACGGACAGACGTGATGGGAATCATGAGATTTATTATAAACGATCGTCAGACGGTGGTCTAAACTGGGGAACTGATACACGGCTAACAATTAACTCTTCGTATTCAGATTATCCATCTGTAACAGTTTCCGGCTCAATTGTGCATATCGTATGGCAGGACAGCCGTAATCCTAAAGATGATATATATTACAAATGCTCGACAGATGGAGGAGTTAGTTGGGAATCCGATACGAGACTTACGGTAAATGTTACCGGTGCCGGTGCATGGAATCCTTCTGTATCAGTATCCGGTCCGGCTGTGCATGTGGTCTGGAATGACTACCGTATAGGATCGGAGATATGGTACAAACGCAATCCTACAGGATCACGAATCCCGTCTACTTTGAATCTGACAGCTTTTATTGAAGGGTTTTATAATCCGGTTTCAAATAGCATGATATCTGATACTGCTTATATATACCTGCGAAATGCATCCTCGCCTTATGCAATTATTGATTCGGCAAAAAGTACAATTAATTCATCCGGTACAGGAACATTCAATTTCAATAATTCCAGTAATGGAGTTAATTACTTTATTGTTGCACGACACAGAAATTCGATTGAAACATGGAGTGCAGCGGGGAAATCAATTTGTCTCAGGAGCAATGACCTATAATTTTTCTACCTCGGCATCAGCTGCATACGGAAGCAATCAGATTCAGTCTGATGCTTCTCCTGTCCGTTTTGCAATATACAGCGGCGACGTGAATCAGGACGGAACTATTGATCTTAGCGATGGAAGTCTGATCGATAATGATGCATTTAATTTTGAATCGGGATATGTGCAGACAGATGTGAACGGCGATGGAATTGTCGATTTGGCAGATTCAGCTATTTCGGATAATAATTCATTTAATTTTGTAGGATTAGTAAGACCTTAAAGAAAATAAATTATTAAAGTGGTTTGTCTGATGCTTTAGATATTGGATTTAAGAATATTAATTTTTCCGGGTACGTATAAATGAATTGCTGTACCCGGATTAATAACATGAATACAAAATTTAAATTTGTTTGCATAAATAAATTTACATAAAACAAATATTATTTTTATCAATCACTTCCTTACCCGTTTTCACCATTTCATGAAACATTTTTTTGTACTATAAAAAAAAATGATTGATTTCGTAATTTTATAACTTTTGTTTTAGAGTTATATTTTTAGAAATTTAAAAATAACATTTTATGGAACAAAATATCTCAAAAGCAGAAAGAAAATTAATTGAGCAGATTGTAAAGCTCTTACAGCAGGGGAAGTATGAAACTGTGATCGGGAATGGAAAAAATTACATTAAGGATTATCCGGATCAGCCATTTGTTTATATTGGTATTGGGATTGCTTTTTCTGAGTCCGGTGATACTGATGTTGCTATCCCTTTTTTAAAAAATGCCATTGAAAAATTTCCAGATAACTATGAGATATTATTTCAATTAGCTAAATTGTATGAAGATAAACTGGATTATAAAAATGCAATTAAATATTTATACAAATCTTTTGATGTAACACCTCCGGAAAAACGGAGAGGAAGAGCAGATTGTTATAATGATATCGGGGCAATATTATTCCGGCAGGGAAAGGAGGAAGAAGCTTTGAAATTATGGAAGCAGGCATTAGTCATAGATCCTGCAAATTCTAATGTAAAAGTTAATTTGAAAATTTCAGAAGGCGATGAAAATATAGAGGACGCAACTGAATTGATAAACAATGAATTTTCAGATTTTGTTTTTTACCAGATGGATAAATATTTCGAAGATAAAAATAAAGAAAAATTCAGTTCTAAGAAAGAAGAAAAATTTTTCAGGGATAAGGTAGAAGAAGTATTCTTTAAAGTAATTGTTCCTCAGATGGTTGAAATTGAGAAAATGACTGAAGATGAAAAAATCGATTTATATACGGGTACTTTTGTGAATTTTGACGAACCTGTTGGAAAAATTGAGATTCCAAAATTAGGAAATGAAATTTCAGAACAACTTCAGAATATTTTTCCATATTTACCGGAAGATAGTATTTTAATGATGATGCTTGTCCTGCCTGCCCTTGAATATTCCGGAATTTCAGAAAATAAAATTAACAATTTTATAGAACAATCTGAGACTCCGGATGCTAAGGAAACTAGCATTCTAAAATGGGCATATGAATTGGGAACTAAAGTTTATGGATTTTGTGATATGGATGAATCAGAGGAAAAGGAGCTTGCTTTTATTGAGATAATGAAACTACTTAGTGAGGAATTGGATGAAAATGATTCATTTATAGTAATGGAAAGTATTATGGAAAGATTAGAAGATGAAGATTTAGGATTTGAATAATTATTTGATCTAAGATTTCCAAGAGAGAAAAGCAAATTTATTATATATCTTAATATAGAAAATATTTAGTTGTATTCTGATCTTTTTGAAGTATGATTTATCCTGTCATTAATGGCAGGTGCTTTATTTTATGATATGTTAAAGCCATTGTGATGCATTGCTTCAATTCTGATTCAGATATCTTACCATTTAGTTTAAATACAATTGCTCTGTTGTTTTCATATAAGAATTTGTCTTTAAAGATTGCTTTGAAAGTTGGAATTAATTTAGATGTACATTTAAAATACATCGCATACTGATCCGGTGTTTTGGATTTCCAGTCTATTCTTATTGTACTTCCATTTTTAACTAAATAGCTCGGCTCTCCCCATTTTAATGTTTCTTCAATCTCTTTTATTGATTCTATTTCTTCTGCTGTATCAATGATCAGACTTCGCAGATGATTTAATTTCGATTTTACTTTTTTTGGATATGTCTGAAACTTCAGTTCAACTCGTGGGTCTGTGTTTATATTTAAATCTTCCATTTACATAATTATTTATGTTATTAAAAGAGGTCTGAAATAAATTTGAAACATATAAAAAGATTTTTTTTATTAAAAGACTTAATAGTATTTTATAATTTTTATTGAATAATTTGCAAACTTTCAAATACATCTGCAAGCACATAAAATTTTTCAGAATGAGTAAAAATTCTGTTTGACTTTTTATCTCTATATTTATAACTTTAATAAATTAAAAAAACCATGAAAGAAATAATATTGATATTTTTATTTATTCTCTTGCACACCTATCCTGCAAACTCACAGTCACAATGGTTTTGGCAGGATCCTCTTCCTCAGGGAAATACATTGAATGATATATTTCTTATAAGTTCATCTAAGGCAGTTGCAGTCGGAACATTGGGGACAATTATGGTAACCGAAAACGGCGGTCAGGACTGGAATATAAATTATCACACGGCAGGACCTTATAAATATCTTACATCCGTATTTTTCATTGATCAAAATACAGGATGGGCTGTAGGTTATCAGGGTTCAATACTTAAGACTATCAACGGTGGAAATAACTGGAATTTGATGAATGCTCCAAATTTATATTACTATAGTGTATGGTTTATTAATCAGGATACCGGCTGGGCAGCAGCAACCTTCGGAGCAATGGCATATACTAATGACGGAGGGCAGAACTGGGTCAGCCGAAATCCGGGAATATCTGCATATTATAAATCTGTTGAGTTTTACAATAATGATACCGGCTGGGCTGCCGGAGGAAATGCACTCGATGGTTCGAAGATTATCAGGACTACAAATGCAGGGCAAAACTGGATCAATGCTGCTACAATCCCCGGAAAATCTATAACTTCAATGAAATTTATATCAAAAGACACCGGCTGGGTTGCTGGTTTTGACGGTTTGATTATGAAAACTATTAATCACGGAATTAACTGGCAGACACATTTTGGAGTTTCGCTCAATTATAATTTAGTAAGCATAGATTTTAAAGACAATATGACCGGATGGGCATCCGGCTGGTACTATAATGATTCAGCGTATGGAGCTGTGATCATTAAATCTACTGACGGAGGGACCGGTTGGCAAACAGTTTATAAAGACAGCGGATTTTCTGTGAATTCTCTTAAGTATTCAAATGGCGTTTTAATTGGAGCAGGCGACGGAGGTAAAATAATTAAATCCACTGACGAAGGAGCTACATGGTTTTATTTGTTTAAAGGAATTGAGAAAAATCTTTCATCAATTCAGTTTCTAAATTATATCACGGGCTGGGTTGCAGGAAGCGGAGGAACAATAGTAAAATCTACTGACGGCGGAAATAGCTGGAATAATTATTTCTCAACCGGATTAAAACATGAAATTTCAGGAATAAAATTTGTAAACAACGACACAGGCTGGGTCATCAGTAATAACAACAATGAAGATACAAGTTTTATTATGAGGACAACAAATGGGGGATTCAACTGGTCTAAACAGGATAGTTCCAATCGGAAGTTTAATTCAATATTCTTTACATCTGTAGTCACAGGCTGGGTCTGTGGTGACAACGTAAAACTTTTAAAGACTACAAATTCAGGAACTAACTGGATCCTGACTTCTAATGGTGTATCAGGAAATCTTTCTCAAATGTCATTCATAAATGATCTTACCGGATGGGTAGTAGGTTCAAGTTCAGGAATTTATAAAACTACAAACGGAGGAGATCAATGGGTAAGTCAGCCTAATCCAGCTACAGCTGGTTTACAATCCGTTTATTTTGTTGATCAAAATACCGGCTGGGCATCAGGAGGTTTTCAGACGATCAGAACTGTTGACGGTGGAGATTATTGGTATCAGCAATTTGGAACTGACAATCACGGCACTAAAGCATTCTATTTCATCGATGGAAATACCGGCTGGGCGGTTGGATCCCGTTATCACGGAATAACCATAGGTGATATTATGAGAACTAATAATGGAGGACATAACTGGACAATAGATGAAATAAATACAAACAGTAAATTAACTTCTGTTTCATTTGTGAATTCAAATGCAAATTTAATCGAAGGCTGGGCTTGCGGTGAAAATGGAACGATCATAAAAATTTCAAATGTTCCGGTGAGCATTAATGAATCTACTAATTCTATTCCGGACAATATCTATCTGCATCAAAATTTTCCAAATCCTTTTAATCCTTCAACTAAAATTAAATTCTACATTAAGAATACTTCTGAACCCGGCTCAAGAGTTAATCTGACAGTTTATGATGCTCTTGGTAAAGTAGTAAAGGTATTATTAAATAATGAACTATCCGGAGGGAATCATGAAGTAGAATTCAATTCAAAAGATATTGCAAGCGGAATTTATTTTTACAAACTAAATTATAATGGAATATCACTTATAAAAAGAATGGTAGTGGTCAAATAAATTGTCTGTTTTTATGTCTTTGCGTATCGGGACACCCAAACTCAAATTTGGTTTTAAAAATATTATAAAATGTTTTTATTTTATCCTCAAAGATAATATTTCATTAACATTATTATTTTATTTGGATATTAATACTTCAACTTGAGATATTGTTTTCATTATTGTTATTGCATTTTCTGTAGAAGGCTTAGATCTCTTTATCTTTAAATGTCCCTGTAAATATTTTTTTTAGTTTTGCTGAAAACATTTTAAAATTGTGTTTTATTAAGTGGTATTCATTGTTCAAAATAGTTCGAGATTTTGTGCGGGATAAAGTTTTTAACAAAAAAATATTAAAACATAAAGGAAAATGCAATTTTGAAAACCCAATTAAACATACAATAATAAATTGCATCAGCAACATATCACTTCGCAATCTTATCAAATGCCTTCGAACTTTCAACGCCTGTCTTCGAACTTTCAACGAGTGTCTTCGAACTTTCAACGAGTGTCTTCGAATGTGCAACGAGTGTCTTCGATTTAAAAACGTGCGCTTTCGAATTTTCTACGAGGGCTTTCGAATTAAAAATGAGGAGCTTCGAACTTCCGGTGACGACTTTTGCAGTGGTGACGTGCAGTATTGCATCAAAGACGTGGGTATTGTAACTGCTGAGTCAGGCATTGTTTGAACTACGCGGGTCTTTGCATGAAATGTGAGTACTATTGAATCAGTGTAGTGTGTCTTTGAATCAAAAATTTTACTCATTGTATTAATTTTTTTACCTCTGCAGCAAAAAATTTTAGCTCTTGTAACTACTTTTCCGACAGTTGTTTCAATAAATTCACTCTTTGTTTTGATTTCAGGAGTATTTGAATTTGTGAGTATTTTTGAAACGAGGGAAATAATTTTTTATATTTTAAATGAATTTTTAGAGTATGACTTTGCGAGCCGTGCTTTTCGGCGAAGCAATCTTCGAATTTAAGATATGTGATGCTAAGAAAATACTGTCGCTGAATTGGAGATTGCATCGCTTCGCTCACAAAATCAATCTCTTTTGATTTAGCGCTCGTTCCCAATCTCCCAGTCTGTCCGAAAACGCTGGAAATGCCTCTAAGGCGCAAAGACTCTAAGCTTAAAAAACTTTTAAAAATACTCCTTTGAGTCTTCGAGTCTTGGAGGCAAACTAAATATTTTTGTTTTCGGACAGTCTGTCCAGATTGGGAACGTACTTGAAAAAGAAACTCCTTTTCTTCTGCAATCATTTTGACTACCAAAAGCCAGAGAAGATTATTTCAATAGAAAATTACTTCAGCTTCAGATAAATATGCCTGACATTTTTTTGTCCGGTATCTCTTTCATCGATCTCAAACTTGTTAGAATATTTTATGAGTGAAAGCAGTTTGGGAAATCCAAAATTCCTCGGATCGAAGTCAGGTTTCTTTTTTAAAATAAAGTTTCCTAAACTGCCTAAGAATGTCCAGCCGCTTTCATCTGCAAGATCATTTACACTGTCGATAATGATCCTAATGGTTTCAGCATCTACTCTGTCAATCGGCTCTGTAATCGATTTAGAATTGGATTTTGATTTTAGCTTTCGGGTTTTTTTGGAAATGGTCTTGGTTTCTGAGGTCGGAGTTTTTAAAATTTCCAGATAGATGAATTTATTACATGCCGAGATAAATGGCTTTGGAGTTTTCTTTTCGCCAAATCCAATTACTGTCATACCTGCTTCTCTGAGTCTTGTAGCTAATCTTGTAAAATCACTGTCGCTGGACACGATACAAAATCCGTTTACTTTTTCAGAATATAAAATATCCATTGCATCAATGATCAGCGCACTGTCACTTGAATTTTTTCCGGTGGAATAGCTGTACTGCTGAACAGGTGTAATTGCATTTTCCAGTAAAACACCTTTCCATCCGGCTACAGTCGGCTTGGTCCAGTCAGCATAAATCCGTTTTATTGTAGGCGTACCATCCTTAGAAATTTCTTCCATCATTTCTTTGACATTTGCATATGGCACATTGTCTGCATCTATTAATACTGCTAATTTTTCTTCTGTCATTTTATTTTATTTTTTGGAGAATGAATATAGAGTTAATTATTATTTCAGTACATAACCAAATCCCGCTGAGTATTCCAGTCCTGTCATCATATTGTCAGTCTGATAAAAACTGGAGTTGTAATTTGCGCTGATCTCAAAATTGAACTGTTTGGTAATTCCGAACTTAAGTCCTGTACCGACCTGCCATACATATCTGACAATGCTGTTTTCTTCAATGTTAGTTGTAACCTGACCAACGACCTTTTGATCTATAATATTAATCCCGTTCATAAATGAAACAAACGGCATTACCCGGTCATTTAAAAAATAATATCTGCCGCCGAAATGTATTGGTATAATATTCATAGATGATCCGGAAGCCTGCTGTCCGCTGTCTTTCAGATGCTGTGAGATATAACCTGTCCTGAAATCAAGAGAATTTTTTGGGCTGAAAAAAATACTGTACCCGATATAACCACCAGTCGAATAATCAAAAGAATTTTTGAAGTCACTTAAATTTCTTGTATAAATGAATTCAACAAAAATAGTATTGCCAAGATAGCCTTTGTTAACAGACGAAGCAGTTTGAGACTGAACGACACCGGCTAATAATAATGTAAAAATAATTATATACTTCTTCATGAATTTTAAATTTTAGTGAATATTAATTATAGTATAGTATAAAATATTAGTCGTGTAGCCGGAACCTGTTTACTTACATCGGGATAATTATCGTAATGACTGTTTCGCCAGTATATGCTTCCTTCCAGTCCGATTGCAAAATAATTTTTCAAAGGGATCTTTAAAGAAACTGTTGCATAATGAAGATAGTGTTCAGATCCGGAAGGTTCAGACATTGTAAAAATATAAAAACCGCTGTATCCTGCTGACAGATAACTCCATCCTTTTTTTCTGATCTCAAAGAAAGCTCTTCCTCCGACACCCGGTCCCATGTCATAAGTCCTTCCTTCCGAAAGTGTATCATAATCATTAGGAGTTCCGCCCATTAGTATTCCATTAAATCCTAATTTTGTGATCAACTGAGTTTCCTGTCCGATCTTAAAATCAGAAAGAAGATTTGGAATAACTGCTGCTTCACCATACAGATAACCCGGATTATTTACGTAGCTGTATTCAAGATCTAAATTCAGATTGTGTTGTACTTTTTTATTTTTCTTTAATCCCCATCCGAAAAGATATCCGGAGGAATATAGTGAAGTTAATTTTGGATCACCTGAATTTAATGTTACATTAAAAAGGAAATGAGAAAATGGTTCTTTTGTTTTGAATTCATTTCCGTAATTTAAATTCATAGAAAAAATACCCTGCTGCTGCGAATCATGAGAGGATGAATCAGGTGTAGAATTATCAACCCAGATATTTCTCAAACCTGCAGAAAGTGCGATAGAAAATTCTGTAGGTCTTCCGTATCCGGGATTCGGAAAAATTTTATAAGTCTCTCCTGTGAATAATCTGTTGACGCCTCTGACAGGATTGATGATAGCTCCGGCAATCTCTCTCCAAACTCTTTCAGAACCGGAGGCTTTATTATCTGTGATCATTCCCGAAAGTCTGTAAAGTGATTCACCAAAATTAATTCCGTTTACACTTGTACTGACCCAGTCATTGAATGAGGGTCTGAAAGTTTCAGCAAAAAATTCCCATAACATACTTCCTGTAAGAGCAAATACTGTTGATTCCCAAAAGTCGTATCCGTTCGTTCTGCCTGTGTTATAATATAAACTTCCATGAAAAGGATGCGCAAAATAGTTTGTAAGAAAATTGTCAGTGTCATACTCAAAGCCGTTTTCTAAATTGCTCCACATAGATTTGAAAGAAATTTTTGTCCAGTCCATTTCATCCGGAGTTTTGCTCCAGTCTTTTATGAAATATGAATATGAGAAAGGTATATATTCCACAAGTGCAAGTTCAGCAACTGCTATCCCAAAATGTTTAGTGGATTCATACGGTACATAATCTTTTTTCTTTTTTAGTTTATCTTTTGGAAAATATTTATTCACCTTAGTAACCGGATATTTATAAGAATTAATATCGGCTGTCTGACCAAAGCCATATAAATTTTTATTGTTGTTTAAAGAAGATAAGTTGAATGAATTTTCTTTTTTGATCATATTCCTGAAATTCATTTTTCCGGTAGTTTGAGAAAAAACATTTCCTGAGCATAAGATATTGACAATAATAATTAAAGCGGATAAATATTTTAGCATGATCATATTTTTTATTTTAAATATATTTAAAGCTATTTCAATCATTATTTGAACCTCACTTTGAATTTAGAATCAGATGATTTTTAATTATAGACAAATTACTGAACTACATTTACTAAAAATATGGAAATTGAAATATTGATTCTGTGAAGATGAAAATCAATTTTAAGCGGATGTCAAACGGATTGTTTCTAAAGTCCCTTTATACTATAGTAATTTCTTTTAAATTATTCAGTATCCGCAGAGTCCGAAGAGCACGAGACTCTGCGGGAACAATAGAGTCCGCAGAGCACGAGACTCTGCGGGAACAATAAGACTCTTCTGGAACAATAATTTTTTTTTCTATTTACCGGCAACATAGATCCAGTTTTTCAGATCGATCAATGGCTGTTGAGTAATTACAACTATAGAACTTCCGTGTCGGTCTAAAGAAGCTATGACACAAATTATCAGAGCAAATGAAAATATCATAATAGGAGTGAGCCATGATATTTTACTTGAGGAATTAATGGCAGATTCATATCCAATACAAAACATTCCAAAAAGAATCAGTGAATACAACATTAACCAAATAACAAAAGGAAGTCTTGCCTGTACTCCAATCGCTACGCGGAGTGCTTCCTGATTTATCATGTCATTGAGAGATTCAATATACATAGCGGCAATTTTTGAGTTTACGTCCATTCGGGCATTTGCCAAAGCAATATTCCATAACTTTATCTGAATTACATTTGATTGATTCAAAATATTTTGCACTAATTCTATATCTTTACTTTGACTGGCATTTATTCTTAGGTCAATATATTCACTTAATAAATTTTTTGCGATCAGACGATCCTGCTCAGGCAGAAAATCTGAACGCAGCCATGAAGTACGTATCAGGTTTGCTTCCTCTCGAATGAGTTCTCTTTTTGAATCATACCTGCTGTAAACAATGCCAAATGTAAATACCAGCATAAATCCGAGCATTGTAAGTACTGCTGACGAGTTAGTAGAAGTGATCTTTTCTTTGACCTTCTTAGACTGGTCCGAAAGGCGGTTTCCAATTCGGTATCCTAACTCCATTGAAATATAAAGTATAACTAATGTAGCTAAGAAAATAATTTCTAAAGGGATATTATCTATAAACATTAAATAGAATTAAAATTTAAGAATGTATAATTTCATTTTAAAAAATTTCAGAAGTTTTAAATATTAAAAAAGTATCTGAATTATATCGGGTATCCGCTTCATTGAAAATATAATTCCCGATTACCATAAAGCAAATATTACGTTAATGCCTATTTATTATTAAATAAAAACTTAAAGTATGCTGTACAATTCAGCGCATAATAAGATTAATATAAAATATATTCAATTGAAATTTTATAATTTTAATACTTCGCAGCTATATAAAGAGTATAAAGGATTAATTTATCTGAGAAATGTAATAACGCAAAACAGATTTGAGAAAACTTTTAATTTTCAAAAAGATTAAATAAATAAAAAACACATATTTATATAAGAAATCAACAAGACCCTTAATTTAAAAACCGGTTGCAATATATTTGCTTACTGCTCTAATGACTTATTCAGGATTTTTGATTAAATCATATTTTTCATTTCATTATTTGATTTAATAAGTTTATTGAATTTATCTAGTAACCAGTTATTCGAAAGATTTTGATTCTTTAATTTTGAAAGTTCAAAATGATTTAAATGTTTCTTGTCCGAAGTAATTTTATATTCAGAAAGATGAGTGACATTTTTAATAAACAATTTTGAACCATTTACAAATGAATCGGGTAAGTTTTTGTTCCTTTTTAAATATTCTTTGTATTTTTCTGCAAGTGATATACATTCATTATATTTAGCCAGTTCAAAATAAGATTTTATTGATATTCTAAAATAGTCGCTGTAGTGTATATAAAATGATTTATTGATTTTCCCAATGAAATTTATTGCATCTTTAAACTGACCTTTTGAAAGGCAGATCTGAGCTTTTCCGGTATTAACATCATTGATCTTTTGATTCTCTGGAAGAGTTTCCGAATATTTATTTAAAAAATATTCTGCCCATTCAATCTCACCTACTTTTAATGCAATAAATATATTATCTCTGAAATGGTTATACCCGATCTTATTAAGTTTAAAGTCTTCAGTCAGACCTTTAGATTCTTTTTTAAAGAAAACTTCGAACAGCTCGCGGTCAACATCAGCACCTAACTCTTCTCTTTTGATTATAAGTAAATCTGTTAACACATTTAATGATGATGTATTTAATTCATCTGAAAGCTGATCCATTATTTCGAATAAATAATTTTTCACTTTATTATATTGAACTATATCAAATTTCATTGAATATAATTCGTAAAAGTAATGCCATAATCTGATCACAGGATAATAACGGGGAAAGTTATTTTTCAATAATTCAAGTATCTTACTAAAATCAATACATTTGAAAAAATCATTTAAAAAATAATTTTCAGAATCTTTTGAAAAAATAGAAGTTACTTCATTATTAAATCTCATAATAATTAATTCAAAGATCATAGACAGAGAAAAAAATTTATTGTACAATTCATATACTTCTGCCTGTTTCTTTTTATCATCTTCAGTAAGTAAGGAATGAATATATTCCATACATGTATCTGACAATTTTCTAAAAGTTTTCTCATGGATATTTGAATTACTCAGATCATTTATCCTTTTGACATAACTTTTTTGAACCATCTTATTCAGATTTCTTTTATTCATCTGAATTGCAGCAAGCCTGAATATCTGTTCAGGATCGTTATTTAATTCTTTTAAGGCAAAAAACATCTCTAACGCCTTTGTAAGCTGAGAGTTAATATTCCATAATCTTTGGCTTGTAAGTTTATCAAAATGAATTTCAGACAATTCTACCCCAGTTTTAAAATTTTCAATTACTGATTTAGGTACCTGAAGTTTTGGAGATAATGAGGATTTAAGATATTCATAAAACTCTAATTTTTCAGAGTCTGATAATGAATTGTAAAGAGTATTAAATTTTAAAGTTTTTTTATTTTTCATATAAGTAAGATAAGTGCAATATTCATTTAAAAATCAAAGAAATGATTAGATATTTATTTTTTTAGAGAGTAAGATAGTATTTTTTAGCCTTTTGAAAAAACCAATATTCAATGTATTTTTGTATACATTGAGAATCAACAAAAGTAAAATTCTAATGCGTAAATATTTTTTTTAAAATCTACTTAACAATAAAAACTAAATTAAAACTTTATGAAAACAAAATTACGTTTCAGATCAATCGCAACAGTAGTAATGCTGATTATGATATTTTTCAGCAGTTCTTTTGTAAAAGCACAGGATAACAAATCTTTTGAAGTGTATGGATTTGCAATGATGGAAGCTGGATACAATTTTAAAACCATCAATCCGAATTGGTATGATGCTATGAGAGTTTCAAGACTTCCTTCCTACGCAAAAGAATTTGCACCGGACGGAAAAGTCTTTTTCAGTGCAAGGCAATCACAATTAGGTGTTAAGAGTTTTGTTAAGACCGAGATGGGTGATTTTAGAACAAGATTTGATTTTGATTTATTCGGAGTTGGTGGAGATGAAGGTCAAACAACCATAAGGCTTCGTCACGCTTATGGAGAGCTGGGTCATGTATTAGCCGGACAGACCAATAGTAACTTTATGGACGGAGATGTTTTCCCGAATCAACTTGAATACTGGGGACCAACAGGTATGATATTTTACAGAAATATCCAAATCCGTTATAGTCCATTGATGACAAAGCAGAATTTACTTGCTTTCGCTTTAGAAAACCCGGGAGCCAGCGGAGATCAGGGAGTTGTAGCAGACAGAAATGAACTTAGAACTGTAAAGCCTCTGTTCAATGTACCGGATTTAACAGGAAGTTATAAATATATGGGAGACTGGGGTTATGTTAAGTTTGCCGGAATAGTCGGTAGTATTAAATGGAGAGACGTTTCAGACACAGCGACTATTCAGTTAAATGGAAGCGCAGTAAGATGGGGTGGTACAGTAAGTACAAACATAAATCTTGGAAAAAAAGCTGTATTGAAATTGCAAGGTGTATATGGTGAAGGTATGCAAAATTATATGAACGATGCACCGGTAGATGTTAGTGTTATGAAAAATACAACAGGCGATACAATTAATCAGCCAATAAAAGGTGTGGCTTTGCCGGTATGGGGAATTACTGCATTTGTAGATTTAAACTGGAGTAAGAAGTTTACAAGTACAGCAGGTTATTCAGTTGAAACAATAGATAATTCAGACCTTCAGAGTCCTATTGCTTTTAAGCAGGGTCAGTATGGTCTTGTAAATCTTCTGTATTATCCTGTTGAAAATGTGATGATGGGTGTTGAATACAATTTCGGAAGACGTGATAATTTCAGCGACGGATTCCATTCGACGACGTCAATGATCAGATTTGCAGCCAGATATAATTTCTCAAACATCTGGAGCTGGAAGTAAACAATTGAAAAATGAATGATAGAATAATTGAGTAATTGAATAATAAAAGGACTACCAATTACATAAAGAATTTTACAATAAAGAAAGCATTGAAATTAAGTATGCTTTCTTTATTGTTATTCGTAAACGGAAAAATATTAGGACAGGACTCAACTGAAATAGTAGTTCCTGACGGAACAGAAGGTCAGACCATGGTTGTAAGCAAAGTTGATTCAGTACTTGAAGCACCTGACTGGAATGATTTTGACGGTAAATACTCAACTCTCAGGATTGGAGCAGGATTGCTTTATGATTATGTAACATTTTCGGATGACGATGCCGCAAAAGAACAGGTTCGATTGGTACCTGAGATTAAGCTCAGGGATTTTCGATTTGTAATGAGCGGTAAATTTAAAACGAAAAGATTTTTTACATGGAAACTTGGAATCATGTATGATGCAAATGAAACATCATGGCTGGTAAGAGAAACAGGTCTAATGGTTGGAGTTCCTGAACTTGCTGGTTATATATTTGTAGGACGAACAAAAGAGGGATTCTCTCTTAATAAAGTAATGAATGGATATGCAGGTTGGACCTGGGAAAGACAAATGGCACTCGATATGATACCAATTCTTAATGACGGTATAAAGTGGATGGGATGGCTGCCTGAGCAACGAATATTCTGGAATATCGGAGCATTTGCTGACTGGATATCTCAAAAGCAATCATATGCTACATACAATTTTGCGTTTGTAACCCGAGCCGGATGGCTGCCCTTTTATCAGCCTAAAAAAAACAGGCTTCTTCATCTCGGATTAAATTACAGATACGGTGAGCCTAAAGATGGAAAAATTCAGTTGCGTTCAAAACCCGAAGTAAATCCTTTTCCATACTTTATAAGTACTGGTACATTTGCAGCAAATCATTCGAACATTTATGGATGGGAAGCATATTTTCAATGGGGTTCATTAATGCTTGGGACAGAGGGTTATTTTAATCAATTTAGTTCACCTGATAAAGGTAATCCGTTATTTAAAGGAGGTGAAGCAGAAATCAATTACATTCTGACAGGCGAAGCCAGACCTTACAGTACTGTCAGCGGAATTTATGGTTTTGTTCCTGTAAAAAAATCTGTTTTCGATGGAGGCTGGGGAGCATGGGAAGTATTAGTTCGTGTTTCATCAATGGATCTCAATGGCGGCACGATCGAAGGGGGAAAATTCTGGAGGATAACGCCGATGGTTAACTGGTTTCTTTCCAAAGACATCAGAATGGAATTCGGTTATGGTTATGGAGTTTTGGACAGGTATGATCTTCAGGGACATTTTCAGTTCTTTCAAAGCCGTATTCAGTTAGCGTTTTTATAAATAAAATTTTTTATAAATAGAACAAATTTTTTAAAACAAATAAAATAATAAATAATCATGAAAAAACTTTTAGGTCTATTTTTTGTACTCGTGTTCACTGTTTCAGTGAGTGCTTTGCCAAATATTGTAATACTTGCTACAGGTGGAACTATTGCAGGTTCTGCTGAAACTAACGTTCAGTCCGGATATCAGTCAGGACAGGTCGGAGTTGATATTCTTATCAATGCAGTTCCTCAGCTAAAAGAAATTGCAAACGTAACAGGTGAGCAAATTTCAAACATTGGAAGTCAGGATATGAGTGATGAGGTCTGGCTGAAATTAGCTGAAAAATGTAATGAATTACTTGCAAGAAGTGATGTTGACGGAATTGTAATAACTCACGGAACAGATACTATGGAAGAAACAGCTTACTTCCTTACACTTGTAGTTCATTCCAAAAAACCGGTAGTACTTACAGCTTCAATGCGTCCATCTACTGCATTAAGTGCAGACGGACCGCTGAATATTTTTAATGCAGTTGCTGTCGCAGGAAATAAAGATGCAATGGGACGTGGAGTTTTGGTTGTTGCAAATGACAGAATTCATTCTGCACGTGATATTGTTAAAACAAGTACAACTGCAGTCGAAACATTTGTTTCACCTTTAGTTGGAATTATCGGAACGGTAAATTATGGAACATGCAACTTTGTTGACACACCTCATAAAAAAAATACTTTCGATTCACCTTTTACAGTTGACGAATCAACAGTTTTACCAAGAGTAGATATAATCGCTATTTATGAAGATGCTCCTGGTGACTTAATAAAAGCAGCAGTAGATTTTGGAGCAAAGGGAATCGTAACTGAAGGTCTTGGAAACGGAAACTTACCTGCAGCCTGTCTTGAAGCATTAGCATATGCAAGAAGTAAAGGAGTTGTGGTTGTTCGTGCAGCCCGTGTATTTACAGGATATGTTGGAAGGAATGTTGAGCTTAATGATGATCAATTGCAATTTGTAGCTTCTTACGAACTCAGACCATCAAAAGCCAGAGTACTATTGAGACTTGCTCTTTTGAAAACCTCGGATCCAATTCAGATACAGCAATATTATGATGAGTATTAATATTTAATATTTGAAAAAAATTTAATGCTGAAATAAATTTAATCACTTTATTTATTTCAGCATTTAAAACAGTTGTAAGTTAAATAGAAACAGATGTAAATGTTCAGAGTTAGATGCTTAAAAAAAATTTATTTTTAATTTAAATTTAGAAAGTTATGATCATAAAAAATAAAATATCCGTTATTGTCTCTTTGTGTATAATAATATTCTTTTCATACGCATTTAATGACGGATGTAATAAAGACAGTCAGAATAAGGGTGTAACCATTAATCATCCGGTAAAGACTCAAACCGGAAACACATCCGGTACACGAACAGAGAAAGATCTTCTTGGAGAAAAGCAGATTCCAAATGATGCATTTTATGGTATTCAAACTGCAAGAGCTTTAGAAAATTTTCAGATCAGCGGTGTGACTACTAAGGATTATCCGGATCTTGTAAATGCATTTGTTTTAGTAAAGCTTGCAGCAATCAGGGCAAATCATGATGATGGTGCTATTCCTGATTCTGTTTTTAATGCAGTAGAGAAAGCATGTCAGGAAGTATTGAATGGAAATTATCATGATCAGTTTATAGTGGATCTGTATCAGGGTGGAGCTGGAACTTCGGCAAACATGAATGTTAATGAAGTACTTGCAAACATTGCAAATGAAATCGGTGGTCATCCAAAAGGAGATTACCATTTTGTAGAGCCTCATGATCATTTGAATTTATCACAGTCTACAAACGATTCATATCCGACCTCGCTTAAAGTCGCAATGATATTGATGAACAATAAACTCTTACCTGCACTTGACTCATTAGTAAAATCTTTTGAAGCTAAAGGAAAAGAGTTTGATAATATTTTAAAGATGGGTAGAACTGAAATGCAGGATGCCGTTCCAATGACACTTGGTCAGGAGTTCAATGCATTTGCAAATCAGCTTAAAGCTTCTATTAAAGAATTACAAGATGCTGAAGCTTCACTTTATACTATTAATATGGGAGGTACTGCAATTGGTACAAAACTTAATGCAGAGAAAAATTTTGTAGAGAATTCTGCAAAACATCTTTCACAGCTTTTAGGTAAAAAAATTGTACCGGCAAGTGATCTGATCGCAGCTACTTCTGATCTCTCAGCTTTCGTATTTTATTCAGGTGCTTTGAATGCATTAGCTGTAAGACTTTCAAAAATAGCAAGTGATCTTATATTACTCGAATCGGGTCCAAGGACAGCATTGAATGAAATTGATCTTCCAGCAATGCAGCCGGGTTCTTCTATCATGCCCGGTAAAGTAAATCCTGTAATTCCTGAACTGGTAAATGTAGTTGCATTCAGAGTAATGGCAAATGATTTAGCTGTTACATTAGCTGCAAAGTCAGGTCAGCTTCAGCTTAATGCTTATGAGCCTCTTGCACTTTCAGCAATCATTGAATCACAAAAACTTCTTACTAATACTATGCTGGCTTTAAAGAATAAATGCGTAGATGGTATTACTGCAAATGAAGAAACTCTTGCAATGTATATTGAAAGAAGTGTCGGAATAGTTACAGCTCTAAATCCTATTCTTGGATATGATAAAGCAACTGAGCTTGCAAAAGAAGCTCTTGAAACAAACAAAGGAATACTTGAGCTGGTCAGAGAGAAAAAGCTTTTAACTGAAGAGCAGATCAAAGAGATTCTGGATCCGAAAAAAATGACAGGTCAGGATAATAAATAAACGGATTCTTTTATTTTATCAGGAACTTGAAACAAAGATATTATATTAGTTTTAATTTGCAAATTATTTTATAAATAAAATTTACAAAAAATTAACATGAATTATCAAAAATCTCTCAGGATAATAATACTTTTTTTAATGGTATTTTCCTGTACACTAATGTCTTCCGGGCAGTTATTTGCTCAGAAGCTTACAAAAGAAACAATCGAAGCTGCTGTAAAAGAAGCTTATGAAAAATTTAAAAATGTTTCAGACGGTAAGAATGCTGATTACATACCTGCTCTAGCTGAAGTCGATCCGAGTATATTCGGAATATCAGTAGTCACTGTAGATGGTGATGTAATTGAATTCGGTGATATTGACGATATGGTTTCCATGCAGTCAATTGAAAAAGTCTTTGCAATGGCGATGGTGATAGAAGATATGGGCTATGAAGCTATCAGAGATAAAGTAGGTGTTGATGCAACGGGAATGAAGTTCAATGCTATCGAACCTATTGAATGGAAAAAAGGAAAAGAAATGAATCCTTGTGTCAATCCTGGTGCACTTGCAACTACAAGTCTTATTAAAGGAACAACAGAAGAAGATAAATGGAATAACATTATTACTATGTACAGTGATTTTGCAGGAAGAACTTTAACTGTGAATCAACCGGTATATGAAAGTGAAGCTGCAACAAATCAAAGAAATCAGGCATTAGCATGGTTATTATTTGCATACGAAAGAATGTATTTCGATCCTGTAAAAACTACAGACATTTACACAAAAGCATGTGCAATCAATGTAAATGCAAAAGATCTTGGTATGATGGCTGCAACTTTATCTAACGGCGGAATCAATCCTGTTACAGGTAAAACAGTTGTATCAAGTAAGACAGTAGAGCATGTACTACCTGTAATGGCGACAGCAGGACTTTATGATGATTCAGGAATCTGGCTTTATGAAACAGGAATGCCGGGTAAAAGCGGTGTTGGTGGTGGTATTATTGCAGTAGCTCCGGGAGTATTAGGAATCGGAGTTATCTCTCCTCCATTAGATGATGTCGGTAATAGTGTCAAAGCACAATTAGTAATAAAATTTCTTTCTGAAAAATTAGGTCTGAATATGTACAGTATTCAACCGTCAAAATAAAACCAACAATTGTTTTTTCCCTTACTGTCTCCCTGCTTTGTGAAGATAAATTTACACTTGCAAATAATGGGAGACACAAAGGGAAATTGATATTAAAAGATTTATTTGTATAAATTTTTGTATTAAGATTTTAAGAAATAAGTTTTAGTTTAACACAAATTAAATGTATGAAATTGAAACTAATCATTCTACTATTCACAGTTATTTCATTATGCTATTCAGCATTTCCTGAAAAGTCTTATTCACAATTTGATACTCTCGCTATTTCAATTCTTGACAGTATGAGTGACAAAATCAGTGAACTTGAAACCTGTAGTTTTAAATACTATTCAGAGTTTGATAAATTCAGCGAAGAATTCGGTCTGATTACACATTCGGAATTCGGTGAATTTTTTCTGAAAGGACCTGATAAACTTTTCCTTGAAAAAAAAGGTGACAAGGGTCACAATAAATTTTTTTACAATGGAAATGAATTTCTTCTTTATTCAATTGATAAAAACAGATATGCGTCAATGCCTGCTTCAATGACTCTGATTGAATTTATAGATTCTGTAAGCAGTACCTATGGAGTTGAATTTCCGGGAGCAGATGTTTTCTATCCTGATTTTGTAGATAACATCCTGGATAACTCAGATAATCTTGTTTGTATCGGACTTACTTTGGTCGGTGAGAGGGAAAGTTATCATATAGTCGGATCTAAAGAAGATATGACATTTCAATTCTGGATCTCGTCGGACGGGAAATATCTTCCTTTGAAAATGATGATGGACTATATTTTAAAACCTGACATTCCGAGATACAGAATAGTCTTTGCAGACTGGAAGCTTGATGAACCATTTAATGATGATATGTTTGAATTTACTCCTCCGATAGACGCGGAAAAAATTAAAATTAGAAAATAATTAAATAAAATATTATGAAAGCAAAAATTTTAGTATCAATATTCATATTCTCGATAGTCTCTCTTGTTGCTATTTCCTTTACACCTAATGATGCTGAAGCTCAGAGAATGAGAGGCGGAAACCGTGGTGGAAGATCCGGATTTTCAGGTAACAGAGGCGGTCGAAGTATTAACGGCGGTAACCGAAATTTCAATACCAACAGAAATACTAACAGAAATACCAACAGAAATTTTAACACTAACCGAAATACTACAAGAAAGAATAATACCACTAAAGGTAACACTAACAGGAACAACAATACTAACCGTGAGAATACAAAGAGAGACAATACGAACAGAGATTCTCGTGAATCCATAAGATCAAACGATACAAAAGATAATAAACGAGATCAGACCGGACGTAATGATAAAGAGCGTAATGACAGAGAAGACAGACAAGATAATCGCGGTGACAGACAGGGTGACAGGCAGGATAACCGTGGTGACAGACAGGATGACCGTGGTGACAGACAGGATGACCGACAGGACAATCGGGATGACAGGCGTGATAATTTCTATGACAATAATTACAATAATTATTATCATGGTTACCATTACGGCGGATATTATCCTTACAGTTATCATTCATATTATCCTTTTGGCTGGGGATCATTCTGGTATCCGGTTGGATTCTTTATGATGACAATGGCTACTACAGCAATAATTGTATCTGCTAATGATGACAAAGAATATTATTATGATGAAGGTGTGTATTATGATAAAGTTGACAGCGGCTATAAAGTTGTACAGGCACCGCAAGGAGCTAAGATCGCTGAATTGCCTTCCGGTTTTACTCCGGCTGTTGTAGGTGGTGTAAATTTTTACTATCACGGAGGTGCATTTTATCAGGATACTGAAGGCGGATATAAAGTAGTTTCTGCTCCGGCAGGTGCAATTATTTATAATCTTCCTGAAGGTGCAGAAGAGATCGATCTGAAAGGAAATAAGGTGTTAAAATATGGCGGAGCTTTTTATCAACCGATTTCACATGAAGGAAGAGATGCATACGAAGTGGTAGATCTGAATGCTCCTGAAAATAAAGAAAAGATTCCTGAATAATATTTTAAATCAATGTTAATAAAACATAGTGCGTTTTTTGAAATAAAGCTTTTTTGAGATCCATAATTTAAATAATGTAATTATTAATTTGCTACAAATCACACAGTAACTATTAACTAATTTATTTAGGAGAAAAAAATGGAAAATGCAGTAAAGAAAGCAGCAGTAAAAAAAGCGGTAAAGAAAGCAGTAAAAAAGAATGCAGTAAAAAAAGCAGCTAAAAAGAATGTTCTAAAAGGTGCTGTGAAAAAGAAAGCAGTAAAAGGTGCGATCAAAAAGAATGCAGTAAAAAAAGCTGTTAAAAAGAAAGTTGTAAAAGATGCTGTAAAGAAGAATGCATTAAAAAAAGCAGCAGTAAAAAAGGCAATTAAAAAACGTATAATAAAAAAAGCAATAGTAAAAGCTATTGTAAAGGAAGCTATTTCTAAAAACAAGTAACTCAGCATATCGCAATAATAAATATATTTAGGAGTTGCCGAGGTTGTTACATTTCCCGGCAACTCCTTTTTTAGTAATGAATTTTTTTGAAATGAGATTCTTTACACATACAAAGAATTTGAATCAGTTATACAATTCCTTAATAAAATCAAATACTGACATTTACATGTTTATTAAAATTAATCACAATTAATTAATTTTTGAAAATGGAGCAACTAAGAAGTTTTTACATTAGTAATTTTTATTATAATAATTTGTATTTTTAAATCCATTAAAAATTGACCTCATTAAAATACAACTTTAGTTATCTTAAATTTGATCTCAAAGCAGGTCTTGCTGTTGCAGCATTGTCACTGCCTGTTGGAGTAGCTTACGCGGAAATGTTGGGACTTCCGCCTGAGTCCGGTATATACACGGCAGTATTTGCACTGATCGGATATTTCATTTTGGGTACATCAAAGGAATTGATAGTCGGTCCCGACTCAGCCAATGTTGCTATAATTGCATCTTCAATACTTGCTATTGGTATTACAGATGTAGAAATGAAAATTCAGTTTACCATTCTTGTTACAATTGTAACGGGATTGCTTTTTTTTATCAGCGGATTATTGCGGCTGGGATTTATCTCAAACTTTCTTTCACGACCTATTTTAAAGGGGTATCTAAATGGAGTTGCTGTAATTTTGATAATCAGCCAGCTTCAGAAATTTACAGGGGTAGAAGTAAATAACAGTAATACTATTGAAGGTTTATTTGAATTCATCGGCGGTATAAATTCTATACATATGTCAACTTTGATATTTGGAATTATTTCTCTGTTCTTAATATCATTTTTTAGAATTTATTTTAAGAAAATCCCCGCACCAATTTTACTGATTCTTATCTCAATTATTTTCAGTTCGATTTTAGGTATAGATAAACTTGGGATTAAATTTTCACCTGAAATTAAAAGCTCTTTCCCTATGCCAGTCCTGCCTGAAATAGGATTGTTCAGAGATTTTTTACCAATGATTTTAAAAGATGGATTAGCAATAGTTTTTATTTCATACGTTAATACAATGCTTATCAGCAGATCTCTTTCAAAAAATAAAAATGCGATTGATCCGGACAAGGAACTTTTTGCAATGGGACTTTCTGATTTTCTAAGCGGTCTTTTTAAGGGGTTTCCGTCATCAGGTATCAGCAGCCGGACAACAGTTAATATTGATTCAGGTGCAAAAACAAAATTTTCAATGATAACAGCCGCATTGTCAATGCTGGCTGTAGTAATTTTTTTCCCAAAACAATTTTCACTTATTCCTTCAGTAATATTTGCAGCAATAATAATGGACTCAGCATTTGGAATGTTTGATTTCAAAGAAATGAAAGATATTCGTATTTTCAGCAAAGCCGAATTCAGAATATCAATTGTTTGTATGCTTGGTGTAATGGTAATTGGTGTTCTTGACGGAATTGTAATGGCTCTCATCATGTCATTTTATTATCTGATCAAAAGATCTTCGATGCCGCTTGAGAATGAACTTGTATATCAACCTGAATCAGAAATTGCAATACTGGCGGATGAGAATAATAAAAAACTTATTAAAGAGGATATTTTTTTATACAGGTTTAATGCTCCTATGCTTTTTTATAATTTTGATTTCTTCAGAAAAAAGCTAAATGTTAGAATTAGTGAAAGAACAAATCTAAGATACATTTTAATTGACTGCAGCCCTGTTAATTACATTGACATAACATTCAGGAATAATTTATTGGAAACTATAAAAGAATTTAAAAGTAAGGGTATTAATATTATATTCTGTTCAGCAAATTATTCCTTTGAAAAAAAGTTTATTAATAAACTTTCAGAAGAAAATCTTGATAACAATATTTTTTTCAGAGACTTTAGTTCAGCTGTTGATTCAACGATTCAGAAATAATAATTCAGGTATTGATACAATAAGAAATAACTAAAAACTTTAATAAATTTATAAATTAATTTTAACAAAAATGAAATTTAAAAACACATTTGCAATGCTTTTCTTATTTTGTATATGTTTTGCTTTTATCTTAACTGCAAATACAAACATAATGGCACAGGATGTAACACCGCAGACTCCTTATGCAGATTCATTAACTTCACTAAAAGATTATAAAAAAGACTCAACATATCAGAATCAGATAGCAGGGGAGTTTACTCCTGCAAAAGGATTTGATATTATAGTAACCGATAAGGGAAGTCTAAACATCAGCGGCTACCTGCTCGGAAGATATTTGAATCAGCTTCCGGGTGAACAGAAATTTAATGACCACCTCGGAAGGGAAAGAGTTGTACATCCGAGGAATGATATTTATTCTCAAAGATTCTTTATGTGGCTTACAGGTTTTCTTGGTACCAGAAAATTCAATTATAATCTGACTGTCTGGGGACTTGTACCAACTATGCAGACACTTGTATTCGGTAATCTTACATATTCATTTGCACGCCAGTTTAGAATAGGTGTTGGTATTGGTCCGAATTTAGGAATCAGATCTGTGCAGGGTCCATGGCCATTCTTCAGTGCAACTGACAGAAATATGGCTGACGAATCTATCCGACCCGGATTTACTGGAAGCTTCTGGGCAACTGGTGAACTTGTTCCAAGATTCTATTATACTGCAGCAGTTGGAAATAACCTGAGTATTCTAGGTGTAACGGCTTCACAGCTTACAAGAAATCTTACTACAAGTACGAGTTTCTGGTGGATGCCTACTACAGGTGAATTCGGTCCGAGAGGCGGCTGGAATGATCTCGAAAATCATACTCATCTCGCTACTCGATTTGGAGTTTCTTACGGACACGCACGAGATGACAGATTTAGTAATATAAATGATTCGACCTCAGTGAACTCACAGGTAAAGATCTCTGACGGAATTAACGTTTATGAAAGAGGTGCACTTGCTGATGGAGTAACAGTTAATCGTTTGAACTGGGATATGGGTTCGGTGGATATTGGTTTTAAATACAGAGGATTTTTCTTTATGGCTCAGTACTATGCAAGATATCTATCAAAGTTTGCTGCAACGGGACCGTTGCCGGTAGAAGATATTTTTGATCAAACCGTTCAGGTAGATGCTTCTTATATGGTGATTCCATATACTTTAAACTGGTATATTTCGGGATCATATATGGATGATCAGTTTCAAAGGTATCCGAATGAATTTAGTACAGGCTTAAGTTATTATCCAATGAATTCAAGGACTCTCAGACTTAACATGCATTATATAATGATTTCAAAATCACCGACAGGATCAAATTTTGGATATTATCAGCCTGGTCAGACGGGATCTACAATTTCTCTGGCTGCAGATATATTGTTTTAAAATAGTAAGTAACTTAGTTTAATGAAGTAAAAAACAGTAAACGTTTGATCTGAAAATTTTAGAATGTTTTTTGAATATTTTATTGTCGTAAAAAATAATTAATTGAATTTAATTTGGTAACTATATATTTAGCACACCCATTTTTTGTATAAATTAAGAAATATATTTTGACAAAAATAAAGCAAGATAAGATTTCGATAAGTAAGACAAAGCAATACATATATATTGTTCAGTCCTCGAAAGAAATCACCAAATGCAAGATTGGCAAGACAAATAATCTTGATAGGAGACTAAAAGAATATAATAACATGACTGGCAAATCAAAAGAAAACATTTACCAATATTTGATGACTTGCGAAGTAAAAAATATGGAAAAGTTGGAAAATGATATAAAGAACAACTTTCGTACATTGCGGGAGGAAAATAACAGGGAAATATATTTTTTTAATACACATTTGTTTGATGACTATGTAAAATTTATTAAATCCCATAAGTCGTTTGTACAAGAAAAATTCTTAAAAAAAGAAGAAAAAAACCAAATAGTAAAAATTGTAAAGAAAACAACCCCTTCTCTTGATGAAAGGGGGTTATCACAAAAAGATATATTGCAAAAGGCACAGAAGGTAAATAATGATGAGTTTTATACCAGATTAGAAGATATTGAAAAAGAATTGTCAATGTATAACAAGGGTATTTGGAAAAATAAAGTCGTGTTTTGTAATTGCGATGACCCTGTTGACGATGATAAAAGATTTACATCTGCATTTACTTTATATTTTATTAAAAACTTCAATGATCTTAAATTAAAAAAACTAATATGTACTCATTATAGCGGAACTGTTGATTTATTCAATCAAGGTGCAAAGGGATATATATTTACAAAAGATGGTTTTCGTGAATTTAAAGAATATCCCAATGATTATACGGGAAGTTTTGACGACCCGAAATCATTGAAAATACTAAAAGAAGAAGCGGATATAGTGTGTACAAACCCGCCATTTTCAAAGGCAATAGATTATTGGAAAATTATTATTAAGAGTAGAAAGAAATTTTTAATTATATCTAACATAGCAAATCCTATTACAAAAGCATTTATTCCTTATTTCAAAGGTAATCAGGTATGGGCGGGATATAACAGAATAGATTATTTTTTAAATCCCAAAAAAGAACTTGTTGAAGCCGCAGGACATTGGTATACAAATATTCCTATAAAAAACAGACCAAAATATAAACATTTAAAAATAATGCCGTTAAAAGATATACCTGAAAAATATAAAAAATTTGACGATTTAAAAACATTACTTGTAGATGAAGGTTATATACCAACTGACTATAAAAAACCTTTTGCCGTATCTGCCCGCCCAATACTAAACGGTTTATTGGAAAAGGGGTTTGAAATTATTGAAAAGAATGAATCATACATTGCTATACTAAAGGGTAAAGAAAAATTTAGAAGAGTGTTGGTTCAGAAAATATAATAAAAGCATCAATCCACATATCTAAAAAAACTGATTGGATTATACAATCCGAATTCTACGGCTTCTGTATCCCTTTAAAATTTAAGGATTTTTTGGGTGTGATAAATATATAGTTAACTTAATTTAAAAAACCCACGCAGAATTTTAGATAGGGATTATATTAAAAATATTCTGGACATAATTAATAAATCTTTTTCAGTAAATAAACAAAGCAATTTATACAGTTTTTTAATAAAATTAATAAAAACATTTTTCTAAAAGAATTCTCCAATATTCATCCATACTCCACTTGATCCGTATTTTCCGATTCCATAATCGACAGATAAATTGGTTCTGGAGTATTTATTAAATTTAATTCTGATTCCGATACCTCCGGCAGGTTCAATGTAATCTAATAAATTTACGCCAAGCTCTCTGTTACTTGCCGATTCCGCATTTACATACAGAACAATTCCGAATAAGCCGTTTGAAGTTAATCTTATTCTGTTTTCAAATCCGGCATACATATAATCAATTCCTCTGAACCTTCCCTGTATGTAGCCTCTTCCTGTGGTGTTATATTTATCCCATCCGGTTGCCGGTAAAGTCATATATGGTCCTTTGCCATTGAGACCAATACTTCCCAATGTCCAGAATCCCAGTACGTAGGCATCACTTTTTGTCAGAGATTTAAATGCACGAAATTCATAATAAATATTTTCCCAATTTTGAGTACTGCCAAAAAATTCTTTATAGTTATAATATTTAACGTCTGCAAGTATTCCTCTATATGCATTGATGGGATTATCACGGGAATCATAATTTAAGTTAAGAACAAATCCTGAAGAAATATAATTAGAGCTGTCATATCCGTGAAGAGTGCTGTATGAGCTGTTATAATTAGGGTAAAGTTGATTCTCACTGCTGTCGATAGTCTGGATATCGTAATAGTATTCTAGACTGTAACCCAATCCGATATAGCAATTTGGTATTATTTTTCTTAAAACGTTTTCATTTAGCCTTATAAAGTTGAACTTCATATTTTGAGCATCATCCGGAACCGTCTGAGTTCCTAAACCATAAGTCACCTGTGAATACTTCCATAATCGCCAGTCTCCCTGCAGGTTCCAGTCATTTCTGTTTAAATTTATGTTTGATTGAACAGAAAGTTTAATCTGCTGTTTGGTAGTATAAGAAAAACTTGCTGACGCAAATGATATTTTTGTGTCGTTAGTATTTCCGTAAAATCTTGACAGTGATGTTGACACACCGAATATAACACCGTTTGCAGGATTGTAAGAAATTCCCGGTAAAATGCTTATAGATAATTTTCTTGGATCGACACGGGCTATTGTATTCGAATCGGTGGTTTTTTTACCACCGAATAGATTTTTCAAAACATCAGTTAGATCTTTCTGAGTATTCCAGTATTTGGTATCTGTAGCAGGAATATCCTGTGAGTAAGATCTGGATGACAGCATAATTATCATTAAAACTGTAATTAATAAAATACACAGTAAATTTTTAGACATAAAAAATTTAATATTCATAAATGAAATACTTCAAACTAGAAAGATAAAATTAGTATTCAGGAAAAAAGTTGGTACTCAATATACTGATTAATGAACAAACTTTACACTGACTTTTAAACCCATCTTAGTCATGTAAACACTTTGTTTTACTGACAAATAATATCATTTTAATTTGTATCTTCAACTTGAATTTTAACTCAATTAAATTTATTTTGAACCATTGCTGAAAAACCATTTCAATAAAAGTTTTATTGAAATATCTCTTTTAATAAGAAGAAAAATTATTCAGTATTGCAAGGTGACAAACAGTTCTTTGTTCGCAATTAACATGAAAGATAAATCTTGTTCTCCTGCCCAAAGAGTTTTAAAGTAATTCTCATAAAAAAATGATCAGATTGTGTTTTTAAAAATTCTCTCCATTTTAATAATTATTCTTTTTTTAAAAAATGAAAATATGTCAGCTCAGAAATTAAATAACGAGCTTGAATTTTTTGGATTTGTAATGACAGATGCCGGATATAATTTTAACACAATTAATCCTGACTGGTATGATGTAATGAGAGTCACACAGCTTCCATCTTTTAAAAATGAATTTGCTTCCGACGGAAAAGTTTTTTTTAGTATGAGGCAAACAAGATTCGGCATAAAGGGAAATTTCACTACGCCGCTTGGGAATTTAAAGACGCAATTTGATTTCGATCTTTTTGGAGTTGGTGAAGATAAAGGACAGACTACATTTCATCTTGTAAATGCATATGGACAAATTGGGAGATTCGGTGCAGGACAAATTTCAAAATAAAACAAGTATGGCAGGATCGGGGCATTGCAATATTTTTTTATTTATTAAACACTTACAGCGAATTTCAAATTTTTTAATTTATCGACAGCATAAAATTATAATGAGGAAAAAAAGATAATGAATATAATATTCAAATTGATTCCCGGACTTCAGATGTTTCGTACATATAAAGCGGAGTGGTTTACTAAAGATTTAGCCGCAGGATTAACGGTTGCTTCAATAGCATTGCCGGTAGGGATAGCATATTCAGCGCTTGCAGATTTTCCGCCTGAGATTGGTTTATACTCAACCATTTTGCCGATGCTGGCATTTGCTTTGTTCGGCTCATCAAAAAAATTAATTATAGGTCCTGATGCAGCAACTCTCATGATGATAGTCTCTGCACTTGTACCGTTTGTTGCATTAGGTGCTGAAGTCCGACATGAGGCTTGCGTTGTGCTTAGTTTATTGGTTGGATTGCTGTGTATTATAGGAGGAATTTTCCGTCTTGGATTTATTGCAGATTTCCTGTCTAAGCCAATATTAACCGGTTATCTTAACGGACTCACTTTTACTATTATTATAAGCCAGATCACAAAAGTATTTGGGTATAAAACTATAGATGGCGGATTTTTAAAGGTACTTGTAAATTTTCTTTCACGGCTTTCTGAAACAAACATTACTACTTTCATTTTTGGTATGAGTGTAATATTATTTCTTCTGATCTGTAAAAAAGTTTCCCGTAAAATTCCCGCAGCATTAATTGCTTCAGTAGGTGGTGGTGTAGTAGTCTATTTTCTTGGGCTTCAGAATTACGGAGTAGCTGTAATTGGTAATATCCCCGGAGGTCTGCCTTCATTGAATATCCCGCAGATTAATGTAAGTGAAATTTCAGCTTTAATGCCTGCAGCATTAAGTATTTTTCTTATGAGCTACTGCAGCGGTATGCTTACCGATAAAAGTTTTGCATCTAAAACGGGAGATGAAGTAAATGCCAACAGGGAGTTTTTTGGATTCGGAGCTGCAGATATTGCTTCAGGCATTTCAGGTGGATTTGTTGTCAGTGGTGCTGATTCAAAAACTGCCGTAGCCATTTCTTTAGGAAGTAAAACACAGTTGACATCAATAATTGCTGCTGTTACCTTAAGTCTTATTTTACTCTTTTTTACATCACCTTTGGCTTATCTTCCTACTGCAGCACTTGGAGCAATTGTTATAGTTTCAGCAATGGGTTTTTTTGATACAACTTATCTTAAAAAACTTTACAGAATAAACAAAAAGGAATTTCTACTTTCGGTATTTACCTCCTTAGCTGTTATGACTATTGGAGTTTTAGAGGGTGTAATTATTGCTGTTGCTCTTGCCGTTCTGCTACTGATAGCCAGAGCTGCAAAACCTGCGGATACATTAATCGGCAGAGCTCCCAACAGTGATACTTACCAGGACATAGATCTGCTTGAAACTCGGGAGCCGACTCCTGGAATAATTATTTACAGATTTGAATCAGCTCTCGTGTTTTTTAATGCTGATTATTTTAAGAGGAGAATAAAAGAATTAATTTCCAATTCTAAAGATAAACCAAAATTACTTTTGTTAGATGCAGGTTCTATTAATCATCTTGACTCCACTGGTAATGATGCTTTAGAAGAATTGATAAATGAGCTGGAGATAATGGGAATTAAGATTTCTATTGTCCGGACCCAAAAACAATTCCAAAACATGATCGAAAAATCAGGTATTGCAGAAAAAATAGGGAAAGAAAATTTTTATCCAACTATAAAAACGGGCGTTGAAGCATATCAGAAAAACAAAAAATAAGAGAGGACTGGTTCACTTTTGCTATGCGAAAATTCCGGAATGTGCCCGCTGAAATGAAAGTTGGAAGAGTATAGTTTAGAGTTGTTGAAAATATATTTTAACAACTTCTGAAAACCTAATTACAAAGCCTGTCAATCATAAGTCTGACAGGCTTTGTTTTTTAAAACCTTTCGGGATATAATTTCTTATTGAACTGAAATTTCATCAAGCAATATTGCAGTATCATAAATACTATCACCCACATCACCTGCATCAAAACTAATAGTGATGATCTGACCTTGAAAATCTGAAACATTTATTGAAAGATTCTGCCAGTTGGTCATATACACATCGCCCCGATCAAATACAATTCCCGGAGAAACTTTTATCAGACTTCCCGGATCTAGCAGAGTAGCTCCAAAGTCTGCAGCAATCTGATCAATAGTCTTTCTGAATAGAACAGTTTTCACACCGGCCGAATTTGTAACTGAAACTTCAAAAAAGTCCTGAAACTGTGATCCTATAAATTCCAGAAACTCCTCAGACAGGAAATTCCATTTGAGTGTCAGTGTAGTTTGAGTTGGAGAGATCTGTACACATTGAGAAATTGAACCGCTGGATGTAGTAAATCCAAGTCCTGTAGAAATTATTCCCATATTAGAACCCTGTGTCGGATTGACTACATTTAATCTTGTGATCACTCTTCCGTCACCGTCTTTAGTATATCCTTCAAGAGTTCCTGTTTCAAAATCTCCATTTATAAAGTTAAGGGAAAACGACATATCGTTTGCACCTTTGATCTGAAACTCGGCAAACGGAGTTAACGGATCTGTTGCATTCATAAAAGCCTGACCCGAATTTAATCCCCGTGCATATCTTTTTGATACCGTATCTGCGATCATTACACAAAAGCGGCTGTTCACTACTTTTGAGTAACCGTAATAAGTCTTAGCACCCTTATTTCTGAATGCATTCTCAAGATCATTGTTCATGGTACCTTCGCAGGTATTATTAAGTATGATGGAGTTAGTGAATGTGCCGGACAGATTTGAAATAAATGTATGGTGGAGTTTATAAACATCAGCCCTCGTAGCAACAACTCCCGTATTTGAAATTTTAATATTTCTGGTAATCCCGATTCTGCCTGCTGCAATCATTGCTCTGTATATATTTATATAATCCGATGAGTTTGTATCAAGAATTTCAGAAGTAAGAAACCAACTTCCTAATGAACCGTGAGTTGCAAGTATTATCAAACCATACTTTGTCATATCAAAGAGAGATTTCACTGTAGCGTTTTGGTTTACAAGTTCCGTAATCTGGAATCCTCTGCACTGACCATTATTAAGATTACTTGTTATCAAAGTTCTTTCATTGATCGTAAAAGCTGCCTCATAAGGTGCAAATATGAGCACATTCCTGTTGCCGATTATCGTCGGGTCAATATTAGGATTATCAATATTTTCTGACCTGAAATTTTGGGGAACATTACTGTTCTCACCGATTGTCTGCCTTTCCGGAGGAATAGTTTCTGTTGACATTCTTTTTAAAAGTGAATCCGATGCTAAGCCGCCTCTTGTTGATACCTTCCCGTTTTCGTCCATTACGGATAAAGTTATACCACCTTTTATACCTGAAGTAAAATTTACTTCAAGACTGGTACTGTTTGCATCACCAATAATTACATTGGATACACCCGATTGTCCCTGAAGAAAAGTTACCGTCTGAGCCATTGCATTAGCGTAATTATTTATATTTCCAGCAAGTGTAGATACAAATAAATCTTCCCCTGCCGAAAGGGTAGAAGTAACCTGTGCCACTGAACTATTGCTTAAGCTTGTATATACTGAGATTGTATCAACCACAGATATCCCTGAAAATCCATTTCCGCCTGATGTAGCGGATGCAGTTCCGGCAAATCTTATATTTCCTATGTTCACTTCAGTCAATGGAAATATCCCGCTAAAGACACCGTCACCGGCTATTTCGTCTCCATTAATAAGATCACCATTATCTTGCAAGGAACCGGATTCAATTGTGAAATTTCCCGAAGCATCAGAACGCATCAATTTAACTAATGAATCATTGATTGAAACTCCTGATTTTGTTGTAAATTTAAAAGTAACAATTGCGGTGTTGTTTACTTCCAAAATATCCGGACTTGCGACAAGAGTTCCTATAGATGTGGTATTAGGCGGCGGCGGTGGAGGATCATTATTTGTTACTGTATTTTCCGAACAACTGCTGAAGAGCAATGAAAAAGAAATTAAAAAACCTGCAAATAAAACATTAAAAGTTTTCATTTTAAGGGGATTTTAAGTTTTAAAAAAATATTAAAAGATTTTAAAAACATTTAATATTAGAAATTTTATAGCAGATATTCAATGCGTTATGTCTAAATATTAAATTCTTCAAATTTCTTCAAAATAAGAGCATTACATAAAAGATGTTTTGATGTTGTCTAAACAATGATTTATCTGATTCCTAGGTCTTCGTTCACAAACCGGAATTGGAAAGAAATTTTGGTTTTATAATAATCAGAATTAAATAAATATTATAAATTCATTAATCCATTATATATTGAACCCTTGTTTTCAATTGTTGTCAGATAGAATCATTTAAAATAATTTACACACTCACAAAATTTTTATTCACAAAAATTAATTTTCAAAATTAAATTTTTAAAATATAAAGAAAGGAAAAATATCATGGAAAAAGAATGGATGACACCAAAAGCAGTTGTGATTTCAAAAAAAAATAAAGATCTGGAAATGGGAAGGTACGGTCCGATCTGGCCGAAGACTCCTGCATGTTATGGCTTTACTATAATTGCAAATGTAAAACCCGGCAGAGCAGATGTTTTCCGCGAGTACGGAGAAAAGCTTGCAAACGCACTTGAGCCCGATCCGATTACTGCGGTCAGAGATCTCGATACAAAGTACTGGCTGAAAGGTGTTAGGAATTTTAATTTCCATATGCATCTTCCACATTATGCAGTTACAGGAAACAGTGATCTGGTGCATGTCCTTGCAATGCAGCAGATCGATATGTCAAATCCGCATCCATTTACAGAAGCAGGCAATCTTGAATTCAATTCTTTTATATGGGTTAAACCTGAAGGTAAGAGAGCAGGCGATGTGCTGTTAGCTGACTCAACGATCTTTAGTACATTGTTTGGTGCTGATGAGAGTCTTGAGAATTTTTGGAGGAATATTGCGACTGCGAAGTTGTAGTGGAGTATGAAATTTTAACATTCAGTCTTTGCTCACTGGCTTTCTATCCAGATTAGTCCAAGTGTCAAAATGATCAATACTAAAAATTCTCAACAATGAAGAAGACTTATCCATGAATTAGAACTCAAACTTAAAGGAGGAATGGAGTTGAAATTCAGGTTAAATGAAATTAATTTTGATAAAAGCAAAAATATAAAATGGGAAAAATATTAGATAAGAAAGATTTAAAACCTTTAATAAAGGAAACTCTTTGTGAAATGATAAGAGATAATAATGAAGAAATTAAAGAAATGATAATCGAAGCGATAGAAGATATTGCTCTTGCAAATGCAGTAAGAGAAGGAAGAAAAGGGGAATATGTAAGAGAAAATCAAATTCTGAAAATTTTAGAAAAATAACTTTGAAGTAGAAATCGTTATGCGGGTTAGAAACGGGGAAGCCGAAAACCGACCAGAGTAGGCACAAAATTAAAATCAAATCAAAATGAAAAAAATTGTTGCTCTGTTTAATGTTGTAGGTTATACTTCTGAACAATACAGCCAGGTACTTAAAGAAATGGAAGCTGCAGGAAAAATGAAAGATCCAGCTTACATTAATCATGTAGTGGCTCAACAAACTGATGGTTTATTAATAATAGATGTATGGGAGTCAGAAGAAGCATTAAATGAATTTTCTGAAACGCTTGTACCCATTCTTATAAAGAACGGTGTTACACCAGTAAAACCTACCTTGCTTCCACTACTCAATATTAATGCGTAATTGGTTGAGGACTTATAACAAAGGGACGGACAGTTGATCTAATAAATAATAAATGATTATTTCTAATTTTTGAAATCATTAACAATAAAAATTCCGAATACATTTAATTTATATGACTTGTAAAATAATTTAAAAATGGCTTCTACATGAATGACATCAACAATGATTTTATTCAAAACCAAATTTCAAATGGTAAAAAATATACACTGGTTGTAAAAAAAATTGGAACCAAACGGGATCAGTCTGAAGAAGAAGCGAATGAAATTCAGGAAGCTCATTTAAAGTATTTATTCACTCTGAAAGAAAAAGGTTTACTTTTGATAAACGGTCCTGTACTTGACCACCCTGAAATAAAAGGAATCGGAATTTATAATTTGACCGATAAAAATGAAGTACTTGAGCTTGCTTTACAGGATCCTGCAGTTATAGCCGGACGTTTAGTTGTAGAGGTTTACGAGTGGTTTGGCATTCCCGGAGAAACATTAATTTGAACCAAACAATGCATCCCAAATAATCTATTTTCTGATTCCAATTCAAAATGTTTTCATTAATGGTAAAATCAAATCAATTAATTAATTTAAATATTTAATCGATTTGCAAATGCGTATCTCACCAAATTTATTTTGATTGCACCATTTGTTTTAATGAATTAAACTGCCCGGCATTTATTTTGCAAAAATAAATGCCGACAATAAAATTGTTTAATTCTTAAAAGGTCTATAAATTAGAACATGCTAAGTTTGAAAATTCAATCTATGACACTAGCCAATAGATCAAAATATCCAAGTATAATTCCAAAAATAGCTTTTTTTGACTCGAATATAATACCGATTAATAGTAAGTTTTTAACAATCAAAAATAAGAATTTATGAAAACATTAAAATATTTAAAGCTATTAATAATCATTTTTCAATTTGTATTTATAGCTTCAGTTTATAGCCAGGAAAATAATTACAAATACTGTGACTCACATTTCCATCTGACAAATTACATTCAGGAAGGTATTTCATTACAGGAATATCTGGATATGATGGGGGATGTAGTAGAGCGTTCTGCGGTGTTTGGAATTCCGCTTCAGCAGATGTGGGCTTATGAAAATGATGGTGATGATGCTCCGCAGTATTATCTCGACTCGGATGCGCCGTTATATTATTACTCATTCACGGATGCATTTATTGCTCAGCAGTATTTGTCTCTGTCTGATGATGGTAAAAAACGTTTTGATCCGATGATCACCGGATTTAACCCTGCGGATATGTATGCAACGGCTCATATTAAAAGGGTTTTGAAAACTTACCCGGGAGTATTCACAGGTATAGGTGAATTTTCGATACATAAAGAATTTGTCTCATCAAAAGTGGCAGGAGAAGTCGCAAGCCTTAGAAACCCTGCATTGGACAGCATCTTCAGATTTGCAGGTGAAGCAGGACTTGTTGTTATTTTTCATAACGACATTGATAAGCCATTCCCAAAATCTTACACAAGTAATTATGTGGAACAGACACTGGACGTTTTCAGAAGACATCCGAAAGCTACATTGATCTGGGCTCATGTTGGTCTTGGCAGAATAGTGAGACCTGTCGGAGATCAGGTTGATATAGTCAGAAAGATGCTTGAGGATCCGACATTAAGTCATGTGTCCTTTGACATTTCATGGGATGAAGTTGCCAAGTACATTGTAAGAAATGACACGACAGTCAAAGCTGTTGCTGAACTAATGGAGAAATATCCCGATAGATTTTTATTTGGAACTGATGTCGTCTCACCTTCAGGTATTGACAAGCCTCTGGCTGTTTACGATATGTATGAACCGCTTTGGAAAGTACTGACTCCTGAAACTGCAGAGAAAGTAAAAAAAGGAAATTATTTAAGGTTGTTTGATAATGCAAGAATTAAAGTCAGAGAATGGGAAGCAGCGAATAATTAATAGAGTTTTTTAATAACAATTGCAAACTTATTTTTATAAATCGATTTATGATAATTCAAATTTTAAAAAAATATGCCAACTAAACTGGAATCACTTAAAAATTTTCTTTTCGACGGATTTCTATTTCTTCTTCCTGTTGGGTTCATGGTCTTTCTTCTGAACTTTTTGTTTGGAGTAATAACTGACATTGTTACTATGGTTTCAAATTTACTTCCTCAATTTTCTACCTTGGGAAAGGAAATGCCAAGACTTTCAGCATCCATTATACTGGTGCTTATTATAATTATCAGCGGATATCTGAGCCGTTCAGCATTCGGAGTGATGCTTGGAAACAAGCTTGAAGATATTGTCTCAAAGATCATTCCGGGATTTTCTGTGGTCAAACAGCTTTTCATGGACCCTAAGGAAATGTTTGAAAATAAAAAAATAAAATCGGCACTCGCTTTGATCGATGATGCCTGGTTGTTTGCATTTATTCTTGAAGAAAAAAATGATGCAGATTTAATAGTTGTTTTTGTCCCGTCTTCACCTTTACCTACAAGTGGTAATGTCTATCTGATGAAAGAGGAACAGATCAAACGGCTCGATATTTCTGTCAAGGAAACTGTGACATGTATTACTCAGCTTGGAATTGGTTCAAGTAAAATTCTTGCTGGCAAAATTCCGAAATAGGTCTTATTCCTATTGTTAAAGATCTTTATAATTAAAATTATTAATTCTTTATCATTCATTTTTATCTTATTCATAATTATAAATTATAAAAAATATTATTTTATGTTGAGTTGTATTGCAGAATTACTGTAAATGATTTATAGATTTTGTTGAAACTTAAAGTTTGAATTAGATAAAAGTATTATAAGAATCATTGAGAAAACATTAAGTATCATCTCCATCCTGAAATAATTCCTTAGTCCTCTTTTCCATTTCATCTGCAATGATCTTTCCACTGCCTCCCTGTTGGGTTAATTTCTTTTTAATGTTCTCAAAACTTTCCGCATCTCTGTCTTGACTTAACTTAAAAACATTATCCAGCTTTATTACTTCCACTTCAAAAGCTACTATTGCCTTCATCATCCTATATTTAAAATCTTTATCAAGATTGTCAAAAACAGTTGAAGACTCTTTATTATAATTTTCAAAATGCAATGATGTTTTCCTAAGAATACTGATCAATGCCTCATCATCAAGAAATTTAATCACCCCTTTGGCATGGACAGACATATAGTTCCAGGTAGATGGTAGATTTGGATCGCTGTACCAGGTGCCGCTGACATAAGTATGATGACCTGAGAATACAGCCAGTACATTCGGATTATGCATGAATGCTTTATGATGTTCAGTATTTTTCATGATGTGTCCTCTCAGGAATTTCCTGCCATCTTCTTCTTCAATAAATACAGGCACCTGTGTAGCTACAGGCTTATTCTCAATATCGCATCCCGATAAATATGTGAAAGGATTTGCATCAATAAATTCTTTGATTACCTTGTCATTTTTTTCTTTGTAGTATGGAAGATCGTACATATTTTCTGATTATAATTTTAATTTATACTTGGAATTTAGTTTAACTTTGAACAACACAACTATATCGATTGGAAATTAAAAATAGAACTTACTATAAGTTATATTTTAAATAAATCGAATTAAAAAAAATATAAATGGAAGTATTTAGAAATTTAAATTTACTTCAGTGCCCGGCAAATAGAGTCCCAATTATTCCCACTGAAAGTTCTATCCAGATCAGGATGAAAGCTATCAAGACTGCAGCTCATATTGCGACCCGGTAATTAATGTTTTTTATTTTCTTTAGAATAAGATCACAGATCAGACCGAAACTGATAAGAAGAGCACTTGCTATAGTAAAATCGATCAATGTCCAGTTTACTTCATTTGTAAACTGCATAGCTATAAAAGGAATAAGTAATAGAAATATATTAGTGATCAGTATAATGATAAGTTCTTTATTTTTTAAAATCATATACATTATTTAATGTAAAAAATTGAGATCAAAATTCTATTTCTTTAGCTTACATTAGAGTTATCATTATATGCAAGTATCGGATTCATTAATTCTGAATATTTATATAATTCCAACAGAAAAAAGATTTCCTGATCAACATTTTATTACCGGCAATCTAAAAAATTATGATCTTACTATTCTCTTCTGGAATTTTTTTTTTTAATATATTCATTGTTTTCAACTGAAAAAAATATGAATACCTTTATATAATTGCAATACTGAAAACTCATTTTTACAATCCCTTCTGAGTCTCATGCAGATACTTCATTTTAAAGAATATAAGTTCTATTTCCGGATTAAGAAATTCAAGATAGACATCTGGCAGTTTTAATTTCTCAAAAAAGCGGATTATAGCAGAAGTAAAATAATTCCGCATTTGATATTTTAATTTTGGATGTTTGTATAGGTCATGTAATTTTTTTTATTTCAAAGTAGAATTGTCAGGAAGTATCGCTGCAAAGAAGTATAAATATTTAAATCTTCGACCTTTTGTTTGTAAGCAAATTAAATTAGTAAAAGCATTATATGTTCATCGATTAAAACCTTTAATTAAAAAATTTTAATTTATCATTTTGATTTGTGTAACTCAATTGCTGAAATAGTTAATCATCATCATCATTGTCTTTTTCTCTATCTTTGCCGGATTTCTTAAACTCCTTATTATTCTCAATATCACTTTTGTTTAGTTCATTTTTATTTTTATCATACCCATTAATATCGTGTTCATCACCACTTCGGTGACAAGATGCGCAATCTGTAAAATCATATATACCATGTTCCTGATGTTTTCCCATTATTTTATTTTCTGAATGTTCATGACAGCCGTAACATGTATAAGTACTAAAATTATTATTCTTATGACAGGTGATGCATTTATCATTATGATCTTTATCAAGAACAAAAAATGGTGAATGGTCAAGGGTTGATGGTAACCACTTATCAGTGCTATGACATTTTCCACAATTATCCTTCAAAGATTCATGGATTAAATCTTCAGGTTTTGCATGACAAGAATTGCAATCCGCTTTATTTACACCTGTGATCATGTTGTGATCAAATGAACCTGAAAATTTCCAATTGTTAGTGTTGTGACAGCTGTTACAGGATACTGAAAGTTGGTCATGTAAATTATCCAATGGTTTTCCGTGACAACTAATGCAATTTGTTTTTATTTCGGAAGACAGCATTTCGTGATCGAAACTGCTCATTTTCAATAATGGATGCAAACCATTGTGGTCTGTATGACAGGTGCTGCATTCCAGATTCTTCAACTTGTCATGAAATAAAATTACTTCATTCTTTTCTGATTGATTATTTTTTGAAGAAACATTCATTCCGATTTCTTCAGGTTTGTGACAACTTATGCACCTGTTTGATTCAATTCCCCAAAATGGTTTATGGCATGCAGCACAATCGTTTTTAATTTTCTGATGACCTTCTATTAGATCACCGGGATTCAGCATAAGGTGAGGATACTTTGCTGAAAGAAAAACAATGCTAGCTATAATTAATATAAAAACAGTGAGTTTCATTTACTGAACATTATAATAGTTATAATATGCAGGAGAGTTAAAATGCCAAGTAGAATTGTTATGGGTAAATGAACAACTCTCCACTTTTTCATTAAATCAACAGTAATTGAATCAAAAAATAATTTTTTCTCTGCTTCCTCTTTTGTACTACCGCTATTTACCAAAATTTGAAGCTTCTCCTTAAATGTTTCATTGGCTTTCTTTAAAAGAAACTTTCCAACCAAACCTGAGGCCACTGCAATAATCAACATTAAAACAGCCAGCCACGGAAGCAGTGCATTGAAATGAATACCGGCATGAACAAGAATCATAATTGAACCAGCCCAAGCCATGTATTCATGTGCGATTAAAAGTTTTTTGGGTGAACCGTATTTTATTATTTTTCTTTTACGTAAAGAATAGACGAAGGAGAGAATAATTACTAAAGTTCCAATATATCCAAAATAGAGACCAATGGAAACAATCTGTAAGCGGTGAAAAATATAATCAATAACAATTGCAATAATTAACATTAATGTAAACCATTGTATAAATGGTAAAACATATCTGCTGAATATTGACCTTGTCATATTAAATTGAGAATTGTTTGTGAAAACTAATGATCAACAGCAATAAAAAATATGATATTAATCATAATATCTGATTTTACCTGCAAAAATTATTATTCACAATTCCATTTTAAAAGTAAAAATCCCTGAAATTTAAGCAGTTTCCTTATATTTGAATTTCGCCAATACAAATTAATTTGTTTATTGATGATAGGTTCCAATCTTAAATGCTTGTTTCATTTGATATATTATATAATGTTGATGTAAATTTCATCAAAATAATATTCTAGTTCATCATCTCCAGGATATTTAATTTACCTGTTTGATTTTTATCTCCAGTAAAGGTGATTAAAATATTAATCTTAATTCGGACAAAATTGTCCTTTATTATTTCGAAAATTCTTAATATCTTTGTAACACAAGTCATTCAATACAATATTGAATTTTAAAAAAGGAAATAATTATAATTAATTTTAATAAAATATAAATGATGAAAGTAACAGTTTGGGATACATACGTAACTAAGAAAGACGGTACAACAATGCATTTTGATATTATTGCACCGGAAGAAGAAAAAGATCCATTAGTAATTCACAATTACGGAAAGGAATTTTTAAAATCCAGGGGACAGGATGGTCAGCCGTTGACATCAAATGAATGTAAACGCTGCCATGTAGAAGAGATCCAGCCTAAATGGGAATCTGAAATTAATGAAAAAGGATATTACATTGTCGAAATGGAAAATTGCTAAGATAATACAATTGCATAAAAGTGAAATTTAGTAATTACTTATAATGCAATAAAAAAAATATGAATATTCATTTTAATTCAAATAATGTTTTCGAAAGCCTGTGAATACGGTATAAAAGCTGCAGTGTTTATTGCTGTAAGATCTCAGAAAGACGAAAGAGTAAGTTTAAATGAGATAGCTAAAGAGATAAATTCACCTGTAGCATTTACAGCTAAAGTACTTCAGCAGTTAACCAGAAACCAAATAGTTGATTCTGTACGAGGTCCATCAGGAGGTTTTGAAATTAATAAGAACAAGGCAGACAAGATCAAGCTGAGTAAAATAGTATCAGCAATTGACGGAGATTCTATTTACAAAGGTTGTGCTCTCGGATTTAAAAATTGTAATGAAAATCTCCCGTGTTCACTTCATCATAAATTTGTAATTATTAGAGATGAATTGAAAAAAATGCTTGAAGAAACATCTTTGTTAGATTTATCAAATGATATTAATAACGGTATAACATTTTTAAAAAGATAACCAAGTAAAAACAAATAAAATATTTTAACAAATAAAAAATAAAAAAATAATAAAATGGAAAACTTAAGAACACAAAGCATAGGAAAATTTGTAGCAGATGATTACCGAACAGCAGCGGTATTCCAGCAATACGGAATTGACTTTTGCTGCCGGGGTGGAAAGTCAATTAATGAAGTTTGCGAAAGTAAAAAAATATCAGCAGATGAATTACTTACCAAACTAAATGATGTTTCAAAGCAATCATCCGATCAGAGTGTTGATTATCAATCATGGGATCTGGATTTACTTGCTGATTATATAGAGAAAAAACATCACAGGTATGTAGAAAAAACAATTCCTGTTCTGAGGCAGTTTCTTGAAAAGTTATGCAAAGTTCATGGGTCTGCACATCCCGAATTGTTTGATATCAATGACCAGTTTAATATCTCTGCAGGAGAATTGACAATTCACATGAAAAAGGAAGAACTTATACTCTTTCCATACATTAAAAAAATGTTAGCATTAAAAAAAGAACCCGGACAGGAACTCAATCCGGAAGCCGGATCAGTTCAAAATCCGATCAACATGATGATGGAAGAGCATAGTGCCGAAGGTGACAGATTCAGTAAAATATCTGAACTGAGTGATAATTATACTGCACCTGCTGACGGCTGTACAACATACAATGTAGCTTTCGATATGCTAAGGGAATTTGAGGCGGATCTGCATATGCATATTCATCTTGAGAACAACATACTTTTTCCGGGAGCTATAAATTTAGAAAAAGAATTAACTGCATAAAATTAAAATCATTACAAACGGACGGAGTCTCAGGGAAATGAACGTGAGACTCCTTTAGAAAAGTTTATTCTCTTTATGTTAAATTTAAATTTATACAGGTTTAAAAAAATGATTTTTGAATTATAATTTAACTACAATAACTTAAAATTCATTCATAACACTGAATTAAAGATCTTGTTCTTCTATATGGTTTTTATTTCCAGTCACTTTTTTTCCAATCACAAAACAACTTCCTCCCAAAGGTATTTTTTTATTTTTTTTAATTCTGTTTAACTCCCATTCCCAGATCCTATTCATAAGATTGTTTGTAAAACCATTTTTTACGGTATGTTCACTCTGGTGCTTTTCTAAATTTCTGGATTCAGTGTTTAGACCTAATTTACCCGGCAGAGATCTGAAAAGAAAAACCGGTAGAGGTAAAATAGAAAAAATGTAAGTTGAATAAATTATACTAAAGCCACATCCTTTGAGTAATTTTTTTAAATCACTTATTGTATATCTTTTAAAATGACCGGCATCATAATCTTCTTTTGACCATAAAAAATTATATGCAGGTACAGTAATATAAATATATCCATCATCCTTTATATATTTATTGATATTTTTTAAAAAAGAATAATCATCTTCTATATGTTCTACCACATCAAATAGTCCTGCAGAATCAATGCTATTTGGGATGAAAGCAGTATCTTCAAGAGTTGAACAAATAACATTTTTTATTCCCCTTTGATAAGCATTCATCGCTCCCGTTTTACCGGGTTCGACAAGTAAGACTTTTAGTCCGTCATCCTGCAGTCTTTTAGATACAAAACCATTTCCTCCGCCTATATCGAAGAACACTTTATCAGGACTATGCTTTTTTATACTTTCGGAAATAACATTATTTCTGTGGCTGAACCAAAAACTATCCTTTTCAATTTGCATACAATTTTCATTGCCTTCTTCCGGATATGAAATAGCTGAGTCTGATTTAGAATAATAAATTCCATTTTCATCCTTTCGGATATTCAGGGCTATTTTTTCTATGTCCATACAGTATTAAGTTTAGGCAGAATAAAATTTCTCAACAAACCAACATGAAAATACAACGAAGAATTTTTCCGTGATTATAATGTTGCCATTTCAATATTGTCAAATTTTCTTTTATAATAATTCATGTATGCAACTTTTGTTTCAAGAGCGTCTATAACACTATTATTAAAATTTACTTTTTCAAAGATCTGCGCACTTCCCAATCCACCCGGACTGAATACATTGATCTCCATTAATTTGTCGCCGACAATATCCAGACCAACAAGGAACATTCCATCCTGAACTAATTTAGGACGCACAATCTCAGCAAGTCTTAAATGTTCATCAGTAATAACTGCCTGCGCCAATTTACCGCCGGCATGAACATTACTTCGCATATCATCACCATGTCGTATCCTACGAAATGCAGCATATTTGCCTTTGTATTTCATTGGCTGTCCGTTCATCATAAATAGTCTGATGTCTCCGTCATTGGCTGCAGGTAAATATTCCTGTGCAATAATGTATCCGTCTCTGAGTAAGGATTCAACAATCTGATTCAGATTTGATTTATCTTCAGGTCTTACCAAAAAAACTCCTGATCCTCCTGAACCCTGTAAAGGTTTCAGCACCATATTACCTCCATGCTCTGCTGCAAATTCTTTGATCTCTTTTACATCTCTTGTGATCAATGTTTTTGGCCTGACCTCTTCCGGAAAAAGCTGGAAGTAAGTTTTGTTTACTGCTTTTGCCAACCCGTTGGGATCATTCAATACAATTACTCCATGCCTCATAGCAATTCTTCCAAAATTAATTCCGGCAGTTGCAGCCCATGACCGTGTACCTGTTTCGCTTGCAGGGTCACTTCGAAGCAGTAAAACATCAAGTTCATCAACTGTGATCCGATCTTTTATTGCATGTTTTCCTTGAAGTGCTTTTAAATATAATTCGTTTGATTTATATTTTTTTTTAGGAACAGTTCGTGCTCTGGCGCGGATTTTTTCGTCAGCATCATAAGCCATATCTCCTAATCCCATCAGGAATACCTCATGTCCGCGGTTTATTCCTGCTATACCTAATCGTGTAGTTGTATATCCTGGTTGTTCTGTAAGAATGTCATTTACTACCATTCCAATTTTCAATTTTTACCTCTTTTTGTTAAATTTATTAATGTTTGACCATTTCTCAATTTACTTAATTTATCCTTAGTAGCAGGTTCATTAAAATAAGCAGGAAGAAGTGGTGCAGTGTGTAATACTTTGCGTGCCTGTAATTCTTTAATCATTGCTAAATGACCGGCTGAAATTTTACCTACAAACAATGTTTCCAATTCTTTACCTCTTTTTAAATAATTCAAAAGATTAACAAGTCCCCGCAAATAGATCGCATCTTTAGTAAGACCTCCGCTGCGGAATGTACGTGAAGTAATATTAAATGCAGTGCTGCGTTCAAATCCAAAATCCAGATTAAGCTCTCTGAAAATTTCGATAAATCCTGCTCCGCTAACCAACTGATGTGCTGCAACTACACGAGCTGCAAGAAGACGTAATCTGGAAACGGTTAATCCGCCAACCATGTATTCTGATAATACAGCAAGTCCTTCCTGTAATTCATCGTATCCTGAAAGTCCAATGTAAAGTTGCTTCAGTGGTTGAGATTTTCCGTTCAGATATGTTAATACATGTGTACCTACTTCATGTGCAATTAAAGCTTCAACTCTCTCAACCGGTACTTTCAGACGTTCACCGATAAGCAAGTTTCCCTGTGATACCATTAATCCTGTAATGTCTTTCCTTATGGATATTTTAGTTTTTATATCCGGAAGTTTTTCCCGAAAATAATCAAGTTCTATCTCAGCTCTTTTTGCGAAGTCTTTTGCATTACAGGTTTTACCTTTAAATCCATTTCGTGTCCGGTTAGATAATTGTTGTAATATATCTTTTGCAATATTCATTAATGAGTCATCTACAGTTCCATAAAGTTGCATACTTCCATATAAAAAACTACTTGTACCCCTGTCACTAAGCATTGAAAACTTTCGGTCCAGTTCAAGTTGCTGTTCCTGAAAAAGCTGAGCAAGAGTTGGATCTTCGATATGTTCAAGAGGAATATGAAATAAACTCCTTTTTGCAAGTGATGGATCTAATGTAAGAGGGCGGTAAAGAAATAACGGTACTTTTTCAAATTGATTTCGCTTGAATTCAGACCATGCAGAGTCATTATTATATGGAGTCACCTGTAATAGAAAATCAAAACCTTTATTTATTTCTGCAAGCTGCCGGTCCACTTTCCATACTGCCTTTACTACACTTCTACGTCCTAATGATTGATAATTCGGCGGTTTAAATGGAGTATTATTTTTTGTGAACTCGAAAAATCCGTTATTCAATGCTCTCGAAAAACCTTTCCTTAGATTTTTTAAAAGTATCGGGAATACGTTTTCAGTTTTTTCATTAAAGAAAATGGGCTTGACTTCAATTCCCAGGATATGGAAACCGAGTTTTCTGGCTTCAGATATGGAAATAATCGGAGGCATATTTTCAGGAGTTATTTTTGAAGCGGTAATAATTTCTACATCTGATTTTTCTTTACGCAGCTTAATGTTTCTTAATGATCTTTCAAGGGTTTGAATTGTTGGTAAAATTTCTGTTTCCTTTGACATGAAAATTTTAAAAGCTCCCTTGAAATTGTGGAGTTCATTTTCAGTTTCTTTTTCATTTGATACCCAAACTTCTACAATTAAAAAAGATCCAAATGCTTCTTTTAAAGTTGCCGCTATATTTTTAACAAGTTTAGATAACTGCCTGTGGCTTTTCCTGCTATCTCTTGCTGTTAAATAAGATGCTTCACCTGTTACCAATGAATCTGACAAAGAATTTTTATATGTATCGTTGTGTCTGTAAATACAAATAAATGGAAGCTGCCGGTCAATATGAACCCGCCCCTTTTCAGGTAATGATCTGCGAACTTGTTTGTTTTCAGATAACCTTACACAGACCTCATTAATAAATTCATCTGAAATAATTTTAATTTTCGGCTTTATCATTTATCTGATCATTTTCAATTCTTGAAGTATCCCGGGTACAGTTGCCTGTAATGCCATACCAATTTTTTTAATCTGCTTCTCATCAGGTTTACCTGTCCATTCATTCATAAAAAATTTTTTAAACTCTATGGAAATGGAACAGACGGATTGTGGAAATGTCTGATGTATCCATCTAGAAAATTGCCCCCCTTTGAATTTAATGTTTTCCCTTACATCAAGTTTCCTTCCGTCATAATCAAAATTATGCAGATCTGAAATAAACCGGTCAATTAAATTCCCCCATTTGTTTCTATTCATAGTTCCGGTTCCAATATTAACTTCCGGATTTAATTTCGGATCAGCAGGTTCTCCGTCAGTTCCGTTTCTCATATGATTATAAGTATGAAGATCAAGTACTACAAAATGTCCAAATTGTTTTTCGAGATTGCTGAATATTTCATTAACTTCTTTATAAAATAAATCATATTCTGAAAGTGAACGGGATACAATATCCTGAGGTAATTCTTTTTTCCAGATATCTAATCCCCAGGCATCTTCAGGTTTTTGATAAACTGCTTTTTCTCGGGGACGATTTAGATCTAATTCAAATCTCGACCGCGACACAATTATTTTTGAGTCACCAACAAAAGTCCATTCTCCTGTATGAGGATCTTCCTCTCTTAATCTGTCATCACTACTTAGTTTCATTATTTCAGAAACGTCATAACGCAACTCATGTCCGTCATGAATTGCAGCCGCAACTATCGGACCGGGGTTACCGGTTAAATTCCAAAATTTATTTTGATTCATACTTTTACACTTTTGCTGTCAGAACTTATTCTATCCTACCAAACTTAGGTATTTTTAAAATTATGTTTACCAATATAATTACTTTAATATGAATAAATTATTGATTTAATTGTTCATGATTGATTTTTCAGATTATATATTATTATACAAAATTATATGCCAATCATAAAAAAATTTCTTTGCCTCAAGTCTCTAAGGCTCAAAGGTAGTGAATGATTTTTATTTTAGTGTCTTAGAGTTTTGGAGACTTTGTAGCAATTTAAAAGTTTTCGCAAGCTATATGAAATCTAAAAGACATTGGAATTTGTAATCTGTAATTCGTAATTTGAAATTATTAATTTAAAAAATTAAAACTGAAATGAAAATTGAAACAATGAACTGGTCAGATGTTGAAAATTATTTAAAGATTAATGACAAATGTATATTGCCTGTAGGTTCAACAGAGCAGCATGCATTTCTGAGCTTATCGACAGATAACATACTCGCGGAAAAGATCTCAGTCGATGCAGCCGATCCGCTGAATATTCCTGTCTTTCCTGTAATAAATTACGGTCATACTCCATTATTTATGGCGTATCCGGGAACTGTCTCCATTAGTATCGAAACATTAAGTCTGCTTTTGAAAGAGATTTTGAATTCAATTTCGACCCACGGATTCAAAAAAATTCTGATTGTAAATGGTCACGGTGGGAATATGCCTTTGGAAAAATTTGTAAATGATTGGTCGGATGAAAATGAAAATGTAAAAGTAAAATTTCATAACTGGTGGAGAGCTCCAAAGGTCTGGGAATTTATCCAACAGACAGATCCGGAATCTTCTCATGCTTCCTGGATGGAAAATTTTGATTGGACAAGATTAAAAGATGTAAAACTTCCTGATCACAAAAAACCTATGGTAAATTTTGAACTGCTAAAAAATGCTTCACCTAAAGAAGCACGTGAAATTTTAGAAGAAGGAAACTATGGCGGTTATTTTTATAAAGATGAGAAAATATTGAATGAGCTTTGGGATATAGCAGTAGGGGAGACAAGGGAATTGTTGAATGAGTGGTGAGAAATTCAGATCATTTATGAAATGCTTAAACATTATTGTTAAACAAAAGCATTTCCAAAAAATGCTGAACATAATTATGTTTCGATTATCCTGTTAACATTTTTCTAAATAAAATCTTCATACTTTATTTCTTTATATTCTTTTGCAGCTATTTCCAAAACATTCTTAACAAAATCACTTTTCCCTGCAAGATACTTTTCAAAATCTCTCCCATAATTATAATTTTTTGAAAGGCGGGTCTTTAGATCAGAATATTCTTCTGCCATTTCTATATGGTCATTCAGATATTTTACAAACATCAGTTTTGGTAAAATTTCCGAATGACCGGTTTTGCAAATATGCAGTTTATGAGATCTCTTATTATTCGTATTTTTACTGTAATAAAACCTGCCGGGTGTCCCTCCTTTATCTAAACATTCACCTCTTACCACATATCCTAATTCTTCCAGCTTAATATTATAAAATGAAAGATTTGAATCTTCTTTGACAATTAATAAAATATCAATTTCAGGTTTAGCTTTTGCATTTGGAATGGCAGTGCTCCCAATATGGTGAATTGAATTTAGATTATCTCCGAATATCTTTACTAAATTCTCCTTTTCATCTGAAAATTTTTCCCTCCAGAGTGGATCATATTCTAAGATCTCAAATTCCTGTTTCATTGAAGTTTACTTAATTTTAAATTTATTGATCTTTCTTATCAGGCGGTGCATATGAGGATCAAGCTTTTCAATAGGCGTTGAAAGTACTTCGTCAAAACTCAGCCAGTGAAAATCGTCAAATTCATTTTCAAATTCATTTTCATTTCTTTCACATTCGATCTTAAAGGATTTATCTGCATCTTCTCTGAATAAGTACCAAAGGGAAACGTCTGTGTGAGATTCACTGATTCCGGTAGTCCGTGTGACTGTTACAAAAAAAGGAGCTTCAGTCTGAATATTATCAGGGAAGTAAAGTTCAGGAGTAAGTCCAAGTTCCTCTTTGATCTCCCTTTTCGCAGCTGCAAGTGGCATTTCATTTTTTTTAATATGCCCTCCGCATGGCAGCAAAAGTTTAGCTTTCTTGTGATCAACGAGCAGTACTTTTTCCTGAACTGGATCAATGACAACAGTATAACTTACAAGATGCTTAGGAGGGACGGCATCTTTTTCAATTCTGAAAATTTCGGTACCGGACGAGATCCATTCAAAGATGTTTTCGATATGATCTTTTTCTGTCTGATCAAAAGGTATGACTGAAGCAACCAGTTCTTTTATTTTATTTCTGATTATTTCAGTTTCCATAATTGTTTAAAATTTACAGTACATAGATTTTCTCAGATTTTATTCAGATTAGATTTTAAAAATTTCAGATTCGTCAGAAAATGTTCAGATTATTTAGTCGTCTTAAGATCCATTTCCACACCAAGTCTTTCATATTCAATATCGTTTGGTTCCCATAATTCAATTTTATTTCCTTCTAAGTCCATGATGTGAACAAATTTACCATATTCAACTACTTCAATGCTGTCAGTAATTGTTACGCCATTTATTTTCAACTCTTCTACAAGTCCTTCCAGATCTGCTACTCTGTAATTTATCATAAAATCCTTTGTTGAAGGTTCAAAATATTTTGTTGTTTCTTTAAAAGGACTCCACTGAGTAAAACCTTTTTTAGAAGAATCCGCTCCCTGTCGCCACTCAAATACTGCCCCGTATTGATTTGTATTTAAGCCAAGATTTGTTTGGTACCATTCTTTCAGTTTACCCGGATCTTCGCATTTAAAAAAGATTCCTCCTAAACCCGTTACTTTAATTATTTCAGATCTGTCGTTAGATTTATTGAAAGCTAAATTGTTGAAAATAAAACCAAGTGTAAATGATACAGCAAGTGCAATTGTGATTTGTAAAGTCTTTTTCATAATGATAAAATTAAAAGTTAAAATTTTTGTTCCAGCATAGTCACGTGTTCATCGGACTTTGCGGATAAAGAATTAATTTATTTAAAAATCTCAAAAGATTACTTAGCTTTCACTGCAGCGGCTATCATTTTTTCAAGTACCTTCAGGTCAATATCTTCCAGCTTATTTATATAAAGACAGCCGCCTCCTTTTTTGTGTTTGCCAAATTTTTTTAAAGAGTCTTCATGAATTCCGAGATTGATCAGGTAAATAGTGAGATTTGCTTTTCGGGGTGAAAAACCAATTTTAAACCATTCAACCTCACGTCCTGATGCCGGACTTTTATATATTAATTTTCCAAAACCAATAATTGAACTTCCCCACATTTTGGGTTTTTCCTTCGAAGCTTTCTGCATCAGCTTCAGTATCGCAAAACTGTCTTTTCGTTTTTGTTCATCCTTTACGCTGTTAATGAAATCTTCCACACTGGAGTCGGTCTCCATTGTTTTTACTACTGCTAATTTTCCCATAATGAATGTTTCAATTTTAATATTTTAAGTTATAGTAAGAATAGATAAATATAATGAATCTTGTTTCAATTTTTTAAAAAATAAATTAAAGTTTAGGCTAAAAAAAAGATGAACCTATGCAAATTTATCCAAAGGATAGTCTTTATTTATATTCCGAGCCAATGACAGCGGTTCATTGTTTAGTTTTTCTGAATTTATCCATATCCAAAAAAATAATACCCCAGAGATGTCCATCCGGATCTTCAATGTTTCTGATTTGCATAAATCCTTCATCGATCATGGGTATTGGTTCATTGCCGCCGGCTCTCAACCCGCTTTCAATAATTTCATTTACTTTATCCAGACTTTCTACTGGCAGTGTATAAGTTGCGGTCAGATTGCCTTTTGCAGCAGTGACATTTATTTTATTGTAGATATTAAATCTTTTGTTCGATATAAGCATTACATAAATTTGTTCACTCCAGACCATACACTTTTGTTCATCATCAGTAAACTCGGGATTGTTTGTAAATCCTAACTGAGCATAGAAGTCCATTGATTTTTCTGCGTTTTCAACAGCCAGATTGATAAATATTTGTCGCATATTTTATTAACTTATTGATTTACTTAAATAATTTATTTTATTCCTTTTTTTAAAAAAAGTCCTCCAAATATCGACAGAGAAATTATTTTTTTCCATTCTTAAAGTATTCAACATACCACTCATGCTGATCAAAATCTCTGGCTTCACTGTCAAACTTATGTGACGGATCAAGACGTGAATATAAAATTTCCAGTGACTCAAATTCTCTCCAGCTGATGATCTTAAATCCTGCTCTGCTCAGCTGTGCACCGCAGACTCCCATTCCGATCTGATATTTTTTATTTTCGGAAAATCTGTTGCCGTCATAGATCACATGACTCCCGCAGGCAGCGCTTACATCCATCATGATCGCAAGTTCAATGTCGTTATCAACGGCAACCTTCAGCATTTTTTCAGATGCAGCGATCATTCCATCAGTCCAGTCCATTCCCGAGGTGGTCAGCACTTTTGCTTTCCCGCTTAAAACGTCAAAGCCGTCACCGCCATATATATCACAAGTTTCTCTTGGAGTGCCAAAGGAAAAATCTTCAGGACAAAACTGTATCAGTCTGACATTGTCATAATTCAGAAGTTTCAATACACTCGGATAATCTCCATAACTATCACCGTCAACACCGCATTTTATACCTACTAAACATGCACTTACTAAAATCCTTAACGGATCTTCAATGGTTGGAATTCTTAACTGACTGATATATTCTTTGTCCGGCATGATTTGATTGAAAGTATTTTTTTATTTCAAAAGTTGTAGTAGTTAAATTGCATATAATATTTTGAATTGTATATAGCATTTTTTCCACTGATAAAAAAGCGTCTTGTCGATCGTACTATTGGATTCAGCTTGTTGGTGACCTGAAAATTTTTATCAAACTATATATTATTCTTCATTAATATTTAATCAAATTTTCAGGAATTCCAACAAGGGCTCAAATCTGAAGAATTTAATGTTAGCCAAATGTCGGTTGTGCTATTGGATTCAGCTTGTTGGTGACCTGAAAATTTTTATCAAACTATATATTATTCTTCATTAATATTTAATCAAATTTTCAGAAACACCAACAAGGGCTAAAATTCATTGCATCGCATTTCCTGCAACTGTCTTTGCATTCGATACATATTGCATCGCATTTTCTGAAAGTGTCTTTGCATTCGGAACATATTGCATCGCATTTTCTGAAAGTGTCTTTGCATTCGGAACATATTGCATCGCATTTCCTGCAAGTGTCATTGTATTCGGAACATATTGCATCGCATTTCCTGAAAGAGTCATTGCATTCGGAACATATTGCATCGCATTTCCTGAAAGAGTCATTGCATTCGGAACATATTGCATCGCATTTCTTAAAAGTGCCTTTGCATTCGGAACATTTTGCATCGCATTTCCTGCAAGTGTCTTTGCATCAGCAACGTGCTCTTTCGAATTTTCTACATGGACTTTCGAATTTATAACGAGGAGCTTCGAACTTCAGGTGAGGACTTTTGAAGAGGTGACATGCATCATTGCATCTGTGAAGCCGGGCATTGTAACTGCTGATTATTGTATTGTTTGCATTGCGCTGGTGATTGCATGTGATGTGCGGACATTTGTTTAAGAGTTGTGCATCATTGTATCAGAATTTTTATCTATTGTAAAAGTTTTTCCACCACTGCATTGAAAAATTTTAACTCTTGTAACTACTTTTCCGGGCTTTGTTTCAAAAATTTCTTTCTTTGTTTTGATTTTGTGGGGGTTTGAATTGAGGTAAGATATTCAATAGTTTATTCTCCTCCTCCTTGATTTTGAGTTGGAGATTGGGGAGAGGTTGCGAAATATTTTTGCAGGAAATCAACTTCGATTTTTGCAATTACAGAAATTTAAATAATTCGTTTGATGATTGGATGCCCGATAGAAGCACTCGGGCATGACAATCAGGAAAACCAATAATCACATTAGACAAGAAATCATCTAATTTAAAAATTTTAAATCAGTTCAGAATCGGTCGAGGTTCATTACTTTATCCCAGGCAGAAATAAAATCTTTGACAAATTTCTCATTAGCATCAGAACTTCCATAAACTTCAGCAAGTGCTCTGAGTTCTGAATTAGACCCAAAAATAAGATCTGCACGTGTACCTTTCCATTTCAATTCACCGGTAGCTCTGTCACGCCCTTCAAATAAATCTTTTTCTTCGGAAGTCGCTTTCCAGACAGTGCTCATGTCCAGTAAATTCACAAAGAAGTCATTTGTCAGCGTTCCGGGATTCTTTGTAAAAATTCCAAGTGCGGAGTTGTCAAAGTTTGAATTTAATGCCCGCATACCGCCGAGAAGAACTGTCATTTCGGGAGCGGTTAGAGTCAGTAACTGAGACTTGTCAATCAATAATTCTTCTATTGAGACTGTGCTTTTTCCATTCTGATAATTTCTGAATCCATCAGCAATAGGCTCGAGCACATCGAAAGATTCCACATCTGTTTGCTCAAGTAAAGCATCCATACGACCGGGTGAAAACGGAACTGATAATTCCAGACGGGAATCTTTTGCAGCTTGTTCAATTCCTGAACACCCGGCAAGTACTATCAGATCAGCAAGAGAAACTTTCTTGCCTTCAGCTTTATTTTTTTGAGCAAAGTTAAATTCATTTTGAATAGCCTCAAGTGTCTCCAGTACTTTATCAAGTTGTGAAGGATTATTCACAGTCCAGGATCTCTGAGGAGCCAGGCGAATTCGGGCACCATTTGCACCGCCGCGTTTATCTGAACCGCGGAATGTGGAAGCAGAAGCCCATGCAGTAGATACAAGTTCGGAAATACTTAATCCTGAATTTAATATTCTGGATTTTAATTCTTCAATATCTTTTTCATTTATTAAAATATGATCAACTTCAGGTATCGGATCCTGCCAGATCAGTACATCTTTCGGAACTTCAGGACCTAAATAACGTGCTTTTGGTCCCATGTCACGATGTAAAAGTTTATACCAGGCTTTTGCAAATGCATCCGCAAATTCATCAGGATTTTCAAGAAAACGTCTCGAGATCTTTTCATATTCCGGATCGAATCTCAGTGAAAGATCAGTTGTAAGCATTTTCGGCAGATGTTTTTTGGATGAGTCAGCTGCATCCGGAATATCGGCTTCAGCATTTTTAGCTACCCATTGATTTGCACCTGCAGGACTCTTAGTAAGTTCCCATTCGTATTTAAAGAGATTCTCAAAGAATAAATTAGTCCATTTATCAGGAGCTTGTGTCCATGTAACTTCAAGACCGCTTGAGATAGTGTCTGCACCGTCACCTTTTCCGAATTTACTCTTCCAGCCAAATCCCTGCTCTTCAATACCTGCAGCTTCAGGTACAGGTCCAACATTTGAAGGATTTCCTGCTCCGTGAGCTTTTCCGAAAGTATGTCCGCCTGCTATCAGTGCAACGGTTTCTTTATCATCCATAGCCATACGTTTAAATGTTTCGCGGATATCTTTTGCTGCAGCTATCGGGTCAGGGTTTCCGTTCGGTCCTTCGGGATTCACATAGATCAGTCCCATCTGAACGGCAGCCAGTGGATTCTCAAGATCGCGCTCACCTGAGTAACGTTTGTCATCAAGCCATATTTTTTCCGAACCCCAGTAAACATCGCCGTCCGGTTCCCATTCATCTGCGCGTCCGCCTGCAAATCCAAAAGTTTTAAATCCCATAGATTCTAATGCGACATTTCCTGTCAGCACTAATAAGTCCGCCCATGATATTTTCTGACCATACTTTTGTTTGATCGGCCAGAGAAGTCTTCTTGCTTTATCGAGATTTACATTATCCGGCCAACTGTTTAGCGGTGCAAATCTTTGCTGACCGCCGCCTGCGCCACCTCGTCCGTCAGCAGTTCTGTAAGTTCCCGCGGAGTGCCATGACATACGGACAAAAAATCCTCCGTAATGTCCGAAATCTGCCGGCCACCATTCCTGCGAGTCTGTCATAAGATCGGTAAGGTCTTTTTTCAATGCCTGATAATCGAGTTTTTTGAATTCCTCGGCGTAGTTAAAATCTTCGCCAAGCGGGTTTGATAAAGAAGAATGCTGACGCAGAATATTTATATTTAAATGATCCGGCCACCAGTCGTTATTGTTTGTTCCGCCGCTTCCAATGTTCCGTCCACCTGTAACCGGGCATTTGCCTGTTTCGTTTGTAGTATTTTCCATTTTTTATTTTGAATTTATATTTTAAACTAGAATGATTTATAAAGTGATATGATTTATTCGATTTTTACAAATATAACTATTGTGATTTTTTGATGAAATGGAAAAGTCGGGGAGTGGCAATGCCAATATGTTAAGGGATTTTTTAATTGTAATTTGATTAATATAAATCTTAAATCTAAAAGTTCAGGCTCCTCCCCTTTTTTTCGAGACTGTCTCAAAACACCATTTTTACCACCAAGTCTCAAAGACACTAAGAAAAAAACATTGAAAACAGAATGCTTTGTGCCTTGGTGTCTTCGTGGTAATCATTACAATTATGTTTTGAGACACTTTCTTTCAAAGGGGAGGCTGGGAGGGGTTTGCTGATAGCGACGATACTTCGCTATTAACTTAATGGTTTTGGGTAGATGGGGGGTAATGTTTTGAGAATAATTAAGATGTGTCTTGTTTAGTTTAAGCTTTTTAAATATCTGCATTAATTTCGTCATCAGTAAAGTATTCATTATTTTTTATCTGCTGTTTTGCTTCATCCGGAATTTTTTTCCTCTTATCTGAAATTATTATAGTATCATTTTTATAAGTATCAAGAATGGATTTTATAATAAGGAGAATCCCATCTTCTTTAATTGCCTGAATATCTCCCAGAATAATAATTTTTAATTCCCGTGTTGTCATATCTCACATTTTAATTTTATTCAAAATAAATCCAACTCTCAAGTCAATGTCCAAAAACGGAACATCATGAATTTCATATCCCAACTCCTCATAGATATCACGGACTTTATTTCCAAATTCATCTGCCTGTTCAAAACTCATCTTACGTTCATCGTCTGTAGAATAAATGGATTCTATTCCGCTAAAAAAAAATATGGTTTTATTGAAGCGATATTCCTCTGCCGCATTTCGGAACACATTATTATCAACATTAAATAAATTTGAATAGGCAATAAAGTCCGGCATGGCTCTGTCAAAGAAAACGGGTTCAGTATTTTTCTCATGTGATTTATATTGAAAAATAGTTCTTGATAACATCAGTTCAGTAAAAAGCTTCGGATCTTTTTCGGGAAGACCATTGCCGTTAATTTTCCTTTGCTCTTCAAGTATCTGTCTTGCTGGTTCATCCACGCAGTGATAATTTAAATCATTTAATTTATTGATGACAGATGTTTTACCGGCTCCCATTGCACCCGAAAGTATTATGAAGTTATTTTTATTCAAATAATTAATATAAAATTTAAATTTCGAAAGATCTCTGGTTTATTGGAACTATTCTTTGTCCTAAATTATGTGTCAATTAAACAGTCACTTTTTAACTGGTTCATAGTAGAGAATTATTGCACCATTACCAAAAGTCTTTGTCTTCAACAACTTAAGGATAATCTTTTCATTTATGTTTTTAAATAAAGGCAGACCGCTTCCTGCTATAACCGGATGAACGCAAATCTGGTATTCGTCAATTAAATTAAGATTAGTTAAGGAATTAATTAAACCCGGACTGCCAACGAAAATGTCTTTACCCTCTTGTTTCTTCAATTCTAAAACTTCTACTTCAATGTCCCGACTTGCCAGCTTAGCACTTTCCCAGTCTACATTTTTCAGTGTACGCGAAAAAACAATTTTGGGAATCCTGTCAATTGCCACAGCAAATTCGTCCGTTGCTTTTTCACCGGTTGGATTTTTCAATACAGTTCGCCAGTATTCCATAAGTTGATATGTTGTCCTTCCATATAATATAACGTCTGCGTTACTAAGCAGGTCAGCGTAATGCTGATGAATTTCTTCATCGGGAATTCCTGCTGTATGATCGCAATTCCCGTCAAGTGTCGTATTCATTGCAGCAATTATTTTTCTCATAAAATTTTTTTAATTTCAAATGATAAATTTTTTTGGAATTGCCTCAAAGACTCAAAGTTTAATATCTTTAAATTTATTTTCTTAGAGCTTTATAGCCTTTGAGCCTTCGAGACTTCGAGGCAAACATAATTTTTATCAACCCAAATTTCCACCAATACTATTGTAAATATTCTGCGGTTGCCAGTTTCTTTTCTTTCCTAATCGCATTCGTTTTTCTGAGCGGTCTTCTTTGAAATTATTTTGTTTCATAAATTCTGTTCCTTTTAAATTCTCAATTGGAAACGCAGCAAAATCTTTTGACTGAAAACGTAACTTCATTAGTTCTACTCCTGCCATGTCTGTTGATGCTATAATTAAACCGTTGCCTAAGTTCGGCATATAAAATCCCTGCACTTCATTATCTTTCAAAAATAAAAATCCGTCTGAAAGGTGTTGTTCTAAAACTAAAATTCTGTCTTCTCCTGAAGCTTGTCTATCCAGGTCTAATATTTGTTTTTTGAATTGACTACTGATCGCAACAATATTCTCATTACCCTTAAATAATCCGCTTACTGCTTCACATTTATAAATCATATATTCAGTTTCTATTTCAAATCCGATTTTCCTGTACACCGGTTCGCCAAGATCGGTAGCCAGTAAATAAATTGTCTCACAGCCTTTTGAATGTGAAGTGTCAACCAATGTCTCGGTTATTTTTTTACCAATGCCTTGTTTTCTAAAGTCGGCATGAACAATAATGTGAGCAAGCCATGCTGACTTATTGTGAATTATTGCTGCACCGACGCCGATAATTTTTTTGTCAATACAAACCTTTATCGGATAGCAAAAACTCGTATGTGTATACCAGTCAATGATAGAAACAACATCTTCCCAGCCAAATGGAAGCAGGTCGTGAATAAATTTTATGTCTGTTTGTTTTAAATTTTGAATGTCCATTTAAAATGTAAGTGATAGATTCTATTCTTTCAGTTTTTTTGCCAATTCTATTGAATGATTTAATGAGTTAATATCATTCCAGTCGCTGTGTGATATAATAATAAATTCCGGATCAGGACATTTCCTCTGTACATTCCTGAGAGTAGTTTCATATTCATCGACATTCGCATCACCCAGGTAACCTAAATTTTCAGCATCGGCACCTTTGATCAGACATCCACCATAAAGTATTTTCTCTTTGCCAAACCAAACTATAATGTTGTCTGATGTATGTCCTTCTCCCGGGTAATAAGTTTCAAATGAATATTCTGCAATGTTAAATACCGTGTCATTTGAAATTAAAAATTCAGCCCTTTTTTTATTGTTCTCTTTACTCAATTCATCTGTCAGAAAAGTAGTGTATGTCTTAATTCCCAGTTGCTTATAATATTCAAGTCCTTCAGTTCTGTCACTGTGCCAGTGCGTTGCAATACACAGTATCACATCTTTGTTATGTTTTAACTTTATGCTGTCAAGCAGTGGTTGAAATTGAGTTGTGTCCCACGGTGTGTCAAACAATACCACACCATCATCTGTAAGCAGATACATTCCGTTTGCCGGTATTTGATTTCCTTCGTAAGTGCTGTAAGTTGTATAAATATAAAAGTCACCTGTTAAATGTGAGATCTTTAGTTTAGGTTCTTCAGACTGACCAAAAACACAAGTCAGAGAAAAAGTAAAAATTATTAATATTAAAAATGTCCGCATTATTATTTTTAAATAGTTTGTTTTTGGTTTGATGTTATTGTCTGTCAACAATGTAATTCAGTTCAGTTACACCACAGTCAAATTGTTGTGTAGTCAAGAGTTTAAGTTTTATTTTATCTTTGATATCTGTAAACAGTGGTATTCCTTTTCCAAGAATGACCGGATTAATAAATAGCCAGTAGCCGTCAATTAAGTGTAGCTGCATAAGTGAATGTGTCGCTGTCGGGCTGCCAAAAAGCAAGATGTCTTCACCTTCACTTTGTTTTATTTCATTTATTCTGTCCAAAAGATTGTCGTTGATAATTTCTGTGTTAGTCAGACCCGATTCATTCAATGTCTTTGATAAAACAACTTTGTGAACTTTGTCATACCACTTTGAATGTTCAATGTCGTGCTTGGTTGCATTCGGCTTGTCTGCTGCAGTTGGCCAGTAATCTTCCATCATCTGAAAAGTTACACGTCCATATAATGCAGTATCGCCTTCGCTAATCCGTTTACCGACATGATCAAAAATTTCCTCATTAATTTTAATCCAGTTCATTTCTCCATTCGGACCTGCCACAAATCCGTCAAGGGATATGTGCATGAATGAAATTATTTTTCTCATATAATTTTATTTTTATATTTTGTCATTCCGGCATGCTCTCAGTTGGAATCCAGTAATCGCGAAAACTCAATTGATATTCCATAATTGTTTTTATAAAAAAGTCTGAAATATTTAATGTTAGCAAAATGCCGGTCATGCTATTGGATTCAATTTGTTGGTGACCTGAAAGTTTGTGATTAATGAAAGAGTAAATTGTTCAGTAGATTATACAAACTTTTTAGCAAGTCCAACAAGGGCTCAGTGTTTTTTTATAATAACCGATAAAGTTTTTCAGTATGGCGAAGTTGGAGAATTCTTAGCACTAAACTGTCTGCGCTTTGAACTTGTTTCTAAGTACCAAGCTCCAGGTTTGCACTTCACCCCGCCACGACGCAAAAACACTGTTGTCCGTTCGGCATAATTTTCAGTATGCTAATTTTCTGTTATTTAACTCTACGCTAAAGTTCACTTTCGCTCCCAAAGCCTCAAAAACTTTCAAAATTGTAGTAAATCTTGCGTCAGTTGTACTGTTTTCAATTTTAGAAATTTGAGCTTTTTTCACGCCTACAAGTTCGCCCAATTCTTCTTGAGTCAGGTTACGCTCCAGTCGTGCCTGTTTGATTGCTTGCCCTATCAAGTCAAGACGAAGTTCATTTTCAAATTCGTCACGTTTTTTTGTGCCTTTTTTACCGATGTATTTGTCGGTCAAATCTTCTAAACTATATGTTTTCATTATTTTTTATTTTTATCGTTAAAATACTTTTCTCTCAAATTTTCAGATCGATCGATTTCTCTTTTCGGAATTTTGTCTGTTTTCTTAATTAGTCCGTGTGTTGAAATTACAACTGTATCACTTTTGTCGGTCTTGTCCCAAAATGCAAAAAGTCTAAAATATGTTTTGTTATATTTTGTTCTGAATTCCCAAATTTCGTCTTGTAGTTTCTTGAAAAGTTCTTTGTCATTTGTGCTTCTTGCTTTCCAAATGTTATATAAAATTTTATTTCTTGCTTTTTCATCAAGTTCATCCAAAAAACTTTTCGCTGCTTCTAAAAACTCAACTCGAAATTTGTATTCATCCATTTAATATTATATTTTAAGCAAAGATAAAAGTTTCTTATTTAGGAAACAAGAGTCTTTTGAAAAAATTGATAATATTTCATTCGTCATGTAGTTTTTTGTAAATATTTGATTCTCGGTAGCGGTCGAAATTGCTGACTTACAACGTCTTTAAGGCTTGGCGTAGGCGGTGATTTTCACTACTGTTGATGCGGAGAATCAAAGTTTGCTTAAACGGGAATGAGTTTACGGAGGATTGAACTTTATCGATTACTTACTTTCTCTTAATAAATTCATTCACATCTATATCAGCCTGTTTAAGAATTGCCCTTAACGTTCCTTGAGTTTTAATATTTTTATTATTTCTCTATTCTAAATCCACTTAGTCTTCCTATTTCTTAAACACCAATAACCAATGGGTAATCAAATTCATCGGAGAACGTAACCAAGTCATCTATTTGTCCTTCTTGAGCTTCTATTAATTTTTTTGCTACATCCCGGGCAATCTCTAAGGTTTCAGATATGGTTCTTCCTTGTGCTATTAATCCCTGTATGTTGTCTGATGTAGCTATATAATAACCTTCCGGTAATTTTTCAATATGTAGATTTATAATCTTTTCCATGGCTAAAATTTTCTTAAATGTAATTATTGAAAATTTCAATAAAAATTGACTAATTGTTAAATTTCCCGGTAATGAAATATAACCGTCGATAACTCAGACTGCCTTATCGAAGACGGCGATCTATATTACAAATGTTGATGCGGAGAATAAATTTTGATTAACTACAAATGTGTCTGCGGAGGACTGGACCGCAACTTTTGCCAAACGCATGTTATAGGCGGGCGTTCTGTCTGTCGTTGCTCTGTTGTACATTTTTTACTGCTGTCTTAGTGCGTTGGCTTAGTCGCTCATTTGGATTATTTATTGTTGGTCTGTGGGTTGCAAAAAATACAAATTTGCCACCAAATACGTTGGCTAATTATTCATTGCTGAATGGTTCTGTTACCTTATTTATTTGGGTGATATTCATATTAAATCAAATGACCTTAGAATTATTAAAGAGCCAAGTAAAATACAAATACACCCAAAGAATATTAGTAAAACTTTGCTGCTATTCTTTAAAGGTGGATAAGTTACAGTTTCCAGGTTTTCTCTGATTGTTTTTTTTGTGAACAGTGCCTTAAAACAAAATATACCTATAAAAAATATTAAGGTGCCAAATCCGGCAAGAGTATCTATTCCTCTCATGTTAAATTTTTTGTGATGTTTTTAAAATCGTAAATCAATAAATCTTTTCGGAGAATTGCCGCTGAATAAATTAAATACCATGCAGTTAAATATTTTTCGCCGTTGTTGGAGTTCCAAAAAAGTTTGAAAAATTTGTTGTACATTATAAATTTGGAAGTACATCAAACTTTTTTGGTCTTCAATTACAAAGCCACTCGCCGGTCGTGCTATTGGATTCAGTTTGTTGGTGACCTGAAAGTTTGTGTTTAATGAAATAGTAAATTGTTCAGTGGATTATACAAACTTTCAGGAACACTAACATGGCCACAATTTCTTTGTGTCGAGATTGAAACTGCTGATCTCCCATTGAATTTCTGTTGGTTGATTTATTTAGCTCTCATTTTATTCCCTCTTGCGTCATGTGTCAATTCTGCTAGTCCAAGTTTTTCCATTAATGGCGGTATATACATCCCAAACCGTCCTCGAAGTCCTTTTTTAAGTCCATACCTACCACCGACCGGATTCTTTTCAGAGCGTCCCCAGGCTTCAACTGTTCCTTCCTTTGTCGGCTTTTGTTCGTCAGCACTGCCCAGTTCCATCCAGTCACCGTGCTTTTTAAGCATTGTTTGTAAATCAGTCAGGCATTTAGCATCATAAAATAGTGTCGTTTTACCAACGATGCACACAATAATGTCTTTGTCTTCTTTTACATCTTTATACATTTCATAGTCAGATGATAAAGGTGGAGTTTTCAATTTCCACGGATTCTCTTTTGTTCCTTCAGTTTTCATTGTTATAATTTTTTGATTTTAAATAATTTTATGCTTTTTAAACCAATGTTTATTTTTCATAAAAAAAATATGAATCCAAGTAGCAAACCTTTTTTGAATGATAACAGGTACTTGATTTGTTCACGCCGGGAAATCCAACTTGCAGAAAACGGTAATTGCTGAACAGGTAATGTTACTGGTTAAGATTTAGAATAATGATTCTAATGTCGGCTCGGTAATAATCTAATATTATAAATCGATATAATCATGTGTCTTTTGAGTAAACTCTCCATTGTGTCAGGACAAAATTTTCGCCGTTGTTGGAGTTCCAAAAAAGTTTAAAAAATTTGATGTGCATTATAAATTTAGCAGTACATCAAACTTTTTTGGTCTCCAACAACAAAGCCACTCGGCGGTCGTGCAATTGGATTCAGCTTGCTGGTGACTTAAAAGTTTGTGTTTAATGAAAGAGTAAATTGTTCAGTGGATTATACAAACTTCGCCGTTGTTGGAGTTCCAAAAAAGTTTGAAAAATTTGTTGTGCATTATAAATTTGGCAGTACATCAAACTTTTTTGGTCTCCAACAACAAAGCACACGCCGGTCGTGCTATTGGATTCAGCTTGTTGGTGACCTGAAAGTTTGTGTTTAATGAAAGAGTAAATTGTTCAGTGGATTATGCAAACTTTCAGGAACACCTACAAGGGCTCAAAAGAGTAAATTGTTCAGTGGATTATACAAACTTTCAGGAACACCAAGAAGGGCTCAATTCAACCCAAAAGGTTTAGCAGTTGTAGTTTCTGCAGAAACTTCACTTGAATTGTTATACAAATAAAAGTAAATTTATTAAATTGAAAATTTAAATTATACAATAAATTATCATGATAGAAATTAAAAACAATAACGTCATAATTCCTTTGTCAATAGGGAATGAATTGAAGCAAGACAATTATTTTAAAGAGATAATTGAAGTATTGGAAGACAGCAAGGAATTTGAAAAAGCAAAGAAAGAATCAACTAAATTTATTGATTTCAAAAGTTATGATAGTAAAAGAAGAGTAAAAATGAAAAATGTATGAATTAAAGCTTTCAGACAAAGCGCATAAAGATCTTAAGAAAATCTATTTAGAAAAATAAAGATTATTTAAGAATTAGTGATCGGATATTATTACTCGAAAATGATCCCAGACCAATTGGTTGTATAAAGTTACAAGGGAAGAATGCTTACAGATTGCGGGTCGGAAGTTATAGAATTCTTTATGAGATTGACGATAGAAATAAAATAGTCTTTATTTATAGAGTATCTGATCGAAAAGATGCTTACAGGTAAAAAGAAATCAATCTTGTTAATGTCACCGGGGTTTTTCAGGAACTACATCATTAAGTACTAAACTTTCAACTTATAAAATATCTCAAAATCAAATTGTCATTTATATATGCTTCACATTTTGTCATTTCGGCTTGCTCTATATTTTGTCATTCGAGCATACTCCAGCCGGAATCCAGTCATCGCGAAAACTCAATTGATATTCCGTAGTTGTTATAAAAAAGTCTTAAAAATTTAACGTTAGCCAAATGCCGGTCGTGCTATCGGATTCAGTTTGATGGTGACCTAAAAGTTTGTGTTCAATGAAAGAGTAAATTGTTCAGTGGATTATACAAACTTTCAGGAACACCAACAATGGCTCAAATTTAAAACCAATACAAACTTTTAAGAACACTTATTAAGAGTTTAAAGATAATTTCCAACACTACTCTTTATCAAGCCTGTAACTCAAAACAATTTTTCCTGTCTGGTCAATTACTTCAAGCAATGCATATTCTTCATCTCCGAAATAAAAACAGACTCTTCCGTAAGCATGTCCGTCATCATTATAGCTACCCTGATTCCAGATATTATAGCCGGCGAGCTGTGTGAGCATTCCGAGTTTTGAATTTCTTGTATCGAGATTGGAACTGCTGATCTCCGGTATTACTGAATTTGTTCCGTCATCTATATAAGATGAATGTGAATCACCGCTGACCATTATCACATTTTTGATGTCATTATTTTTAATAATATCTATGAGAAATTCAGTGTCTTCGGGAAATCCCGCCCATTTATCACTAATGCCTTTCTGAACCTTTGGAAACATTTTCCCTAATTGTTCATCTTTTAATGCATCTGAATATCTCGGATTGAAAATGACTGTTGAGATAATGACCTTCCATTTCGCATCAGAATTCTTCAGAGAATTTTCAAGCCACGTCTTCTGATCTTCGCCGTCAATTTCAAATCCGTTCAATATTGAATGTCCTGAAGGCGGATTAAATTTACCATCAGCATCTATTGCATCAGCATTTTTGCTCCGCTGTGTACGCAGATCCGGAATAAAAAATTCCACATCGCCAAAACGAAATTTCTGCCAGATACCGTTGTCAGGATTATCAAGTTCGTAATGCGGAAAAAACATACTGTAAGCTTTAACTGAATTCAATTTATAAGCATTGGTTCCGTCGGCATCATTTCCTGCAAAATCATGATCATCATATATATAAGAAACAGGAAGTTTGCTAAGCACTTCACTGTTAAACGGATAACTGTAATCATATCTGTCACTGTATGATTCCTCAAGCTTATCCATACTTTCATTGTATCCTTTGCCAAGATTCCCAAAATCCGGATATGTCCAGTCGCCAGTCTGAATAAAAAATCTCAGAGAGTCTTCAGCTATTACAGGGAATATGTCAGGGGATGTAGCACCGTATCCCTGCTGACATGAACCGAAACCAAAAGAAAAATTATAATTTTTCTCTGCAGAAAATGTTTTAAAAGAATGTATCCTGTCAGTTACAGATCCGTCTATTACAGCTCTGTAAAAATATTTTACTCCGGGTGATAAACTACTTATCTGAATTTTTGTAAAGTTGAAATTATTCTGATCTGTGGCAATCTCTTCTGTATAAAAAGGATCAGTGAATGAAGAATCTTCTGACAATTGTATTCTGACTGAAGAGGAATTCACAGGCTTAACGAGAAATGTTGCAGAATTTTCTGTGACTGCGCCGACAATGGGTCCTGACTCAATTAAATTTTCCTGAGGACTTGTACTCTTTAGAGTGATATCAGTAATGCGTTGTTCATCATTATTGAAATTTCTGTTGTGAAGTTGTTTGTCTGTCGCAACATTGCTTTTACAATTTACTGAAGTTAATAGCATAATAAAGCTTATTACCAAAAGTCTGATCATATAATTTTTTTTAATTTTCTTTTCAATGTTTTTTAATTCAGGGTTTAACATAAAATAAATCAATTTCCGCCGTTGTTATAGTTCCAAAATAGTTTGAAGAATTTTGTTTGCAATATAAATTTGGAAGTATTTCAAACATTTTTTGCTTTCAACAACTTAGCCATTTGCCTGTCTTGCTCAGCTTATTGGTAACTGAAAATTTGTATCCAACTTTAAAGTATTCTGCACAATTACTTATACAAACTTTCAGGAACATTAACAAGGGTTCGAAAAAACTGAGGATTGATGAAGCGTTTCAAATGGATAAGTATAATTCCGATGAGCACCAGGTTCTTGAAATTTCATTTTGTTGTGTTCAGAAAATAAAAGAAAAAAGAATTCAAACGGCAAACTAATACTTCATATTAATTTGAAATATATGTTTATGTAATACAAACCTGTAAGAATAAAAACTAATCCGGCTACAAATCGCATTATCTTTTCAATCTTAGTGATTGCTTTGAAATAGGTTCCTAACTTTTCAATACTGAATGCAATCACGAAAGCAAAAAGTATCACAGGTAAGCCTGTCCCTATGGAAAAAACAACAGGTAGTGCTAATCCTGCACTTGCAGAAAGTGTCATTGGTATAAGCATAGAAAAGAATAACGCTCCGCTGTATGGACAAAATGCCAAAGCAAACAAAGCACCTAAAAGAAATGAACCCAACAAGCCTTTAGTTTTAAATTTTTCGGAAAGTTTGTCAGTCAGGTTTCCGCCTTTGATGAAATTCAATTTGATAACATTCAGCATTATTAAACCGATAAGGATTAGCACAAAGCCAATGTATCTTTCACCATTACCCTGTAAAAGTTTTGCAACTTGAAATTTACTTGCTCCAAAGTAGATGATTGCACCAATCAGCGAATATGTGAAAACTCTTCCGAGAGTGTAAAGGAATCCACTTAACAATACTTTTTTTCTGTTTGTTATGTTTTTTGCAATGTATGCAGTTGCAGTAATATTGGTCGCTAAAGGACATGGGGCAATTGCCGTGAGCAAACCCAATGCAAATGCTGCCAAGATTGGGGCATCAAGGTTTTGTGCCAATTCATTTAACCAATTCATGCTATAATTTTAAAAATGCATCAATCTCATCTTTTAGTCCGGCAATAAACTTGTCTTTATTGCCTGCATTCATAAAAGCAAAATCTGTGAGGTCCTTTTTCGTGCCTGTCATTGGATTGTAGAGAAATAATGCTGTTCCTGCCGCTTCAAATTCTTCTGCTTTCTTTTCGTTCTTTTTGTCATCAACATTTACTAATGAAAAAGTAATTGACGAATAACTATTCAGCGTTTCTCTGGTGAGTTCTTCAATCTTGTTACAGGTCATACATCGGTTTTCTGAATGAAACTGTATGATTTCAATCTTAACATCATCACTTGTTGAAGCAGAAGTTAGTTTGTCTTTTTGTGCATCGCTGTTGCAAGCGTTAAAAAAGAAGATCATAAGTGTTGCCAGTGATAAAAAAAAGTTTCTTGTTTTCATTGTATTTAATTTAAAATTATTGCGATTTAAAAATGATTGCTTATTATTCTAAATGATAAGTAGTATGGGACACAATTCTGCCGAAAGCTTCGGATTTTGTTTTACTTCCAAATTCTTTCGTGGTGATGGCTGCATCCCAATCTTCATCAGTTTGTTTTGATTTGTTTCCATTTTTATAATTTATTGTTAGTGCAATATCTTTTTTTTTAAGTTTATATTTTGTGGACTGTTTAGTTTAAATGTTATTTCTGTTTTTATAGCAGCAGATTAAATATGAATCCTGAAATTATGATGAATAATGTTACCACTCCGAAATAGAGAGCTATTAATTTTGTTGACATTACCTTCTTTAGCAATGTTGCTTCTGGAATTGATAAACCAACTGTAGCCATCATAAAAGCGATGGCAGTTCCAAGAGGAACACCCTTTGCAACAAATACCTGAATCACTGGAACAATTCCTGCGGCATTGGCATACATAGGCACAGCAAGAATTACGGCAAGTGGCACAGTCCACCATTGTCCGCCACCTAAATATTGCCCAAAGAAATTTTCAGGAACATAGCCGTGCATTGCGGCACCAATTGCAATACCAATGATTACGTAAATCAATACAGCTTTGACAATATCCCAGGCTCCACGGGTGATGTCCGGTAATCTTTGACGAAATGTTAGTTTTTCTTCAGCGTATTTATCATGTTGTGTTTTATTCTCCAAAATTTTCTTAGCCCAATCCGAAAGCAGTGGTTCTAAATTGAATTTACCTAACAACCATCCGCCAATAGTTCCTAATAAAATACCTGATATGGCATATATCAATGTTGCTTTGATACCGAACATTCCAATAAACATTGCAATAGCAACTTCATTCACTAGTGGTGAGGTAATCAGGAAAGCAAAGGTTATACCCAACGGAATTCCACCTTGTACAAACCCAATAAAAAGAGGAACGGATGAACAGGAACAAAAAGGAGTAATTGCTCCGAAGATAGAAGCAAAGAGATATTCTAAACCAAACAGCTTTTTTTTGTTGAGATAATCCTTTAGTCTTTCAATTGGGAAGTAGGCGTTTACAATCCCCATAAAAAAAACTATTAAAAACAGGAGGATCAGAATTTTTAATGTATCGTACACAAAGAAATTTAAAGCAGTACCCAAATGAGTTTCTGATCCAATTCCAAAGGCAGAATATATTAGCCAATCAGCAAAATGTTGTATCCAGTCAAACATCGATTATTTTTTAGCAACAGCCCGAAGTAGAGCAATAAGAATCATTAATCTTTACAACAGTAGTGTTTCCCTTAGTAGAAAATCCTTTTTGAATTCTGATTATACGGTTAGTAATTGTTTTATTTCATTGATGTCGGCAACTCTGCCTTTCACTTTAACTACATCATCAATCATTAATACAGGTGTGGTAAGCACATTGTATTTTATCATTTCCTCAATGTCTTCAATTTTCGTTACTTCCGCTTGAATACCATTTTGTTTCAGTGCCTCAATTACATTGTTATAAGTGGTTTTGCATTTGGTGCAGCCGGGACCTAATACTTTTATCTGTTTCATTTTTTTTTATGTGTTTAATTATGTTCGAAATATACTAATAGTGTCTGTAAATATGATCATTATTACCAAATTTTTTTAGTCAAAAGCTTTTAAATTATCCATTGATTAAATTCCAATTCTCACGTTTGATGCAATATTTCTTTTTGGGAGGTGAAACTCCGGGCGTTGATTGAGTACCAAAAAAGTTTGTATAAATTTGAGTGCATCAAAAATTTAGAAGTATCTCAATTTTTTTTTGATATCCTACATCAAAGCCACTTGTTGTTTATGTCATTTAGCTCAGCTTGTTGGTGACATGAAGGTTTGAATCCAATTAAAAATTATACTATTCTAAGACTTGTGCAAACATCCTGCAATACCAAAAAGGAATTGATTATTTTTATAAATATTTATTTCTGCACTAAGGTTTTACCTACATTCAGAAATTCCTATTACAAATCAAATAATAGATATATAAATTTAAAAGTCAGATATACTTTATTAATTATCTTTCATTACTTCTAAAATCCACGGTTTATCGCTAAAATTCTCCTCAGAGTTAATTAAAAACTCAAGTTCTTTTCTGTTTTTTTTAGTTTGATTAGATTTGAATTTTAGTAATGATCTGTAAACTCTAATAAGATAAGGAGTTGTATTGATTGTGTTAAAAGGTGAATCTTTATATTTATCTGAAAATTTTTTTAATCTCTCAAGTTCATTAAAACATTCATCATAATTACCTATTAAAAAATTTGATTTAAAAAAAAATTTAGAGCACAAAATATAATAAGTCTCATTCGATTTCTTAATATTACTTAGGTGCTTTAGAGTAAGCTTGTAATTTTTTTTACTAAATTCAATTATTGCTAAAACCATATTCACCTCATTATCTTTGTAAACTGGCGGTAGCAAAGGAGAATATTCATTAATAAAATCATTTACCCATTTAAATTTATTTACATTTAATGCTATTATTACATAATCCACGAACCTGTTTAAGTTAAAATTCTTTTCTCTTAGCTCACTGTCCAAACCTTCTTTTAATTTTCTCTTGATCAGTTCAAAGATAATATTTTCAATATTAATCAGTAGATAATGGTTTCTTATATAAATACCAAAATTAATCAGTTCAAAATAATATTCATTTTTATCTAACAATGCCATATTATTTATTTTGTTTATGAAAATATCAACAGCTTCTTGATAAAATTGTATATTTTTCTGAGGATCTTTGATAAATTTACACATCAAATAAGGAAGTAATATATAATAATAATTTTCTGAATTTGAACTTTTGAGATGAGAGAGGATTTTTTCAAAATCGATTGACTCTATAAGTTGTTCTGATATTGATAATTGATATTCTACATCGTTTGCTTTCTGATAATAAATCTCTGTCATATGCTGAAGAATGTTTTTAAGAAAACTAATAGTAAGATAATCTGAACTTGCTAAATAATTTTCAGCAACTCCTTTATAATTATTTTTTTGCAACATCAGATAGGAATTGATATAATGCAATTTACTAAGATGTTCAAAACTTTTATTATCTACAGGTTGATTCTTTAACTTCTCTAAAATATTATGACATTTATAATCAAGAATTTTAATAACATTTCTTTCTAATAATTCCTCAAGTAAAAACAAGTCTTTATAAAACCAGTTATTTTCCAAAGACTTCATAATAAGATATTTTTCAGCAATTAAATATAATTCAGACATCCTGTTCCAAACAGTTGTTTTATTTTTTTCCCCAACTGTAATTAAAATATTATTGCCGGATTCATCAATTTTATCTAACCATTTCAAGTAATCCCTGTTTTTATTTATCAATGGAGATTTGACAAATAACCGAAATTCTTTTTTTTCAGCAGAAGAAAATGTTTTATAGAGTTGTATAAATTTTATTTTACTGGTTCTGGGCATCCTGATTTTTATTTAATAAATAAATTATTAAGCTGATTTAATTAGTGGGTAGGAAATCCCATTGTTTTGTAATAATTCTGAAAAAATTAATTAGAATCATATGATGATTCAAGTTAAATATTTTCTTTCAATAAAATATCTATGGGTAGTTATCGAGATTTCATTACTTGATAGAAATAATTTTAAAATTTAGTTTATGACTCTTACAAAGTTTTTTAAAATGATACAGATCTAAATTCAACGTTAAAAACATTTTCTAATTTATTAAACTATAAACAATACATGTCACAAAGCGAAGAAAAAAAACCTAATTTCCTGATCATCTGGGGTGATGATATTGGACAATCAAATTTAAGTTGTTTTACAAAAGGTATGATGGGATTTTATACTCCTAACATTGATCGAATTGCAAATGAAGGTATGATCTTTACGGATTGCTATGCCGAACAAAGCTGTACAGCAGGAAGAGCATCATTCATTACCGGGCAATGCGGACTGAGAACCGGTCTTACAAAGGTCGGACTTCCCGGTGCTGAACTTGGATTAAAAGGTGAAGATCCTACAATTGCAGAAATGCTTAAGCCTCTAGGTTACGCAACAGGTCAATTCGGTAAAAATCATCTGGGTGACAGAGATGAACATCTTCCTACAATGCACGGATTTGATGAATTCTTTGGAAATCTTTATCATTTAAATGCTGAAGAAGAACCTGAAGATTATGACTATCCGGATGAAGAAAGTTATCCTGATTTCAAAAAGAAATATGGACCTCGCGGTGTGCTGCATTGCTGGTCTGATGGAAAGGGCGGACAGAAAATTGAAAATACCGGACCTCTTACTAAGAAGAGAATGGAAACAGTTGATGAAGAATTTCTTGTTGCTGCTAAGAAATTTATTAAGACATCACATGAAAGCGGAATCCCGTTTTTTGTTTGGTTTAATACTTCACATATGCATGCATGGACTCATGCCAAAGAGGAAAGTGTCGGACAAGCTGGAAAATGGCAGTCTATCTATCATGACGTAATGATCGATCATGATAAGTGTGTTGGAGAGCTTTTAGATTTTATTGATGAACTTGGAATTGCTGACAACACCTTTGTACAATACAGTACAGACAATGGTCCACATATGAATACATGGCCGGATGCAGGAACTACTCCATTCCGCAATGAAAAAAATTCAAGCTGGGAAGGAGCTTACAGAGTTCCGCTAATGGTGAGATATCCTGAAAAGATCAAAGCAGGTTCAATCTGTAATGAGATCATTAGTCATCAGGATTGGTTTCCTACTATTCTAGCTGCTGCCGGAGAACCTGAGATAACCGACAAACTTAAAAAAGGTATGAGCGTTGGGGATAAGAATTATAAAGTTCATCTTGACGGATTTAATCTTGTTCCTCTTATTACTGGAAAGGAAAAGAAAAGTCCGAGAAAGGGTTTTATTTATTTTACAGATGACGGGGATGTTGCTGCGTTGAGATATGATAACTGGAAACTGATGTTCATGATTCAGAATACTCCGGGTACATTAAAGATCTGGATGGAACCTTTCGTTACACTTAGAACTCCATATATATTTAATCTCAGGACAGATCCATACGAACACGCTGTCACCACATCAAATACTTATTATGACTGGATGTTCAAACATATTTATTTACTTGTTCCGGCTCAGGCTTTCGTTTCAGATTTCCTAGCAACCTTTAAGGAATTTCCGCCTCGTCAAAAATCTGCAAGTTTCAGTCTGGATCAGGTGTTGGATAAGCTTGCTGAAGGATCTACTGTTGTTTAAAAATATTTATTAAAATTAAAAAACTAAAAATTATACCAAATGAAAACAAAATTTATTTTAATGCTGTTGATTTCTTTTTTTGCAGTTTCAATAAATGCGCAAAAAGATTCAGGAAAAGATATAACTAATTTAGTGGGATCTCAGGTAAATATGGGAGATTTAATGGGTAAATTAGTAAAGGGAGTCAAAACAAGTTCATTTACAGATGGTAAGACCGGTAAAAATGATATCCTTGGAATGTTAAGCGGTGTAGGTGCTACTGATTATCTTAAGTATGCATCAATAGCAGGATCACTTGCCGGGTCATTAAAGGGTACAGCTTTTCTTCCTGACTGGGCTGGTGAAAAAGATGGAGTATTGGATATGCTACAGCAGGCTGGTTCTATTGCTGATGTAGCTGGCGGTGTTTCAGGATTACTTGGAAATATTAATCCGGCATCTTTGACAAAAAGTATGAAAAAAAACATGGGTAGCGTTACAAGCGCTTTAAAAATATTATCAATGTTAAAATAAAACAAGTGATCTTAAAATTAATTTTTCCCGGTCTTTAATTTATTTTACAAATATTTTTTGGATTGGGAAAAATTAAATTCATTAATCAATTTAAGAACTTTGTAATAAAAATTTTTTAAAAATTTAAAAATAACTATAAACGATATTTAATATGAAAAAAGTTTATTTAATTTTATTGGTTTCGATTTCTGTAATATTCATCTCAGATATATCTCAAGCCCAGCAATATCGGGTAAATTTGTATTCGGCATATACATTTGATGATGATATAGAAGCTGTAACAAATACAAACAGTTATTTCAACGGAACCATAGTAGGTGGATATCAGTGGGGAGTAGGATTTGAATATATCTTAAAAAGAACTTACGGAATTGAACTTGCATATTTCCGTCAAAGTACTGACGTTGATATTAATTATAGTGTAAACAGTTCTGTTCCCGACTCGGCAAAAAAATCATCTTTCGGTGCAGGTTTGAATTACATAATGCTCGGCGGAAATAAATATTTACCAATACCCAATTCACCATTTGCACCTTTTGGAGGACTAATGATTGGGCTTGCAATATTTGATAATCAGAATCCAGTTCCCGGTGCAGAAACTTCAACAACAAAATTTGCATGGGCAGGCAGAGTAGGAACTAACATAATGTTCTCTCCGAATGTCGGTCTGAGAATTCACGGACAGTTAATGTCAGCTGTTCAATCTGTTGGTGGAGGTCTTTATCTCGGTACAGGAGGTGTAGGTGCAGGAGTTGATACAGAATCTTCTATGTATCAGTTCGGACTTGGTGGAGCTTTGGTAATTCAGTTTGGAAGTTCTCCGAAACCAAAAATTCCGAAAATTAGAAAATAATTATAAATTAATACAGATTTTTACAGAATGTATAAAGAATTGTTTAGAACTAATTATCCCATTTGATTGCTTTTGTAGTCTTTAATAGATTTGCTTAATTTTAAGTAAAGATCATTAAAGGTAATACCAATGACATTTGTGTTTCAGACTGTAAAGCAGCTTTCCTGATTTGCTTTTAATCCGCTGTTGCTGAAGTTCCAAAAAAGTTTGAAGAATTTTTTATGCAATATAAATATGGAAATACTTCAAACTTTTTTGTTCTCCAACAGCAAAGTATCTTGACGATAAAATTGTTGAACTCAACTTGTTCCCTGTTCATTATTCTATCAATGCCTATAACAGTCTGTATATAAATTCTTCAATCTCTTCTTGCCGTGCATTTGCAAAACCTTTATCCGTACCGGTCTTTATAAACCCGCATTTTTCTAAAACTTTTTGTGAACCAATATTATCAAAAGCAACACGTGCAAAAATTGGTCTGGTATTTTCAATAGTCAGAAGTTTCTTAAGTGCTTCAGTTGCAATTCCTATTCCCCAAAAGTTTTTATCTATCCAGTAAGTGATCTCAGCATCTCCCTCCAATACAAATTTTGCAATACTTCCTGCGATAGTTTCATTAATCAGAATTGTCATATTATTTATTGTCGGGTCGTTCAGGTGTCTTGTATATTTTTCAATATAGGCTGCTTTGTCAGAAGGGTCTTTTGAAGTAAACGCTGCTAAATAATTTGCCTCTTCGTCAAGCTGAAACTGAAAGAATAATTCTAAGTCTGAAATTTCTGATTGTCTGAGTTTTACTTGTTTATTCATAATCATGATTATTTAGATTCTACTTTATTTTAAATGTTTATTCAAATGATCTCCACCCATATTCGGTATGAAAATTTGGAGGAAGTAATTGTACAAAAATAATATTTTGCACTGCCTCACATTTTAGCAAAACCAAATTAAGCGTAGCATAAATGATTGACAAAATTATTTATTTTGACTTTTTAGATAATGAATCAAACTCCGCCGTCATTGTAGGATTTCCCCGTGTTAATTTTTTGATAGTCAAATCCTCCGCTTTATTATTTGCTAATCGTAAGTTGTTTTCTGAAGATAACAAAGCTTCCTTGGTTTTTTGAAGATGATCAATTGTTTTATCTATTTCGTCAATTGCAGTTTTAAATTTACGGCTGGCTAAATCATAATTTTTTGCAAAGCCTTCTCTGAATTTATTTATATCATCTTCAAAATTTGTAATATCAATATTTTGATTTCTTATCAGATTTAGTTCTGCTTTAAATTTCATAGAATTCATAGCTGCATTTCGCAATAATGTAATGATAGGAATAAAAAATTGAGGTCGGACAACATACATTTTGGTAAATTTGTGAGAGACATCAACGATCCCTGTATTATATAGTTCGCTGTCCGCTTCAAGTAGCGAGACAAGAACTGCATACTCACATTTCTTTTCTGTCCGGTCTTTATCTAATTCTTTAAAAAAATCTTCATTCCTTTTTTTTGATGCAGTATCGTCGCTCTCATTTTTCATCTCAAACATTATTGAAATAATCTCATTTTCAGTATCATCAGATTCTTTAAAAATAAAATCACCTTTACTACCGGACTTTGAATCGTTGTCCTTTTCAAAAAAGGCATTTTGAAAAGCTGTTGCGCGAAGCTTGTTAAATTCTGTTTCACAATGCTGCTCCAGTGTTTCTCCAATCATTTTGGTTGAGAGTTTTAGCTTCATGTCTTTGCGTAAAGCAATTTCTTCATCTTTCATTTTGATAATATCTTCTTTTGTCTTGAGTTCAGCAGAAAACTTTTCATTCAAAGATTTTTCTAATAATTGCTTTTCGGTTTCTTTATTTTTTAAATTGTTTGACAACTCGTCCCGCTCTTTTTCAATTTTCTGAACAGCTTCATTTACCGAGAGTTTTTTCTCAGTTTCAGCATTCTCAATTTTTGCTTTCATTTCACTCAGCATAGTGTCTTTGTTAGCAAGCTGTTGTGCAAGCTCAATTTCATTTTTTGCTTTGAGTTCATTTATTTCAATATCTTTTTTTGTAAGATCTGCCTGTAATGCATTTTTAAGATTCGCTTCCGCCAGCTTGACAGCATCATCCTTTTCTTTTTCTGCAAGGTTTAATCTCTTTTCCAATTCTTCTTCGAATTGATGATCGCGAACTTGCTTTAGAATATCAGCAAACCCCGCTTCATCGACTTTAAAAACCTTTTTGCAATTTGGACAAATAATTTCGTTCATTTGGTTCATATAGTTAATTTTTTTAATGGTTTAGAGTTTAGTCATAAAGTTTCAGTTAAAGTATTGCATAACTTTTTATAGATTTACGAAGAGCTGTGTTCGTTGTCTTAGTCAAGATTTCTTTTTTGTTTTCTTTTTTGATTTCTTCGTTTTCTCTTTTGTAAAAAGATCTGCTGTATATTTTTCGTAAAGTTCAAACAAAAACACCATTCTGTTTGCTTCGCTTGTAAATGCCTGTGGTCTGTATGCTAAGTCAACTGCCTTGTCGAGTTCATTGTGCGCTTTTATTAAAACTGGTGGCATTGTCAACGGATCGTAAAGGTCTGCAAGTGAACTGTCAGGAAATTGCAGTCTTGCATCCAATACTTTTTGAGCTGCTGTTTCAATTGCTTTGATTTGTTTGACTGTTGGGTTTTCGGGCCAAGGGTAATTGTTATAAACTACATCTTTTGAATATCTGAAATCACTTTTTAATCTCCCGCAAACCGATTTAACCCAAGCCATATGCATAGCGGACATTAAAATTCCAAAATGGTAAAGATTAGCATCTGAAATAATATATACACTATTGCTTGGAATGTAGTCTTTGCTTAAGAATGCAAATGGAATATATTTTCTATTTTCGGAAGTGGTTGCAGGAATAACAATAAATGTTTCAGGATTTTTTAAATCTCTAAATTGATATGGTCTTTCTGCAAGCTTCCTTGTGTCAGCGAAAGAACTTTTTAATCTACTTTCTTTACAATGTTTTATTCTTTCTTGCAATATTGGAAGTTCTCTAATCTCATTGAAAGAATCTAAAATCCAAAAACAATATCTATTTATACCATTCAGAAATTCACGACCACTGACCAAATTTTTTATAAACTTTTCCCCTTTTGGCTCATTTTTAATATATTCATTTTTTTCATCCTCTGATAATATTAAGAAGCCACCATCTGTTGGTTGATTACCTTTGAATATTTGTGGCACATTACAAATTGGATTTGATTTTTTATCAATTAAAAGATCTTTCCCTTCTATTAAATATGGATTAATATTTATTACACTTATTCCAAGAGGCTTACCCTTTATATCTTCATACTCATAAATAGTTTTGTTCGGTGTATCAAAATTTGCAAAACCAATAATAACTACATGCACAGCAGCATTTCCTTTTGCTTCATTACTCCAACTAAAAGTGCGATGAGCAAAATGAATTTTTACTTTGTATAAATTATATAGGAGTGTCCACAAAATTCCGGGTTGTTCGCCTTGCGTTATAGAGTTTGTTGAAACGAATGCAACTTTGGTTTTTGTATTCATTATCAACTGTGCAGCTTTCTTATACCAGGCAGTTACATAATCCAACACACCATAACCTTTAAGTCCGGAAAAGTTTAACTCCATGTCTCTTTTCTGAGCTTCGGTTTGATAAGCACTGCCAATGAACGGCGGATTGCCAATTATATAATCGAAAGTATTCTTAATGATTTTCTTTTCAGTAGTTGATTTACGATTATCAATAATGGTTAAGTTTATAGTTTTAATATTTACCGTTTGATATTCAACCAATGGTTCTCTTGCAAATAATGTGACATTATCTGTCTCTATTTCTAAAGTTTGCTTTTTCAATAAATCACCCCACTCCATTTGTAAAGCATTCCCATGAACAATCTGAGCTGCTTTATTCAAAGGTAAACGCACAAAGTATTGTCCAAACTCATTGCTTAATTGCATATTCATTTGGTGGTCAATAAGCCACATTGCAACTTCGGCAATTCGTACAGGGAATTCTTCAGATTCAATTCCGCTCATCATATCTACATCAAGCCAGATAATATCTTTTATATCAAATACCCGCTGTCCGGTTTTGTTTGATGCTCTTAAAATTTCCAGTTCAAGTAATCGTAATTCACGGTAAGTAATAACCAAAAAGTTACCGCAACCGCAGGCAGGGTCGAGGAATTTGAGAGTGCTTAACTTTTTATGAAATTCAGGAAGCTTATTTTTATTGTTTTTGATACTTTCAAATTCTTCCCAAAGTTCGTCGAGGAAAAGTGGTTTGATAAGTTTTAAAATATTGGTTTCGCTTGTATAATGTGCTCCAAGGTTTCTGCGTTCTTTTGGATTCATTACACTTTGAAACATCGATCCGAAAATTGCCGGTGATATTTTGCTCCAGTCAATGTAACAACAATTTAATAATGCTTGCCGCATTTTTGTGTCGAAGCTTGCTGTAGGTAAATTTTCTTCAAATAATTTCCCGTTTACAAAAGGAAAGTCAGCAAGCTGTTCATCAAGATTATTAAAACGATTTTCTTTTGGGGTATTCAGCACCTGAAAAAGTTCCTGCAGTTTTGATGCAAGGTCGCTTCCGTCTTCGGCTGTTCTTTGTTCTAAATATTCCTGATACTGTTGCTTGTTGAAAATGGTGGTGTCTTCTGCAAACAATAAAAACAAAATACGAACTAAGTAAACTTCTAATGGGTGTCCAGTGTAACCGATTTCTTCCAGTCTGTCATGAAGTTTACCCATTAGCTCGGCAGCTTTGATGTTTGCAGGATCCTGCTCTTTGAATACCTTTCTTTGATAGCCTAAAATGTATCCAAAATGTTGAACATTTTTTACAAGATCTTTTAACTTAAACTCAACAGTAATATTTTCTTCAAGGTCGTAAAGTCTAAAATTTTCAAAGTCGGAGATGAGAATGTATTTCGGAAGTTCATGTTCTTTCAGTCCATGTGTGTATTCTTTTGCTTGCTCAAATGCTTTGTCAAGATTTTTACCACGACTTTTCATTTCAATTAAAATTGTTCCTTTCCAAAGGAGGTCAATGTAACCGTCTTTGTCGTCTAACTTTTTTACCCGGTGTTCAAAAGTCGAAACCCGTTTGCTTGTAATTCCAAAAACATTAAAAAACTCAACTAAAAATGGTTTTGCGTCTGCTTCTTCGTTTGAAGTCTCAGCCCATTCTTTTGAGAAATTTATTGCTCTGTCTTTTATTTCGTTCCAGCTTAATGCCATTCTTCTAGTCTGTATTTTTTTGTCCCGTGAAAGTTGTTTATTAGTCTGCTTTTTGTCAAGTCCATATTATACATTCTTCTTTTTTTTGAGTCAGGTGAGTTTATCATAGTTGTCTTCGGGTTTTACATTAAAATTAATTCCGCCGCCGTTGGAGTTCTAAAAAGTTTGAAGAAATTTGTGTGCACAATAAATTTGGAAGTATCTCAAACTTTTTAGCTTCCAACAACAAAGCCACTTGCCGGTCTGGAAATTTGAATCTGAAAATAAAGTATTCTAAATATGACTAATGTAAATTTTGAGGAATACCATCAAAGGCTCAAATATCATTTACGAAGTTGTTGCTTAGTATGCAGTATCTTAACATCGGCGATATAATTTATCCTACCTTTCAGGGATAAAAAAAATTTCCATCTCCTTAAAAGATGGAAATTTGTAAATCATGTAAAAAGGTAAAAATTATTTTATTAACATCATTTTTCGTGTTTCTGTAAACTGATTTCCATTGCCATCTGCATTAATTGTATAGTAGTAAACTCCGCTTGAAAAACCTGATGCATTGAAGCTGACAGTATAATATCCGGCAGTCTTTACTTCGTTTACAATCGTATTAATTTCCCTACCGGTCATATCAAATACTTTCAGGCTTACATTTCCGTCAAATGGAATATTAAAATTGATCTTCGTTGACGGATTGAATGGATTTGGATAGTTTTGTGACAGACTATACTTATCAGGAACTCCAATTGCAACTTCATTTCCCAAATTGTAATAATTGAAATTTCCGTTGAAATCAATCTGCTTAAGTCTGTAATTGTATATACCTGTACTCAAACCTCTATCTGTAAATGAATAATTGATGGAAGATACTGCAGTTCCATTTCCCTCTACAAATCCTACTTTGTTCCAATCCGTGTTTGTTAATCCCTTCGATGATGATCTCTCAATATCAAATCCATAGTTATTTTCTTCTGTTACTGTTGACCAGTTTAAATTAACATCTCTTAAATTAACAGAAGAGGTAAAGGATGAAAGCTCAACGGGTAATGGAGGATCATACATGTTTCTTGATATCCCCCCGTTACTTCTGACAGCCCAAATGTATCTTCCGAATGGAGAGAGTGCAATGTGATAATATTCTCCTGTAGCCGTGTAATCATTACTCCAGTTAACTCCGTCGTTTGATGAATAGTAAATTGAAGATCCTCTGGTATAATACCATTTGCTGTAGGCTCCGCAAATTCCAAGTATCCTGCCGGCTCCGATAGCATTTACATTAGTCCAGCTGAATCCACCATCAATTGTATATAGCATTTCATTATCCCCTCCGGACATTAATCTTGAATTGTCATTTCCCCAAATCGAATATGAATTAAGAAGTCCGGGTGTCGGATGGCTCAAAATACTGCCGTTAGCAAACGGCTGATAAATTTTTGTATTGTTTGTTCCATAATATGAGAAATAAGCAGGTGTTGCAGCGAAAAATGAATTATTCCACCCAGCTTCTCCCGGAGGAGCGGGATTGTAAAAATTTGTTGAGTCCCAGGTAGAACCAAAGTCAAAGCTGACGAACTGAGTCCATCTCCCTCCTACCGGATCTCCCTGCAATCCATAGACCGGAAATCCGTTGAATTTTTTAATAGCATTTATGAATCCTCCTGCTTGAGAAAAAGTCTGTGTCCAGGTAGCTCCGCCATCTATAGTCTTATAGGCAAATGTGGAAGTAGTGTTCGATCCGCCAACTAAAGCTGTCATGGCATCAATTCCTTGTATGCAATAAAGATCAACAGGAAGGTTATTTAGAACACTCCAGTTAATCCCTGAGTTCAGGGTCATTAACACAACTCCTCCATTTCCGCAAGCCCAGACAACGTTATCATCTACTGCTGAAACGGAATTAATAGATGTCGTGATTCCGGATGTCTGCTCGGACCATTGAGCATTCAATCCTAATATAAAACAAAAGGAGCACATAGAGCTTATAAAAATAGCTAAAAATGTTTTCATTTTGTAAAATTATAATTTTAAAAAAATTGTGAATTGATAAATGCTCTCATTTGTTTAGTCTTCCTCCTTTCCTCCTTACTTACTAGATGAGAGTTAAAATAAATGATTTGTTTTGTGGGAGTTCTTTTTTGAATTCCTTTCATAACTACTTTTAATAATTTAGACCAAAATAATATAAAATAAATTTACATGCAATATGGATAAATTAGTACATAGAATTTTATAAAATCTTATTCTGAATGAATCGGGACTGGATTTATGTTCCTACTTAAATTGACCTGGAAGAAGTTTCAAAATAGAGCAGTTGTTATTTCTTAAACTGAACTTCCTTCCATTCTTTAAAAAGTTCTTTTACTTTATTTCTCTGATATTTACCCGTTGAAGTTACAGGTATTGAATTTGTAAACACTACTACTTTTGGAGATTTAAAAAAAGGAAGATGCTCACGGCACTTTGAAATTATCTCGTCTTTAAGTTTTTCCTGTTTCGAAATTTCTTTGTAATTTTCATTAAGCATCACGAGTGCCCCAACCTCCTCGCCGTACCAGTCATTATCAAATCCTACAGCAATGCCTGAATTCACAAACTCTATTCCTGATAAAACTTCGTCAATCTCAAGCGGAGAAATATTTACAGCTCCTCTGATAATAAGTTCTTTGATCCTGCCTGTAATAAAAAAATATTTTTGCCTGTTATCGTCATATTTGAAAAATCCTTCATCTCCGCTTCTGAACCAGCAGAATTCAAATGTACTTCTGTTCACCTCATCATTATTAAAATAATATTTCATAACGTTATGACCTCTTATCACTATCTCACCCTTTTCATTTTCAGGCATCGATTTTAGTGCTCGTTCCCAATCTCCCAGACTGTCCAGATTGGGAACGTACTTGAAATTGAAACTCCGTTTCAAAAAAGACCTGAGAATTATATAGTCAACTTTGGCTAATAAGAATTAAATCTGTATTCTATTAAAATAGAATTTCCTGTAATATAAAGTAAATTTGGTGAATGGTAAAATTCATATTGGAATCAAATTACAACCCAACCTTAAGGTCACGGTGACATTCAAATATTAAGTTTTCGGACATTCCGGATCATAAAGGATTGACAAAATTTGTGAAAAAACAAAAGTATTTTTCTAACTATTTTCCACTATAAATCATATAACATTAAAATATTTTCATCTTAATTTTAGTAATCTTTGAGTAATTATAACAAGACTCAAAATTATCAAATCGGAAGAGTTCCTTAAAGAGCGTGAATAAACTGCTTATGAATAAAAAAAATCTCCTCATACAATATTTGAATGGGAGATTTTTTAAATTAGAAAAAGTTTTTGAGATATAATTTTCTAAAATTATTTCATAAAATTATTTTATAAACTGTTCAGCTTCAGTAGATCCTTCTAAAGCAATAGTTGAGGAATGACCCGACGTAATTGACATTTGTATCTGATCAAAATATCCGGTTCCCACAAAACTTTGATGCTTAATTGCCTTATAACCGGAAGTTTTTTCAAGATCAAATTCAAGTTCCTGAAGTTTTGTAAAAGCTGTCATACCTGCATTTTTATAATCAAGTGCGAGCTGAAACATAGTTGTATTCAGTGCATGAAATCCCGCAAGCGTAATGAACTGAAATTTATAACCTAGTTCTCCGAGCTTTTCCTGAAATTCTGCAATCTGATTATCATTCAGATTCCTTTTCCAGTTAAAAGAAGGTGAGCAGTTATAAGCAAGCATTTTCCCCGGGAATTTTTCGTGTATTGCATCTGCAAATGTCTTAGCTTCTTCAACATCAGGATGAGCAGTTTCACACCAGATCAGATCTGCATATGGAGCATAGGACAGTCCTCTGTCAATTGCACAATCCAGACCTCCATTTATATTGTAGAATCCTTCGAATGTTCTTTCACCATGAATGAACTTTCTGTCTCTTTCATCAATATCATTTAATAGAAGATTTGCACTATTAGCATCAGTACGCGCGATAAGAATTGTTGGTACACCCATAATATCTGCAGCAAGTCTTGCTGCTACAAGTGTATTTATAAATTCTCTTGTTGATACCAATACTTTTCCACCAAGATGACCACATTTCTTTGCAGAGCTAAGCTGATCTTCAAAGTGTACTCCGGCAGCTCCTGCTTCAATCATCCCTTTCATAAGTTCAAATACGTTCAAATTCCCTCCGAATCCGGCTTCTGCATCAGCTACTATTGGTGCAAACCAGTGTACATCATTATTTTCTTCCATATGAGAAATATGATCTGCTCTCATTAAAGCATTATTAATTCTTTTAACTACAGACGGTACACTATCGGCCGGATAAAGACTTTGATCAGGATACGTTTGTCCGGCATTATTTGCGTCTGCTGCAACCTGCCATCCGCTGAGATAAATTGCCTTTAGTCCAGCCTGAACTTGCTGTACTGCTTGGTTTCCTGTTAATGCTCCAAGTGCTCTGATAAATTTTTCTGTATGAAGAAGATTCCATAGTCTATCTGCTCCAATCTTTGCGATTGTATGTTCGATCTGAACTGAGCCTCTTAGTTTATATACTTCTTCAGCAGAAAATGGTCTTTCAATTCCATTCCATCTTTCATCTGAAGCCCAGGAGTTTTTTATTTGATTGATTTGGTTAGTTTTATTCATAGTTAAATTTTTTAAAGTTATTAAATTTGGTTATATGCTGTTAGAGTTAAGAATTCACTAAAGTCATTGTCTGTAGAAAGTTCATTAAATAATTCTGTAGCTTTTACAAATTTACCATCAGAAAATCTTTTCTCACCAACAAGGTTTTTTATTTTTTTAAGTTCATCTATAACTAATTCATGATAAAGTTCAGCACTGACTTTTCTACCGTCATTAAGAATTCCATTTTCGCAATGAATCCACTGCCAGATCTGAGCTCTTGATATCTCTGCAGTTGCTGCATCTTCCATCAGATTATAAATAGGTACACAACCGTTTCCATTAAGCCAGGCCTCAAGATATAATATTGATACATTTATGTTATGCCGCAGTCCTTCCTCTGTAATTTCTCCTTTTGGGACAGCTAAAAGATCTTCAGCAGAAATTTTTACATCTTCTCTTTTATTATCAATCTGATTCTGAGCCGGCATTAATCTGTCGAAAATTTCTTTTGCAGTATTGATAAGTCCTGGATGGGCAACCCATGTACCATCGTGACCGTCACCTGCTTCCCGCTCTTTATCCGATTTTACTTTTGACATAGCTTCCTCATTTGCATTTTCATCATTTTTTATTGGAATCTGTGCAGCCATTCCTCCCATAGCGTGAATACCTCTTCTATGGCAGGTCTTTATTACAAGCTGCGAATATGATCTCAGGAAATGTACATTCATTGTAACCTTGCTTCTATCGGGCAGAACAAAATCATTATAATTTCTGAATTTTTTTATGAAACTGAAAATGTAATCCCATCTTCCACAGTTAAGTCCGGCTGAATGGTCTTTTAACTCAAATAGAATTTCGTCCATTTCAAAAGCTGCAAGAATTGTTTCTATTAGAACAGTTGCTCTGATAGTGCCTCTGGGAATACCTAACTCATCCTGTGAAAAATTAAAAACATCATTCCATAATCTTGCTTCATGATAGTTCTCAAGTTTAGGCAGATAAAAATATGGTCCTGTTCCTTTTGATATGAGATCCTTTGCATTATGAAAAAAATACAAACCAAAATCAAAAAGTGAAGCAGAAAAATTTTCATTATCTAATAAAATATTTTTCTCTTCAAGATGCCAGCCTCTTGGACGAACCATAAGAGTAGCTACTTTTTCATTGAGTTTATAATTCTTTCCTTCTGGGTTTGTGAAAGTAATTTTTTTATTGATCGCATCTCTCAAATTGATCTGACCATCGATCAAATTTTCCCATGTGGGAGAATTTGAATCTTCAAAATCTGCCATGAACACATTCGCTCCTGAATTTAAAGCATTGATAATCATCTTTCTATCTACAGGTCCTGTTATCTCTACTCTCCGGTCTTTCAGGTCATCAGGTATTTCTGCAACTTTCCATTCACTCTCTCTGATTGATTGGGTCTCTGCAGGGAAGTCCGGCATTTTACCAGAGTCAATTTCATTTTGAATGACTTCTCTGTTTGCTAATAATTCTTTTCTTCTGCTGTTAAATTTCTTTTGTAGAATAGAAATAAAACTTAACGCTTCATCAGTTAAAATCTCTTTGTAATTTTCTTTTAAGTTTCCTTTGATTTGAATGTTTTCAGGCATAAATTAGAAATTTAAAAAACTGGTTTTAAAATATTTTGGATAGATTTAACATGGTAAAATAACTATCACAGTTTACATTTTCACTTGTAAAAATTTTACTTTTTTATAATTATTAATAAAATGAATTTATAAAATGTATATGTCAGTTTTAAAAAAAGCATTAATTAGATTTATATAAAATAATTTTAGAAAAATGTCAAAATTGCTTTTTAAAATACGCTAAGGATTTTATGCAGGAAAGTTCTAAATGAAGTAATACCGGTAATTTAAATCATCTTAATTAAAGTTCAGATGACTTCTTTACAACTTTAAGATTTTAGAATTTGAAAATTTATGAAAGTCAAAATAAACAAATACTTCTTTATTTCTTAAATTGCATTTCCTTCCATTCTTTAAAAAGTTCTTTTACTTTATTTCTCTGATATTTACCCGTTGAAGTTACAGGTATTGAATTTGTAAACACTACTACTTTTGGAGATTTAAAAAAAGGAAGATGCTCACGGCATTTTGAAATTATCTCGTCTTTAAGTTTTTCCTTTTCCGAAAGATCTTTGAAATTTTCTTTAAGCATCACAAGCGCACCGACCTCTTCGCCGTACCAGTCATTATCAAAACCTACAGCAATGCCTGAATTCACACACTCTATTCCTGATAAAACTTCGTCAATCTCAAGCGGAGAAATATTTACTGCGCCTCTTATAATAAGTTCTTTGATCCTTCCTGTAATAAAAAAATATTTTTGTCTGTTATCGTCATATTTGAAAAATCCTTCATCTCCGCTTCTGAACCAGCAGAATTCAAATGTACTTCTGTTCACCTCATCATTATTAAAATAATATTTCATAACGTTATGACCTCTTATTACAATCTCACCCTTTTCATTTTCAGGCATCGATTCTCCTTTGTCATTTTGTATATCCATTTCATTACAGTTCACAGCAATACCTATTGACGGAAATCCAAATTCATTCTGCCATTTATAATGTTCTTCTTTTTTCTGATCGATCGGTACAAAACATGAATAGCATGTAGTCTCAGATAGCCCATATCCATGTGCAATTTTTAAACCGAATCTATTTTCGAAATTTCTGGCGATCTCACATGTCAACGGACCTGCGCCGCAAATTAAATGAGAGAAATTTTTCAGATCGTAATTTTTTGACTGCACATCTGAATGAAGAAGAAACTGCAGCAGAGTTGGTACTACGCTCACGACTTTTACATTCTCATCCTGTAGTCTTTTCAGAAAAAGATCAGTCTGGAATTTCTGATTCAGTATCATCTTCCCTCCGTAAAACATTGTTGTCATAATTGTTACTACCGTTCCGTTCACATGATGGATCGGAAGTACACACATCATCACGTCGTCATTGTGAAGTCCGTGCCATTCTGAAATTGCAAATGCATCTGCCATTAGATTGTATTGAGTGAGTACAACTCCTTTTGGATTTCCTGTTGTGCCTGAAGTATAGACAATTAAGCATTCGGCTTCCTTGTCAAAATTTAATACAGCAGAATCAGGTTCATCTGAATAAATGTCAAATGAAAAATTATCGAGTGGAATAACTTTAATATTTTTTACAGCATCTGAATTATTCAATTTCGAAATATATTCTTCACGCGTAAATACAATTTTCGATTCTGAATTCTTCAGAATGTAATCCACTCTGTCGGATTCTTCGCTGACATTTATAGGTACTACTACCGCACCAATAGTCCAGCTTGCAAAATAAAGAATAACTGTTTTGAAATGATTATGTGAGAAGGTTGCAACTCTGCTGCCTTTTGTCACCCCTTCTTTTAAAAGAAAGTCAGCCAGCTGAAAAGCTCTCTGTACAAAGTCTCTGTAAGTCATACTTGTCTTCTTTCCTTTATCATCATAAAAAGTGATATAGATCTTATCCGGCATTTTTGAAAGTCTTTCTTTTAATATCTCTGCAATGTTTCTGTAACTTACGAGATAGTCTGTAGCCGAAAGTTCGTCAAAGCAATGCGCCTTCAGAATGTTATCGTGTGTAATTTTATCCATGCTTATGTTTACTGTTTACAAATTATTTTTTCTTACATTATTTTTTAAATCTTAAATCCTTTATTTTGTAACATTATAAAATACAAATTATGTTTAAATGAAAAAATTTCCACTCTATATATTTTATTTCCTTTCACTATTTCTTTATTCATGCAACAATAAGACTAAAACCGACAGCAATATATTCAATATAAATTTAAATCAGAATATAGAAACACTTGAACCCGTCATGTCAAATTCAATTCAGTCAATATGGGGATTGTCAGTGATGATGGAAGGACTTGTACAGTTTGATAAGGAAAGTAATATTCTTCCGTCTATAGCAGCACGCTGGGAAATTTCCGATGACGCTCTGACATATACTTTTCATTTAAAAAACGATGTGTATTTTCATGACAATGAATGTTTCAAAGAATCAGGCGGAAAGGGGAGAAAGGTCACTGCAGAGGATTTTAAATATTGTGTCGAAAGAGTTAACAATCCAAAGACAAAGACGCGCGGGCAATGGGTTTATAGAGACAGAATAAAAGGTGCAAAGGAGTATATAGATTTTATGTCGGGAAGTTCTGATAAAATAGTTGATGGAATTTCCGGATTAAAAGTTTTAGATGATTCTACTTTGACCATCGAACTAACAAAACCTTTCGCACCATTCCTGAGCATTCTTACGATGTCTTACGGATACGTTTATCCAAAAGAGGCAGTTGAATTTTATGGTGATAAATTCGGACAGAATCCTGTCGGCACAGGTCCATTCAAATTCGCAAGCTGGAATCTCGATCAGGATCTGAACTTTGTTAAAAATGAAACCTACCGTGAAAAGAATAAAGAAGGAAAAGCAATTCCATATCTTGACGGAATAAAATTTACATTTACCCAGTCATCTGAAACTGAATTTCTCGATTTTCAAAATGGGAAGTATGACTATCATGATCCTTCGTCCGAAACTTACGATCAGATCACAGATGAAAATGGAAATCTGATTGATTCTCAAAGAGATAAATATAAATTAAACAGACAGCCCTGGCTTCAAACAGTTTTTTTTGGAATGATGCAGTCGCCTGATCTGCCAGGTGGAAAGGAAGGTCCTTTTGCAAATAATCTCAAACTACGTCAGGCATTGAACTATGCAGTGGACAGAGACAGGATCCTGAAATTTGTTTTGAAAAACAGAGGGACTTCAGCAGAGAATGGTCCTATACCTCCCGGTATGCCGGGTTTTGATCAATCGATAAGGGGATATAAGTTTGATAAAGAAAAAGCTATGCTGCTTTTAAGTGAAGCCGGATATCCCGAAGGAAAAGGACTTGATCTGACACTTGTAACGGGAAATGAAGAGATTCAAAAGACTCTTGCTATCGCTGTGCAGCAGCAGCTTAAGGAGATCGGTATCGAACTTAAACTCGATCAGATGATACAGTCGACTTTAATTTCCAAACAGGAAGACGGAGTTTTTCCATTCTGGAGAGCAAGCTGGGGTGCAGATTATTATGACCCTGAAAATTTCATGGCACTTTTTTACAGTAAAAATATTACGCCAAACGGACCTAATCGTGTCGGCTATTCAAATCCCGAAGTTGATAAGCTTTATGAAGATGCGCTGAAGATCACTGACTTTGCTGAAAGAAAAAAGATCTATGACAAAATGCAGAAGATAGTCATAGATGATGCGGCATGGCTTTATCTGTATTATAATCAGAAGATCTATCTGCTGGCAAATAATATCGAAGGATTTTATGTCGACGGTCTTAATATCATAAATCTGAAATACACAAAGAAAAATTAATTGATATGGATATTGGAAGCGGTTATGTAATGGATGATTTTGTGATGATATATAAAAAGTAAAACTTATTTCTGTTTCATCGTCCTTCCAAATTTCACAATTCCGAAATCATATTTCTTCCTGATTGAATCGAGCTTGTTCAGAAGATTTTCTTTTTTATCAATGTCATCAAAAAGATTTTCCTGAACAGCATCATCACCTGCTACAAATTCAGAAAATTTCACTCCAAGCAGTCTCACCATTTTTTTATTCGTTAGCATTTTGTCAAGAAGATTAACTGCATCTTCATAAAAATCAGTTTCGAGATTTGAATATTTGGAAGTCGTATATGATCTTTGATTTACTGTGAAGTCAAAATATTTTACTTTCACTGTGACTGTCCTTCCTTTGAGCTTTACTTTCCTCAGCTTCTGACAGCATCTTTCCATTAGAGAATATAATTCAGACAATAGAAATTCTCTGTCAGAAACATCTTCATAAAAAGTATTTTCCTTTGAGAGTGATTTTCTTTCATCACTGTTTTCTTTTACAATATCACTTCCTCTTCCGTTTGCTACATTGATAAGGAAAGTAGTATGAAAGCCGATCTCTTTGTCATAAAAGCTCTGATCAAATTTCAAAATGTCTCCGATAAGATTTATACCATATTTCCTAAGTCTTTCCTGTGTGGCTTTCCCGACACCGGGTATTTTATCAATAGTCATTTTACTCAGAAATTCTTTTTCATCTCCAAAAGGCACAACAGTTACTCCGTCAGGTTTGTTGATCTTTGAAGCGATCTTCGCACAGATCTTATTCACAGAAATTCCAATAGAACATGTAATATCAAGTGTTTCCTTTATATCGTTTTTAATTCTTTCAGCAAGTAAAATGTGATCATGATCATGTAAATGGAGAACGCCTGTTACGTCAAGATATGCTTCGTCCACACTGACCGGCTGCACGGCAGGAGTGTATTTAAAAAATATCTCCCGGACTCTTTTAGAATAATCAGAATAAAGTCCCCGAGTACTTCTAATGAAATTTCCATCAGGTACAAGCAGCATTGCACGGGACAGCGGCATTGCAGTCCTGACGCCTTTTGCTCGTGCGAGATAATTCGGACAGGCGACTATACTTCTCTTATCCTCTTTTGTACCGCCGACTACAAGAGCTTTGCTTCGGAGAGAAGGATTTATCGCTTCTTCACATGAAGCAAAAAAAGCATCCATATCAATATGGAAAATTATTTTGTGTTTAAGTTCACTCATTTTATAATATTCAAACTTAATTCAAATGAATCTTTAATTCAATAGGCGGATCAATATTAAATTTTAAATAATTAATATTATACATTAAACATTAATCGTAAAATGGTAAGAAAATTTTCAGTGAATTTTTTAAGATAAATGTTAAAATTTTTAATAGTACGATTCAGTATAAATTAAAAGTATTTCCCCCTTAAAAAAGGGGGAGCGAAGGGGGTTGTTGCCAAAAGAAATAGCAAACAACAAATTGCAAAAATTCAACACCTTAAACATTAGATTCAAATTAAACACAGCTTTACAAACCCCTCCCAGCCTCCCCTTTGGACAAAGGGGAGGAGCAATAACAGTTTAATAATGCTTTTTGGTTCTGGCTATGTCAGTGTATGGAATTACCAATTTAATATTCATTATTGTTTTGATAAATTAATATTATTTTAAACGAACTTAAATTTTGTAATTGATAAGTAAGCGCTTCAGTAAAAGCCATGATTTTCTCGCATGGACTCTTTTGATAATACTTTCTGTAATTTGGGGAAGTTCATACATTTTAATAAAAAAAGGACTATTAATTTATTCACCAATGCAAGTAGGAACAATGCGTATCACGTTCGCATTTTTAGTATTGCTTCCTGTTGCAGTGTTGAAAATTTTTCGTTTACCCGGGCGAAAACTTTTTGTACTTTTAATGGTCGGAATAGTAGGGAATATTTTTCCGTACATTTTATTTGCTTTCTCACAGACTGTACTGCCCAGCTCAGTTACAGGGATACTTAATGCGCTTACTCCGATATTTACAATGCTGATAGCTGTTTTTATTTTTAAGTATAACATAAGGAATATGCAGATCATCGGTATGTTGCTCGGATTTCTTGGAGTGATGGGTCTTGCATTTGTAGATGAGTCAGGCGTTTTTGGAAGTTTTAATATTTATGTACTACTGGTTGTCATTGCTACATTATGTTATGCTATTAGTCTTAATCTAATAAAAGTTTATCTTTCGGATATAAATTCTGTTATCGTTACAGCAGTATCATTGTTCACAGTCGGTCCGGTTTGTCTCGTATATTTATTGTCAACGGATCTGATACATGTATTTAATACCATGCAGGGAAGCGGTCTGGCAATGTTTTATATTGCAATACTTGGAATAATCGGAACTGCTCTTGCTATGATACTTTATACAAAATTAATACAGATTACGGACGCGATATTTGCTACGACTGTGACTTATCTGCTCCCGATTGTTTCAATAATATGGGGATTATTAGATGGGGAAGTTTTGTATCATATTCATTTTGGAATTATGATAGTGATACTTATCGGTGTATATTTAGTAAATAAAAATTTCAGAAAAAAAGAAAAACTTAATTGACTGTTATGGATCTATTTGGGAATGTGTCAGACAAGGAAACAGAATACATTGCTCCGCTTGCTGAAAGAATGAGACCTCTCATACTTGAAGATTTCGCAGGTCAGGAGCATCTCATTTCTGAAGGCAAACCGGTCAGGACAATGATCGAAAAAAACGAGCCTTCTTCAATGATCTTCTGGGGACCGCCCGGTGTAGGGAAGACAACACTTGCACTGTTGATTGCAAGATCTGTAAATTCTGAATTTATACAATTGTCTGCAATTTCCTCTGGAGTGAAAGATGTCAGGGCAGCGATTGAGAAAGCTGAATTCAATCTTAAGCAAAAGAAAAGAAAAACAATCCTGTTTATAGATGAAATTCACAGATTCAGTAAATCCCAGCAGGATTCACTTTTACAAAGCGCGGAAAAAGGTACAGTGATATTGATCGGTGCTACTACAGAAAATCCTTCCTTCGAAGTGATATCACCGCTGCTTTCAAGAAGCCGTGTGTTTGTGCTTGAGGAATTATCAAAAAATGATTTTTTTAAAATAATTGATAATGCTCTCACAAAAGATATCGTATTAAAAGAAATTGATATTAAAATTGAAGATAAAGATTTTCTTATCGGTCTTTCATCAGGTGACGGGAGAAAACTTCTGAACGGACTTGAGCTTGCAATAAAATTAACTTCGAAAAATGATGATGGAGTAATAGAGCTTACGAATGAAATTTTTAAAGAAGCATTTCAGGCAAATTACATTAAGTATGATAAAAATCAGGAAGAGCATTATAATATAATTTCGGCATTTATAAAAAGTATAAGAGGCAGTGATCCTGATGCAGCACTTTACTGGATGGCGAGGATGCTGAAAGGCGGTGAAGATCCGAAATTCATTGCAAGGCGGATGATAGTGCTTGCTTCGGAGGATATCGGAAATGCTGATCCGCAGGCACTTGTAATTGCAGTCAGTACATTTACTGCAATCGATTTTATTGGAATGCCTGAAGCAACTCTTGTGCTGTCACAGGCAGCGACTTATCTTGCAAGTGCTCCAAAAAGTAATGCTTCCTATCTGGCGATCAGTAAAGCAAAAGAAGATGTTGAAAAATTTCCCGCGTTTGGTGTACCAATGCATCTGAGAAATGCGCCGACAAAATTAATGAAAGATCTTAATTACGGAAGCGGATATAAGTATTCACACGATTATGAAAATAACTTTTCTGAACAGGATTATCTGCCTGAAGAATTAAAAGAAAAGATTTATTACCTGCCATCCGAAAATGGCAATGAATCTGAAATTAAAAAACGGCTTATATCTTTATGGAAAAAAAGAAAGTGAACTACTTAACTTTTTTTAATACAATCCAGTTATTCGGATCGAAAATTATTTTTTCAGGCTTTTTATCAAATTCAAAATTATATGTCTGGAAATTATAAGAATTTTTTTCCTTTATAATCTGTTCACTTCCGTCACTGAATTTTACTTTAAGTTCGACCGGCATTTGGTAAAAAACATTGTTGGTCTGTATCTGATTAATTGTATAATCAGTTCTCCATTTTCCGTTGTTACTTTTTTCTGTTTTGAAATTTAATTCATATTCAGGATAGCCCGGATTCATGAGCCACTGACTGAAAAACCAGTCCAGGTCAAGTCCGCTGACCTGTTCAACGACAGCCTGAAATTCACTTGTCGTCACATTCCCAAATCTGAACTGAGGATTATCTGTATAAGACTTAAGAGCATCAAAGAATACCGAATCACCTAATACATATCTCAGCATATAAATTATTGATCCCGCTTTTGAATATGTCACATTTGAATTGAATACCATTTCATCATTTGGTTTTGGGACTGCCCAGTCTTTATTGTACAATGCCCAGCCTGGATCTGCACTAAGATATTTCCTTGCTTCATTTTGAATATTTTTTTTGTAATCATTAGAACCTTTTTTATATTCATCCCAGATAGCTTCATTAAAAGTAGCAAAGCCTTCGTTAAGCCAGATGTCAGCCCAGGAATTCGGTGTGATCATATCTCCAAACCACTGGTGAACTAATTCATGGACTATCAGACTTTCATACCAGCAGTCGGGACATAGTGTAACTAAAGTCTGATTTTCCATTCCTCCCCATGGAAAATTTCTGTCTGTAGTAACAAAAGCAATTTTTTCAAATGGATAATCGCCGTAAAGTTTTGAAAAAACTTCAAGCATCTCAGGGAGTTTGAGTTTAATGTTTTCATAATTATATAATGTTTCCCCCGGCTGAGAGTAAAGTCTTATTTCTACATCATCGTAAGGAGGATTTAATTTTTTCCAGTTGTAAACTTCAAGTTTGAAATTTTCACTGCCTGCCATAGCGATCAGATAAGTAGAGATCGGAATATTGGTTTCCCATGTATAATGAAGAGAATTATTTTTATAAACCGAATCGACCAGCAGTCCGTTTGAAACAAAAAGAACTTTTTCCGGAACTTTTGCACTAAGTCTAAGCATCACTTTATCATTTGGAATGTCCTTGCACGGAAACCACCTTCGGGCACCTGCTGTCTCGGAATCAGTATACATCAGACCCTTGAAAGCAAAATATGCTGTGTCAAATATTTCCTTATGTCTGAAATAAATTTTCACATCAAACATATCTCCGCTGTTGTAAAATTTATCTAAATTTATTTTTAAAAGATCATTCTCGTGAACAAAAGTCTGACCCGAACCCGAAACTGAATCTATAATAAGTGAATAATTTTCTGCGTTTAATGAAATCTGTCCTGCTGTAGAGTTGACCATTAAACTTACAATATTTACTGCATTGTATGACTTAGGATAAGGTACCTGAAAAGTCTTAATGAGATCAAACTCAAGATCATATTTTATTACATTAATATTCGTATCTATCTGGGCATAAGAACTCACACTTATAAAAAGAGAAAGTATTACTAGGATTTTCAATAGTTGCATTTGGAATTTTTAATAATTTTGGAATGCTAAATTACTTATACTAAATTAAAAATACAATGTTCGTAATCTTAAAAACTTTTTTTAAAAAGCATTTTATAGCAATATTTATTTCCGTCTAATATTTTGAACTATATTTGTAAATAAACTCCATATTATAAATTTCATAGGTAGGTTTAATTTATTACAGCCATTCAATAAAATGATAAATTATTATAATTTCTTTTTATGTTTGTTTTAATTGTAAAAATCAAAATATTGTCAACTAAAAATCTTATATATTGAAATTCGATTCTGATATAGAAAAATTTAATAGTCCAGGAGGGTCTAAACCCGGAGAATTTGAAATGTGGTATTTTGATGCTATAGATAATGATGATGATTATTATTTTACAGCAAGAATTTATTACGGCAACCCAAATAATTTTGATTCTACTGAAAATTCAAATTTAGAAAATTCCAATAAATATTGCGGGTTTAGATTTTTTTTATATTATCAGAACAGATTAGTCTACAATGCAAATTATGATTATAGAAAAGAAGAATTCAAAACAGAAGAATCCGAAGGCTTAATTAAAATGATTTTGGATAAAAATAGTTTTTGTTTTGATATGGAAAATGATAAATATTTTTTAAATATAAATTATTCTTCTGCAGAGCTGGAAAGTAAATTTAAAGCTGAATTTGAGTTTAAACCGTTAATTGAAAAGTTATCTGTTAATAAGAAAACTGATTACGATTTAGAAAATGAAGTTTACTGGATGCCTTCTCCTTTATGTGAAGTGTCAGGAAAGATCAAAGTTTACAGAGATTTTAAAAGAGTAAAAACTATATTTAATGGTAAAGGATATATTGATAAGACCTGGGGAAGTACAAATTCTTTTAATAAAATTTCATATTCAAACTGGGGTAAATTTATCAGAGAAGATTATTCCTTTATCTTTCACCTTTCTGAATCAAAGGGAGAAGATAAATTTATGAAATTATTTATCTTCAAGGATAATTTACTTTTGCTTGAAAAAGAAGATTTTAAAATATTAACAAAAAAAACTCTTTTCACACAAAAAATTAAATCAGTTGAGATAGAAAGTGATGACCTTAAGATAATACTAAAGAACGAATTAAATATAGAGTCCGGAGAATTTGGCGATAAATATATTTCAAAGTTTGATATGTATCATGATGAAAAAAAAGTTATAGATAATGTATATGGTTTTTTTGAAACTGTCGTGAATACTAAATAATGATTTTTAGTTTATACAGACCTGGTAATTATTCTTTGGTTAATTGATTTCCTGCCTTTTAAAATAACTTCAAATCCCGAATAATCGTTTTTGCAAATTCTGTTTGTAAACTTATTTGATTCATCAACAAAAAGCTTTTCTAAATATTCAGTAAAATCTTTTCGGGATATAGTATTAATATCTTTATTTTCGAAAGATCTGAATACATTCACATAAATTTCCGGATGCTGCTCTGCAGTAAAACGATATTCAAAGTGTACACACATTAAATTAAACTTATCAATATTTTCACAAAGATATGATACACCGTTAAAAAATCTGTAAGGCATTCGTTCATTGGGAATGATCTCCCCCTGCGGGAAAATCCATAGATATCTGTTTTTACCGGTCAGAATTTTTTTGCAGAATTTTAATGTTCTGAACGAACTGAATTTATTTTTTCTTTCAAGTGGGATTGCGCCTATTTTATTGAAATATCTGTGTCTGCTTAAATCTACTGTATCCATCAGGCAGTATGCATTTCCTTTTAATACATAATTTGAGATCCAGTTAAGAAGTACACCATCCCACCAGTTAGAATGATTGACACAGATTATTACAGGAGAGTTTTCTTTTGCAGAGATTTGAACAATTTCATCAAGTAGCTTTTTTCCTTTAAAGTTTATTCGCAAAAAATTTCTTTTTAAAGAATACTTAAAATAGATCCTGAAAAAAAAATCTAGAAAAGGGTTCTTTTTTTCACTTAGTATTAAATTTATATTTTCACTCAAGTCTGTTAAGGAAAATTAAAAACCTACAGAGCTGCCGTAGCCTCTTCTGTCTGAATGTCCGGTCATTGTACCATCATCACTTATCAATATTGCATTCACTCTTCCGAAATCACTTATATTTTTAAAAGAATAACCCATACTTTCAAGAGAATTTTTGACTTCTTTATTTACCATTTCATTTTCAATCTGGATCTCATCAGGCAGCCACTGATGATGAAATCGGGGAGAGTCAATTGCATCTTCAAGACTCATATTATGATCGATCAGATTTATAATGGTCTGAAGTACAGTGGTAATTATCCGTCCGCCTCCGGGAGATCCAACTACCAGATAGGGCTTATCATTTTTAAAAACAATTGTAGGAGTCATTGAGCTGAGCATTCTTTTCTCGGGCTGAATTGCATTTGCATCATTTCCGACTAATCCGTAAATATTAGGAACACCAGGCTTTGAAACAAAATCATCCATTTCATTATTAAGAAAAAATCCTGCACCATCTACGACCTGTTTATTTCCGAATACATCATTTATAGTTGTAGTTACTGAAACAAGATTTCCGTTTCCGTCAGCGACACTATAATGTGTTGTTTCTTTACTTTCATTTCCAAATGGATCGCCTGCTTTAATTATTTTACTATTACCTGCCTGATCTGTAACAAAATCTTTCATTCTTTCTTTTGCATAATCCTTTGATGTCATAACTTCAATCGGAACATTTACAAAATCAGCATCACCCATAAACTCGCTTCTATCAGAATAAACTCTCCGCATTGCTTCTGTCATTACTTGAATATTTTCTGAACTTCCGTATCCCGTCTTTGCTAAGTCATAATTTTCAAGAATATTTAAAAGATAGATGAGACTAATACCACCGCTGCTTGGAGGTCCCATAGAAATAATGTCATAACCTCTGTAAGTTCCTTTTACCACAACTCTCTCGGCTGGCTGATACCTTTCGAGATCCTCATAAGTGATCATTCCATTAGAATTTATCATAAGCTGAACGATCTTTTCAGCAACTTCACCTTTATAAAATCCGTCTCTTCCTTTTTGGCTTACAGCTTTCAGAGTATTTGCAAGATCTTTTTGGATTAATCTTTCACCTGTTTTAAATTTACCGCCAAATATTTTCATAGTTCCACCGAACTGTGTAAACTCTGACTGATAAGAGTTTAAAGCATTTGCCAATCCTTCTTCTATAAAAAAACCTGTATCTGCTATACTAACCGCGTAACTCAAAATTTCTGATCTGCTTTTTGTACCAAATTTATCTAAAGCATAAAGCATTCCTGCCACTGAGCCGGGCACACCTGCAGCAAGACTTCCTGTAGTGCTGAGATCGTCAATTACATTTCCGTTTTTATCAAGATACATATCCTTGAATGCAGCTAGAGGAGCTTTTTCTCTGTAATCAATTGATGTATTAAATAATTTTCCGTTTTCGTTCAAATGAATGATCATAAAGCCGCCTCCACCAAGATTTCCCGCCTGCGGGTAAACTACTGCAAGTGTAAAACCAACTCCGACGGCAGCATCTACAGCATTGCCGCCTTTTTTCATTATATCAATTCCGACCTGTGTAGCTAAGTCACTGGCAGAACTCACCATTCCGCCTTTATCATTTGAGTATGAATTGCAGGAAAGGAAAAGAAATGAAATTAAGAAAAGAAAGTTTTTAATAAACATATTTAAAATTTAAGTATTCCAATCCCTGTTGTATCTGAAATCAATGTTTACGGTTCTGTTTGAAACTTTTGCAATCAGCGGTGGAAGTCTTTTGAACTGACTTCTGATGATAAGCGAGTTAATTCTTTTCATAAAATTATCATTATAGCCAGCATTCTCTAAATATTCTGCTGATCTTCTTTCGTCAACTTTGTCAAATAAATATTTATCAATTTCATCATATGAAAAACCCAGTTCATCCTCATCAGTCTGACCTTTCCACAGATCGGCTGAAGGCTTTTTATTAATAATATTTTCAGGAACATTTAAATGACGGGCAAGTCCTCTGATCTGAGTTTTATACAGATCGCCGATCGGATTTATTGCCGATGCGGAATCACCAAAAATAGTTGAATATCCAAGAAGTATCTCGGTTTTATTACTTGTACCTATCACTAAGGAATTATTTGCAGCTGACTCATCATAAAGAAGGATCATTCTTACTCGCGCCATTATATTTCCTTTTCTAACATTGGAAATTTTTTTATCACCGATATTTTTTATTAATGTATCTACAGTTTCGCTGATATCGATTATTTTTGATTGAACTTTTAGAATATCAGCTACTTTTAAGGCATCAGTCAAACTGTCTTTACTGCTTGTCTTATATGGCATTAAAATACAGGTGACATTTTTATTCCCAAAAGCTTTTGCAGATAAAAATGCAGATACTGCAGAATCAATACCGCCCGATAAACCAATGACAGCTTTTTTAATGCCAATTCTGTGAGTTTCATTTCTTAAAAAACCTGTTAAAACTTTTTCTGTATGATCGTAATTTAAATTCATAATTTTAAAATTTCAAAAAAAAAGCCGACCAAATAATATGGCCGGCTGTTTTGAAAAAAAAGCTTATTTATTTTGATACTTGATAAACAATCTTTCTTATTGTATCAAACTGTAAATATGGAAATAATTCCTGGATTTTATCTATTGCTTCACCAGCGCTCATTTCTCTGCGCATTTCTTTATACATTTGTCTTATTTTGTAATCTCTTATAGCTTTTTCATCAAGGAGTTTATACTTTTTCAAGGTATTGTATACATTATCATCTATAAGCTCACTTAAAGGGTTGTCGCTTTTTGATTTTACTGCTGGTTTCAAATTGTAATTCTCCTTATCTAAGTTAAGTTTTTAAAGTTTTTTCAACAAAATTCGAATTTCTTTAATAAATCGAATTTATTATGAAATTTTCCTATACAAATATACGGTAAAAACAATAGTAAAGTCAATATTGCATTTTAAAAATATTTAAAGACCATAATTTTAATATCTTGTTTTTATTTTTTATAGTATATTGTATGATAATTTTAAACTTTTATAAACTCTTTAGAAGTTCCATTCAGTAGATTTAATTAAATAGATGTTATTTAAAAAAGTAGTATTCTTCTTATATTTTCTTTCTGTTTTATCCTTATGTCAAAACTCATATTCACAGAAATCAGATTATCTGGAATTCTCAGTCTCAGCAGACAGGAAATTTTTTTCTGATATTGACACTATAAAACTCGCTTTAGAAATAAAGATAAATAAGCCTTACCACATAAATTCCTATAAGGTCGAAGATCCAACATTGATCAGTACAACAGTCACTGTCACTGAAGATAATTTCAATTTCATTAATTCATATTTTCCTGAATCTGAAAGATTAAAGTTTGAATTTTCAGAGAATGAAATAGATGTATATGAAGGAATTATTACAGTTGGTATTATCTTAACTGCTAAAGAAAATATTGTGGACGGAAGTTATAAATTACCTGTTAAGCTTTCTTTTCAGGCATGTGATAATAAAGTATGCTATCCGCCTAAAACACTCATAGATACAGTTACAATTAATATAAATAATAGCAAGAGATCAGAGAACAGACAAAATGCGGAATTATTTTCTAGAATAGATTTTAACAAACCGACGGGTGAAAATTCAAATATTGTAACTGGTTCAGAGAAATTAAAAGAAAATGTAAGGACTGAATCTCCGGTCTCACAGGAAGATGAAGTATCAAACTGGATGGAAGAGAAAGGTCTCTTTGTTTCATTGATTCTGATCTTTCTTGGCGGATTAGCTCTAAATCTTACACCATGTGTTTATCCGTTAATTCCGATTACAGTCAGTTTTTTTGGTGCGCAGTCAAGCGGCAGTAAATCACAAAGTATTCTAATGGGAGTATTTTATGCTTTGGGAATGTCTATAACTTATTCTGCACTGGGAGTTTTTGCAGCTCTGACTGGAAGTCTGCTTGGAACAGCTTTACAAAACCCTATTGTAATTATTTTTATTGCCCTGATAATGCTGGCTTTAGGACTAAGTATGTTTGGATTGTTTGAGATCAAAGTACCTCAGGGACTTGCTCAGATGGGAAATAAAAACCGTTCAGGATATCTTGGTTCGGTATTCATGGGACTCACTGTTGGTTTTATTGCAGCGCCATGCATTGGACCATTTGTTTTGAGTCTACTGGTGTTTGTAGGAAAGACAGGTAACCCTTTTACAGGATTTTTGCTTTTCTTTATTTTATCAATGGGATTAGGATTACCTTATGTTTTTCTTGCCGCATCTTCCAGTTCGATCAGTAAACTTCCAAGATCCGGTGAATGGATGGAAGGCATTAAAGTAGTATTCGGATTCATTCTTTTTGGAATGGCGTTTAATACTCTTGAACCACTTATTTCAAAGGAAATTTTTAAAGTAGCATTTCCGTTGTACATAATTCTTTCCGGAGCATATCTTTTACTATTTGACAATAAAGGAAAGACTTCTAAAGTATATACAGATATTAAATATTTTATTGCGATATTGGCTGTGATTTACGGAACCTGGAACTTGAAACCTGAAGGTGCTGTCGAAGAAGTAAAATGGCAGATGCATACATCTCTTCAGTCAATTGAAAGCAGTATTAATTCAGGAAACAAACCTGTGATGATTGATTTTTATGCTGACTGGTGTGCACAATGTAAAGAACTTGATGAATATACCTATACCGATCCTGAAGTTGCAGAGCTTTCAAAAAATTTCAATAATATTAAAGTTGACCTGACAAAGGAAAATACAGAGATCTCAAATAAATTTGACATAAAAGGACTTCCGGTTGTTATATTCATGAACGCAGACGGAGAAGAAATTAAGGAACTGAGAGTTACCGGATTTGAAAATCCTGAAGAATTTAAGAAAAAAATTAATTCAATTTTAAAATAAAAAATTAATAGAATTTTAATGCGAAAAAAACTTTTTTCAATGCTTTTAATCACAGCACTTTCCTGCAGTTATTCTTTTTCACAAGACAATAACAGCAAATTAAATAATTTTAGTACTTTAGATCTTAAAGAAAAAATGCTAGCTTCTGAAACAGAAGAAAACAAACCTGAGATAAATACAAATATAACGGCTTCAAAAAAATCACCCGGAATTGCATTATTGCTCTCATTAGTTCTGCCCGGTGCAGGTCATTATTATCTAGACAGAATGGATGTCGGAAAATATTTTCTTGGTGCTGATGCTGTAGGCTGGATTGGTTTAGTAACAATGAATGTATATGGAAATTCGGTTCAGGATGATGCCAGGTCTTATTCCGCAATTCATGCTGACATAACAAATCCTGGCGGACAGGACGATGATTTTTATACAAATATTGGAAGTTATAACAGTGTTTATGAATATAATAACGCTAAATTATCTACAGGCGAATATAATTCTTTATACTCAACAACAGCAAACTATTGGGACTGGGATAATATAGACAACAGAAATTTTTATAATTCACAGAGAAAACAAAGTGAACGTATTTATAATAACAGAATTGTCTTCTCAAGTCTTTTAATTGTCAACAGGATTGTAGCAGGAATCAGCGCTTATCTTATAGGGACCAACACCGGTAAAAAGTCAACATCGATGAATATCAGTCCTGAATTGCTTTATAAAAAAGACCTGACCCTTGACGGATTTTTATTGAACATTAATAAGAATTTTTAAATTAAGTTTTGTTTAATTACAGGCTAACTATCGAATACGACGGAAGGAATTTCAAAGGTTGGCAGAAACAAAAGATTACAAAAGAAACTATCCAGCAATATTTAGAAGATTCAATTGAAATAATTTTAAAGGAAAAAGTTACTTTGTATGGAGCAGGGCGGACTGATGCAGGTGTGAGTGCATTTCATCAGAATGCTAACTTTAAGTCAGAGAAAAAATTTGAAGAAAAAAAATTTTTATATTCACTGAACTCTATTCTGCCTCTAAGTATTACTGTGAAAGATATCAGAAAAGTAAAATCTGATTTCCATTCCAGATACTCAGCAAAGAAAAGAGAATATCTTTATTTTATATCAAAGGAAAAAAAATCTATAGGTGGAGAGTTTAATTATTTTATAAATTATGAACCTGATTATAAAAAAATTGATGAGTTCATTGAAATAATAAAGGAGCTGAAATATTTTAAATCATTTTGCAAAAACAGAGAAGATAAACATAACTTTGGAAGTATTATTTATGACTTTGATTATAAAAAAAAGAACAGGGGAAAGGAAATTATTTTCAGAATTTCAGCAAACAGATTTTTACATTCTATGGTAAGATCAATATTAGGCTGCACTATGGAAATAGCATCATCTAGAAAAGACATTGAAGAAACTAAATTATCAATCTTAAAAGGAGATAAAATAAGGATTCATTATTTACCATCTAATGCATTATTTTTAAACAAAATCCTTTACTAAACTTTACATGAAAAAGATAAAAGAATTATTACCGGTATTAATATTTCTTGCTTTTACCGGTTTGACATATTCTCAAAGCAGTGAATTAAAAATTGATCAAGAAACTGAGTTTAAAAAAGAATTCCCTAAAGAACTTCATGCAGATCTGAATTCGGATCATACAGATAATATTTTTTTGAAATCAGAATTAACTGATAAGTTATTGAATCAGGATCCAAAAAAAAATACTGAATCAAAAAACTATAAAAATTATGAGAAAAATCTGAATCTTGAAAATGTGACTAAATCAGATGAAAAGTCGCCTTATCTTGGAGCACTATTCTCCGGTATAATCCCGGGAACGGGTGAATTTTATGCCAAGAGTTATATCAAAGCTGCTATATTTTTTGCAATAGAAGTAGGGTTATGGACAGCTTATGGTGTTTATGAAGGAAATGGAAATGAGCAGACAGAAAATTATCAGGCATATGCAAATTCAAACTGGAGTGTAAACAAGTATGCACAATGGCTGGTAGATCAGCAGTTCACAGGGTTTGGAGCAATTACAGATCCTCAAACCACTGATTTAAATAAACTCAGAAGAGAAGTTAACATAGTAGAAGCACAGAATTTTTCTCATCAGCTCCCGCCTTACGGTGATCAGCAGTATTATGAATTGATTGGTAAATATCAGAATTTTGTGGTCGGTTGGTCAGATGCAGATCCAAATATTAGTAAAAATTCAGCAAGTCCGAATTATTATGGTACATATAAAACAGCAATGTTTAATAGTTATGCTGTCGACAGACAAAATGCTAATGATTATTACAACAAGGCAAACACATCACTTGCACTTGTATTATTGAACCATCTTGTAAGTGCTGCTGATGCAGCATGGAGTGTTTCAATGTTTAATAAGGAATTAAAAGTAAATACTAATATGAAGTTTAAGAATGTATATGGATATTATGGTGAGACCAAGTTAGTTCCATTTGCAAATTTAAATGTAACTTTCTGATTAATTTATGCTTTTGAAATAAAAGTCAGATATTTTTTCTTGATAAATTCTTCACGGCACTTATATATGGTGCCGTTTTTTTTTGTATTAAAAATCCCGTAAATAGTCGCTCCGGTTCCGCTCATAGAAGAAAAAACAGCTCCTTCATTTAGCATGAAATTTTTAACTTCTTTAAGAACAGGAAATTTCGTAAAGACAAGAGGTTCAAAATCATTTATCAGTTCATTTAAAATTTCATTCTCAAATACTTTGATCTTATCAAACTTTTTTTCTCTGACGTTCCCAGATGGAAATCTAAGATTCTCAAAAGCCCATTTGGTAGAAACATGAAGGTTCGGATTTACAATTAAGATATCATAATTGACCGTAAAATCATTTAATACCTTTAATTTTTCGCCTCTGCCTTCAGCATAACAAGGTTTCATTATGAGAAAAAAAGGAACATCACTTCCGATTGATAAAGCGAGATCAATTATTCTGCTTCGGTTACTTTCAATTTCAATTTTAAAATAGCGTATAAGAAATTTAAGAACAGCTGCAGCATTTGAACTGCCGCCACCAAGACCTCCGCCGACAGGTATATTTTTCATTAAGTCTATTTCAATTTTAAAAGGAACTCTAATTCTGAATTCATTAAAAAAATTCAGAACTGCTTTGTAACAAAGATTATCAGTATTTAATGGTATGTAGGATTTATTCGATTTAAGAATTACGGAATTAAATTCTGTATCAGATTTTTCTATTTTAAAACCAATTTCATCATAGATCTTTACAGGGTAAAATATTGTCTCAATGTCATGGAATCCGTCGCTGCGTTTACTCAAAATCCGTAATCCCAGATTTATTTTGGGATAAGATCTTATCGTAATTTGTTCCATGATATTAAATTAAATATACAAAATTATTATAATCCAGCTCTTTAAAAAATGTATGAAAAAAATCCCCGGCTTTACAAAAATTGCCGGGGATTGTAATAAAATGAATATTTTAAAGTTTTACTTATTTTTTTAAATTGCCCATTTTACAAGTATAGATCCCCAGGTATAACCCGCTCCAAAACTGGATAGAATTAAGTTATCACCTTTTTTTACTTTCCCATCTCGCCAGTATTCTGATATGCAGATAGGGATTGTGCCCGAAGTGGTATTACCGTATTTGTGAATGTTTAGCATCACTTTATCCATCGAGATTCCCATCCGTTCAGCACATGCCGAAATGATCCTCATGTTTGCCTGATGAGGAACAAGGTAAGAAACTTGTTCTGAAGTAAGATTATTATTTTTCATAATTTCATATGATACATCAGCCATTCCTTTTACAGCTTCTTTGAAAACTGTTTTTCCATCCTGATAAACGTAGTGCATTTTTTTTTCAATCGTTTCAAATGATGGTGGATTTAAACTGCCGCCTCCGAGCATGTGAAGATATTTTTCACCGTTTCCGTCAACATTTAAAATAGAATCAATAATTCCGTATTCTTTATCTTCAGTTGGTTCTAATAATACAACACCTGCGCCGTCTCCAAAAAGAATGCATGTATTTCTGTCTTCCATATTGGAAATGGCTGACATTTTATCAGCACCGACAACTAATACTTTTTTATGAGATCCGTTTTGAACAAACTGTATTGCTGTTGCTAGTGAAAATAAAAATCCTGAACATGCTGCCAGTAGATCAAATCCCCAGGCATTTACAGCTTTTAATTCTCTTTGTAAAATACATGCAGTCGATGGAAATATCATGTCCGGAGTAACTGTTCCTACTATGATCAGATCTATTTCGTCTATTCCTATATTTCTTTTTTCAAGAAGATTTTCAATGGCTTTTATTGCCATATAAGAAGTTGGAAGTTCCGTACCAAGTCTTCTTCTTTCTGAAATACCGGTTCTGGATTTTATCCATTCATCAGAAGTATCTAGATATTCTTCAAAGTAATCGTTTCCAATTATTCTTTCAGGTACGTAATGCCCGACACCTGTTATCATTGCATTAAAAGGAGCTTTGTTTATCATATTTATTTTTCGTCGTTATCTTTTGATTCATTAATCACATCAACAGATTCTTTTTCTGAGGCAGTTTCCTTTTTGTCGTCTGTAAATGTCAACTCTTCTGATCCTTTTTTATGTTTGACTTTTATTTTACCTGAATCTTTAAGATTGCCTTTTAATATTTCCTCGCTCAAAGGATCTTCAAGATATTTCTGAATTGCCCTTCTTAGTGGTCTTGCTCCAAAGTTCTTATCAAAACCTTTCTCACTTAAAAAATCAAGTGCAGATTTTGAAACTTCAACTTTTAATCCCTGAAGTTCAATTCTCGATAAAAGTCTTTGTGTTCCGATCTCAACGATCTTTTGTAGCTCAGCTTTCTCAAGCTGTTTAAATATGATCATGTCATCGATCCTGTTTAGGAACTCAGGTGAAAATACTCTCTTTACAGAATCTTCAATTGTAGATCTGATCTTTTCGTAATTTGTTTTGGAAGTACCTTCTCCAAATCCAAAAACTTTATCGAGTTTCAAATCTCTTGTACCGATATTTGAAGTCATTATTATTATCGTATTTTTGAAATCAACTTTCCTACCAAGTCCGTCAGTCAATACTCCGTCATCAAGAACCTGTAGCAATACATTAAATGTATCCGGATGTGCTTTTTCGATCTCATCAAGCAACACTACTGAATACGGCTTTCTCCTGACTTTTTCAGTAAGCTGACCGCCTTCTTCATAACCAACATATCCGGGAGGTGCTCCAACAAGTCTAGACACATTGAATTTTTCCATGTATTCACTCATGTCAATTCTGATAAGTGAATCTTCAGAATTGAAAAGAAACTTGGCAAGCTGTTTTGCCAGTTCAGTCTTTCCAACACCTGTAGGTCCCAGGAAAACAAATGAACCGATTGGTCTGTTCGGATCTTTCAGACCGGCTCTGGCTCTTCTGATTGCACGTGAAATATTTTTAACAGCCTCATCCTGACCGATGACAACTTCCCTAAGTGAATCTTCCATTTTAACAAGTCTTTCAGATTCAGCTTCAGCGATTTGATTTACAGGAATGCCCGTCATCATTGCTACTACGTCAGCAACGCTTTGCTCGGAAACTTCATAAACCATGCTTTGTGATTTTATATCCCAATCTAACTTCAGTTGTTCAAGATCAGCAAGTACTTTCTTTTCATTATCACGAAGTTTTGCTGCTTCTTCATAATTTTGATTTTTTACTACCTGATTTTTAAATTGTCTTATATCTTCGATCTCAGCTTCGAGATCCACTATCTCTTTCGGTACAACAATATTTGAAAGGTGAACTCTCGAACCGGCTTCATCCATTACATCAATCGCTTTATCCGGAAGGAATCTGTCTGTAATATATCTGTCACTGAGTTTCACAGCTTCTATTAAGGCAGCTTCTGTATAAT
>JBATSB010000023.1:0-4090 GCA_049293015.1 Ignavibacteria bacterium
AGCCAGGTCTTCCTGTTACAGGATTACAGGATAAGAGAGCGGAACAGCTTAAGGGTACTTACATTGAAACGGAATCTGCTGCTGAGAAGATTTTGAAGGCGAAGAGAGATCTTGAGGCGAGGTTGGCTTCTATTGGTGGGTAAGAAATAATTTCAAATTGCAAATTTCAAATGTCAAATAGTGGTATTGCCTCACCCCCTAAACCTTCTCCAAAGGAGAGGAGGAATTGTTTGGTGATTGGTAAACCCCTCCCTGCCCTCCCCTTGCTAAGTGGAGGGTTTTAAAAAGTGAATAAATTATTTACATAAATTCGTACACCAAATTTAAGTTTAAATGGTAACTATATCAGATTTAAAAGAAGTACTTGATCTGGATCCGGATGACAAATCAGAAGATCAATATTTGTTTGGACTTATTAAGCGGGCGGGGTTTCGGATTAGCAGTGCCTGTAACAGGCAGCTTGAGTATAGTGAGTTGATTGAGTATTTCAACTGTAATAATATTGATAAAGTTTATCTTAAGAATTGGCCTGTTTGGGAGATATTGCAGCTGCAGGAGTTTAATACGGAGTCTGGAATGTATGAAGATGTTATTAATGGAGTGGGAGATACGATTGAGAATTCAGTTTGCATTTATGAGGGAAGGAGTGCCGGGCTGATCAGACTTTTGAAGAATTATAAATTAGGTGTTTTTGGTTCGGACAGTTCCGGATCGGATTACTGTTTCAGAATTAAATACATAGCAGGTTACAAAAACATTGCAGGTCAGGGGACAGTTTCGTGGAAGGAAGGGAATACAGAATTAAAAGGTGAGGGGACTTTATTTAAATCTGAACTTAGAGCCGGTGACAGGATAGTAACAAATAATAATAAGTACTCTGTATCGGAGGTTTTATCTGATACAACGGTTAAGGTTACAGGCAAGATCGAAAGTTCTTTTTCAGGGGAAAGATACAGGGTTAGTAACGTTCCGGGAGATATTGCAGAAGCTGTATTGATGCTTGCAGCGGGATCTTATATGATCAGGAAATACGGTGCATATGGAATGGATCATAAAACAGAAAATATTTTATCAGTTTCTTATAATAAATTAGAGCAGATAGTTGAGAACAGCAGTTTGACTCCGAATGTGAAGATGAGGTTTAAGGAGTTTGATTTTAATTCGGTGGTTGAGGCTTACAGGAGGATAAATGTTTAATTTCAAATGTCAAATTACAAATGACAAATATTTAGATACGAGTTACTAGTTACGAGTTACGAATTTAGTTTTAAATAAAATTAGAAATTGTTAATGGCTATTGACATACTAACAGGGATCATATCACAGATACCGGTACTGGTATTGATTGGTTATATTTGGAAGATCCATACCGAAAAAGTTTCTAAGATTGATCAGAGGGTTAAGGAGATTGAGAAGAATTATCTGGATCGGTTTGAGGATCTGAAGCAGACATTGGAGGAGCGGCTTCATCCTATCAGTGAGAATATTGCTATGCTGGTGGAGAGGACGAGGAAGATATGAGGGGCAATGTTCAATGTGCAATGTTTCCGAGTAATTTAATGACTAAAATGTAAACTTTAACCTACCCAAACCTTTTCCTATTCCAAAAGGTATGTTTTTAGAACATACCGACACCCTTATTGATTTAAGGTATATATTCTTTATAGACATAATCCCTCATTAATAATAATTTGTTTTCATATGGAGTTGTTTAAAAATTGGCAAGTCGGAGATTTTTAATTTGTTGAAATCCAGAGTTAAAAGAATATTGTATTTTTGAACATCCGAGTTAAGATTCAGAATACTTAAACAATTTTCATAAGGACCTGCAACTATACAGGAATCTCGTATAGTTCAGGAAATAAATAAATATTATGGATAATAAAGGTGAAATTATAATATATAAAACCAATGATAAACAAACTGAAATTGAAGTAAAATTTAAGAAGTCACTGTTTGGCTGATACAAAAACAAATAGTTGAAGTATTCGGTACACAGGCCAGCTATAACGAAACATTTATCAAATATATTCAAATCAGGTGAATTGAATGAAAAGTCAGTTATTTCCAAAATGGAACTTACAGCCACAGATAATAAAAAATTCTGGATTCAATTATCTCAGTAGGCTATAGGATAAATTCTATTTCTGCGTCCCAGTAGTTAGGATGTCTTCTTCGGCGGAAAGTTTTGTCATTGGTGACAAAAAATTTGCATGACGATGTAAGGTCCTTAGGGAATTTAAATGCAAACTTTTGGAACACCAACGAAAGCGATAAAAGAACCAGCAATGTCTTAAATGCTTTTTCACCTGTTAGAGTATCAAAAGAAAGTAAAGACGTTACAGACTTCTTAAGTAATTAAAAAGATTATTCAGGGAAGACTAAGAAGAAAAAAAGCAAATCAAAAAAGACGAGAGGAATATAGATTAACATATGATGAATATCTAACTCTAAGAAAAACTGACGAAACAAAGGCGTATGAGATGTTTAATAACTTATAGTAAGAGGATTACAAAACGTATAAATAAAATAGTAAGTTGGAAAAGGCTTCAACAACCAAAGCAGTAAAGGAACAAGTCTATCCTAAGTTTAAAGAAATTCAAAAATCTTCTAAGTGAGAATAAAAAGGAGGAAGCCAGCACTATTCTTGACGAAATGATAGATGAAGAATATAAAGCGTATTAGTCTTTGAAGAAAAGTTTAGCTGAATAAAGAAAATTTACTTCAAAAAAATCATTTTTTTTGTTTCTCTAAAATTATCTGTTTTAATTTCATAATAATAAATTCCACTTGGATAATTTGAACCATCAAAATCAACTTTATAAGACCCAGCATTTAAATTTTCATTTACAAGAGTACAGATATCTTTTCCCCTTATATCAAATACTTTTATTTTTACAAATGTATTTTTCGGTATTAAAAAATTAATGGTGGTAATAGGGTTAAATGGATTTGGGTAATTTTGCATCAGTAAGTGTTTATCAGGTATAGATGTAGAAATTTGTGTAATTCCAACATTTTGTGAATATTTTAATGTCACGACATCTACATTTGTTCCTATTCCTGTACTTGAACCAGTAATAAAAATATTTCCAATTGAATCTGCAATAGCGGATATTCCATAATCCTCACCATTAACTTCACCATTATATTCTTGCGCCCATTGCTGAACTCCGGAAGAGTTAAATTTTACTATTTTATAATTTGTGCTAGTCGGTCCATAACTACTACCAGTTATGTAAAAATTTCCCACTCTATCGCTTGTAATTGAATAAGCTTCATCATCATATAAGCCTGGTTCACCATATCTTGATACCCATTGTTGAACACCAGATTCATTGTATTTTATTGTTACAAAATCATCATAACTACTTGTTGAAAAACTGTATCCAGTTACATAAACATAGGCAGGATCTTCTACTTTGATAAATGTAGCTTTATCATCTCCATTTGCTGGTGCATTATACCTAGTTGCCCATTCCTGAACTCCCGATGAATTATATTTAACAGTTGCATAATCATAGTTAGTACTACTCCCTTTGCTAAATCCTGTAACGAATACTTTACCCAATATTGTGTCAACACCTATTGATGTTGGATAGTCAAAAGAGTTTGATCCATTTCCGCTATAATTAGAGAACCATTGTCGTACTCCCGATGAATTGTATTTTAAAGTTACATAAACAAAATGATCATTATCTCTTCCACTAAAACCAGTAACATAAGAATTTCCAATGTTATCTATTTGTAAATCTGAAGCATAGTCTGGATTAATAACAATATCCGAGTGAAAAAAATTTGCAATCCATTGTTGAATTCCAGAAGAATTATACTTTATTGTTGTGATTTGATAATTATATGCACCACTATAAGTTGAACCTAAAACATAAATATTTCCTTGTTTATCAACTTTTAAACTAACTGCATAGTCATCGTGATTCCCTGTACTTGTATATCTTACAGCCCATTCCTCAACCCCTGAGGAATTATATTTAACTGTAGCAAAATCTCCCCCTGTATTGTTTCCAGTACTTCTGCCTGTAACATAAACATTTCCTAAGTTGTCTACTGCTAATGCACTTGCATCGTC
>JBATSB010000024.1:0-4301 GCA_049293015.1 Ignavibacteria bacterium
GCCATGAATTGTAGGGATACGTTTTTGACCCACAGGGATACAGCCATGAATTGTAGGGATACGTTTTTGATCCACAGGCATACGTTTTTGAACCGCAGGCATACATTTGCAAAGTAGAGTCGTGTATTTACAAAGTTTGGGGTTACATCTATAAAACTTATACTTACGTCTCCGGAGTACAGGCATACATTTCTAAAGCTCAGGCGTACGTATTTATAATCAGTAAGAAAAGCTATTCCTGAAAAGTATTCAGGAAATGAACATAATAGTAAATTTTGATATGAAAGATTTAAGGGGAAATATCCTTCTTTAATTTTTGAAGTTTTCATAGTCGCTAATTCCTTAATTGAAATTAAAAATAATTCCTTAAGCAGCGGAGCAGACTATGTTCACATTTTTCACTTCATGTTCATCGGTCGTGTATCATCATAAATTCATCACAAAATTAATTGTAATGATTCAAAAAGTCAAATATAAAAAAAGGCAGTTTGTGAAAAAAGCATTTTCGACGTGTCCGAAAGGTTGTTTTTAAAGGGTTTGGGAAAATGGGGTGGGGAAAATTTAGTTGGGAAATGAGGTAAATCTGTATAAATTTATTATTTTATATAAAATACTCATATCCATCCAAAACGTTTTAGTATAAAATTTAAGATTCATTTTTTTCTACTTACTTTTTTTTAACGACAAAAAAAAGTAACAAAAAAAGTCGCCCGCTGGTGATAAATTGCCGGAAATTCTTTCGTAATGGCTACAAAAATATAAACTCCTCACCTGACAGAAAGGCGCTGTCAGGTTCGTCAAACAGTATATTTTTGCTTGACGCCATTACTCAGAATTTCTTTACGGCAATTTATCACAGGCGGGTTATTCTATATAAGTTATTAGACTAAGTTAAAATGGAGGGTAGTTATAAATTAAAATAGTTAACTGCATTTTCGAAGAATTTTCAGACTATCTATTCCATAATTGAAATGTTTTGGAAGCTAAAGTGAAATATTGTGAATTTTAATTTCAATATACATTTTCCTTTTTTTCGACATGGTAAAATAATTATAAAAATAAAAGAATAAATTTAAAAAAGGAGAAGTTAACAAAATGGAACAAACAAAACTTGTCGGATATTCAAAGACACTATCGTTTCACAAGATACGTGAGATTTATCTTTCTGAAGCAGCAACAAGAACCAAACTTAACTATCAGGATTATCTGCTGAGGATAGTAGAACAGCAGATCCTTGCAAAGATAAAAGGCTCAATCAACCGGAAGACACAAATAGCAGCATTCCCTCAGATAAAGCGTCTGGAGGAGTTTGATTTTTCGTATCAGCCGAATTTAAATGAGAAGCTCATCAGTGAACTGGCAGTTCTTGATTTTTTAAACACTGCTGCAAACATTATATTTGTTAGCACTCCGGGAGTAGGCAAGACACATCTGGCAATAAGTATCGGCATCAAAGCAACAAATGCTATGAAGAGAGTATTGTTTTATACTGCTGAAAGACTCACTGAAGAACTTACATCTGCTGAAGTATCCGGACAACTAAATAAGAAGCTTGATACACTATCTAGAGTGGATCTGCTTATAAGAGTGGATCTGCTTATAAGAGTGGATCTGCTTATAAGAGATGAACTCGGATACCTGAGTTTAAGCATACAGACATCAAGACTGTTTTCCCAGATGGAATCAATAAGATATGAGAAGGGATCGATTATAGTCATTTCCAACAAGCCGTTTGAACAATGGGGTGAAATATATAATGATGATATAGTTGTCTCGGCAGTACTGGATCGTCTGCTTCATCAGAGTTATCCGTTTTTAATAAACTACAAAAGTTTTATGTTGGAAAATATAATTAAAGATTAGTATATTAAACTATATCGAGTGGTCAGTTTTAGGACGGAATTAACATGGCAATATGAACTTTTCTTATTTCAATTATCTAGAATAGATGTAGGTAAATTTCTGATAATCTATTTGTTATTAAATTTTTATTTGTTAAACATAAAAAATTATTATGAATAAGAGAATATCATGTTTTTTTATTTACCTCATATGGTTTTCAATTATTTCCTATGGACAGTCAAATTTTGTTCATAGAGAGAGATGCCCAATAATTCCAGGGTCAAGATCATTATCTTTCCAGATATCCAACGAAGCTTTGACAAATAGAAACTTTGAGATTTGGGTTTTCTATTCAAATGAAAAATCCGAATTGAGAGACATTTCAATTAATTCATTATTTTCTCCAACTCTACACAGAGGCAGACCGTTACTTTTCAAGTTTGATAATACTTATGATTGTAAGTTTATCTTTCCAAGTAGAAATCATAATATAGCTCCAAATAATACCATGTTTCAATTAAACTATGCGGATGCTCACATAGTTAGAAATAATTATCCGCTTTATAATCCTCGTTTATTTCTGCCAGGAAATCCTAATATTGATTTAAACCCAATTGTTTATAAAAAGGACGAATGTGTTTATTATAAAATTATGAAAGTTAGAAAATCAGATGCTACATATTCAGATGCAGAAGTAACTGAATTAAAATCTTTTGTAATGCCGGATTCCTATAATATTGCAATTGCAGGTGATTCCTATGCAGCTGGAGAGGGTGCACCAAATCACAATGTAGGGACCAGTGATGATTTGTGGGATAATTGTCCCTGCCATCAATCTCGAAAGAGTGGTTTATTGAGAGGAGTAAAGGATTTCATATATTTCAACCCTAATATAGATATTGACTACAGTTTTAATCCATGTTCAGGAGCAAAAGCTTTGGAGCTTTACGAAAATCATCAGTTAACTACAGGGCATTTAGACTGCGAAGAAATACGAAATAATATTCAATTTAAAACGCTAAAAAATAGATTGTTAGGTCAAGGTCCATCGCAAGGAAATCATAACAAAGTAAATTTATTACTATTAAATATAGGGGGAAATGACTGCGGATTTGCACAAATTGTTTTGAATTATTTAGTAATACCGGCAAATTATCAATACGAGGATGTTAATGTAAGAAGAGAATATGAAGAAAGAATATTACTGTTGGGAGATATTTATCAAGGATTAGATGAAGCGGCTAACGAATTTTTCGGGAATCCTGTTGTGGGAATTTGTACCTATCCCGATCCAACACATGGTCCAAATGGATTATGTGGTGACTCATTGTTTTATGATTCGGATTTTTCTGATTTTTTTCATTTTGGTTGTGCATCCTTTGAAACAGATATTTTATCTTCACCAACTGGAGAATATAAAATGATTCAAGAATCTTTTCTTCTTCCAATGAATAACCAGATTAGAAACACTACTAATATTGGGTGGAAAGTAATTGATGTAGAAAACAAAATTGGCAAACATGGGATTTGTAATTGCCGTGACCCTTACATTAATACATTGGGAGCCTCCATTGCCATTCAAGGAAATGTATATGGTATGATTCATCCTAATGATAATGGCTACTCGAACATTTATAGAGATGCAATATCAGATTTTGTTAGTTCTCAATTCTCTTATTCGCAGTTTCTTTACCATATGGGAATATTGATAGGTATAATTAAAGTCAAGCTATGTTCATCAAAAGATTTTCAATTAAGAATTCCCACTTTTTTATATTTTTATAATAATATTCCCGAATTAAAAAAAGACAAAAGATTTAACAAAATATTGAATTTATTAGAAAATAAAGAGATAAGAAAAATTGTTGACAGTGGTAACGAAAAGGCACTAATGAAAAATAAATCTTATTCGAATTTATTGATGGATAATAAATACATTTCAGAAATTGAAAATTATCTTATTGAGAATCATGTTCTCAATAAAAAGAAAACAGAGAAAAAAAATATTAATGTTAATAAAGATTTTGGTCCATACATAACCAATATTATACAAGAGAATAAGGCATATTTGGAGTCTGAGGAATTTAAAAATATTACAGAGGAAATAATAAAGCAAAACAAAACTATACCAACTTTTAAAAAAGATCCAATAGATGACCTATTCAAAGAAGATGAATAGAATTAGATCCATTTTTATTTAAATCTATTAACCATGTTAATTCAAACTTCAAATGAAATATAAACTTTGGTAAACTTCACAAAAGATTCCTTTACCAGAAGACAGTTTATTAAAACATCTTCTATTGCAGCTTTGATGAGTTCTTCAATCTTCAATTTTCTGAAGGCTGCATTCGGACAGGATTATTTGGATGAAGATTTTCTTAAATTTCTTAATGTGACCGGAATATATCCGGATAAGAATCAAATCGGACCGCAAGGAATTCATCTGCGATGGATGT